>NZ_LJSB01000177.1:0-276 GCF_002742565.1 Pseudomonas sp. 2995-3 | reverse complement strand
ATCATTAGGAAGAGTATACCTGTCAATTGGTTCATTTATAAATTGAATAATATCATCATTTATATCTGAAACAATTTCTCCTTTATAAATTAACTCTCCTTTTTCATAGACAATAAGAATAAAGTTTATAGGCCGTGCGTTTGAGTTTAAAGATTTTGTTAAAATGTTGTTATCTCTTACAGTCTTTACGATAAAAAGCTTGTTGTTAGTATAAAACACTTCTGAAGTGGGGTCTGTTGTAGTTGATAATTCAGCATCTTCAATCACTACTTCGAC
>NZ_LJSB01000176.1:0-576889 GCF_002742565.1 Pseudomonas sp. 2995-3 | reverse complement strand
TTGGTGGAGCTAAACGGGATCGAACCGTTGACCTCTTGCATGCCATGCAAGCGCTCTCCCAGCTGAGCTATAGCCCCTCATCGGTGAGGACGGGGCGAATCTTAATGGCGGTTTGGAAGTGTGTCAAATTTATTTTCAACAATTTCCAAACTTTTTTGCCGGGATAACAATCACTTACCGGCGAAACCCCGGAAAACCGGGGTTTCGTCGTAACAACAGCCTGCTTAAGCGATAGCGCCCAGCAGCTTTTCCCACTCTTTGTTTTCTTTCTTCGACACACCCCCAAGCAAATCAAGGGCTTGGCGCAGACGGAAACGCGTAAGGTCCGGGCCGAGAATTTCCATCGCATCGAGCACCGACACCGAACTGGCCTGCCCGGTGATCGCGGCAAACATCAGCGGCATGGCATCGCGCAATTTCAATTCCAACGATTCCACCACTGCCTGGATTGTCGCGGTGATCGCCTCTTTCTCCCACTGACGCAGGCTTTCGAGCTTCCACAGGATCAACTGCATCAACTGGCGAACCTGATCACCGGAGAGCTTCTTGGACTCAAACAGCTTGGCGTCCGGGTTCACGCCACCGGCGAAGAAGAAGCTGGCCAGCGGTGCGACCTGACTGAACGTCTCTACCCTGCCCTGCACCAGCGGCGCGATCTTCATCATGTACTCGGGGTTCAGCGCCCACTGCTGCACACGGCTGGCAAACTCTTCCACCGGCAAATCACGCAGCCACTGGCCGTTGAGCCACGACAGCTTCTCGATATCGAAGATCGGCCCGCCGAGGGAAACGCGCGACAGGTCGAAGTGGTCGACCATTTCCTGCAACGAGAACTTCTCGCGCTCATCCGGCATCGACCAGCCCATGCGGCCCAGGTAGTTGAGCATCGCCTCAGGCATAAAGCCCATGCGCTCATAGAACGTGACGGAGGTCGGGTTCTTGCGCTTGGACAACTTGCTCTTGTCCGGGTTACGCAGCAGCGGCATGTAGCACAGCTGCGGTTGCTCCCAACCGAAATACTCGTACAGCAGAATCAGTTTGGGCGCAGACGGCAGCCATTCTTCGCCGCGCAGCACGTGGGTGATGCCCATCAGGTGGTCGTCGACCACGTTGGCCAGGAAGTACGTCGGCAAGCCGTCGGTCTTCATCAGCACTTGCATGTCCATGCGGTCCCACGGGATCTCGACGTCACCGCGCAGCATGTCCGGCACCACGCACACGCCTTCGCTCGGCACTTTCATGCGGATCACGTGCGGCTCGCCGGCGGCCAGGCGCCGGGCCACTTCTTCCTTGGACAGCAGCAACGCGCGGCCGTCGTAACGCGGGGTTTCGCCACGGGCCTGTTGCTCGGCACGCATCTGGTCGAGTTCTTCGGCGGTGCAGAAGCACGGGAAGGCGTGGCCCATGTCGACCAGTTGCTGGGTGTACTGCTTGTAGATGTCGCTGCGCTCGCTCTGACGATACGGGCCGTGCGGGCCGCCGACGTCCGGGCCTTCAGCCCAGGTAATGCCCAACCAGCGCAAGGCATCGAAAATCTGCTGCTCCGACTCACGGGTGGAGCGCAGCTGGTCGGTGTCTTCGATCCGCAGGATGAATTCACCGCCGTGCTGCTTGGCAAAGCAGTAGTTGAACAGGGCGATGTAGGCAGTACCGACGTGGGGATCCCCAGTAGGCGATGGCGCAATGCGCGTGCGGACGGTGGTCATGGCAGGTCTCGAATGGGCGATAAAACTGAAAATTGAAACAAGGGGCGAATGGTAACACCAGCGCGGGGGGTTCTGGCAGACCGAGGTGTCGCTATCGCAGGCAAGCCAGCTCCCACATTTTGACTGTGTTCACACATCAACTGTGGGAGCCGGGCTTGCCCGCGATGAGGCCAGACCGGCCAGCGAAAAATCAAACAGCCAACAGGCGCTCACGCAACTTGCCGATCTCATCCCGTGTCTGCGCCGCCGCCTCAAACTCAAGATCGCGCGCCAACTGGTACATCTTCTCTTCCAACTGCCGAATCCGCTTGGTGATCTCACTCGGCGAGCGCAGTTCGTTCTCGTACTTGGCGCTCTCCTCGGCCGCCTTGGCCATGCCCTTGCGCTTCTTGCTGCGCGAACCCGGCACAGTGGCGCCTTCCATGATGTCGGCGACGTCCTTGAACACCCCTTTGGGGGTGATGCCATGCTCCAGGTTAAACGCAATCTGCTTGTCACGACGGCGCTCGGTCTCGCCAATCGCCCGTTCCATGGAGCCGGTGATGCGGTCGGCATACAGAATCGCCCGGCCATTGAGGTTACGCGCGGCACGGCCAATGGTCTGGATCAACGAGCGCTCGGAACGCAGGAAGCCTTCCTTGTCCGCATCCAGAATCGCCACCAGCGAAACCTCCGGCATGTCCAGGCCTTCGCGCAGCAAGTTGATGCCCACCAGCACATCAAACACACCCAGGCGCAGGTCGCGGATGATCTCTACACGCTCCACGGTGTCGATGTCCGAGTGCAAATAACGCACGCGAACGCCGTGGTCGGCCAGGTAATCGGTCAAGTCTTCGGACATGCGCTTGGTCAGCGTGGTGACCAGCACGCGCTCTTCCAGGGCCACGCGCTTGGTGATTTCCGAGAGCAAATCATCGACCTGGGTCAGCGCCGGGCGGATTTCAATCTGCGGGTCCACCAGCCCGGTCGGCCGCACCAACTGCTCAATCACACGGCCGGCATGTTCGGCTTCATAGTTGCCTGGGGTTGCAGACACGAAGATGGTCTGCGGGCTGATGGCCTCCCACTCGTCAAAACGCATCGGCCGGTTATCCAGTGCCGATGGCAGACGGAAGCCGTATTCCACCAACGTCTCTTTACGCGAACGGTCGCCCTTATACATGGCGCCGACCTGCGGCACGCTGACGTGGGATTCGTCGATCACCAGCAGCGCGTCGTCGGGCAAATAATCATAGAGCGTCGGCGGCGCGGCGCCGGCTTCGCGCCCCGACAGGTAGCGCGAGTAGTTTTCGATGCCGTTGCAGTAGCCCAGCTCCAGGATCATCTCCAAATCGAAGCGGGTGCGCTGCTCCAGGCGCTGGGCTTCCACCAGCTTGTTGTTGGCGCGCAGGTATTCCAGACGCTCTACCAGTTCGGCCTTGATGCCTTCGATCGCCCCCATCAGGGTTTCACGCGGCGTCACGTAGTGGCTTTTCGGATAGAAGGTGAAGCGCGGCAGTTTGCGGATCACCTCGCCGGTCAACGGGTCGAAGGCCGACAGGCTCTCGACTTCATCGTCGAACAGCTCAATGCGGATCGCTTCCAGGTCGGATTCGGCCGGGTAAATGTCGATCACATCGCCACGCACACGGAAGGTGGCACGGGCAAAATCCATGTCGTTGCGGGTGTACTGAAGGCTTGTCAGGCGGCGCAGCAGTTCGCGCTGGTCGAGTTTGTCGCCGCGATCGACGTGCAGCACCATTTTCAAATAGGTTTCCGGGCTGCCCAGGCCGTAGATGCACGACACCGTGGTGACGATGATTGCGTCCTTGCGCTCCAGCAACGCCTTGGTCGCCGACAACCGCATCTGCTCGATATGGTCGTTGATCGACGCATCCTTCTCGATAAAGGTGTCGGACGACGGCACATAGGCTTCGGGCTGGTAGTAGTCGTAGTAGGAGACGAAGTACTCCACCGCGTTGTTCGGAAAGAACGCCTTGAACTCACCGTACAACTGCGCGGCCAGGGTTTTGTTCGGCGCCAGCACCAGAGTCGGGCGGTTGATCTGCGCGATCACGTTGGCGATGCTGAAGGTCTTGCCTGAACCGGTCACCCCGAGCAGCGTCTGGTGCGCAAGGCCGGCTTCGATGCCTTCGACCATCTGGCGAATGGCTTCGGGCTGGTCGCCGGCGGGTTCAAAACGGGTGACGAGCTGGAAATCCGACATAACGTACCTCGTGAAGTCACCCCAGACTCGAAACCGCCAGGGACGAAATAGCTCAGCAACCCGCGAATAGTCTTCGCAGGTTGCAGGAAAAAACCATGATAGCTGTAGAAGTGGTGGCGAATGTGACGGGTTTCAAGGCAATCGTCCTACCTGCCGTCGCTGATCAATATTGCAATAAGACTAACGGTGGGCAAATAAACCGAAAAACTTGGCTTAAAAGCCGTTTCGGTTGTCGCCCTGAGCCTGGATGGCCTCTATACTAGCTCCCCGTTTGTGCACCGCTCTAGTGCATTCGGCTGGAGCGCGACACGTCCCTCCATTCCCCCATAGAGCTGCCGCAAAAATGAGCCTGTTCTCCGCTGTCGAAATGGCACCACGCGATCCAATCCTGGGCCTCAACGAAGCATTTAACGCCGATACACGAACCACCAAGGTCAACCTTGGCGTGGGCGTTTACTGCAACGAGGAGGGGAAGATTCCACTCTTGCGTGCCGTTGCCGAAGCGGAAGCCATTCGCGTGGCGCAACACGCCGCCCGTGGCTACCTGCCGATCGACGGTATCGTGGCGTACGACCAGGCTGTGCAAAAGCTGCTGTTCGGCGCTGAGTCGCCACTGCTGAGCGCCGGCCGCGTGATCACCGCCCAAGCGGTCGGCGGCACCGGCGCGCTTAAAATCGGCGCGGACTTCCTCAAGCAACTGCTGCCCAACGCCGTCGTCGCTATCAGCGACCCGAGCTGGGAAAACCACCAGGCACTGTTCGAAAAAGCCGGCTTCCCGGTGCAGACCTACCGCTACTACGACGCCGCCACCCACGACGTCAACCGTGCCGGCCTGCTCGAAGACCTCAACGCCCTGCCGCCACAGTCCATCGTGGTGCTGCACGCCTGCTGCCACAACCCGACCGGCGTTGACCTGAGCCCGGCCGACTGGCAAAACGTGCTGGACGTGATCAAGGCCAAGAACCTGGTGCCGTTCCTCGACATGGCCTACCAGGGCTTTGGCGATGGCATCCACGAAGACGCCGCTGCTGTGCGCCTGTTTGCTGAATCGGGCCTGACCTTCTTTGTCTCCAGCTCGTTCTCCAAGTCGTTCTCGCTGTACGGCGAACGCGTGGGCGCGCTGTCGATCGTCAGCGAATCCAAGGAAGAAAGCGCGCGCATCCTGTCCCAGGTCAAACGCGTTATCCGCACCAACTACTCCAACCCGCCGACCCACGGCGCGGCGATCGTGGCGGCCGTGCTGAACAACCCTGAGCTGCGCGCCCAATGGGAAGCGGAACTGGCCGAGATGCGCCTGCGCATCCGCGGCATGCGCGAGCAGATGGTCGCCGAACTGGCCAAGGCTGCACCGGGCCACGACTTCAGCTTCGTCGGCCGCCAGCGTGGGATGTTCTCCTACTCCGGCCTGACCGTTGAGCAAGTCACCCGCCTGCGCACCGAGTTTGGTATCTACGCGCTCGACACCGGCCGCATCTGCGTGGCCGCGCTGAACCAGTCGAACATTGGTGCGGTCACTAAAGCGATTGTTCAGGTTCTATAAACCTGCCAGCGTCATACGAAGGGGGAAGCCAATGGCTTCCCCCTTTTTATTGGCCAAGCCACTAGACTGAAGACCGACTGCCCCTTAGCTGTGAGAGCCTTATGAGAAACGACGACCTGGACCTGCGCGCCGACCGCGACGAACTGCACGACTACACACCCCGTGCCCCACAAGCCAAGCGCCAGAAAAGTCTGGTGCTGCAAGTGGCGCTGGGTGTGTTTCTGGGTGGGTTGGCCTTGTGGCTGGTGCAGTTGGGCGCCACGGCACTGATGGCCAAGCTGGCCATGGGCACCCTGCAATTTGGCGGTTAAAAACACGATCACAATGTGGGAGCTGGCTTGCCTGCTCCCACACTGGTTCTACTTCGCCTGCAGACCGCGTTCCTCCAGCAACTTCACAAAGCTGTTCAAACTCTGCGACACCGTACCCCGGCGCCAGATCAGCCAGGTATTGAGGAGGCGGAACGCGTCGGTCAACGGCCACACACTCACCGCCGTAAACCCCGGCATGCTCTCCAGCATGCTGCGCGGCATCAGCGCCAGGCCGGCACCGGCACTGACGCAGGCGAGCATGCCGTGGTACGACTCCATTTCGAAAATCTTGCCCGGCACCGCGCCATCCTGTGAAAACCAGCGTTCGAAGTGATGGCGATAGGAACAATTGGAGCGAAAGGTGTAGATGTTCCCCCCCGCCACATCCTGGCCCCGCGTGATCGGCGCATGGTGCAGCGGCGCAATCACCACCATCTCCTCTTCAAACACCGCCACGCCTTCCAGCGTGGCATGCAGCACCGGCCCATCGACAAACGCCGCCGCCAGGCGCCCCGACAGCACGCCCTCGATCATCGTGCCCGACGGCCCGGTGCTCAGGTCCAGCTCAACCTTGGTGTGTTTCTGGTTATACGCCGCCAATAGCGCCGGAATGCGTACAGCCGCCGTACTCTCCAGCGAGCCAAGCGCAAACGCGCCCTGAGGCTCCTCCCCGGCCACGGTTGCGCGGGCCTCCTGCACCAAATCAAGAATGCGCCGCGCATAACCGAGGAAATTCCAGCCGGCTGGTGACAGGCGCAGGCGGCTTTTCTCACGGATAAACAACTCCACGCCCAAATCCTGCTCCAGTTGCTTGATGCGTGTGGTCAGGTTCGACGGCACGCGATGAATCAAGTGCGCGGCGGCGCTGATGCTGCCTTGCTCGGCAACGGCCTTGAAGATTTCCAGCTGCACCAGATCCAAGTCATTCTCCAATCGTGAACGTATGTGATCGTTCCCACGCTCTGCGCGGGAATGCCGCCAAGGACGCTCCGCGTCCAAAATCCAACATCCATTCTCAATTCGAGAACGTATCACTTAATATTATTCAGTTTCCAGAAAACATGCATCCCCGTAGGCTGACCCCATTCCACTCATTCAGCCGGACGGTGCCATGAACGCTATTACTCACCAGACCCACGCCTTGTCGATCAACCCCGCCAATGGCGAAACGGTCGCCAGCTACCCCTACGAAACCGCGGCGCAACTGGACGCCGCCCTAGACCGCGCCACTGACGCTTTCCGCAGCTGGCGCCGCCAGCCGGTGAGCCAACGCGCTGAACTGCTGCTGGCCCTGGCCGGTGCATTGCGCGAGCAAGCCGAAGACATGGCCCAGATGATCACCCTGGAAATGGGCAAACCCATCGCCCAGGCCCGCGCCGAAATCGAAAAATGTGCACAGCTCAGCGAGTGGTACGCCGCCCAAGGCCCAGCCATGCTCGTACCGGAACCGACCCTGGTGGACAACGGCAGCGCGCAGATCGAATATCGTCCGCTGGGCCTGATCTTCGCCGTCATGCCGTGGAACTTCCCGGTGTGGCAAGTACTGCGCGGCGCCGTGCCGACCTTGCTGGCCGGTAACACCTACGTGCTCAAACACGCGCCAAATGTGATGGGCAGCGCCTACCTGATCCAGCAAGCGTTCCAGAAAGCCGGTTTCGCCCAAGGCATTTTTGAAGTGGTCAACGTCACCAACGAGGGCGTATCCAAGGCCATCGCCGACCCACGCATCGCCGCCGTCACCCTCACTGGCAGCGTGCGCGCCGGTATCGCCATCGGCTCCCAGGCCGGTGCAGCGCTGAAAAAATGCGTGCTGGAATTGGGCGGCTCCGACCCGTTTATCGTGCTTAACGACGCCGACCTTGATGCCGCCGTGCAGGCCGCCGTGATCGGGCGCTTCCAGAACAGCGGCCAGGTCTGCGCCGCCGCCAAGCGCCTGATCATCGAAGCAGGTGTGGTGGAAGCTTTCACAGCCAAATTCCTTGAGGCCAGCCGCGCGCTGGTAATGGGCGACCCGACCTCGACCCACACTTACGTCGGCCCGATGGCCCGTTTCGACCTGCGCGACGAGCTGCATGGCCAAGTCCAAGCCACCCTGGAAGAAGGCGCGACCCTGCTGCTGGGCGGCAATAAAGTGCCCGGCGCCGGCAACTACTATGAGCCGACCGTACTGGCCAACGTCACCGACCAGATGACCTCGTTCAAACAGGAACTGTTCGGCCCCGTGGCCTCGATCATCACAGCCCGCGATGCTGACCACGCCGTGGCCCTGGCCAACGACAGCGAGTTCGGCTTGACCGCCAGTGTCTTCACCACCGACTCGGCGAAGGCACGGGATATCACCAACCAACTGGAAACCGGCGCAGTATTCGTCAACTCGTTCAGCGTGTCAGACCCACGCGTGGCGTTTGGCGGCGTGAAAAAGAGTGGGTTCGGGCGGGAATTGTCTCACTTTGGTGTGCGTGAATTCTGCAACGCACAGACCGTGTGGCTGGATCGCAAATAAAACCGGCAACACCCTTCAACTGTGGGAGCTGGCTTGCCTGCGATAGCCATAGGTATCTACACAACCGGTTAGTGGCCAGTGGGCTGTTGTGGCGAGCAGGCTTGTCCTGCGTTGGGCCGCGAAGCGGCCCCAAACCCAGACACCACAGGAGAAATAGGCTGCTTTAAAAAGTTGTGTAGATACCTATGCTGCGATAGCGGTGCATCAGTGACAACTCCTTGGCTGACCCACTGCCATCGCAGGCAAGCCAGCTCCCACCTTTGATCTGCGGTGCTTATCGATTAGTCGACCGTCACGTTGCCCACTGCTTTTGCAGCTTGCCTTTACTCGCTTCCAGCACTTGCTCGCGCGTTACTCGGTTGGTAGGCATGGTCACCTTCTCCAGGCCTTCAAAAGCGCAGGCGTCCCCAACTGAACCGGCGAGCAGTAGGCAGGCCCAAGGCATAGCTCTTATTCTTCGCAGGAATGGCGCCAATTCCCCCCGCACCCCGCAATCGACTACCATACTGCGCCGGTTCCCAAACGGGACTAATAGGGAATTCGAAGCGCGGCCCATCGCGCCAATCGAAACTGCCCCCGCAACTGTAGGTGCCGAGCCTGCTCCCCATTGCCACTGGACCACGTCCGGGAAGGCCGGAGCGAGGCGACGACGCATCAGTCAGGAGACCTGCCGGCCCAGCGTTATCACTCACCGGCGGGGTGTCCGGGAAGGACATCCGCGCCCTGCAAACCTGCAGCGTTCAAAGGTGTGTTTCCGAGCCGTACCTGCCCTGTTTCCCGTACGGTTCACTCGGAGATTGCCCCATGCTGCTACGCGTTTGCGCCCTGATCACCGGCCTGGGCTTTTGTGCCCTGGCCCACGCCACGCCGACTCACTACCCGCTCACGGTGGAAAACTGCGGCAGCAGCGTCACCTTCCAACAAGCCCCGGCACGCAGCGTGACCATCGGCCAGGCCGCCACCGAGATGCTTTACGCTCTGGGCGTAGCGGACAAAGTGGTCGGCACTTCGCTGTGGTTCAACAGCGTATTACCGCAGTTCAAAGCGCAAAACGACAAGATCGAGCGCCTGGCCGACAACGAGCCGAGCTTCGAAGCTGTGATCGCCAAACGCCCACAACTGGTGGCCGCCGAGCTGGAATGGGTGGTCGGCCCGCAAGGCGTGGTCGGTACCCGCGAGCAATTCCACGAACTGAAGATTCCCACCTACGTGCTGCCCTCCGACTGCGAAAGCAAGGACAACCTGGTGGGCGCCGATGGCACGCGGCTGGAGCCGTTTCGCATCGACACGATTTATAAAAGCATCAGCCAGTTGGCTGAGATTTTCGACGTGCAAGCGCGCGGCCAACAGTTGAATGACGAACTCAAGGCCCGCCTGGCCAAGTCGGTCGCCACCGCCCAAGGTAAGGGCCTCAAGCACGCCAGCGCACTGGTGTGGTTTTCCAGCAGCGAAATGGCCGCCGACCCGTATGTGGCCGGCCACAAGGGCATTCCCGAATTGATGCTGCAAACCCTCGGCCTGCACAACGTGGTGCAGTCCGACGAAGAATGGCCCGCCGTCGGTTGGGAGACCATCGCCAAGGCCAACCCGACCTTCCTGGTGATCGCGCGCATGGACCGCCGTCGCTACCCGGCCGACGACCATGAAAAGAAACTCGCCTTCCTGCGCAGCGACCCGGTGACCCGCAACATGGACGCGGTGAAAAACAACCGCATCCTCATTATTGATGCCCTGGCGTTGCAGGCCAGCCTGCGCATGTTCGATGGCCTGGAACAACTGGCCGGTGCCATCGACGGCTACGACCTGTCGAAATGATGCGAACCCTACTCGCCCTCGCCGTGTTGCTGATGGCCGTGCTCGCCGGCACCGCCATCGGCGAAACCGCCATCGAACCGCAAGTGGTCTTGCAGGTGCTGGCCAACAAACTCTGGGCGGCCGGTTACGTGCTCGACCCGATCGATGAAGGCGTGGTGTGGAACTACCGCCTGACACGGGCGCTGGTTGCCGCCGCGTGTGGCGCCGGGCTGGCCACCTGCGGGGTGATCCTGCAGTCGCTGCTGCGCAACCCATTGGCCGATCCGTACCTGCTGGGCATCAGCGCGGGCGCCTCGACCGGTGCAGTGTTGGTGGCATTGATGGGCGTGGGCGGCGGGCTGATTTCGCTGTCGGCGGGCGCGTTTGTCGGCGCGATGGCGGCGTTTGCGTTGGTGATTCTATTGGCACGGGCCAGCGGCTCAACCAGCGGCACCGGCCAGATCATCCTCGCCGGCATCGCCGGTTCGCAGCTGTTCAATGCCCTCACCGCGTTCCTGATCACCAAGTCCGCCAGTTCCGAACAGGCGCGCGGCATCATGTTCTGGCTGCTGGGCAACCTCAGCGGCGTGCGCTGGCCGTCGGTGTGGCTGGCGGTGCCGGTGGCGGTCGCAGGCCTGGCGGTGTGCTTGTGGCATCGGCGTGCGCTGGATGCGTTTACCTTTGGCACCGACTCGGCGGCTTCGTTGGGTATTCCAGTGCGCCGTGTGCAATTTGTGCTTGTCGGTTGCGCGGCGCTGGTGACGGCGGTGATGGTGTCGATTGTCGGCTCCATCGGTTTTGTCGGGCTGGTGATTCCCCACGCCGTGCGCCTGCTGCTAGGCACCGGGCATTCGCGGTTGCTGCCCGCCAGTGCGCTGGGTGGCGCGTTGTTTCTGATCGCTGCTGATGTGCTGTCGCGCACCTTGATCAAAGGCCAGGTGATTCCCGTCGGTGTGGTCACTGCCTTGGTCGGCGCGCCAGTCTTTGCATTGATCCTGATTGGCCGGAGGAATGCGCGATGACGGTACTCAGTTGCACCGGCCTGGGCTTCAAGGTGCGTGAAGCGCATTTGCTGCGCGACATTGATCTTGAAGTTCAGCCAGGTGAAACCTTGGGCATTGTCGGGCCGAACGGCTCGGGCAAATCCACCCTGCTTAAATTGCTCGCCGGTTTGCGTGTGCCTGCGTCCGGCGAGGTGTCACTGGGCGGCCAGCGCCTGACCAAACTGCCCCGCCGCCTTGTTGCGCAACACCTGGCGGTGGTGGAGCAGCAGGCTGATACCGACGATGCCATCCGCGTGTTCGATGCCGTGGCGCTGGGCCGCACGCCCTGGCTGTCGGCGCTGAGCCCGTGGTCTGCCGAAGACGATGCCATCGTGCGCCAGGCGCTGCACGACGTCGATGCCACCCACCTGAGCCAACGCGCCTGGCGCAGCCTCTCTGGCGGCGAACGCCAACGCGTGCACATCGCCCGCGCATTGGCGCAACGACCGCAGATCTTGTTGCTGGATGAGCCGACCAATCACCTGGATATCCAACATCAACTGGCGATTTTGAAAGGTGTGCAGGCGCTGCCGGTGACCACGCTGATTGCGCTGCATGACCTGAACCAGGCGCTGACCTGTGATCGTTTGGCGATACTGGATCGCGGCTGCCTGGTGGCATTGGGCAAACCGCTGGAGGTGCTGACGCCGCAGCGGCTACAGGAAACATTCGGGGTGCAGGCGCATTACCTCACGGACCCGTTCGACGGCGCGCAAATCCTGCGGTTACGCCCCATTTAATGGACTGCACACCGCGCAAAGGTGGGAGCTGGCTTGCCTGCGATGGCGGCGGATCAGTGCCATAGCTGGGGCTGACACACCGCTATCGCAGCATAGGTATCTACACAACTTTTAGAGGCATCCCATTTCTCCTGTGGCGAGCAGGCTTGTCCTGCGTTGGGCTGCGAAGCAGCCCCAGTAAAGGCACTGCAATTTTCCTGAAAGTACTCAGCGTCTGGGTTTGGGGCCGCTTCGCAGCCCAACGCAGGGCAAGCCTGCTCGCCACAACAGTCCACTTGCGACAGACTTCTAACCGTTCTATGGCTATCGCAGGCAAGCCAGCTCCCACCTTGATCTATAAATACCGCTGCATATGCGTGGTCTGCCACACCGGGTCGGCTTCGACGTCGATCACCTCAAACCCCTGCCGCCGCCAAAAATCAATCGCACCCGGCAAAAACGGATGGGTGTGCAGGTAAACCACCTCTACCCCATCCGCCTGTGCCTTAGCCTCCAATGCGCGATACAACTCCCCTGCCAGACCAAAACGGCGAAACGCCGGCAGCACGAACAGGCGCACCACTTCGACGACCTTGCGGCACTGGTAACTCAACTGCGGGAAGCGCCCGTCATACGGCAGATAGCCGACGGCAGCCACGATTTGATCTTCAACACAGGCCAGCAAAAACAGGCCGTCCCCCCTAAGGTAAACGGCCTCAAATCGCGCCAAGTCATCCGGCAGGCCCGTGGCGCTGAGCTTGGGGAAAAGCTCGGCACGGGCCTGCAGAACAAAGGCCAGCACTTGCGGGAGGTCGGCGGCAGTGACCGTCCGAATGGTCAGGCGTTGTGCCATACAATCTCGATCGCTCCGTGTCACTTGGTATGCACGTAGCACAAAGCAGAGCCCTTCACGCCCGACACATGGACGCTGACATGGCGCGTGGAAAAGCCTGGCTTCTCGACGAACTGCTTCTCTTGCCAACTCGCGTAGATGCCGTACTGATAACCGATGGCGCCATTGGCATACCACGACACGGCCATCTTATACACGCCCTTCTCATCCGGGGCCTCCCACAGCGTCTTGTCGAGGACCGGCTTCGCCTGGTTGAACGTGCGCAGGTGGAACGTGCGCGGCCCGCCGTTGGGCTCGGTCGAACTGGACAGAAACAGCGTGTCGTCTTCGGCATCGTCTTCGGCAGCCGCCAGAATCACTGCCGGCACCCACTTCTCGCCCCGGTACTCTTTTTCGATGAACACCGTGCAGCTCAACGTGCCGTCACCTGGGGTCTTCATTTTGAATTGCCGCTCGTACTGCCCGTAGGGCACATCAAACGAGAAGTTGTATTCGGCGGCTTGAACACCTGCCACCAGCAAAAATGCCGATAGCCCTACAACTGCATGGGAAATGGTCACGTGTGCGTCCTTGCGGGAATCTGGAAACCAGGGTGTCAGAGGTTACGCGGGGTGCAGGTGAATGGCTAACCACTACAAGCGAGTACCGACTGGATTCTCGCCGATATCCACCGCCGACTGTAAGCAAGAACGTCATCCGCCATCGCCACCGGAAAATGAATAAACCCATGGGCAGATTCCGGTAACAGATGGGCTTGTACCTCTGCCGCTATGCCCCAGCGCTCGGCAATCAGCAGGGTGTCGTCTTTGAGCGGGTCCAGCTCCCCAACAAACATCAACGCAGGTGGCAGCCCTGTAAAGTCGCCAAACAACGGTGACAACGGCGGCTGCCGACGTTGCTCATCACTCAAGCCCGGCGTGAGCATGCGCAGCGCTTCGACCATGCCCGGTCCGTCCAACAACAACGTCTCGGGCCCCGCCGTGCGCACGCTCGGTGTGCCGGTCAAGTCGTATACGCCGTAGTACAGCACCGCGCCGTTTACGCGTTTGAGCAGGTCCGGCCATTGCTTAAGCGCCAGCAAGGTTGCCGCCGCCAAATGCCCACCGGCAGACTCACCCACGACGAACACCGGCAAGTCGGCAAACTCATCACTGCTGAGCAACCAGCGCGCGGCATTCAGGCAGTCCTCCATCAACCCCTCAACCGGCGTGTCCACCGCCAGCCGATAATCCACCGACACCACTGCCACGCCGCACGCCTGCACCATGCCCAGGTTGAGGTCGTCATCCATCTGTGCATTGCCGGTCACCCAGCCGCCGCCGTGGATATCCAGCACCACGCCGTTGGTTTTCCCCTCGGGCCGCAGGATACGCACGGGCACACCGGCCACTCGGCGGGTTTCAGCCGCAGGCGCTTTCTTGACCTTTTGACTGACTCGCAGCAACGCCTGGATCAAACGCGGCGTGACGCGATTGCGGATTTTAAAACGCGGCAGCCAGGCCAGCTTTTTATTGAACTGGCGCATCTGGACTAATTCAGCCTCGCTCGCGGGCCAGCGTTTATGAGCCATCAGCGGTTATTACGCAAAATCGAGAAATTCAACGCCGCCGCTACGCTCAGCCACGCCAGGTACGGGAACAGGATCAAGCCGGTGATCAAATCCAACCGCAACGCCATCACCACCAACGCCGCCACCACCAGCCACAACAGCACAATCACCACCATCCCGGCCACGATGTTATGCGCGCCGAAAAACACCGGCGTCCACAGCGTGTTTAGCGCAATCTGCGCCGCCCACAGGCCCAGGGCCAATTGGCTGCCAGGAATCATCGTCAGGCGATAGCCCGCCCAGGCGAGCAGCAGGTAGATGACCGTCCAGGCCACCGGAAACAGCCAATTGGGTGGAGTGAAGCCGGGCTTGACCAGGGTTTCGTACCACTGGCCGGGCTTGAAAATGATGCCGGTACTGGCGGCGGCGCCGCAGGCGATGAGGAAAATAAGGAAGATCATGGGCTGTCCTGGGCTGAAATCAGCGGTGATGGGTGGGAGGCCTTGTTCCCTGCCATTTCAATGACTCAAACACACGGGCATAAATTCCATCCAGCGCGGCAATTTGCACAAACCAGCGCCTCTTCTTCGCGTCATCAAAATCGACTAGGGTGCCTCTACGCCTTAATCCGTTTGCCGTCATTGGGATGCTGCGCCTTGAACCTCTCCACTGTTGACCACCGCGCCAGCCCCTGGTCGGTATTCCTGATTTTCCTGCGCCTTGGGCTCACGTCATTCGGTGGTCCGGTGGCGCATCTGGGTTACTTTCGCGACGAGTTCGTCACCCGGCGGCGCTGGCTGAGTGAGCGCACTTATGCGGACCTTGTAGCACTGTGCCAATTCCTCCCCGGCCCGGCCAGCAGCCAGGTGGGCATTGCGCTGGGTCTGTCACGGGCGGGCTACGGCGGCGCGCTGGCGGCGTGGCTGGGGTTTACCCTGCCGTCGGCCGTGGTGCTGATCCTGTTTGCAATGGGTATTGCCCAACACAGCGCGGCCATCCCGTCCGGCGTGCTGCACGGCCTTAAAGTCGTGGCGGTCGCCGTCGTCGCGCAAGCCGTGTGGGGCATGGCGCGCAACCTGTGCACCGACGCAACGCGCATCACTGTGATGCTGATCGCCGCCTGCATAGCCCTGCTGCAAACCTCGGCCTGGGGCCAGGTGGGTGTTATAGCCGCAGCGGCACTGGCCGGCCTGCTCTGGCTCAATACCCCGCCGCCGACCACCCACGACGCGCTGCCCATCACCCTCAGCCGTCGAACCGGGGCAATGTGGCTGGCGTTGTTCCTGATATTACTGGCGGGCCTGCCGCTGCTGGCGCAGTTCACAACCCGCCAAGACGTGGCCATGATCGACGCGTTCTACCGCACCGGTGCACTCGTGTTCGGTGGCGGCCACGTGGTACTGCCGCTATTGCAAGCGGAGGTCGTGCCGACACTCTGGGTGAGCAACGACGTATTCCTGGCCGGCTACGGGGCGGCGCAAGCCATGCCCGGTCCCCTGTTCACCTTCGCCGCATTCCTTGGCGCGTCGATGCAACAGCCCCCCACCGGTTGGCCTGGGGGTTTGCTCTGCTTGCTGGCGATCTTTGCGCCCTCGTTTTTGCTGGTGATGGGCGCAATGCCCTTCTGGGAACGCCTGCGCCGCAGCCCGCGCACCCAAGCGGCCCTCGCGGGCGTGAATGCTGCAGTGGTTGGCCTGTTGCTGGCAGCGCTGTACCAACCGGTGTGGACCAGCGCCATCTTCAGCGCCCGGGACTTCGGTCTGGCCCTGATTGCCCTGGTGGCGTTGATGGTGTGGAAATTACCCCCGTGGCTGGTGGTGCTGGGCAGCGCCGGGGTCGGATGGCTGCTCAGCCTCGGCCCGGCATAACCTCAGGCGCCACGATCGTGAGCCAAGGCCAGCGCGCCTGATAACTGCGGGCCTTGGCGGCGAACAACTCAGGCTCGCGGTGCAGCGGGTTAATCCGCAACACGCCCTGCTCCACATCCGCTAACCCATAGGGCGCATACACCTCGCCCGTGTCGATCTCCAGCCCGATGCACGTGCCGGCCACCAGGTAACGGTCCACGCCCTGTTTAGCCGAGTGCAGCTGTGGATAAGGCCGACCAAAGCGCTCGCTGTACCAAAGGTGCACCCGAGCCTGGTTCTTGACCTCGACGTTAACGCCCAAATCCTCAAACAACCGCGCGGCGGCGCGGATCACTTTGTCCTCCGCTTCGTAGGACAAGTCCGTGTCGAAGTAAAAGACGTCGTAGTCCTTTACGCCCTGAGCCGCAGGCAAGTTTGACTGATGGTTCCAGACGGCCTGGAACAGGCAGCCCGCCGTGAGCATGCACTGCTCCACACCGAGGTCGGGCAGGCGTGCGGTGATTTCGGCGTTGATGGGGTTGGCCATGGCCAGCTCGAGCAGGGTGTTGACGGTCAATGTCATGTTTAATCCTTGTGTGTTCAGGGTGGCTCAAGTCACCGAACCTACACGACGGCGGGGAGGGGTTCGTGACAGCAATGTTTCTATACACTTTGCCCGCCCGCCACCAATCGTCAAGGATAAAACGATGCGAATCAGAGAAATGGCCCTCATCACCGCCAGCGCCCTGCTGCTCACCGCCTGCAGCGACAGCCCGTCGGACACCGACATTCAAGCCGCGCTGCAACCCCGGCTGGAAGGCGCGTCCTGCGTGAAGGCGGCGATGTTCAACCGCTTCCCGGTGACCTTGGGTGAGGGCGTCATGAGCGGCACCTCCAGCGCCAACCAGCCGGCCTTCGACGCCCTGACCGACGCCGGCCTGCTGGCCAAAAGCGCCAACACCTACAGCCTCACCGACAACGGCCGCGCCGCCTATGTGCAGCAAGAGTCCGGGTTCTGCTACGCCCAGGGCTATGAAATCGCCAAGATCCAGAACATCGCCGCCAACCCCAACCCGATGGGCGCTGCCGTGGATAAATCCTGGGTGGTGACCGTGGACATTCGCCAGAAAACCATCGCCGACTGGGCCAACACCCCGGCGATTGAAAAACTGGCCCGCAACCCGGAAAACCTCTCCGAAGTGCCCAAGACCTACACCGTGGTGGTGGGCCGCTTGAAGGGTGAGCAAACGCTGAAGCTGATCGACCCACGGTTTTCGATCATGCGTGGGGTTGGGGTGAACCAGGCGTTCTAAGTGGTGAGCAGTACTGTTGTGGAAAGCGGGTTCGTTGTGGCGAGCAGGCTTGCCCTGCGCTGGAGTGCGCAGCGCTCCCAACCCAGCCACCGCGGTCCAAAAGAGAAACCCGTTCGCCGCTTTTGGGGCCGCTTCGCAGCCCAACGCAGGGCAAGCCTGCTCGCCACAAGGGAGTTTCCTAACCACAGGGAATGGTGAACAAGCCCGCACCACCTTGCTCCATTGCCTACGCGTGCGTCAGAATCCGCCGGCTTGTGTGCTGAGGTGGCCGTCTCTAAGGTGGCTCGGTCGCTGAATGTTCAGTGATCGGGTTTAGTAGCCTGAGTTGGGTATTGAAAAGTGCATGAGCTTCATCAATCAGACATTGCGTCTGTGCTTGATGGTGGCTGTGCGTAGGGCGTCCTCGGGCGCGCCGGCTTTGATATCCACCGGTCTACTAACCTGCGCACAGCTGCCACCTTTTCGTTTAGTAGCGAAAAGATGGCGGCCAAAACCAGGATATCGTTATGACTCAAGCAAAAACTGACTCAACCACCCTCTTCACCGTCGTCCCCGACGCCAACACCGAAACCCTCATCACCAACAGCTACGAAACCTTCACCAGCGTCAGCACACTACTGCTCGACCTGTCCGAAGACCTGTGCGGCAAACACCGCGACGTCGCCCTGGCCATCCACCAACTGAGCGAACTGGGCGTGCTGCTCACGGCCAAATTGCTCGACCGTGAAGCACCTTGCCCTGGCTGATAAACAGCCCAAGGCAGCGCCGCTGATGGCGCTGCCTTCAATTAACCCCAGGGAACGAATCAACGTACTGAATAGTGAAGTCTGGAAAGGAGTCAACAATCTGGATCTTGTAGTCGGGGAAGCTCTCGACTGTTTTCCACTTGCCGGCCGAGTCGGGAAAACTGCTCACCTGTTTTACCTTAAGGTCAGGGAAACTGTTTACCACCTTGACCTTATAGTCCGGGAAGCTACTGACGAACTTGATGTTGCCGTAAATCTTCGACACATCAACAGTCGTATCAGCTTGAGCGCCGAAGGCACACGCCAGCAGCAGTGACGCGAGAGCAACCTTGAACATGACAGCCTCATCCTGAGCAATAAAAGGCGCCCAGTCTAACTCCCTGCGCGCGCAGCGTCCTGCATTGCCGGGTGCTTAACCCTTCAACTCACCCGCACGGTTGCTCGCCGCATCGTCGTAAGCCACATACAAGGATTCGGCGATCTGGCTTTTGATGGCTTTGGTGGATTCCAGGCCCAACACAAATCCTTCGGCCTTGCCGCCAGCGCGGTTGAGTTCTTCGTGGGTGGAAGCGCCGGTGATGGCGTCAAGGAGCTTGATAGCGTGAGGACCTACGCCTTTTGGGAGGGAGATTTGGTCGATGGACATGGCGATACCTTGAGAAAAAATGATCGGGAGCGCATGGACCACTGCCGGGGGGGCCATGGTAGACCGGTTGGCGTGGAAAGGGGGGCTTTCGGCCAGAAGCAGTCATTCGGTCTCTGAGAAACTAGGAGCGATTTAAAGTGGTGGCCGGGAAAAGCGATTCCACTACATGATCCATGTGTAGTTCTATTAAAAATTATGTAGTTACAGATTATATGGCTATGCATTTTACCGCCCTGTTTTTCCCAGACTGCCGCTCTGACGCTTAGTAGGATGGTCAATGTGGCCATTTAATGCTACGTATGCTTCTGCCGGATTCGGACACTCGGCGCCCAGATTGCTCTGGGCGCTTGCACCCAAACGCATGACAGGAGTTGCTAGGCATGAGGGATACCTTTCCAGTAGAACACGGTCTGTCCGCATCTGTGGCCGATGGGTTGGTTTACCGATCCGAGGGG
The DNA here is from genome assembly GCF_002742565.1 of Pseudomonas sp. 2995-3. NCBI lineage: Bacteria > Pseudomonadati > Pseudomonadota > Gammaproteobacteria > Pseudomonadales > Pseudomonadaceae > Pseudomonas > Pseudomonas sp. 2995-3. The sequence goes on along the minus strand of NZ_LJSB01000176.1, from coordinate 557,658 downwards.
GCGATTTCCCTCACTGATGTTCAGTACCTCGCGTTGGAGTCTGGCGTGGCGCATGGACAAAGCATGCTGGTGGTTTCCCCAACCTCCACGGGAAAGACTCAAATTGGGCTCTGGGCTATTGCTGAAGGACTGCTCGCTGGGAATAAAACAGTTTATCTGGTGACCCATCGCGCACTGGCCAAGCAGAAGTTTGAAGACTTCAAAACGTTGTTGTTGGACAGATATTTGGAGAGCGATGGTGCTTCCATAGTTATTGCCACGGGAGACTACGTCGAAGATGCCACGGGACAGTATTCCGCGGCTCCTCTAAGTGCTCCTCTGGTAATTGCTACATATGAAAAATATTTAGCGTTACTGTCGGCATCTGGGGTGCCGAAAAGCATGCAAAATACGATTGTCGTGTGCGATGAAATTCAGCTGATGGGAGACGAAAACCGCGGGCAAAATGTTGAAGTCCTTTTAACACTTATGCGGAACGCGGGTTGGAAACAGTTTGTAGGATTGTCAGCAGTTTTAAAAGGCAAGGACGCCCAGGACTTAGCGAACTGGCTGCGGGTTCAGCTTATTTTCGAGCAAAAGCGCGAGAAACATTTACGGTATGAATGCTGGATTGGCGATCAGATTTATTCTGTAAGCAGTGCGAAACCTGATGTGATGGAATCGGACAAGCGATTGCCTGCTGGAGTCAAAGCGGAAACGATTTCAGCTTTAACATATCTGCTTAAGCAAGATAATCCCCCGCTTCCAATCATAGTTTTTTGCATGAAAAAGCAAGATACTTATGATCTTGCTGAGGCTTTTGTAGCTTCGTACCACAAGGGTAAGCAAGGACAGATGTCGTTAGAGTTTGATACCTTGCCTGAAACTTCAGCTAACACGATGCTAGCGAAGATACTGGATCTCCGAGTTGCGAGTCATAATGCGGATTTGACTGACGAAGAACGAGGAGTAGTGGAACGTTATTTGTCAGAAAATAAGCTGGATGTTGTATTTGCTACAAGTACTTTAGCAGCAGGTGTGAATTTTCCTCTAGGGGCAGCAGTATTTGCTAATTGGGAACGTTGGGACGGCCAGCAAAGGCAGTATGTCGCAATAGATAGCGCAGAGTTTCACAACATGTCCGGGCGGGTCGGGCGTATGGGGTTTGAACATGCAGAAGGGCGTGTAATATATTTTGGTACCGGGCCGCAACGCGCACTAGCTACAAGTTATCTATCAATAGAGCAGCTTCCTGAAATCAAAGCGCGAATTGTGCCTGGTAGGTTCGGCCAGCTTTCACTGCAACTGATATCTTCAGGGTTGTGCAACAACAGAGACGAGCTTGAAGAGCTTGTTTGCACAACGTTCAGTGCGTTAAGAGAAGAAGATAACAACTTAACTGCATTTAAGACGTGGCCGAGTAAAGTCGGTGTTGCTCTGGCCGGGTTGATTGATGCTGGCTTCGTCGTTGAAACATCTGGTGGGGACTTAAGCCCTACGCCAGTGGGGCGAGCGGTCGGGTTCAGTGGTTTGTTACCTGAAACCGGGGTGTTTTTAATTAACTTTCTGTCTAGTAAATCACTTTATTTGGCAGAGCTCATTGGGCATCTTGAATCGGCGGATCTAAAGTCCAGGCTAGAGATGCTTATCTTTTCCGCATGCTTATCCAGCCCTGAGTTTCGTCCGAGAAATGGAGTTAAACCCACTCGGTTCCTGCCTTATCAGTTGAAAGATCCTATTTATGATGCGCAGCACCTCGCAGATGACCTAATGGAATCAATTTGGCAAGTTGATCCAGTACCTACTAATGCGGCATGGTTGTGCCAGAAATGGACTAGCGGCGTTGAAATTAGGGCAATTGAGCGCGAAGTTAAATCACTGAGTGCTGGCGCTGTCAAAGAAATGAACAGAAACCTATCCTGGGTCCTGCAGGGCTTAGCTGGGATAGCTATGTCCGCCGCCGATAAGCGCGTACCGCCAGTTCTTCGTCCGCCACAATTAAGAGTGGATGATACTTTGCTGCGCGCTATATCTAAGCTGACGCGCTACATTCGAAGATTAGCATACAGAGTCCAAGAGGGATTGCCGGACGATATTCTCTGGATGACAGGGGTATCTGCGGCGGGTAGTGCTTTAAAGCTTTATAGGCATGAAATGTTGCTCTTGAAACACCATGGAGTTACATCGCCGCAATTGCTTATGCTTGGCAGTCCTGAGGCGAATTCAGCAAGAGTTCTAGCTTTTCTAAAATCTAAGCCTAATGCGCAAGCTAAAGCAAATTGGGTAAGAGACGCTTGTCGAGATTGGAAAGTTGACCAGAGGAAGCGAATGTCTGTTCGGCATCTAAAACGAGCTAGCAGATGCGACAGCAAGGTTCTAATTGAGAACTACTATGAGGCAAAAGGTGATGCGTTTGAGGTGGCGTTCGAACAGGTGCTTGTTCGGCTAGGTGTAGCATTTGAGAAATTAGATGACAAGACGAAAACTGGCGCGCCCGACTATCTAGTCAAATTCTTCGATTCGCCTTCGGTTGTAGTCGAGCTAAAATCAAAAGAGGGAGATAAGCTTGTCGATTACAATAAAGCGGTAGAGATTTTAGCGGCCTCCGAAATTCATAGCTTTAGAGATTGTTTTTGCGTGACTCTTTGCCATCCCGGAGTAGATCCGAGTGTGCCACAACAAATTGCATCCTGTGGCCGGTTAAGCGTAGTTGAAAGCGGAGATTTGGGTGAGGCTCTATTGCGATTGTGCGAGGGAAGCCTAACACAACAACAAGTGTGGCAGTGGCTCTGCACACCTGGTCAAGCCGTCGCTGAAGACCTACCATTTCGTTTGTACAATTGATTAGTTTCTAGGAGAAATTTGTGAGACCTATAGCCCTGCTATTTCAAGTAGGGCTGAAGGCGTTATCTTTAGTGCTGGCCGATCTTGATGACGTTCAAAGTTGTGATGAGTTGCCCATGGTTTTGTGGGCATTTCCGACTGACTGCTTAGGGCCGATTGCAGCCACATGTTAAGTAGAGACGGATGCTACTGAAGTAGTAGATTTTTTATTTTAAATTATATAGTTAAGGAATCCAAATAATGCGCGAATTTCGAGGTCAACATGCTAAAAAATGATGAGTTAATGGATGAGCGATTTGTTGCATTTATCGATATTCTCGGTTTCAAGGAAATAATCAGAGGCATAGAAGAGCGCAACTCAAAAGATGACCTGATATTTAGAAAGATAAGGTCAGTTTTAAACTTCATGGATGAAGAGACTTATGAGCCAAACTATGCGACAGATCTTCCGGTATACGAAGAAACGGAAGACGGACTGATAGAAAGAGAACTTGGAGATCCAAGGCTAACATACATTTCCGACTGCATAATAATATCAGCCCAGCCAACCATGGATGGTTTCAAAGGGTTATCAAGAAAAATTCATAAGATAACCGCCGACTTAGCTTCCGATGGCATATTTTGCAGGGGGGCTATTACTAAAGGCAAGTTATTTCATAAGGAGCGGGTGATTTTTGGTAGCTCATATGTTCGAGCGTTCACGCTTGAGGAGAAGTTTGCAGTTTTCCCGAGGGTAATCATAGATCCTGAAATTATTAATTTCTTTTCCCTAAAAGAAGGGCAAATGCCTTTAGCTCCTGCTTTTTATGGGCTTGATATAGACGGCTTTTATTATCAGCGCTATTGGACATGGTTTTTATATCCGCCGCATGCTGGTGCGTATGATTCATATTTATACAGAGTGCGTGGACACATTGACGAAAATCTTGAAAAGTTCAAAGATTCGCCTCGCGTATTAGAAAAGTATGAATGGCTTGATCGAGAGTTCAATAGCCTCATTTCTTGGTGGCAGGAGCTTGGACTTATGGAGTTAACGGAACATGATAAAGTACTAATGCGAGAATGAGTCGCATCTCAGATTTGTTATGAACCTACGCTGGTCCTAACGATACATCTATCGTATGTAGGCTATGGGTAGTTCGCGGTCATTCGCGAGCGGCAGCTTCCGACTCATGCTGTCCTTCGTGAAGGGCTGTTAGCGACTGTGGAGTCAAACAGTAGACGCAAAGATGGCGATTTGATATCTTGCATTCTGCCTTCATTTAAAATTTTTTACTTCCTCTACAGCCGTAGAATCTATGGCATAGTATTTCTAGCACTGAATACGCTATTGATAAATAGCTATAAATTAGACATGGATGGAATGCTAACGTGCGCTACAACAAAGACAAATGGATTCAACGAAGCGCCTCAAGGAGTGATATCACTGGCCAGGTAACTCATCTAACAAAAAGAACGAAAGATGCTCGTGCGGTTGAAATACTGATAAAAATCCTGCGAGCAAGAGTTCTAATGGGCAGCACAACCACATCAGGTTTCATTGTTGGTGATACTCCGGCAGTTTGCTTTCAAGAGGCACCTCTATATTCAATTTGCCAAAACTATCAATACGAAGCAATGGACGCAAAAGAAAACGATAGGGCAGCTAGGTATTCTGCCTATGGCTTGATGTTTCAGAAAGATTATGTTTACAACAAGGGAGGGCGTCCCGTTTTATATGAAAACACCAAGTTGGCAAAGGAAATCTTACCTAGAGATCAATGGTGGCGAATTGTGAGATTTGATCTATCCAATTCAGATAGTATTATTGATTGGACACATGAGCGAGAGTGGCGCACCCCCAATAACTTTGAGTTTGATATAAGTAATGCAACCATTATCGTGCCAAACCCTGAAGCGTATAGAGATTTTTACGAACTATCAAAGGTTGGTGGTGAGGACGTCGCAATCAAAGTTCGTACGGTTCTATCAGCTGGAGCGGTATTCCTTTAGCTCATTATAAGTGGTGAGTTTAGCTCGGTCGGATATTACGGCATGTCATCCGGGCCGGCGCATCAATGCTCACCATCACAAACTTGAATAGGTTCTTCAGGAGCAGCAGTCAGTTGATCTTTTAAGACAGAGAGAACGAATGTATTTACCTGTCACAGGCCGCTATGGGGCGAAAACGGTTGCCTATGAACAACTGCTCTTGGCCGATCGGTGCCATTCGTGGAGGGCACCGATCGGCCATAAGAGGAGGTTCAGAAGCAACCGCTACCGGCCGGCTATTCCGTTCTGCTTCAGACTCTCGGCTCAGGCTGGGCACGCATAATCTCATGGTGACTTTCTTCGTTATCCCTACTCATATCTACTCCACGACAGACCCGCTTCCTGATTCAGCCCCCCACCCACACTGACTCCAGTGCCAATCCAATGCCTCTGCACTCACTCGATCAGAATCCTGTTTTGGCAGACGAACCAAAGAGCCGTCCAGCGTCGCGTAATCGGTATCGATCAACTCTGGTGAAACCCGTATCACCATCTTCTCCGACTCGATGGCGATCAGCCGCAAATCGAACAGGGTATGAATGTCCGCCCTTAACAGAATTCCATTCGATACAACGTTGGTATGAACTCCCTTATAGGGGTAAATGTGAGCAGCCTCGAGCACGGCAGGCAGGTTGCATCCTGTGATGGCACAGGCGCTGTCATAAGCTCCCATCAGCGCTTTGCGGAATGCGGGTTGCCCGCGGCGACGGACAATGTCGGCGGTTACGCGCTTTCTGGCATCGACGATGTCCTCAGGATCAAAAGTGACTCCTTGCTCAGCAACCTCCTCAGCGTCTGCCAGTGCTTGCTCGACCGGATTCGAAACTCGCCGAACAGAAACACCAAATCGGCTACCCGAAGATGCATCGGGGTAGATTTCCCAAATGCCGTGCTGGACCGGGTCGTAAACCTCAAAGGCCCCCTTACCGACCTTGAACAGCCTGTCGTAACGATTGCCCTGATCAGTCCTACGCGGCTTTTCATTTTGTGTGTAGCCAGTCCGGGCAGGTGAGTTGACGGACAACATGTAGAGGTCTGCCAGGTTGTTGGTGTTGTACCCCGGATCCCTGGTGAGGATCCAGTCTTCAACATCTTTCCGACTGGCTTTGCCCCCAAGCTCAACGACAGCCCCTAGGGCTTTTTCCCAAGAGCGAAGGTCTTCAAATTTGGCCAAACGTCATTTCCCCTTGAATGCTATGCCTGCGCTTAAGCGAATTGCTGATGAGCGCGTTGCAACAGATCGTGCATGTCATCGATCAGGCTGACAGCAATTAACTCCCTCGTCTGCGGATCCCGGAGGAGAACCAAATCTTCATTGGTGGGCGTATGCAAGTTCACATTGATCTTGGGGAATTTCCAGAACAGGGTGCCTGAACTGCGAGTATTGGGCGCGATCAATCGACCCAGCGCCATGAGGCGCTCCCGATCCTCCGGGAACTGCTCACCGTCGCAGTAGTAGCCGCTGTAGAGACGATGATTGAGTTCGATGTACACGCCCCCCTTCATAAACGTGAAAGGGAAAGTGAGGCCGATGTACTTGCTGTTTTTGGCCTTTTTGTAATAAGCGTAAACCGCCTCTTTCGTGGCCGAAATTTCAGGTTTGCCGAGTTGAGGATATTGGCGAGCTTGATACGCTGTCATGCGCTCCCAGATGTCGATCTGTAGATCGGCCAATACGGCGTTGAATGCATGGTTGATATCGGCGATCACGAAAAGGTTCTCGCCTAGCAGGATCTGTTCTTTCAGCTTGTTCATGTAGATCTCGCTCTGGTCACTGGATGTCAGCTTCTGGAGTAGTTCGATGTACTGGAAAACGCTTTCTCGCACGCCGGGCTCGCGCGCAACCAGCGAGACACAGTCCTTGAGCCAAGACACAATCTCAGCTTCATAGCTGAGGAGGATGACGGGCAGGGACTTGCGACTCCGCTCAGTGGGCTCGGAACCCTCCAGGGTGAGATAGGTGGTCCAGATTTCGGCGTAACCTTCTGCGTGCATTCGCTGGTGATAGCGCCAGAGCTGCTCATCCTGATCGCCGGCGTAGATCTTGTTTTCGATGATCAGTGCTTGCCCGGATAGGTTGCGGACCAGGATGTCGATGTTCTGGTACTCGACCTCGACAGTCACACTCTCTGAGTCGAAGTTCTCGATGCCCAGTCGCTTCAACAGGAGATTCAGGAGGGTTGTTCCCTGATGGTGGGTAGCCTTGGGATCAAGCAGGAACGCAAGGAAGCGCGAATGAAGCCGAACCTCGTCACTTGAGCTACGTAATACGGAGAAGAGATTGAAAGCTGGCGGGCGCTGATATCTCGCTCGCAGAAGCGCCACGGTTTGCAGAAAATCGTCCATGAGAGAGGGATCCTGATTAAGGCGGAGTGAGTGCGCGTAGTATCAGGGAAATCGCACACAATGGTAATGGCGATTTGATGCTGCTTATATCACGCAAGCATCAAGCCCTCTGCCCCAACACAGTCTCCAACTCCCCAGTCCGCGCCTGCAAACGCTCTCGCTCCACAGAATAAAGGGAAGAAGAAACATCTTTACTTACGCTCAGAACGTATTTCAACGTCCGCATTGGGTCGACTTCGGCCTGTTACGAGAGACAGCTATTGGCCGTAAGCTGACCTTCTCAACAACCATCTACCGAACAAACCTAGACACATACATCATCCCCCAACCCGCCCCACCAACACCCCAAACAACTCCCCCCGAGGCATCTCACTCAGCGCAATCCCCGCATTCTCAAACCACTCCTTCCCCGCCTCCGGATGCGGCCCGCTCAGCACCACCACGCCCTTCTCATACCGATACCGCGCCGCCGCCACATCGCCATTGCGATAAGTCGCGATCACCGTATACGGCGCGTGCCCCTTAACCTTGGGAAAGTACGGCCCATCCTGATAGAACACACTGTCCGGCTTGCCATCCCACACCACTCGCACCGCCGCGTCTTCAATCCCGCGCACTTCAAACCCCGGTCGCCCGGCTTCGGAGTCGAGGTCCTGGGGTATCAACCCGAAGTTGCTGTTATCGGCAAGATAAGCGCCCATGCACAACCCCAGGTAGCGCCCGCCCTTGGCCACGTAGTCTCGAATGGCGTCCACGCGTGCATCACCGAAGCTGTCGAGCGCAGCCGGAATATCCTGCCCGCCGCCCGGCTGAACATAGAGGTCATAGCGTGCAAGGTTTTGCGGGGTGATGTCGATGGCTTCATCCGCGCCTACAAAGTCGATCTGATAGTTGGGGCTGAGCCGCAGCAAGGCGTTTTTGACGTTCTCGGAACAGTCATCACAGCCCGCCGGGCCCCGGTAGATGGCGACGTGGGTGATGGGCGTTGCGGCCTGTGCCCAGGGTGATTGCAGGGTGGCGAGTACAAAAAATGCGGCAGCGATGGCGGGCAGTTTCATGGTTGTGGGCTCAGTGAACAGGGGGTTAGGACTGTTCGAAGCCTATATCGAACGCGACTTTCAATTCGTTAACAGTTGTAAATCGGCTACTGTCGCCTTAATCCACACCCGCCAAGAGGGCCTGTAATGGAGCTGAAGTTCAGCCACGTCGACGTACTGGTCGAGAACCTTGAAGAAACCTGCGCTTATTACGCCAAGATCCTCAAGGCCAAAATCTCCAACACCCAGGTGTGGGAACGCGGCGGGCTGCATGTGCGGTATGCGGTGGCGTTGATGGGCCTGGAGCGTTTTATGCTGGTGCAGCCGGTGGCGGGCAACTTGCGCGAGCTGTTGGACGCGCACGGTGAGGGCATGATTTATCGGCATTGCTACACCACGCCGGATATCGAGGTGGCCTATGCCGAGTTGATGGCCGAGGGTGTGCAGCCGCAGGATGAAAACGGCCGGCCCTTGAGCCTGGCGGATCTACAGTCGCCGTCCGGCACACGGATCATTTGGTTGCCTAAGCGCTTCGGGCATTTCTCTATCGAGATTCTGGAGGAGAAAGGCTTGGAGGCGTTTATGGTCGCCGCGTTTGCTTGATCGGCGTTGCATTGGCTGCCTACATGAGGATTACTGTAGGCCGCGCCCATCTGCGAGATAACCCGCCATGTTTGAATTCACTGCCCTCGTCACCTACATCGCCGTGGTGCTCGGCCTTTTCCTGATCCCCGGCCCTTCCGTGCTGCTGGTGCTCACCCGCACAATTCAAGGCGGGCGCAAGGTCGGTGTTACGACCGGGCTGGGTGTGGCGTGCGGCGATTTGATTCACACCCTGTGCGCGGCGTTGGGGCTGTCGGCGATTTTGATGACTTCGGCGGCGGCGTTTAACGCGGTGAAGTGGGCTGGCGCGGCGTATCTGATCTACCTGGGCGTGCGCGCGTTCATGGCCAAAACCGGCACGCATGCGCGATTGGAGCTACCGGCGGTGACGCCGCGCCAGGCGTTTTTCCAGGCGATTGGGGCTGAGGTGTTGAACCCGAAAACGGCGATCTTCTTCCTGGCGTTCCTGCCGCAATTTGTACACCCGGAATCGGGTTCGTCGTTGGTGCAGTTTGCCGTGCTGGGCTTGATTTTTTCGGGGCTCAGCGCGGTTTATACGAGTTTGCTGGCACTCTCGATTCGCCCGTTAAGTCGCGGGCTCAAGGGGCTATCCAAGCTGCGTCGGTGGGAAGGCAAGATCATCGGCACGCTGTTTATGGGGCTGGGGCTGAAAGTAGCGTTTCAGCAGCGATAGGCAGGCGCGATGAAATTCCATGGTTTTGCACTCGGGCATATAGAGGTTGAGGTCGAAGGACGCGCCTGTGACCTGCACAATTTCTATGTCGCCAGCGACATCCATTACGCGCTGTCTGAGCGCACGCTGTCGCTCAGGTTTACACGGCGGACCGGGGACTGGGTGCCGCCCGAAGAGCCTCGGGAGATCACCGTCACGTTCCATGGCGTGAGTTTTTTTTCGGCCGAAGGGCGCCATGACAGCCCGATTGAAGACGACACGGTGCTTCACGCCATCGGCATTGTGGCGGCCGATGCCGAGACAGAAACGTTCTACCTCTGCGATACCTTCCCCGCCGACCATCACGTGGTGGTGTGCTTCGCATCGGGTCTGACCTTGCGGCTGCACGCTGTTGAGGCGCGGTGTTACATTCAGGTCTAAGGAGTTTCAGTTCAGCATGGAAATAAAAGACATCCGGCAACGCTTGGCCAGACCTGCGCTCAAACTGACTGCCGGTGGTTTTCGCCCCGCCGGCACGGATGAGGAAAGCTGGCTTGGAAATGTGTTTCTGTTTAAACCCGATGAAGTCGTTCCGACCAACGACGCCGGGGTACAGTTACTCCCGTACGCGCAGTTTTACTTGCCCAACCTGCCCTTCTATTGCCCAGTGCTTGAAGGGATTCGCGTACTGACAGTGTTTGTCTCAGCGCCTTTTCCCGAACACTTCGAACCGATGGGGAACAACTGGCTGATTCGTGAATATGGGCCGGAAGACCTCTTGGTTCGCAAGCAGCTCTCGGTAGATGGCGCTTTCCTCAAACCCTTCCCATTGAGTGCGGAGGTTGTGCCTGAAGACTTCCCTTTGTGGGATGGCGGCGGCGTGCCTTCCGACCTTGAGGATGAAATACTCAAGCTGGAGCGAACAGGTGCAATTCAAAGCTATTACGACCTGGTGACGCACACCTACGAGCACAAGATCGGTGGTTACCCATCTTTTTGCCAGTCCGGTGTTGATCCGGGTGAGGGCTTTGAGTTTGTGTTCCAGATATCCTCGGACGCGAAAATAAACCTGAACGTCGTAGACAGTGGAAGCCTGATGTTCTGGAAGCACGCCGTCACGGGCGAATGGGCGCTCTACTATGACTTTTATTAAATCTCAGGACCTTTGATGCCCCCAACCAAACGCGACACCGCCCGCCTCGAACGCCGCCTGGTCGCCACGTTGACCGACGCCTGCGAAACCGCCAAGGCTGAAATCCCAGGCTTCGAGTGGCTGACTCACACGGTTGATTACGCTGCGTTCCCGCAGAGCCTGCGGGTGATTTGGGTGTTCGATACGCGGGCCAATAAGGAGCTGGCCCTGGCAAGCGGCGCGGACCAACGTATGCGCGAACTGACGGCTGTTGCGCTGCACGACGCCGAGGTGGCCCCCGTGAAAATCGAGCGCTGCGTGCGCTTTGATTGCGAAGAAGCCTGCAACCTCCAGCATGGCGGCGATTGGCGGGCACGACTGGCCTGACGCGGCGCTAATGTGGGAGCTGGCTTGCCTACGATAGCTATGGATATCTACACAACGTTTGAAGGCAGCCAATTTCTCCTGTGGCGAGCAGGCTTGTCCTGCGTTGGGCTGCGAAGCGGCCCCAAATCCAGACGCTGAGTTCTTTCAGGAAAATTGCAGTGCCTTTACTGGGGCTGCTTCGCAGCCCAACGCAGGACAAGCCTGCTCGCCACAACAGCCCACCTGCCACAGACTTCGTGTTAACCGGCTATCGCAGTTCAAGCCAGCTCCCACAGGGGATTGCGGGGCGACGAAGATCAACTGTGGGTTTCCTGAACGGGGTACAGGCTACCGCCTTATCCCCCATTGTTTTTTCCCACGCCTTAGCCTCAACTACGCCCTCACCTCACACACGAGTACCAACCTTGGAACGCTATGAATCGCTGGTCATCGGCCTGGGCGCCATGGGTGCCGCCACGGTGTATCAACTGGCAAAAGCCGGTGTGAAAGTCGCCGGCATCGACCGCCACCACCCGCCCCACAGTTTTGGCTCCAGCCATGGCGATACGCGTATTACGCGGCTGTCGGTGGGCGAAGGCGCGCAGTACGTGCCCATTGTGCGGCGTTCGCACGCTATCTGGCGCGAGCTTGAGGCGTTGTCGGGGCAGGCGCTGTTTGAGCAGTCGGGGTTGCTGGTGCTCACCTCTCGTGATGACTTTGACCCCAGCGATGCAACCGACTTCACCCTGCGCACCATTGGCCTGGCGCAAACCTACGGCATTGAACATGAGCGGCTGGACGCTGCGCAGATTCGCCAGCGTTTCCCGCAATTTGCCCAGGTGGCGGACAGCGCCATCGGCTACTACGAGCCTGGCGGCGGCTTTGTGCGCCCTGAGCGCTGCATTGATGTGCAACTCACCTTGGCCGAGCAACACGGCGCCACGCTGTACAAGGGCGAGACGGTGACCCACATCAGTTCGGATGTTCATGGCGTGACGGTGACCACCGACCAGCGCACGCTACAGGCCGATAAGCTGGTGGTGAGTGCGGGCAACTGGGCCGGCGAATTACTCGGCGCGCCGTTTGACCGGTTGCTGAGTGTTTATCGGCAACAGCTGTTCTGGTTCGCGCTGGAGCCTGGGGCCGACCTGGTGGGCAAATCCCCCACCTATATCCTCACGCACGAACAAGGTCAGACCCACTATGGGTTCCCGGCGTTGCCCGGCGAAGGCAGCATGAAGCTGGCTACGGCGCAGTACCACACCACGGCCACGCCTGAAACGCTGGACCGCACGGTCTCGGCGGCGCAAGCCCAGGAGATGTACGAACAGCAGGTAAAGGGCCGAATAACCGGCGTGTCGGCCAAAGTGCTCAAGGCGGCGGTGTGTGCCTACACCGTGACGCCGGACCACGATTTCATCATCGACGAACACCCCACGTTGCAGCACACCCTGGTGGTGTCGCCGTGCTCGGGGCATGGCTTCAAGCATTCGGCGGCGCTGGGTGAGGCATTTGCGCAGTGGTGCATGCGTGGGTCGAGTGACCTGGACCTGTCGGCGTTTTCGTTAAAGCGTTTCGAGGGCAATAGCGTTTAAGAATGGGGGACACAGACCCGTGGCGAGCGGGCTGGCCCCCTCGCCACAAGGGGCAATTGTGCCTTCTGGCCTGACCTATTTGGCGAACGCGTATTCCCCGCCCTGCTCCACCGCCTTGCGGTACGCAGGTCGCGCCTGGAAGCGTTGCACCCAGGCCGCCAGGTTTGGATAGGCCTGCAACTTGCCCTGGGCCTTGGCGATTTCACCGATAAAGCTCATCTGAATGTCCGCGCCGCTCAGTTCGTCACCGACCAGATACGGCGTATCCGCCAGCACGTCATTCAGATAGCCCAGGTAGTTGGCCACTTCCGACTCGATACGCGGGTGCAACGGCGCACCGGCTTCACCCAGACGACCGACGTAGAGGTTGAGCATCAGCGGCAGCATGGCCGAGCCTTCGGCAAAATGCAGCCATTGCACATATTTGTCGTAGGTCGCAGAGGCAGGATCAGGTTGCAGGCGGCCTTGACCATGGCGGCGGATCAGGTAGTCGATGATGGCGGCGGATTCGATCAACACCAGGCTGCCATCTTCGATAACCGGGGATTTCCCCAGTGGGTTGATGGCCTTGAGCTCCGGGGGCGCCAGGTTGGTTTTCGGGTCGCGCTGGTAGCGCTTGATCTCGTAAGGCAGGCCGAGCTCCTCAAGTAGCCAGAGGATGCGCTGTGAGCGCGAGTTGTTGAGGTGGTGGACGATGATCATGGGAAGCTCCGCAGGATAAGCGTGGGTGTCTGGCCATGAGACTACGCCAGCCCAGTGGAGTGCCCACGATTTATTGTGGCAGCCCCTTCACGAGAGGCTGCCCCTCAAGCGCCCGTGATCAGGCGACGGCAGTCAAAAGCACGTCTTTCTTGAGCGCATCCACCAAGCCCTCCATCGTTGCATACCGCTTGCCTTGCAACTGCGGCCAGCGTTCGATAAACAACTGCCCCACCTCGTCACTTTTTATCGGGGTGGTAATAATCTCTCCAGTCCTGGAACGGTGAAGCAGACTGGCTTGGGTGGATGAAGCGTACTCGATCAGGAAGTCACCGATGTTTTTCAGGCGCACGCTCGGCAGGGTCGAAGCGGAAACGGCCCTCAACTGCACATCCGTCTTGAGTGCATGAATCAAAAAATCCAAACTTGGGTAACGCTTTGCTTGCAACTGTGGCCACCGCTCAATAAAGAACTGCCCCTTATCGTCAATTTGAACAGGCGTGGAAATGATATCTCCAGCGTTAGAACGATGGAGCACATTGGCTTGGGTCATTGAAGGCCGCTCGATCAGGAAATCGCCGACACTTCTGATCCATGTACGATCCGCTGCAACCATCGGGCGCGGCGCCGGCGTACCGGCCACACCGACATGCACCTTGAAGTCACTGCGCATGGCCGTGCCCGCGGGCGTCTTGACCCCGCGCTCGAGGATTTCCCAGCCTCCACGGTGCAGAGGCAGCGCATGGTCGGGCGCGACATCGCGTACCGTCAAGCTGACCGCATCCTGCAATTGCGCAATGCCTGGCACGCCCTGATAGATGTCGGCGTGGGAGGTGCCCATGAGTGCGACCCACTTATGCGGCCCCAGTGCCGCCTGATCAGCCTTGATCACCTCATTGGCAAAGTAACTGAACACACTCTGGCGGGCGTTCAAGTCGTGCATGCCTTTGACGTGGTAACTGGCGGTGCAGTCGAGAGCCCGGACGCGGATGCCCGCCTTGTTCGCCGCTTTGACGACCTTGGTGTAGGTGTTTTTTCCCGTGTAACCGCTCCCCATATGGCCGAGGTCCTGCGCCCTCAGATAGCGCTTGAGATTTTCCGGCATTTTCAGCGTGTTATAAAAAACGTCCAGTTCAAGCTGGTGCAGATCGGTAAGCAGGTGTTCCAGATACAAGGTTTTTACACCCTGCTCTTTCAATAGCTTCATGTATTTAATCAGGAACTGTTTACTCGCCTTATCCGCATGCGCTTCAGCAACAATCAGTCCGCGCTTGAGTTTGTACAGTAGCTTGACGAACGCCTCTTCGCTGGCCACCGTACCCAGTTCGACGAAGGTGGACCGTGCCGGGGGCGTGTAAGTGGCAAAGGCGGCTTTGGCGGCCTTCTCCAAACGATTACGGGTGTTCTTGAACCCCTTGAACGCCGCCTCATACAGGTGCCCAATCCCAAAGCCGTAGCGAGTATCCAAGTCACGATGCGAGTGCACCATTTCATCCAGGTGCGCTTTAAACGACGCGGGCAGATCGAACTCACTGTAATGGGACGGTGCAGCGGGCGCCGGCACCGCCCTTGAAGGACCCGCCGTCGGCAGCGCTTGTGATGCCGGCGCCATGGTCATCCGGTAATCACCCCGGGACAACGCGGCGGAGGCAGTATCAGGCGAGATGCCCACCGCCTGGCCCGGGGTAACATCCTCCACACGCAGGGCGATGACATTCTGCAAATCGGCCAGCCCCGGCACTTCGTCCGTGCTCCCTATGCGGGTGTGATCAACCAGGGCGATCCAACCATCATCGGGGTCGTTTTGTGAAAGGGCTTTGTGGGAATAGAAGTTCCTGAGTTTGCTGTTGCGAGGGATAAACCGCTCTTGCTCAGACAGCGCCAGCACATGCTCCATATGATAAGAACTCGAGGCGTCCACGCCGTCGATCGCGACCTTGTGCTTGTGGGCTTCAAGCATCAGTTTACGGTAGGTAAAAGGCGCGTCCGCGTCCCAGCCCAAGCCTGAGTCTACCCGCGCCAGATGGTCCTCGACCTGTTTCAAGGCATACGCCACGTCACCCTGGGTTTCGCCGTTGATAATTTTGAGTTTGGTCCGGAAAACATCGGCCGGCAGGTTTTCAACGTACACGCGCTTGAGCCCTTGCGCTTTCAAGGCTTGCAGGTTTTCGATGAGTAATTGCTTACTGGCAACGCTGGTATTGGATGCGCCAATGATCAGCCGCTTCTTGAGTGGAAACAGGGTGGCAAGCGCAGTAGATGGGCTGGAATCCGGTGCCAGCACCGGCAAGCCGCTACGGTCCGGGCGCGCTGGAGGCGAGGCATAAAACGCGTCCGCGTCTTGAGTCAGGTGTTTCATCTGATCGAGATAGCTGTCGCGTAGAGGCTTCAACTGAAGATAGGCCCCGTCACTTATGCCCTGTGCAATGGCGTCGTCCGGAGGGCTGGTAACGATGCGCACATATTCAAGGTCGAGCGCGCGCCTGAAGTACTTCCCTTGCTCGGGTGCAATCTCGTAGGGCACCAGTAACTCGTCGACCTCTTCGCGCAGTAGCGTATGGCGCCCGCCTCCCGGAGTCGTGAAGCGCACCCAATGGCCATCGCTGTTCTGGTTGACCACACGTGTGGTTGACTGCATTTGCCCGGTGACTGGGTCACGGCGAAACAGCAGATGCCGCCCCAGGGAGTCCGGTGTGTTTTTGATCCAGAACTGCTCGGAATTGAACATCACAGGTTTCATTCCGGCAGCAATGCCTGGGTCTATATCGTTGATCAGCGTGGCCTGCTTCAGCGCCTTGGTCACCGGCCGCACGCGCAGTGCTTTAAGGGCCGGGCGAAAGTCAAACAGCACAGCGCCGCCCACATTGGCCAGGTAGCCAATGTAGTGTTTCAAGGCTTCGCCCGTGTCACCCTGTTGGTAGGCACTGATAGCGAGCATCGCGTCCTTGAACGCCAGCAAACCACCCAGGCCCAGGCTCAATACGGGAAAAGGGATAGTGGCGATGGCAGTGACCAATTCGACGCACGTCCACAGAATCCCCGTGATCATCTCCGTGCGATTGACCGTGGAGGCAACTACATCGTCTATTTTGCGCTGCAACACCATGTTGTAAAAATCATTGCGCGGGTCGCTCACGGTGGTGTCCGGGGTTATCCGGTCATAGCGCGCCGGGCTTGGGGTCGTACGGTCAATCGTTTCGGGCAAGCCATTGCGGGCAGTCTTCAGAAACGCTCCGATCCGTACCTGAGATTGGACCGGCACCCGACCCTGCAGGTAGTCCGACACACCGTCGACCTTTTTCAGCCAGTAGTTGAATAGCTTCGCTTCACGAAAACCGATGCCATCGGGTGCGTTGGGGGTGTAGAGCAAAACCGGGTTGCTTGCATGGCTGAACAGGTAGCTGCCTATCACCCAATCGCCGTCAATGCTCAGGCGATGTACCTGATAAGTCGAGCGGGTCGCCGCCGCTGTGTCGCCAAGGCTGTCGATCGCACGCTCCAACCAGGTCAAGTCGACTCGGGCGATATGACCGCGCAGGCAGCCATCGAGTGCGGCGTACTTCATCTGCAGTTGTGTGATCGTCAAGGTGGCGTCGCGCCGTTTGGCGTAACCGGGACTGCTCGCGCTTTGCAAGTTGGCGCGCACTTCGTCGGTGTAGCGTTGCCCGATCCATACACCCGTCACCGCCCTTGATACGTTCTGCGGGGTCAAACGGCTCAGGTCCACGCCCACCGGCCCGCTGAACGTGGCCGAAGTGGAGAATTTCGGGTCGATGAACCCGACGTTATCCGTGTAACCGTCCCTGTACAGCCGGGTATAGGAAATGGGCTTCGGCGCACCGCCCAGCAACGGCCAGGGCGCCGACACAAACACGCTATCCGGGTCGATATCATTCTGACGGCGACCAAGCAGCGTGTTCAGGCTGAGTTTGGCTTTATCGTGCAGATAGGCATTGAAGCTAATGAAGTTCGCTTCTGAATCGGGCATGGCGTTATAGACGCGCAAGGCACCTGCGGCATCTTCGGCAAGGCTGGTCAACCGGGTTCGGTCCGCCGCCTGGGCTGAGCGATACCACAGCGGGGTGCTGTATTCGTAGTCGTCCTGCGCTGCGCTTTGCCCATGCATGACCATGGCGTCCAGGCATACCGTGTGGGAGCACACAGGGCCAAATGTCACCTCCTCATGTTCCTTTGCGCCGGGCCTGAAGCCCAAGCCTTTGAGGAACGTGCGCATCTTCGGCCGAAAACGCAGCGGGCATTGCTCCAACAGGTAGTCGCTCATGGTGCGACCCTTTAACCGGGTGTTGTCATCGGCCCAACCGATGATATGCGCCTGGCATTCGAGCTCGGTGGTGAACGCCAGGAACTGTCGCTCACGTGGCGAATCGGGGGTGCACAACAGCAAGCGTCGGATTTGGCCGTTGGCATCTTCCTCGCGCAATAACCACAGGTCTTTGAGTTGCGCGCCATGCAACAGCACGGTGCGTGCGCACAGGAGCGGGTTCGTACCGGCCCGCAACGTTTCGAACAACCTGTGGTCTGCCGGGCTCAGGTCGCCTCGCAACCGGGCGACAAAGGCAAGCAACACCAGGCGATGATCAAACAGGTCGCGAGTGGCCTGCTTGTAGCCAGTTTCGGCCTGCATTTTTTTTTGCAGCGCGGCATAGTCCAGGCGCGGTTGCAGGCCAGGTTCGCGGAGGATGTGGAGCAGGCTTTGCGCACTCAGAACGGCATGGTCACCTTGCAGTGGCGCGTCGGCATAGGTCAGGGCGGTCGTGGTCAAAAAATCAGAGCCGGGCAACTCGTCGTCGGTATGCAGCCCGTCATAGCTTAATTGCACCAGATTGCGGGTCTGCTCATAGGTGCCGACATTGGCGACGTTGCGTCGGGTGGTGATGTTCAGGTGACGCGGGTCCAGGTCGTAGATTTCCAGCGCTTCGTCCAGATACTCGGTCAACTGGAAACTTGCCAGGGCTTGAGGCGACGCAACAGGCCCCAGCAGCTCGATATAGGTAGCCCGGGCCTGATTGTAATCCTGCATGCAACGACTCAGGGTTTGCTGGTCCGTCACAGCCGCGTTGCGATACCAATCCGGCAGGCTGTTATAGACGCCGCGCTCGAGTAGCTGTTGGCGCCTGAACGCCAAGCGTGACGACAAGTCTGGCAGCGCTGCTGTCACCGCGTTGTCCAATGCTGACTTGAGCTGCGTTGCCTCGTGCAATGGGTTGTCTACCAGGCTCAATGCCAGTTCGATGTCCTGGCTGCGCTTGTCGATAATCGCGTTGTAGGTGTGTTCGAACAGTGGCTCGCCGTCAATGGGCAGCAATTGCAAGGGCCAGATATCGACGACATCCAGCGTTTGATAACGTACAGGCAAGTGTCGGCAGAACTCCGCTCGCCCCGCCGGTAGCGCCAAAGTCGCCTTGAGGCTCTGGTCGAGCTGCACCAGAGAGTCGAAGGCCTCCAGCCCCCTGTTTGGCGTGAACAACAAGACCTGGCCGAGGTTTTCTACCGACGTCAGGTTGTCCACGACTGGGCTGGACTTTCTCGTAAGAACGAAGGCCCCGGCAAATTCCACGGTTTTGTCCTGGTAGCTGAAATTAAGCGAGTACATGCCAGGACGAAAGATCGGGCCTCGGGAGCAGTCTTCAACCATGCGCTGTTCGGCAGGGCTTAGCAGGTAATCACGCACATCCAGCTTGGCTTGCTGCTCCAACGCGCCAAGACCAGCCGCCTGGGTGAGGTAGCTCTTGCGGCCTTGAATGCCCACCGTGCTGACTTCGTCAAGGCCTAGCAGGTGCTTGTCCAAGTCGGTTTTGAGTTGAGCAAGCAACGTCTTGCCGGCCGCTTGGCTGAGATCTGCCTCCGTCAATGCCTCGAACAAGCTGCGTGACCTCGCCAACAGGACGTTGTTGGCGCTGATCAGGGTGGTGTTCAGTTGTTCCAGCGCATGCAGTTCGGCAGGTAATACGACAGGCTCCCGGGTTTGCGTGCGCAGGCTCGGGTCGATCTCAAGCAGGTGTGTACGAATTTCCTGAAACGTCGGTGACGCGGATGTAGGGCTCGGCGTGCTCATGGGCACGGTCCTCATACTGATGGAATGAACCCTCAGCATGAGACGCAGCCCGAGCGTATCTGCGGTAAATATTGTTGACCTGCCCGCGCCTCAGCCCAATCGAAAGCGCGCCGTGTTATCACTCAGCGCCCGGCTGCCCTTGCGCAAGGTATCCGCCGCCTGATTCACCGCCCGTGCGCCGTCCAGCAAGCGCCCTGCCGCCTGGTCGACCTGCTGGATATTGCCGCTGACCTCATCCGCCGTTGCAGCCTGTTCTTCCACCGCTGCCGCGATCTGCGCCAGGGTGTCGGTGACGTGTTGCACCGCACCGGCAATTTCGCCCAGGCGGGTGCCCAGGCCGGTGACGGATTCGGCGTCGGTCAATGCCTGGTCGCACGCCGCGCCCATCAGGCTGACCGCCTGGCTGACAGTCGCGCGCAAACTGTCCACGGTGCCGGCGATCTGTGCGGTGGACGCCTGGGTGCGTTGCGACAGGCTGCGCACTTCATCGGCCACCACGGCAAACCCACGGCCCTGCTCGCCCGCACGCGCAGCCTCGATGGCCGCGTTGAGCGCCAGCAAGTTGGTCTGTTCGGCGATACCGCGAATGGTGTCGACCACCGATTGAATCTGCTGGCCCTGCTGGCTGACCTGTTCCAGGGCGTTGGCGGTGTCGGTCAGGCGCTGGTTGAGCTGTTGGATGCTTGCCGTGGTGCGCAGGCTGTCGCGGCTGCTGTCTTCGGCGATGCGCCTTGTGTGCTGCGCGCTCCCCGAGGCCTGTTCGCAACTCTTGGCCACGCCCATGGAGGTGGCGGCCAATTGGGTCGCGGCGGCCGCAATCTGGCTGATTTGGTGTTGCTGGTCTTCCACCTCGGTGAGGGTGCTGCCTGACTGCGCGTTGAGTGTGAGTACGGCAGAACCGAGTTGCTGGGTTTCGTGATTGACGCCCAGCAGGCTGGTGCGCAATTGCACCACGGCAACGTTGAGCGCCCGGCTGATCGCCGCCAATTCATCACGCCCTTCTACCGCCACTTCGACGCACAGGTTACCGTCGCGCAACGACTCGGCCAGCGTGGTGATGCCACTGGCACTGCGGCGGATCGAGGCTTGCAGACAGGTAAACAAGTACAACGCGGCCAGGGCCAGCAGGCTGAACGTCGCCGCCACCGGAATAAAGTGCTGGAGCGAGCGCTCGCGGTAGTCACTCAGGCGCGCATCCAGTGAGTTAAGCGACTGGCTGCGCAACGCCCCCAACGCGCCCAACATGCTGTCGACGCTGCGGTCGAAGGCGGCGGTGTCCAATTTGATGGTGCCGCCAAACACGCCTTCATCCAAGGTTTTTAGTTCGTTATCCAGAAGCAGCAGGCTGCTGTCATATTGCGCCGTCCACGGCTCGATCCCAGGATATTGCTTGGCTTTGAGCGAAGCGGCGGCCTTGGCCAATTGGTCACGTGCATCGCCAATACGGCCGCGCAGGTCGCGCATCTGCAAGCGGCTTTGCAAGGTGAACTGCCCCGAAGCGATGGACGACTGGCCGACGCTGGCCGTGCGACCGATGCGCTCGATCAGGTCCGGGGTTTGCTGGGTGGAGATCTGCATCAGCAGGTAGGTTTCCAGCCACGGATCGAGGATCAGGCCAGTATCCAGAGTGATTTGCTCGCGCAAGGTTTGCAGCGCCGTCAACGCAGCAGTGAAACGGTCGTAGCCGTCCGGCCACCAGCCCACGGTGCGCAGGGACTGGGTGTCCATGCCCTTGACCGCCGCCTGCAATGCCTCGAACCGCGCAAGCGTGTCGGCGCTGGCGTTGCGGGCTTTGAGTGCTTCACCCAAGCCTTGCAGGCTTTGCATAATCATCGGGTTGCCTGCATCCACTTTATCCATTGCTGCCTGGGCGGCAGGGGTTGGGGTGTGGAGGATATCCAATGCTTTCCAGCGCGCGGCCAGGTTGCGTTGCGCAGTCAATTGGCCATCGAGCGTGTCCAGGGCCAGCAGTTGGTGCACGCCGGACTGCTCGCTGGTAATCACGTTCAATTTGCCGCGATAGTCCGAGCCAATCATCCAGAGGCTCCCGGCCAGGGGCAGCATGAACAGGAAAAACAGCACCTGGAATTTGCGCGCAAAACCGAAACGGCCGAGCAAATGGATACCGGGTGATAAAAGAGTGTGCATGGCCGACCGCTCCCAAAAACAAGCTGGAAATGACTAGAAGCAAAATGCCATGTCATTGATTAGCTTGGTTCTAGCAAGATACGGGCCGTTGCAGGAGGGGCCGGAGATAGGCGGTGCGGCAATCAAAAAGTGCGCGGGCGTGCGCAAAAATGGGGCAAAAACACTCAATGACGAGAGTGAAACGGTAACTGTGGGCTGCCAAGCACACAGCCCCTCCCCCACCACCCTCTTAATCCGCCACTTTCACCCGCATGTACTGACTGAAATTATTGATGTGATCATCCAGGTTATCCTCAAGCATCATCCTGTACTGATCACAGAAATACTTCAGCATCGCCTCACGGGCCTCGGCCATCTCGGCGCCGGACTTGAAGTTGCGGGCGCTGGCCCAGGCATTGAAGCGCGTGGTGCCGAACATCATCGAGGCGCTGACCTCACCGAGGTTTTCACAGGTCTTGAGCTGCTCGTTCGACAGTTCGATATGCGCATCTGCGCGGTCGTAGAAGGCTTGGTCGGTGGTCTCGGCCATGGCAGGGTTCCTGGGGTCAGCAAAAGAAGGCGGCTATTGGAGCATATTCGAGGCCAGCAAAGCAGGCGCCTCCCACTGGGAGACGCCTGGTGCTTCACGCCAACGCCAGCACCAACCGCTCAAGCCCGATACCGAAGCCCGCGCCTTCACGGTAAGCCCCGCCGCCCACGACTTGCTGTTGCGCACCCAATGTCGGGCAGCGCACCTCAAAGCCGTTGCCCTCCAGGTAGTAACTCAGCCCACGTTTCACGGCCAGGTTCAGCGCATAGTCGAGCCCCAGCGTGTCCAGAAACCCAGTACACAGGGCCTGGCTGCGCTGCAACGCCAACCCAGGGTCAGGGCTTAGAATCTCCAGCCCCAGTTGAGTGAACTCACGATAACGGCCGGCTTGCGGCCGCTCATAGCGATAACACCGCGCCACGTAAAAAAACATCGCCGCCGCGCGCCCCTCGAGCAAGTCGGCGTTGCGCTCCTGGAACAGCGCAGTGGCTTCCGGGATCAGGCAGCACTTGCGGCCCGCCTTGTCATCGAAGGCCCACATCTGCCCGATGATTTCACTGCCGCCGGTTTTTTCGATAAACGTGTCCTGGCCCCAAAGAGCCGGCACGATGACTTCTTCAGCGCCCGCTTCGATGAAGATAGCTCCGGAAACGGCCCTCTACTTCACGCATCGTTGCGGCTTCTTTGCCGGTGACCATTCGGGTTCCACGTAGCATTGTCATGGGTTGAATCTCCAGTGTTTGCAGGCAATAAAAAAGGCGCCATAGGCGCCTTGGGTGGGGTTCATTGAGTGATCAGTGGGTCTGGTCAATCAGTGAGCGCAAGCAACCACGGCACCTGAAGGAAGGTCCGTGGGGATGATGGCGGTTGCTTTGCGAAAATTGAGTCATGGGCAGATCCTTGCACATGCGTAGGAAAAGTTACAAGTCACTTCACGCCAGCAGCTCGGTAATCCACCGCGCCTGCCGGGCAATTTCTTGCAGTTTTTGCTCCGGCACCGCCTGGCGTGCCTGCTCAAAACTGGCCAGGGTCTTGTGCTTCTGGCGCAGCATCCGCTGCCACTTGGCCAGGAACTCCGGGCTGCGGGCTTGCATTTGCAACGGGCCAAAGTACAGCTGCTGATCGGTATAGGTCACGGCGCCTGTGCGCTCGGCCACGATGATCTCGTAGTAAAAGCGGTTTTCCCGCAGCAACTCTTCGCTGAGGATGCGATAGCCGTTGTCCATCAGCCATTGGCGCAAGGGTTGCTCGCCACCATTGGGTTGCAGGACCAGGCGTTCCTGGCCGCTGAGGTGCACCTTGCCGTTGTCGAGGATGTCGCGGATCGTCTCGCCGCCCATGCCACAGACGCTGATCGCGGTGATCCCATCGCCCGGTTCAATCGCTGCCAAGCCATCGGCCAGGCGCACGCTGATGTGTTGCTCCAGGCCATTGTCGCGCACGGTGCGTTGGGCTGCGTAAAAGGGTGTGGTCGCCACTTCCCCCGCCACCGCTGCCGTGATCACGCCACGGCGCATCAAGGCCACCGGCAGGTAGCCGTGGTCCGAGCCGATGTCGGCCAGGCGCGCGCCAGCGGGCACGTTGGCGGCCACGCGCTCCAGGCGCATGGACAATGTGTGTTCGTTCAACGGTGGTTCCTTGTCATTCCCCGGAAAACCGGTCCCGGCTGTTGGTCAGGTGCAGCACCATGGCGGCCCGCGCCGCGTCCGGGTCCTGGCGCTTGATGGCATTGAAGATCGCCTCATGCTCAAGGTTCGCCAACTGCCCCAGCTTGGCGAAGTCGGCCCCGCCGCGTTCGACGCCCTTGACCTGGGTGCGCGGGATCATCGCACTGCCCAGGTGCAGCATGATTTCGGTAAAAAAGGTATTGCCGGTGGCCTCGGCGATCAGTTGATGAAAGCGCTTGTCCTCTTCCACACAGCTGTCGTTGCTGGCCAGCGAGGCCTGGTAATCGTCCAGCGCCTGGCGCATGTGTGCGAGCTGTTCGTCGCTCCTGCGCAGCGCGGCCAAAGCCACGGCTTGCACCTCCAGGCCCAAGCGCAGCTCGAGCATGTTACGCACGCTGGCGACCGTGTCCACATGCAAACGCAAACCTTGCTGGGCGTGCTGCACCAACACAAAGGTGCCGATGCCGTGACGCGTCTCCACCAGCCCCGACGCCTGCAGCTTGGAGATCGCCTCGCGCACCACTGTGCGGCTCACGCCATGCTCCAGCACGATGCTGGACTCGGACGGCAATTTTTCACCGGGTTTGAGCTGGCCCAGCAGGATGCGCTGGGTCAGCGCCTCGACCACACCTTGGGCGAGGTTATTGGAACGTTTACGCACAGGGTTTGCGCTTTCAATGGGCATCACTATGGGTCCACGGGGTTGGCTGAGGGGAGCTTAACACCCTGCCCCGAGTAGGCGCTGGCTTGATTCATAAAGCTACCAACTTGTATGACAACTAATCTGAATGGCGCTTGAATCGCCAGCCTTCGCGAGCCGTACGTCGAGGTGGAATATACGTTAACCCCATCGACGAACGATCAAAACACCCAATAAACGCGAGTCAAATAACCAAAATACATACCCAATCAGCCGCCTTATAAGAACAAAAACAGTTACCGCCACATTGCGAACTCAAGAAAACCACTTGTATGATGTCTGGCAACAAAACACGCAAACCCGCATAAAAATAAATCAGGGGGAGTTTTTCAATTGTGAGCAATTCAAACCACGCATCTGCCGCTCCAGAAAGTGATTCGGTCCTCACGCGCGCCGTGAGCAAAGTGAAGGGCCACGTGCTCCCACTGTTCGTGATCATGTTTATTCTCAACTACATCGACCGGGTCAATATCGGCTTCGTGCGCACGCACATGGAGCATGACCTGGGTATCGGCGCGGCCGCCTACGGCTTGGGCGCCGGGTTGTTTTTCATCGGCTACGCGCTCTTTGAAGTGCCCTCCAACATGCTGCTGCAAAAGGTCGGTGCGCGCATCTGGCTGACCCGCATCATGTTCACCTGGGGCATCGTCGCCACGCTGATGGCGTTCATCCAGAACGAAACCCAGTTCTACGTCCTGCGCTTTCTGCTGGGCGTGGCCGAGGCGGGGTTTTTCCCTGGGGTGATTTACTACTTCACGCGCTGGCTGCCCGGCGTGGAGCGCGGTAAAGCCATCGCCATCTTCCTCAGTGGCTCGGCGGTTGCGTCGCTGATCTCCGGCCCGCTGTCGGGGGCACTTCTGCAGATAGAAGGGTTCGGGTTTCACGGCTGGCAATGGATGTTTGCCATCGAAGGCCTGGCTTCTGTGGCGCTGGGCTTTTTTGTGTGGTTCTGGCTCGACTCCAAACCCCACGACGCCCAATGGCTGACCCGCGAAGAACAGGACGCGTTAGTTGGCGCCATCGACCAGGAACAGCGCGAGCGTGAGGCGCTGACCACCATCAAACCGACCATTGCCAAGCTGCTCAAGGACCGCCAGATCCTGCTGTTCTGCGCCTTGTACTTCTGCATCCAGCTGACGATCTACGCCGCGACCTTCTGGCTGCCGAGCATCATCAAGAAGATGGGCGATCTGAGCGACGTGCAGGTCGGCTTCTTTAACTCGATCCCGTGGCTGATCTCGATCATCGCCATGTACGCCTTCGCCGCGCTGTCGGGCAAGTTCAAGTTCCAGCAAGCCTGGGTCGCCGCCGCGCTGTTGATTGCCGCCGCCGGCATGTTCATGTCCACCACCGGCGGGCCGATCTTCGCCTTTGTCGCGATCTGCTTTGCGGCCATCGGGTTCAAGTCCGCGTCCTCGCTGTTCTGGCCAATCCCACAGGGTTACCTGGATGTGCGCATCGCCGCTGCCGTGATCGCGCTGATCAACTCCATCGGCAACCTGGGCGGCTTCGTGGCGCCTACGACCTTCGGCTTTCTGGAGCAGACCACCGGCTCGATCCAGGGCGGCCTGTATGGCCTGGCCGGCACCTCGGTGCTGGCGGCCATCCTGGTGTTTTTTGCCAAGACTTCGCCTTCTGCCGTGCTGGCGCCGCCGAGCGTTGCAGCAACAGGCACCGCTATCAGCAAACCTCTTTAAGCTTATTAGGATCCTGCCATGACCACGCCCGTCGTCACCCATTTCCAAGTCGTTCCCGTCGCCGGCCACGACAGCATGCTGCTGAACCTGAGCGGCGCCCATGGGCCATTTTTTACCCGCAATATCGTGATCCTCAAGGACAGTTCGGGCAACACCGGTGTCGGTGAAGTGCCCGGTGGCGAGCGCATCCGCGAAACCCTGGAGGACGCCCGCAGCCTGGTGATCGGCCAACCCATCGGCCAGTACCAGCGCATCCTCAACCAGATGCGCACCACCTTTGCCTCAAGGGACGCCGCCGGCCGTGGCCTGCAAACCTTCGACCTGCGCATCACCATCCACGCCGTCACCGCCATGGAGGCCGCCCTGCTCGACCTGCTCGGTCAATTCCTCGAAGTGCCCATCGCCGCCCTGCTGGGCGAAGGCCAACAGCGTGACGCAGTAAAAATGCTCGGCTACCTGTTCTACGTCGGTGATCGCACGGCCACCGACCTGGCCTACCGCAACGAGGCGGACACCGATGACGAATGGTTCCGCCTGCGCCATGAAAAAGCCCTGACCAGCGAGGCCGTGGTGCGCCTGGCCGAAGCCGCCAAAGCCAAATACGGCTTCAACGACTTCAAGCTCAAAGGCGGCGTATTGAGTGGCGATGAAGAAATCGAAGCGGTGACGGCCTTGGCCGAGCGCTTCCCGGACGCACGCATCACCCTCGACCCGAACGGCGCATGGTCACTGAAAGAAGCGATCCGCCTATGCCGCGATCAACACCACGTGCTGGCCTACGCCGAAGACCCCTGTGGCGCAGAAAACGGCTACTCGGGCCGCGAAGTCATGGCCGAATTCCGCCGTGCCACCGGGCTTAAAACCGCGACCAACATGATCGCCACCGACTGGCGTGAAATGGGCCACGCGATCCAGCTGCAGTCGGTGGATATTCCCCTGGCCGACCCGCACTTCTGGACGATGCAAGGCTCGGTGCGCGTGGCGCAGATGTGCAATGAGTGGGGCCTGACCTGGGGCTCGCACTCCAACAACCACTTTGATATTTCCCTGGCGATGTTCACCCAGGTGGCCGCCGCCGCGCCGGGCGACATCACTGCGATCGACACCCACTGGATCTGGCAGGACGGCCAACGCCTGACCCGGGAACCGCTGAAAATCGAGGGCGGCTACGTCAAGGTGCCGAGCAAACCGGGCCTGGGCGTGGAGATCGATATGGACGCCGTGGCCAAGGCCCACGAACTGTACAAAGGCATGGGCCTTGGGGCGCGGGACGACAGCGTGGCGATGCAGTTTTTGATACCGGGCTGGGCCTTCAACAACAAACGGCCTTGCCTCGTACGCTGAGGTCTTCGCGTGCGGCAGCCAGGGCCAGCTTCACCAGCTCCTTGCGCTGCATCGCACGCCCAAGCACGGCCTGTGTACCTTGCCAATCGAGCGACAGCAGCAGGCTCAGCTTCTGCTGGCTGAGAGAAGGCTCGGCCAACCAATAGCTCTTGCGCTCGCGGATGCTGATAGCGTTCAACAGCCAGTCCTCACCTTGCGCCGCCAGCCATTGTTCAATGGCTGCGTGATGCCGCTGGAGCAACCCCTGCGCATCCCACACCGTCATTTGCGCAATGAGCTGCGGCAGGTTGCGCGTGGCCGTCATGTGTTTCATATCAGCCGCCAGGGCGACCTCAAGGTCGGCTTCGATCGCAGCCTGGCATTCGCTGAAATAACGCTGCGGCCAATCCGCCGTCAGCCCCGCCCGCCGCGCCAGCACCTCGTAGGCCCAGATATCCAGGGATGCGGTCATTTTTCCGGTGAAGTTCAGGGTATTGTCCAGAATCGCCGTGGCCAATAACGCAGCGCTGTGCCGGCTGATCTGCGGCAGCAGGCCGGACCTTTCCCAACGCTGGAAAACCAGCGTTGCCGCGGCACCGATTGGCCGGATATCAGCATCCGCACCCAGCTTCTGCGCCCAGTGGATTTCAAAGCCTGGATGATGGTCAATCACTTCGCACACCTGATCGAGTACCACGACCGGGTCAAAATGATGGTAGTCGGAGACATCCACCAACACGAACTCATCGTCGGCGCCGGGTTGGTAATCGTCCAGCGAGGCCTTCCAACCGAGCACACTGGCGCAAACGCTGAAATTGAGTGGCGCACTGCTGACCGCACGCGCTTGAACACCTTGGTGATTCAGCAGTTCAGCGTAGGCTATGCAACAAGCGTAAGCGTCTATATCCAGATAAGCAGAGCCTGAGGTCACGACCCTCATGATTAAATCTCCTTGAAGTACAACTCAGGCGCGGTCCGGTGCCTTGTGTTTTTTGGCTAGGGAACGTTCGCATCAGCGTGTGACAAGACCATGACTTCAAGGAGAAAGATACTGTGAAAACTGACAGTTGCTGATTATTGTCCGTTGTGCCGCGGCATTTTTTTGCTCGCGCCAGCTGCAACGGGCTGCACAGTCAGCTCAACGCCTAACGCCAGCATCAGCTTCTTGATCGTTTCAAAACGTGTTTTAGAGCCGCCCTTCAGGGTTTTATACAGACTCTCGCGATTGACCCCCGCCGCCTCGGCCACCTTGTTCACACCCTGGGCCTTGGCGACTTCAGCCAGCGCCTTCATGAGGATCTGCGGGTCCTGGGACTTCATGCTTTGTGCCAGATAAGCACTGATGATTTCCGGGCTGTCGAGGAAGCGCGAAGCTTCGTAGACGCTGGTGCCGGATGTATCAAGATCGAGGATCGGCATGTCCTCGGGTTTGAATGTCGCGTTGCTCATTTCATTTACCTCTCAGGGCAACAAGAATCTCTTTTGCCCGCTGTATGCCTCTTTTTTGGTCGGTTTTATCACTGCCCCACAGCATCAGGTAGGCCGTGATGCCTGTGCGTACAAAATAAATCCTGTAGCCAGGCCCGACGAATACACGCATTTCACTCAGGCCGTCACCGGCCGGCTCGCAATCGCCAAAATTGTTTTCTTCGGCGCGGTCCAGGCGAGTCAGCACCGCCGTTTTGCCCCATAGATCCTTCATACCGTCGAGCCATGTATCAAACTCCGGCGTCCTGCCGATCGAATTGGTCAAAGTCTCACCTGTAGCCTACTGGCTACTCCATACTGATGCTAGTGAATTTTTTGTTCCGGCGCCAACCGGAACCAAAAACCCTAGCTCAGCCCCCGTATCAACAGGCGCCCGAGACTATTAGCGCGTGTTTCGTCCGCGTTTAAAGGGCCTGATCAAACAAGGGCGTCACGTCATAAGGCTGTTTGAGCATCTGCGCATCGACCAGGAAATCCGCCGTGGCCTGGGCTTCGCCGACAATGGTCGGGGAGATCGGCAGCACCTTGATCGCATCACGCTTGAACCACACCTTGGCAATCTCCGGTGCAGATTGGTTGGCCTTCGACCACGCCTGGGCATACTCATCAACGTGGCTGCTGCTCCACACCCGCGCACGGGTGAGACGCGCCACAAAATCTTTGATAATCGCGCGTTTCTGCGCCAGCGCCGGCTCATACGCAACGATGTAGGTCGGCGCGCTCATCAGGCCCTTGGCATTGCGGATCAGGGTGCTGCCCTCTTTCTCCTGCAACGACACGTAGGGTTCCCAGGTGCCGAAGGCATCGATGTCGCCCTGGCTCAGCGCCAGGCTGGCTTCGGCCGGCAGCAGGTATTTGAAGGTCACGCTGCTGCGCGGCACACCGGCCTCATCCAGGGCCTTGTAGGCCAGTTGCTGGCTCCATGAACCGTTCCAGATCGCCACCGTTTTGCCTTTGAGCTCGGCCACCGAATGAATGCCTTTGCGCGCCACAATGCCCACGCCGTCAAGGCTGGTCTGGGTGCTGGCAACCACTTTGACCGGCGCGCCATTGGCGGCGAGGCTGATCACCGGCGTGTCGCCGACAATGCCCACGTCCAGTGCGCCACTGGCGACCGCAGAGGCTACCGGGGAGCCGGTGTTGAAGCGCTTGAAGTCGATTTTATACGGCAAGTCTTTCAGCTCGCCCGACAACTCCAGGACGATGCGATTGGAGAAGAACTGGTCGCCTACCGTGAGGGTCTGCGGCTCTGCCGCCCCCACCGATGAGCCATGCAGTGTCAGCGAGGCCAGGCCCAGCACGGCAAGCAGGTTACGACGATTGATCATAAGAGGGATCCACACAGTTAATGGCTGACTCAACCATCTGTGGGCGTGCAGTCTGGCAATGAGAGAAGGGTTTTGGCAGTCGCCGAGCGTGGCGCCCGTAGAAGCTAACGCAATAAAAGCGCCGGGTTTAATACTGTTGTGCACTATCGATAGAACCGCCGAACAGTGGGTTAGCTATTTTTCGTATTAAAAGTTTGCTGCCCACTGAGTTAGGGTGACGCCACCAGACCACTGGACCCCGCGCCTGAAACCCTTTCTGCAAGGTCCATTGCATGTCGACTCCCGTATTGAATATCTGGGGCACTGCGCCCTCCGCCCGTTACGAACAACTGGCCGCTCCGTTTCGCCCGCTGTTTGCGCAGATCCTGGCACACGCTGCCGAGGCGGATCAGACACGCACCAGCCTGTCGACAGTGATCCAACAGCTCAACGCTCTGGGTTTGCCACGCTGGCGATTGCCAGTCAGTTACGGCGGGCAAGGCGCGACCTTCGCTGAACTGCTTGCGCTGCTGACAGAGCTTTCCGCCGCCGACTCCAACATCACCCAGGCACTGCGTGGGCATTTTGGCTTTTGCGAAGACGTGCTATGCGCCAAAGACCGCGACTGGCGCGCCCAATGGCTCGACCGCCTCGGCCAAGGCGCCCTGCTTTCCCCAGGCAGCACCGAAGTCGGCAACCAGGCCCGTGGCGATTTCGGCACCCGCCTGCACCGCCACACCGATGGCACACTGCGCATCAGCGGCAAAAAGTTCTACACCACCGGCGCGCTCTACAGTGACCTGATCAACACCGTGGCCACCGGCGAAGACGGTGTGGTGTACAGCCTGGTGGTCGACCTCAAGGCGCCCGGTGTGCAGATCATCGACGACTGGAATGGCTTCGGCCAACGCCTCACCGCCAGCGGCACCTGCCTCTTCGACAACGCACCGGTGGTGGATGACGATGTGCGCCCCACCACCCAACGCTTCGCCTATGGCCAGTCGTTCTACCAGATCTACCACCTTGCCACCCTGGCCGGCATCGCCCGCCGCGCCGCACTCAGCGGCGCCGCCGAACTCAGCCAGCGCGCCCGCACCTTCACCACCGGCAACGCCGACACCGCCGCCCAGGATGTGCAGTTGCTGCAAGTGATTGGCGAAGTCGCCAGCCAAGCCTACGCCGCACAAGCCATCACCCAGCACGCGGCGCAGCGCCTGGATCAGACGGCGCAGTATGTGATTGCGCAGGACCAGCCCCTTAATGACGACGACCCACAGGTTGCCCTGGCGGAGCTGGAGGTGTGCCTGGCAGTCAATCCCGTGGTGGATGCGACGTTGGCGGCGACCACCGGATTGTTCGATGCATTGGGCGCCAGCGCCACGGCCAGCAACAAGGCTCTGGACCGGCTGTGGCGCAATGCACGCACGTTGGCGAACCATAACCCGCGGGTGTACAAGTCGCGGATCGTCGGTAATTACCTGGTGAATGGCTTGCTGCCGCCGGCGCAGTGGCGGGTAGGTGTGGCCAAAGCCTGATCAACCCACCAATCCACCAACCAACACAGAACCCTGTGGGAGCGGGCTTGCTCGCGAAAGCGGAGTGTCAGTCACTGAATGTGTTGGCTGATACACCGCTTTCGCGAGCAAGCCCGCTCCCACATTTAGGTCAGTGTAGGGCTCATGTCCTACAACGAAGCGGGAAACAGCAAAGTCCGAAGCCACAGCGCCTTGCTCCATTGCCTACGCTTGCGTCAGAATCCGCCGGCTTGTGCGCTGTGGTGGGCGTCTCTAAGGTTGCTCGGTCGCTGACAACTCAGTGATCGGGTTTAGTAGCCCGAGTGACAACATAAAGTGCATGAGCCTCATCTCTCAGATGTTTTTGTCTGTGCTTGATGGTGGCTGTGCGCAGGGCGTCCTCGGGCGCGCCGGCTTTGTGTGTTTCCCCGGTCTACTAACCTGTGCACAGCTGCCACCCTTTCGTTTAGTAGCGAAAAGGTGTCGGCCCTAATCAGGTACAACACACATGTTTAAAATAACGCCGAACCCTCCCAGCGAACCGGACCTGAAACTCAATCAGGCCGCGCATCGCGCAATTGATCACTACCTCAATCCAAAAGCCGACCCGGCTATGCCACCACCTTCGCTGTTCAACGTCGCGGCCGATGCCAGCAACGAAACCCTGATCACCAACAGCTACGAAACCTTTTCCTCGGTCACTGCCTTGTTGCTCGACCTGTCAGAAGATTTGACGGGAAAACAGCGCGACGTGGCGCTGGCGATTCACCAGTTGAGTGAGTTGGGGGTGTTGCTGATGGACAGGCTGCTGGAGCGCGAGGCCGCCGGCTAACGATCAAACACAAAACCCTGTGGGAGCGGGCTTGCCCGCGATGGCGGAGGATCAGTTAACTAATTTATTGACTGACACACTGTAATCGCAGGCAAGCCAGCTCCCACATTTTGCAACGATCATCTCGGCGGCCCTCAAGCCCGCTTCGGCAGCTTCCAGTTCGGCCGAATAAAGTGGCAGGTGTACCCATTCGGTATCCGCTCCAGATAATCCTGGTGCTCAGGCTCCGCCTCCCAGAACGGCCCTGCCGGCTCAATCTCGGTGACCACTCGACCAGGCCACAGCTTCGACGCATCCACGTCGGCCGCCGTATCTTCGGCAATGTCGCGCTGCTGCTCACTCAAATAGTAAATCGCCGACCGATAGCTTGGCCCCGTGTCATTGCCCTGGCGGTTAGGCGTGCTCGGGTCATGGATCTGGAAAAAAAACTCCAGTATCTGCCGATAACTGATCACCGCCGGGTCAAACACAATCTCGATGGCTTCGGCATGGTTGCCGTGGTTGCGATACGTGGCATTCGGCACATCGCCGCCGGTGTAGCCGACACGCGTGCTGAGTACACCAGGATAGCGCCGCAACAGGTCTTGCATGCCCCAGAAGCAGCCGCCGGCAAGGATGGCGGTTTCGGTTGGGTTGGTCATGGTCTGCGCCCTCAGTGGATACGAGGGTAGTTATGGGGCTGGGTTGGCCAATACCAAGGTGGCACAGGCGATTAATCTCAAACACTGACAGACGAACGGGCTAGCGAAACGATCCCCAACGGGGCGGGTATTAACTGCAAACAGGGGATGTGCAGACCACAGGGTTTCAGGTGATGATTCGCTACCTAAATCAAGGACGATAACAACAATGAAAACCGCTCTACGCGCGCTGTTCCTGCTCTGCCTGGCCGCCCCCGCTTTCTCCGACGAAAGCTCGGTCGGTTTCAAAACCACCACCCTGCCCGATACGCACAACAACCGCCCACTGGAGTTGGTGGTGTGGTACCCCGCTACCACCACGGCCAAACCCACGCTGATCGCCGACAACGCGGTCTTCATCGGCGCCCTCGCCGTGCCCGACGCGCCGCCGGCTGCGGGCGAGCATCCGCTGGTGGTGCTGTCCCACGGTCACGGCGGCAACTGGGGCAATCAGGTGTGGCTGGCCAGTGCATTGGCGCACAAAGGTTACATCGTCGCGGCGGTCAACCACCCCGGCACCACCACCAAGGACCGCAACCCGCAAGCCGCCGCACAGCTATGGCAACGCCCGGCCGACCTGAGCCGCGCTATCGACGCCGTGCTGGCTCAACCGCAACAGTTTGGCGCGGTGGCGAACCAACACATTACTGCTGTCGGCCATTCCCTCGGCGGCTGGACCGTACTGGAAATCGCCGGCGCGCGCTTCGATCCTGACCTGTTCAGCCGCGACTGCGCCGCCCACCCGAAGCTGGGCGGTTGCATCGGCTACCATGAGATGAACCCCGCCGCGACACCCGACGGCAAAGCGCGTCTGGCTGCGGACTTGAGCGACAAGCGCGTCACCGCCATCGTGTCTCTGGACCTGGGCCTGTCACGCGGCATGACCGACGCCAGCCTGGCGGCATTCAAGGTGCCTGCGTTGGTTATCGCAGGTGGCGTGCCAACCGAGGATATGGACCCCAACCTGGAATCCGCCAACCTGGTCAAGCGCCTGCCAAAAGCCACGACGCAGTACGTGGAAATCAGCGACGCCACGCACTTCAGCTTTATGTCGATCTGCAAACCGGGCGCGATCGCGTTGATTGAGGAAAGCTCGCCGGGCGATGGCATGATTTGCCGTGATGGCGAGGGTGGGCGGCCACGGGCGGTGATTCAGCAACAGGTGGTGGGGTTGATTACGGGGTTTCTGGGCAGGCTGAGTACGCAGGATCAGAAAACCACCGACCGCTGACATATCGACATTGCCACGATCTTCCCGCGCTTGAGCACCCTCAACCGCGCGGGCAGATCAAGAATCACATCCATCAGCGGCTGTGCGTCGTCGATGCGTACATGACGAAAGATCAAATCCATAACTGCGACCCTCAATATCGCTGCCGTGGCCCGAGCGCCTTGCAGCGCCGGGCCGTTACTCAGCTGATCAGAACGGTTTGGTCGGCAGGTACTTGCCATCCAGGGTGATCACGGCGCGGGAGCCACCGTCCGGGTCTTCAACCTTTTTGACGTCCAGCTTGAAGTTGATCGCGCTGATGATGCCGTCGCCAAACTTCTCGTGGACCAGCGCCTTGAGCGTGGTGCCATAGACCTGGATCATTTCGTAGAAGCGGTAGATGGTCGGGTCGGTCGGGATGCCGTTGCCGATGCTGCCGCGCACCGGGATGGTTTGCAGCAGGAGCACGGCATCCGCATCCAGGCCCAGGGTGTCGGCAACGGCTTGAGCGGCACTGGCCGGCAGTGGGTGCTGGCCGAGCAAGGCGGCGGTAACAAAGGCTTCGTGCAGGCCGGTGCCTGCGGCGATCTGCGCGAACGACAGGTCTTTGCGGGCTTTAGCCAAGAGGATGACGTCGGTCAGGGCAAGGCGAGCGGTCTGGCTGATTTGCGACTGGATCATGGGGTTATCTCCGTGGGTAAAAAGGAAGGTGTTAGTAGGAAACGGCACGCGCAGTCGGGTTGTCGGCAAGGGCGACGAACTGGCCGGTGCGGCCATCGAAGGCCTGAATGCACCCACTTTCGATGTCGTAGACCCAGCCGTGCAGCGTCACGCGTTTTTCTTCGAGGGCCAGGCGCACTGAAGGGTGCGTCTGGATATTGGCCAATTGCGCGATGACGTTTTCGCGCACCATGGAGGCGACTTTGGCGTGCTGGTCGACATGCTGGCGGGCCTCGTTGACCACCCGGCCGGAGTCGGCGTAACGCAACCAGCCGGCCACGGCGGGCATGTGGTCCAGGCATTTGCAGGTGGCGATGGCGGTCATGGCGCCGCAATCGGAATGGCCGCAAATCACGATGTCGCTGACTTGCAAGGCGGCGACGGCGTACTCCACCGAGGCCGACACACCGCCCGGCTCGGGGCCGTAGGACGGCACGATATTGCCGGCATTGCGGATCACGAACAGGTCGCCCGGCTCGCGCTGCGTGACCAACTCTGGCACCAGGCGGCTGTCGGAGCAGGAGATGAACAGCGCCCGCGGGCTCTGCTGGTTGGCCAGGTCTTTGAACAGGCCGGCACGCTCGGGGAAGGCGTTACGTTGAAACTTCAGGAAACCGTCGATGATGTCTTGCATGGGTGACTCCTTTGGTTCGCGATGCGATGAAGCAAAGGTTACGCAGCCACTTAAATAAGGTAAAAGTCTCATATATGATCAGGATCATCAGATAATCTTATGAGTACAAGCATGCTGGCGCGCCATATCCATTACTTCCTTGCTGTCGCCGAGCATCAGGGCTTTACCAAGGCAGCGACGGCCCTGCATGTCTCGCAGCCGGCGCTGTCGCAGCAAGTGCGGCAGTTGGAGGAGAGCCTCGGCGCGCAGTTGTTTGATCGCTCAGGGCGCAAGACGCGTCTGACCGACGCGGGTGAGGTTTACCTGCGCTATGCGTTACGGGCGGCGCAGGAACTGCAGGAAGGCCAGCGTGCGATCCATGACGTTGGCGATTTGAGCCGTGGGACGCTGAGGTTTGCTGTTACGCCCACTTTCACCACCTACCTGGTGGGGCCGCTGGTGGAAGCCTTCCACCGCCGCTACCCAAACATCACCTTGAACGTGCGCGAAGTCGCCCAGGAGCAGATGGAAAACCAGCTGCTGGCCGACGAGCTGGATGTGGGCATCGCCTTTGATCAAGTGCACGCGCCCGACATCGACAGCTATCCCCTGCTGGTGGAAACCCTGGCGTTGGTGGTCGGCAACCAACACCCGCTGGCAGGCGAGGCAGCCATCGGGTTGCAGGCGCTGAACGGCGAATCGCTGATCTTGCTCAGCAAGGCGTTCGCCACCCGCGAGCAGATCGACCACTACTGCAACCAGCATGGCATCCGCCCGCGCGTGGTGATGGAGGCCAATGTGATCGGCGCACTGATCGAGGTGGTGCGCCGGACCACGCTGTCGACGCTATTGCCGGCCGCGATTGCACGGGCGCATCCCGAGTTGGTCGCGATTGAACTGGGGCCGCAGCGGCTGCAGCGCACAGCGGTGTTGATGCAGCGCAAAGGGGTGTACCAGAGTGCGGCGGCGCGGGCGTTTATCGAGGTGGCCAAGGAGGTGGCGGTCGCACTGGGAGAAGGGAGCTGACGTGCCGAATCGTCGCACCGCTGCGATGCTACAGGCTGAACGGGCTGTTGTGGCGAGCGGGCTTGCCCCGCGTTGGGCTGCGCAGCGGCCCCAGTAATGCCACCGCGCTCTTTCTGAAAAAAAGCAGCGCCTGATTTCAGGGCTGCTTCGCA
Source organism: Pseudomonas sp. 2995-3 (assembly GCF_002742565.1). Lineage (NCBI taxonomy): Bacteria > Pseudomonadati > Pseudomonadota > Gammaproteobacteria > Pseudomonadales > Pseudomonadaceae > Pseudomonas > Pseudomonas sp. 2995-3. The sequence goes on along the minus strand of NZ_LJSB01000176.1, from coordinate 520,671 downwards.
GCCCAACGCGGGGCAAGCCCGCTCGCCACAGGGGAATGTGGATACCTTCAATAGCTGTGTTGACACCGATGGCTATCGCAGGCAAGCCAGCTCCCACATTTAATCGGTGGCGCGTTCAGTGAATCCGATAAGCACACCGCCGCGCGCCCAACTGAATATGCTCCACGCGCTCGACCTTGGCACGCAACACCTGCTCGAACACCTGCAATTCTGCGCGGCAAAACCCTTGGCATGCGGTCGCCGCTGCGCAAATCGGGCAGTGGTTCTCTACCAGGATCAGGGCACCGTCCGGCTGCTCGCTGCACTGGGCCATATAACCTTCACGCGTGCGCAGTGCCGCAAGCTTTTCGACCCGCGCTTTAAGGCCGCTGACGCCCTGCATCTCACGTTCATACAACGCCAGGGTCTGGCGCTCGCGCACGTCAATCAAACGCTCAATAGCCTCTTCACCAAAGGTCTCGCGTACGGTCTGCAACAGTTGCACGGTGAGTTCGGAATGGGTATCCGGAAAGCGCGCGTGCCCCGTCGCCGTGAGCTGCCAAACCTGGGTCGGGCGCCCTACCCCGCGTACCTCGGAGCGCGCCTCGACCAACCCACTGGCCGCCAGCTTCACCAACTGCTGGCGTGCCGCTTCACCGGTGGTGCCGAGGAACTCGCCAGCATCACTGGCCAATTGTGGCCCACGGGTCTTGAGCAGGTGCAGCAAACGCTCCGCCGGCGACACCGGCGAATATTCCAAGTCGTTTCTTGACAAAATAAACAGCCTCGTCGCAATATTCAAAGCAATTACTTGGCAAATTAACCCAAGCCTGCCAGCGGCACAAGGAATCGTCGATGCACACCCAAGACAGCAGCTGGAGCGAGTTGCTCCGGGGCAAGAATGCCACCCGTTCCATCGCCCTTTCCGGCGGCATCGCGCTGTATGCCACCAACACTTATATCGCCACGACCATTCTGCCGTCGGTGGTCGCCGAAATCGGCGGGCTGGCGCTGTATGCGTGGAGCACCACGCTGTATGTGGTGGCTTCGATCCTCGGCTCCGCCCTCACTTCCAAGCTGCTGCAACGCACCGGGCCGCGGCTGGCGTATACCGTCGCCACGTTGATCTTTATGGTCGGTGTGCTGATCTGCGCCTTGGCGCCAAACATGCCGGTGATGCTGGTCGGGCGCTTGATACAGGGGTTGGGCGGCGGCATGTTGCTGGCCTTGTGTTACTCGATGATCCAACTGGTGTTTGAGGAGCGCCTGTGGCCGCGAGCAATGGCGCTGGTGTCAGGCATGTGGGGCGTGGCTACCTTGGTCGGCCCGGCGGTCGGTGGCGTGTTCGCCGAGATGGATGCCTGGCGTTTCGCCTTCGGCGCCATGGTGCCGATAAGCCTTGCCTATATGGTCCTCACCCACCGCGCGCTACCGCCACGCGACGCCACGGCGAGCACGCCGACCCGCTTGCCGGTGCCACAACTGGTGCTGTTGGCTGCCGCCGTGCTGGCCGTGTGCGCAGGCAGCGTGTCGGCGCTGCCGAGTTGGAACCTGCTGGGCATCGCGGTGTGCGCCGTGTTGGTAGGTGTGCTGATCCGCCACGAGTCCAACGCGACCATACGCCTGCTGCCCAAGGACGCGCTGAAGTTCAACACCCCACTGTGCGCGCTGTATGCAACCACTTGCCTGCTGGTGATCGGCATGAGCAGCGAGATTTTCATGCCGTATTTCCTGCAACACCTGCATGGTCAATCACCGCTGGTTGCCGGGTACATGGCGGCGCTGATGGCGGCCGGCTGGACCGTGTCGGAAATCCTCAGTTCCAGCTGGAGCGGCCGCAGCGCACAGCGCGCCATCCTCGCGGGGCCGCTGTTTATCGTGGCCGGGCTGGTGCTGCTAGCCATCACCACGCCAGTGGAAAGCCTGGGTGAATGGGCGCGGTTGGCGCCGATCTGCCTCGGGCTGTTCCTGGTCGGTTTCGGCATCGGCCTGGGCTGGCCGCACCTGCTGACGCGCATCCTGCAAGTGGCGTCGGAGCAGGACAAGGACACGGCCGCCGCGTCGATCACCACCTTGCAGCTGTTCGCCATGGCCCTGGGCGCGGCATTGGCGGGAGTGATTTCCAACGTGGCGGGTATCAACGACGCCACCGGCAATGCCGGCATCGCCAACGCGGCACAGTGGTTGTTTGCCCTGTTTACCCTGGCGCCGGTGCTGGCCTGGGTAATGGCGCGGCGGGCGACGCGGGTGAAGGTTGCGGCGGCGCAACTGACCCCGTCCTGACCACCGCCTACGCGCTACGCTTGGCGATCCAGCGGCGATACTGCCGCGTGCGCAAAGCGTTGCCCAGTTGCTGCTCGATCAATGCGCGTAACGGTGATACGCCGGGATCAGGCTGCTTGCGCTGGCTGAGTTTGCGCAGCTGGAACTTGACCAGCGCCATATTGGCCAAGGAGGCGAAGGCTTTGTTTTTCCAAGTGATCGGCGGCAGTTCGGGCGCTGTGTCTTTGCCTTCAAGCCACGCACGCGGCAGTTGCGGATCAATCGCCAACGCGGTGCCGATGCCCACCATGTCCACGCCGCTGTACACCACGCTTTCAGCCACCGGACGTCGACGGATCCCGCCGGTGACCATCACCGGCATCTTGGCGACCGTCTGGATGTCGTGGGCAAACTCAACAAAATAAGCCTCACGCGCCAGGGTGCGGCCGTCACGCGCGTCCCCCTGCATGGCGGGCGCTTCGTAACTGCCACCGGACAATTCCACCAGGTCCACACCCAGGTCGTTGAGCCACTCAACCACCTGCTTGGCGTCATCGGCGGTGAACCCGCCGCGCTGGAAATCGGCGGAATTGAGTTTGACCGCCACCGCGAATTCCCTGCTAACCACCGCCCGTACCGCCTTGACGATATCGAGCAACAGCCGCGCGCGGTTTTCCAGGGAGCCGCCCCACGCGTCTGTGCGTTGATTGCTCAACGGCGAGAGGAACTGACTCAACAAATAACCATGCGCCGCATGGATTTCCACACCGGTAAAACCGGCTTGTTCGCCCAGGCGTGCGGTGCGCGCAAAACGCTGGATAACCTCGGCAATCATCTCGGCGGTCATCGCCTGGGGCCGGCTGAAGTGTTTGGATAACGTGCCCAGGTCCATGGCGACCGCAGACGGTGCCCAGGTCTGTTGCCCCAGGTTGGCCTGCATCTGGCGGCCGGGATGGTTGATCTGCAACCAGAATTGCGCGCCACCTGCGCGCCCCACTTGCGCCCAGCGCTTGAACTTGGCCAGTTGCTGTTCATCCTGCAACACCACGCCGCCGGGGCCGGTCATGGCGCGGCCGTCGACCATCACGTTACCGGTGATGATCAGGCCGGCACCGCCATCGGCCCAGGCCTGGTAGAGACGCAGCAAATCGGCGGAAGGCGCCTGGTCGGCGTCTGCCATATTCTCTTCCATGGCGGCTTTGGCGATGCGGTTATTGATGGTCGAACCGTTGGGTAATATCAGGGGATCGAACAGATTCATGGAGCAGTCCTCAGTTGACATGGGACCACCATAAGATTAAAGCCAACTTTAAGGTCAATGGCTTTTTTCAGGTCAGTGCACGGCTTTCTCGCGCTCATCCTGCAGGCGGTTGAGCAACAACTGCGCATTGTCCGCACACGCCACGCCCTCAGGCTTGCCTTCGATGCCGTCAATCACCCGCAGCAACTGGGCCTTATTCTGCGCCAGGCGTTGCTGCAACACCTCGATTTCCTCGACCTTGCGCTTGAGCCCTCCGAGCAACGCCTCATGCTGCCAGCCGCCAGCGTTCATCGGCAGCAATTGGCGGATTTCTTCCAGGGAAAACCCTGCCGCCTGTGCGCCCGTGATCAGTTGCAACATCCCCGCTGCCTCCGGCGCATAGTCCCGATAACCGTTGGCCTTGCGCGTGACCGACTTGATCAGGCCGCTCGCTTCGTAGAAACGGATGCGCGATGGCGCCAACCCGCTGAGTTTCGCCAGTTCGCCTATTCTCATGTTCCACTCCGCGCGCACATTGACCTTGAGGCGGACTGTAAACCTCAAGTGATCAGGCAGCCAAGCGTGGCCGCCCATCGGTTGAGCCGCACTTTGTTCAACCGGTCACGATCAACACGTTGCTGTTGATGGCCGATCAATCACTTTGGAGAGATGAACATGGGGTATGTCACTACGCAGGACGGCGTTGAGATCTTTTACAAAGACTGGGGCCCACGCGATGCCCCGGTGGTCTTCTTCCACCACGGCTGGCCACTGAGCGCCGATGACTGGGATGCGCAGATGCTGTTCTTCCTGGCTAACGGTTACCGCGTCGTCGCCCACGACCGCCGCGGCCATGGCCGCTCCAGCCAGGTCTGGGACGGCCACGACATGGACCACTACGCCGACGACGTCGCCGCCGTGGTCAACCACCTTGGTGTACAGGGCGCCGCCCATGTGGGCCACTCCACCGGCGGTGGCGAAGTCATTCACTACATTGCCCGCCACGGCGAAGACCGCGTATCCAAAGCCGCCATCATCAGCGCCGTGCCACCGTTGATGCTGCAAACACCGAGCAATCCAGGCGGCTTGCCCAAGTCGGTGTTCGACGACATGCAGGCGCAGCTCAAAGCCAACCGTGCGCAGTTCTATCGCGACGTACCATCGGGGCCTTTTTATGGCTACAACCGGCCGGGTGCCAAACCGTCGGAAGGCGTGATCCAGAACTGGTGGCGACAAGGCATGATGGGTTGCGCAATCGCCCACTACGACGGGATTGTGGCGTTTTCGCAAACGGACTTTACTGAGGCTTTGCGGCGCATCACGATCCCCGTGCTGGTGATGCACGGCGATGATGACCAGATTGTGCCGTATGAAGATTCCGGGCCGTTGTCGGCAAAACTGTTGAAGAATGGCACGTTGAAGACCTATGCAGGGTTTCCCCATGGGATGCCGACGACGAATGCGGATGTCATCAACGCGGATTTGCTTGAGTTTTTACGAAGCTAAGTCACTCGTTGCTGCGGCGCCGCACAGAGAAGTAGTGGGCGTCGTCGCGCCCGGTTAGATGGTATTTTGCTTGAGTGGATTGATCGGTTGAACACACCGGTGTTCACTCAACGCTACCCAGCCGACCAACGAACCGAGCAAAAAAAACAATGAAACACCCCTCACTCGGGAGACAATTCAAAAGAATAGCGGCGTTGATATTAGTGCTTCTCGTCCTTGGGGCATGGATGTTTTACATGGGCTGGGCCTCTCGGGTTGCCAGGCAAACCATCTTGATGGCATGGATTCCTGAATGGACGACCTATGTGGTATTCGGCGTTGTGACAGGCCTCTATTGTGCGTTCAGGCCCGAACGCAATCGCCCGCCCAACAGCACTAATATGTCTTCGACTAACAAGTTTTTAGGGGGCTTCAGCCTTGGATTCGTTTTCCTCCTGAATAGTTATGCCGTGTGCGTCTACCTGCTGCCTGGCGAAGTAATCCACTATAAATCCGTCTATGAAATCAGGTTTCCGGGACCGGCTTATGGGAAATATAGTCGTTGCGAGGCGGGCTTATGGATCAAGGATCTACACACTGAGCGCGATATCGAACTGTGCACAACCCGATCAGAACTTGACGATCAAATAAAACGCGGTATGACCGTTGCCTGGGTGACAGCGCGTACGAACACGCTAGGCACTTACATTATTAACCACACCTTTACCTACCCGTGAACCACGCCCTGTGCGGCGATGTTGCAATACTGCCCCTTGAAATACAGCAAGGGCTTCGCCGCAGCCGCTGCTCGCAGACTTAACGCCTTTACTTCACCAATCACGATCAGGTGGTCACCGGCGGCGTGTTCGGCGTGAATTTCGCAATCCAGCCAGTGCAGGCTGCCGGCAATGATCGGATTACCCAAAGGCGAGTGCTGCCATTGCACGCCGTGCCATTTGTCTGTGCCGCGGCGGGCGAATTGGTTGGAAATCCCGGCCTGCTCACCCGACAGGATATTGACCACGAATCGACCGGCCTGGCGAATCTTGGGGTAGCTGGCCGAATTGGACATTACGCTGAATGACACCAGCGGTGGGCTCATCGACACGCTGTAGAACGACTGACACGTGAAGCCGACCGGCTCGTCATCCAGGTGCGAGGTAATCACCGTAATACCGGACGCGTAGTGCCCGAGCGCTTCGCGAAAGCTCAGTGGCTCGACCGTCGTAGTGGGAAATGACATGGTAAATCCTGAACAGGGAGTGCAACTTGGTACACCCCTTCCAATGGTGGCTCAACGCGCGTTATTGAGCTCTCTTCGAACGATCTCTGCGCCAGCACTCAACGCATTCAACTTGCCCCTTGCCACGCGGCGAGGCAAGGGCGCCATGCCACAGTTGGTGCACGGATAAAGCTTGTCGGCATCGACAAACTGAAGGGCTTTGCGCAGGGTATTGGCCACTTCTTCGGGCGTTTCAATGGTGTGGTTTGCCACATCAATGGCCCCAACCATGACTTTTTTGCCACGAATGAGCTCAATCAGGTCCATGGGGACATGGGAGTTGTGACATTCCAGCGAAATGATATCGATGCTGGATTTCTGTAGCTTGGGGAAGGCTTCTTCATATTGCCGCCACTCCGACCCCAGGGTCTTTTTCCAATCGGTGTTGGCCTTGATGCCATAGCCATAACAGATATGCACCGCCGTTTCGCATTTAAGGCCTTCAATGGCCCGTTCCAGGGTGGCGACGCCCCAGTCATTCACCTCGTCAAAGAACACGTTAAAGGCCGGTTCATCAAACTGAATAATGTCGACGCCCGCCGCTTCCAGTTCCCGGGCTTCTTCGTTGAGGATCTTGGCGAATTCCCACGCGAGTTTTTCGCGGCTTTTATAGTGGTTGTCATACAGCGTATCGATCATGGTCATGGGGCCTGGCAGCGCCCATTTGATCGGCTGGTTGGTTTGCTGGCGCAAGAACCTGGCGTCTTCGACAAACACCGGCTTTGGGCGCGCAACGGCGCCTACAACCGTCGGCACGCTCGCGTCATAGCGATCACGAATCCTGACGGTTTCACGCTTCTCGAAATCAACACCGCTCAGGTGTTCGATAAACGTGGTGACAAAGTGTTGGCGGGTTTGCTCGCCATCACTGACGATATCAATCCCGGCGTCTTGCTGCTCTTGCAATGCCAAGCGCAAGGCATCTTGCTTGCCTTCAATTAATTCGTCACCTTGCAACTTCCAGGGTGACCACAGCGTCTCGGGCTCAGCAAGCCAGGCCGGTTTTGGCAAGCTGCCAGCTGTAGAAGTGGGTAATAACTTTTTCATGACAGGCACAACCTTGTAAGTTTGATGAGTCAAGCGGCGTATTGCGCGGACCACTGTTCAAGCACAGCGTGATAGGGCTTGATGAAATTTTCCTCAACAAACCGGCCCTGCTCAATCGCCAGCCGACCACGCTCTTCTCGATCATAAACAATGCGTGTTAATGAATAATCCTGATGCTTCAAACTGGGTTGGTAGCGTTTTCCGGCGACAGAATTGGCATTGTAAATTTCAGGCCGGTAAATCTTTTGAAAAGTGTCCATCGTGCTAATGGTGCTGATAAGTTCAAGCGTCGTGTAATCACTCAGCACGTCACCGAAAAAATAAAATGCCAAGGGTGCAACACTGTTGGGTGGCATAAAATAGCGCACCTTCAAGCCCATCTTCTTGAAGTACTCATCGGTCAGCGAATACTCATCCTGCTGATACTCAACGCCCAATACCGGGTGCTGGTTTTCAGTTCGCTGATAGGTCTTGGTATTCGAAACGCTCAAGCAGATGACAGGCAACTTCTTAAAGTGCTGCCTGTACGCCGCTGAATTCACAAAGCACTTGAACAGCTTGCCATGCAAGTCGCCAAAATTATCGGGCGTGCTGAATTCAGACTGGCCTCTGTTGTGGCCCAACAACACCACGCTAAAGTCATAGTCGCGTACATACGAAGAAAAATTATTGCCGACGATGCCCTCAAGGCGCTCATTGGTTTTACGGTCCACAATCGTGGTTTTCAACACTTCAATCAGCGGAATGGCCTGCCCATTGCCTTCAACACCGATCTGCATTTGAGCCGAAACAATCTCGAGTTCGAGCGCATACCGATCACCGCCAGCGTTATCCCAATGCGCCAAGGCATTGAAGCGGTTATTAATCATCGTCAAGGTATTGCGCAGGTTTTCCTGACGACGCTCGCCCCTGGCCAAATTAGCAAAGTTAGTGGTGGTGCGCGTGTTTTCGGAGGGGCGATAGTGCTCGTCAAAACAAACACTCTTAATCGTAAATTCAAACGCGTTATCCATGACCACCTGACACCTTAAAAGTTGAGACAGACTTGAGTTCACTGCTTGTCTTTTAGCAACACGCCGACGTTTGACCCAAGTCTTTACAGTTTCAATAATTAAGGTGGAGTGTAGGCTGGCTATAGAGCAAGAGATAATGAAACGATTTCACTAAACCTTTAGCCCTGTTCATGATGGGTTGCCTCAAACCCAATGGGCCGAGCCGTGGGCTGTTCAGCCCGAGACGCGCGCAAATAAGATCGCCTTGAGTGATACTGCCAGGCTCTCTTCCCACTCTGTTTTGCGCAGCTCAAAGGACCATGGATAAACCCAAAGACGCCGGCTTTGCCTATCAGACGGTCTACCGTTACCTCGTCGAGTTGATCGACGCCAGCCCGTCGTCAGGCGAACGCAAACTGCCGTCCCTGCGCCAATTGGCCGAGCGCCTTGGCGTATCGGTGTCGACCACCAAGTACGCCTACGCCTTGCTTGAGGATGAAGGGCGGATCTACGCGCGGCCCAAACAGGGTTATTTCACGAGGGCCATGGCTGCACGGGTAACAACTGAAACCAACCTGCTCGACCAAGTGTTCGCCAATGCCCGCCAGCCGGGAATGCTTGCCTTGAGCAGCGATGCACCGGCCATGCTGTTGTCGCTGGAAAACCCGCTGCTGATGCTTGAGCGTGAACTGACCCGCCAGCACCCACGCTCGCTGGCGCCGCTTTACTTACCCTTCGGTGAGCCCGAGTTGCGCACCGCATTGGCCGAGCGCTACACCCAATCCGCCGACCGCTACTGGCAGGCCGACCAGGTGTATATCGGCGCGGACTTGCACAGCGTGCTGGATGCGGCACTTAATGCCCTGGACCTGTGCGGCACCGTGGCGCTGGTGGAGTCACCGTGTTCGTGGGCGATTTTGCGCCAGTTGCAAGCGGCGAAGATTCGCGTGATCGAAATGCCGCTCGACGCCCACGGGCGTTTCGACCTGGCGGCGCTGGAAGGCGTGCTGATGCGTGAGCCGATTCGCCTGGCGGTGCTGTCGTCGACGGTGAATATCCCCCAGGGCGGCGTGATGCCGGCACAGGACAAGCAGCAGATCTGCCGCTGGCTGGCGGCGCGGGATATCTGGCTGTTCGAAAACGACACTTACGGCGAGTTGTATTTCGAAGCGCCGCCGCCGCGTTATCGCGACTTCGCCGACCTGCAGAAGCTGCTGGTGTTTTCGACCTTCGATAAAGTCATCGGCTCGGAAGCGCCGTATGGCTATGCGGTGTGCCACGGGCACGCGCCGCAATTGCAGCGGGTGTTTCTGGAGCGTGGGTTTCGCCTGTCACCGATCCGGCAAAAGGCGATCGCCAAGCTGCTCACCTCCAAGCGTATCGACGCGCATTTAAAAGCGCTGCGGGCGCTGCTGCTGGAGCGCATGACCGGCATGAAAGCCTTGCTGGAGGAACATTGGCAGGTGATCGCGCCCCAAGGCGGCGCCAGCTTCTGGCTGCAAGCACCGCATGCGGTGGATATGCGTCAGGTATTTGAGCGCCTGCTGGCCCAACGCATCGTCATCGCCCCTGGCGAGCTGTTCAGCCAGCATGGCGCCTGGCCGCAACACCTGCGCCTAAGCTACACCCTCAACTGGAGCAAGGATATCGCCCAGGCCGTGAAGCGATTGGCCGAGGCGATCGATCAAAGCCCGTAGCAATGCCGCGCTTCAGGGAAACGGCCATGGCGCACATCGTCGGCAAACCGCTCGCAGGCATCGCGAATCACCGCGCCTACATCTGCGTACTGTTTGACGAAGCGCGGCAGGTGTTCGCCGCCCAGGCCCAACAGGTCTTCGGTCACCAACACTTGGCCATCGCAGGCCGGTGAAGCGCCAATGCCGATGGTGGGCATCTTTGAATCCAGGGTGATCTGCCGCGCGACGCCTTCGGCCACACCTTCGAGCAGCAGGCCGAAGGCGCCCGCCTCCAGGTTGGCACGGGCATCTGCGGCAATCACTGCAGCAGTTTCGGCGGTAAGCCCTTGGGCCTTGAAGCCGCCCATCACGTTGACGAACTGCGGCATCAGCCCCACATGGGCCATCACCGGAATGCCGCGCGCCACCAGAAACTCGACGGTGCCCGCCAACGCCACGTTGGCCTCCAGCTTCAGCGCATCGCAACCAGTGCGCGCCAGCACTTGGGCGCAGTTGCGAAACGCTTGCTCGTTGGATTCCTGATAACTGCCAAAGGGCATGTCGGCAATCACGCAGGCCAGGCGCGTGCTGTCGACCACGGCGCGGGTGTGGCCGATGATTTCTTCCAGCTGCATGCTCAAGGTCGAGGCCCGGCCGTAGCCGACCATCGCCGTGGAATCACCCACCAGAATGAAGTCGACCAGCGGGTCGATCAGCTTGGCGATGGCGCTGGAGTACGCGGTGAGGGAGACGATTTTCTGCTGGCCCTTCATGGCGACCAGTTGCGGGACGGTGAGGCGTTTGGTGCGGGTGTGGAGGCTCATCGGTGTTTTCCGTTTGTGCTGAATTCACGGCCCGATTATTGGTAAAACCCCAGGGTGTTCAATGCACAGATTGACGCTAAAAAGCGACCCAGGTTTTTAACCTGATATCATCCGGGCCTTCACCCATCAGGCACCGACACATGAACCGCCAGAAAAAACTCAAGCAGCTCTTCAAGGCTAAAGCCAAGAAGGCCAGCGCCAAACTGGCGCCGAAAAGCAAAGACAAGTACATCAGCAAGGCAGACCGCGCCAAACTTGAAGCCGAGGCCGATCAAGCCTCAACCAGCGGCGCCGACACGCCCGCCTGAAGGCGTCCCCACCTCATATTTGCTCCAGATACGCCGCAGGTGCCGGGCTGACCCAAAGCCTGCGCGCTCGGCGACGGTTTCCATGTCCAGGCTCGACGCCATGAGCAGTTCACGGGCCACGGTGATACGCAGCGTGTGCAGGTAATCCAGCGGGCTGATGCCAACGTGTTCGTGGAACAGCCGCGCCAGGTGTCGGCTGCTGGTGCACGCCAGTTCGGCCATGCGTGTGACGGTCCAGGCTTCACAGGGCGCCGCGGTGATGGCGTCCTGCACTCGGTGCACGGCCGGGTGCAGGTGGTTGCGACCGGTGATCCAGGCTGAGAGCTGCGGGTCGGCGCCGCTGCGGCGCATGTACACCACCATGTCGCGCGCCACGCTGCAGGCCAGGCGTGGCCCGGCCAGCTCGGCGAGCAGGTGCAGCATCAGGTCGATGCCCGCCGTGACACCGGCGCTGCAACTGACCGGGCCGTCCGTCACATACAGCCGGTTTTCCAACACGCGGGCCTTGGGCGCCAGGGCCTGCAATGCCTCGCACAGCGCGTGGTGGGTGGTGCACTGGCGGCCATCGAGCAACCCCGCGCGGGCGGCACTTAATGCGCCGGCGCACACGCAAACCAGCCGCTGGCCCGACGCTGCAAACACGCTTTGCAGCCATTGGGTCAAAGTGTCGCTGGCCGACTCGAACGCCTGCTGCTGCGCCTTGCTCACCTTTGACGTGGAGCCGACCAACACCACCAGCGTGCCGGGCGCCAGGCTTGGCGGCAGGGGCGCCAAGCCGGCCAGCGGCAAGCCAATCGAGGTTTGCAGGGACGGCACCGGGCTGACGTACTGCAAGTCGAAGTCGAGAGCCGCAGGGTCCTCGCTCTGCGCGGCCAGGCGCAGCACCTCGGCGGGGCCGGCCAAGTCCAGCATCAGCACATTGGGCAACAGCACGAACAGCACCGGCACGCTCACGGGTTCAACGCTCCAGCGCCTGGGCGACGGTGACGATGCGCGCAAAGCGCTCTTCCAGCACCAGTTCGGTACGCTCACGAATCTCGGCGGCGCTGTATTCGCGGCCACTGCGTGCGTGGGCCATCGGGAAGGTCAGGGTCGCCTCGCTGACAAAATCCACCGCAAAACCGCTGTCCGACGCCTGCCGGGTGGTGGTTTCGCAGCACTGTTCGGTGCGGATGCCACTGATGATCAGCGCGCTCACGCCCATCTCCGTAAGCCGTGCAGCCAACGGCGTGCCGGCGAAGGCGCTGTGAAAGCGCTTGTGGATGATCAGGTCGGGGTTGATCGACAACTCGCTCAAGGTTTTGACATTGCCCGATGCCATCGAAAAGTGCCCTTGGTCTTCAACATGGAAGACTTGTATCACCGGGATGCCCTGTTGAACACACCCATCGATCAGCGCTTGCTGTTTTTCCAGGAACAACGGCAGGTCATTTTCGGACCAGTAAGCAGAATGACGGAACGAATGCTGCACATCGATAACGATAAGGGCTTTGCGGCTCATGACGGGGCCTTGTGGCTTGCATCACAGTGGTTGATGCAGCCATGGTAAGCACCCGCGCCGATGAGCGACAGGCAGGTGCCGGACCACTTCAGGACCGATTCAGACATACCGGCTCAGCGGCGCAAATCACCCTGGGACGTTTGCGCACGGTGAGCAATTACTTGGCGAACAGCTGGCCCATGTCCTTGAACGCCTTGAACTCCAGGGCGTTGCCGCACGGGTCGAACAGGAACATGGTGGCCTGCTCGCCCACCTCACCCTTGAAGCGGATGTAGGGTTCGATCACAAACTCGGTCTCCCGCGCGCGCAGCCGATCGGCCAAGGCTTCCCACTGGTCCCATTGCAGGATGACGCCGAAATGCGGCACCGGCACAGCGTGGCCGTCCACGGGGTTGGAGTGCACCGATTCCTGGGATTGCGTCTTGGGGTGCTCGTGAATCACCAGTTGGTGGCCGTAGAAATCGAAGTCGACCCATTGCGCACTGGAGCGACCTTCCGAAAGGCCAAACACATCGCCGTAGAAGTGACGCGCGGCGGCCAGGTCGTAGACGAGAATCGCTAGGTGAAAGGGAGAAAGGCTCACGGTGGCTACCTGCAGGTTCTGTTTGGTTAGAACCCGATTCTTCACCAGAAAGCCCCACGGATAAAGCGGATATCCTTCGCCCTGAGCCTCAATAATTTCGGTGCTCGCGCCCTACTTCGGCGCATCCAGCACTTCGATGACGCACGCCCTGAATAATTCGAAGAGCGGCAATTGGCGCTGGGTGTACTTGGTCAGCAGCACGATTTCACGGTAGAACGTGAGCTTGTCCAATCGCAAAACCCGCACGTCACTGCCGTGTTCCAGCCACAGGCCGGCCAGGGGCACCAGCGACACGCCGAGGCCGCTGCGTACCATCTTGACGATGGCGTCCAGCTCGTCGAGTTCCAGCGCCTGCCGGGTCTGGATCTTGTGTTCCTTGAGAAACTGCGTGACCTGGCGCCCGCCGAACGAGCCACGGTCATACCGCACGAAGGGTTGCTCGCGCAGGATCTGCAGCGGGTCGTCGCCCTGCACGTCCTTGGCGGTAATCAGCACAAAGGGTTCGCGGGCGATCACTTCGATATTCAGGTCCTTGGGCAGGTTGAACGGCGGATGGATCATGATCGCCAGGTCCAGCTCACCGGCATCCACCTGGCTGAGCAGGTTGAGCGAAACGCCGGGCACCAGGCTGACCTCGATAAACGGCGCACGCCGTTTAAGCGCGACCAGCGCCTGGGGCAGGAGGCCGGTTTGCACACTGCCGATGGCGCCGATGCGCAGCGAACCCTGAAAGTTGTTGGCGCTGTCGGGCGTGCCCATGCGCGAGAAAATATCGAGGATCTCCTCCGCCAGCGGCACCGCGCGCTGCCCGGCCGCATTGAGCGTGGCGGAGCGACCGGTGCGGTCGAACAGCTTGACGCCCAGGGCGTCCTCGAGGTGTTTGATCTGCGCACTCACCGCCGATTGCGTCAGCCCCACCTGCTGCCCGGCGGCGGCGAAAGTGCCACGGCGGGCGGCGCTTACGAAGGTTCTCAGTTCTCTGATCATGGGCCTGCCTTATAGGTCGTTGGGGTTCAGCAACCGCTCAAGGCCACCTGCGGTCGCTCGCCTGCGAAGAAGAACGGCCGCAGGCGCACACCGACGCTGTTACCGATAAACGCTGCCACCAACCACACCCAGCCATGCAGGCTGCCGGACGCGATGCCGCTGAAGTACGCGCCGATGTTGCAGCCGTAAGCCAGGCGCGAGCCATAGCCCAGCAGCAAACCACCGATCACTGCGGCCACCAGCGAGCGTGCCGGGATTTTCAGGCTTGGGGCAAAACGCCCGGCCAGGCCCGCGGCCAACAGCGCGCCGAGGACGATGCCGATGTCCATCACGCTGGTGATGTCTTCCCACACGGGCGCTGCCAGGGCTTTGGCATTGCCCGGCATTTGCCAGAACGCCCAACTGGCCACGTCCACACCCAAGCCGCTGGCCACTTTGGCGCCCCACAGCGCGAACGCCGAGGTAATGCCCCATGGCCGCCCGGCCAGCGCCAGCGTCGCATAGTTAAGCAGCGCCAAACCGATTGCCCCCCACACCAATGGCCAAGGCCCGCGCAGGAAGCGGCGCAGGCCGATGTGCTCGCTGCTCACGCCGGGTTCAAGCTGGCCGTGACGGCCCTTCTCCAAACGCACGGTGACCAGCGCGATGACCGCGAACACGGCAAGGCTCAGAATCATGGCCGGCAACACGCCGAAGCTCTTGACGATGGACACCGCCGGGAACGCCGGCAACGCGAACCACCAATCCACATGGTGCGTGGCAATCAGCGAACCGCAGATAAAAAACAGCAGCGTCACCAGCATGCGCGCATTGCCGCCGCCGACGGTGAACAGCGTGCCGGACGCACAACCGCCGCCCAACTGCATGCCGATACCAAAGATAAACGCCCCGAACACCACCGATACGCCAGCCGGTGCTACCAGCCCGACCACCGGCTGCCCGAACAACGTGCCCGCGCCCAATGCCGGGAAGAACAGCAACACCGCCACCGCCAGCATGACCATCTGTGCGCGCAAACCGGCGCCGCGTCGATCATTGATAAATACGCGCCAGGCCGACGTGAATCCGAAAGCGGCGTGGTACAGGGTCAAGCCCAATGCGGCGCCGACCACCAGCAACAGCACCTGGCGCGAGCCGACGCTGTTTTGCAGGAATACAGCACCCGCCACCAGGATGATAAAAGCCGCCAACGGCGCGATAGGCTTGCGCGCGGGGGTCAGGGAAAGGGAGGTGCTCATGGGCTTTCTCGGATTTGATCGGGGGGGAAGTTTGGCGGTGAGTATAAACCCTGACAGGGTCGGCCTTTGCAGGAATTCAGACGGCCAGGCAACGCCTGCGAAGGTGGCAACGTTTAGTTTCGCCGGGTGTATTGCTTGAACAAAAAACCTACAGTAACCTCCGCCAAGGCAGCCACCAATGGGTGGCAGGAATGGATTCTGGCCCGCTGTCCGGTGGGCTCTGACAAGGAAGTTAAAGCATGCACACGGCTATCAGTCCGACCATCTATACGCTCGGCCCCGAGGGTACCAATTGCGCCACCGCCGCGCAGTGGTGGCTTGATTCTCGTGAAGCGCGCAATGGCACGCAGCGAATTGTTCTGCATGAGACGCTTGAGCAAGCCTTTGATGAGTTGTCCGGAAAACAGGACGGCTATCTTTTAAGCTGCGCCGCGTACCCCGATTTGCATACGCTGATTTTTACCCGCCTGGGCGATATGGAGCTGTGCGACAGCTTCATCATGCCGACCCACTCCATGGTGCTTGCGAGCCGTACCAGCGCCGACCAGATAAAGAGTGTGGCAACCCATCCCGCGCCCCAATCCCTGGTGGCAAGCCACTACCGCAAAGTGTTCGCCAACAGCAATGCCGATGCCGCCGTGCTGTGCAGCACTGGCCAGGCAGATGCGTGCGTGACCACCGTGGTCGCGGCAGACCTGCATGAGCTGAACATCATTGAGGATTTCGGCCAGGTGCCGATGGCCTTTCTGGTCCATTCGCTGAAGCGAGCCGACCATGCAAAAGCCTGATCCGCTGTCGACCCTGGTCAATATCGTCGATGAAGTGCGTGCCCGCCAGGAACTGGATGGCAGCATCAAGGCGCCGAACGTAGCCGACCATGCCCTCATCAACCGCTTGATCACCGAGCTCGACCGGCACGCCGCAATCATCGACGGGCTATCTGCGCCGCTGTTGACGGCGACCCTGGAAGACCTGGGCAACTGGCTGAAGAATGGCCTGGATCAACGGCCTCTATTCGATAAAACTCTCGCCAGTTTCAACACCCCTGCACCCGGCGACGCCTTGTTTCTACTGGCCCCCATGCGCGCGACCAACGGCCCTGACCCCGAAGGCTTTCGGCTGGAGCTGGTCACCGGCTACCGCAGTGAAACCCCTTACCTGGCAAAGGCCGCGCAGTACACCGAGCAGTACGTGGCACCGTTTCAATGCATCAAGCTTGGAGCGGCCTCGAAGGGGTTCCTGCAAGGCAATTGCATAGTGCTGTTTCCAGAGTCCGTGGCGACGGCAGCCAAGGTCGATAAACAAACCTTCGCGCTGTTCTTCTTCAGCAAGTTTCTGCGTATCTACAACGAACAGACACTCGTCGAGGCAGACCGTCTGTTCGGGCGCCAAAGCCCGTTTCTGTTCGGCCAATTGAGCAGCCGCCAGATGTCTGAGCCAGACATGTACGACGCGCGTTGCCTGTGGGGTTATTACCATGACTATGCGCACCACACCGGGCCACGCCCGTTGGACAAAAACCTGTACATAAAGCTGAACTGGTTTACCGGCCTGCTGGAAGAAACCAAGTGTGACCTGATTACGGTGCGCCTGGTGCTGGAACACCGTCCGGACTTTTGGCGTGAAATCGCCGAGTTCATTCTGCTCGAGCGCATGTTCCGCTACCCCAAGGGCTCGGACCAGCACATGACGTTCGATGCTGGCACCGGGATTTTGCTCTTTGAGATGCTGATCAATGCCAAGGCATTGGTCGAAACCGAGCACGGCCACCTCAGCTTTGACAGCGAGCGTCTTGACCAAAAGCTTGTGTCGATGATTGCCGATATCGAGGCCCTCGAAGCACTCGACGACGAGACCTACCTGGCGGGTGCCAAAGCCTATGTGCAGCAGCATCTGGGCACACCGCAAACCCCACTGGCACGTTTCAATTTCCCGGCCACGCACTACGCACGCCGCGTGCTGGCCGAGTGCCCCCAATGAATGCATTGAAGGTCCGTCTGCTGCTGTTCACCCTGGCCATTCTCGCGTTGTTCTCGATCAGTTGGCTGCTGTCGAAAAACCTGCTCGGTAGCATTTCGGTGATGCATGCCGTTGGGCTCAGGCTGTGGGCCACAACCGCCGCCTTATGGTTGATCGTGGCGTTCGGCACGCGACCGCCGCTGGCATCCAAGCCGCTGCTCGCCAGGATGCCGGGGTTTTTCATCCTGTCGATCCTGGGGTTCTCGCTCTATTTTGTCTGCAGCTTCGGCGCCTTGAAAACGCTGAAAGCCAGCGACCTGACCATGGTCCTGGCGACGATTCCGGGCATTACCTACCTGCTGGGCCTGCTGACACGCAGCCTGGGGTTTTCCTGGCTCAAACTGGCGGGTGTGGTGATCGTCAGTGTCGCGGCGCTGGCGTTCAACACCCACACCGGCGACGTTGGCGCAGTCAGCCCGTCAGGCATTGCGCTGGCCCTGGTCGCGGCGCTTTCCTACGCCGTTTATGGCCTGCTGTCCAAGCGCTACCTCAAGGATTTACCACTGATCAACTCGCTGGCCTGGGTCACACTGATCGCCGCGGCGTGCTTTGTGCCGCTGTTCATTCTCGACCCCGCGCCCTTGTTGCGCCTGAACCTTGAGGATGCGCTCAAAGTGCTGATCCTGGGGGCTGCCTGCTCGGCGCCGGTGTATGTGTTGTACCAGAAGGTTTTGGCCGAGGGCGGCGTGCTGTATGCCAATGCGATTGGCTTGCTGGCACCGTTCGCCGTGGTCACCGGTGAGTGGTTGATCGGCTCCGGCACGACCTTGGGTGCAGTAAAAATCGTCGCGATGATTGCGGTCATGGTGGGGATCACCCTGTTATTCATGGATGCATCAGGCGCCTCGGGCTGGACGTTCAAGCGTCGTGCCCCAAACCAACCGGTTAGTGAGGAAATACAATGAAAAAGCTGGCGTTGGTTTGCCACCGCAGTGCCAAGTTGTCCTTTGTATTTGAGGCCGCAGAAGCGGCAGGTATTGAACTGGTACTGATTTACGACACGACCGAAAGCGCCCCCGCGCACTTGCCGGCAGTCACGTCGACCTGGCAGCTGCCGGTTTTCGACGAGCCGCAGGTGGCGTTGGAAGTGTTCGGGGCCGGCGTGCAAGAGAGAGGGATTGGCGGGGTGATGACGGTTCGCGAAGAAGCGATCATCTGGACGGCACTGGCGGCGCAAAAAATTGGTACACCTGGCATCGATCCCCATGTGGCGGCGCTGGCCCGCAACAAGTACCTGATGCGCCAAGCCTTTGCCGAGGCAGGCTTGAGGTCGCCGGGCTTTTGCTACATCGATAACCCGCACGACCTGTCGCAAACCCGCGCCCTGGGGTTGCCACTGGTGATCAAGCCGCTCTCCGGCTGGTCGAGCACCGGTGTGATGCTGGCCAAAACGGCCGAAGAGCTTCCCGCCCTCGTCAACGCGGTCTGGGAGGTCCAGAGCAAGGACCTGGCTCGTTTCTATGACCAGGACAAAGCCGCAGGCCTGGTTGTTGAACAGTATTTGCCGGGTAAAGAATTCGTTGTGGAGTGCTTTGTCGATATCGAAGGGGTGCATGTCCTGGCAGTGGGCGACAAGGGCCAACCCGAAGGGCCCTGGTTTGAAGAAACGATCTACCGCCAGCGTCGAGATATCGACGACCCCTTGATCATGGCCCTGTGTGAGACCGCGCGCGCCGGGGTCAAGGCACTGGGCATTACCATGGGCGCCGCCCATGTGGAGCTGCGCCTGGATGCCAACCAGCAAGCGTATGTGATTGAAATCGGCGCACGCATAGGGGGCTCGGGGGTCTCGCACTTTGTGGTGGAACAGAGCACCGGCGTGTCGTTCGCCGCACTGTGCATGAAGGCCGCCCTGGGTTTGCCCACCCCGGCACTGCCCGATGTGCTGCCGGCCGCCAAAGTGGCAGCAAACTACATCATTCCTCTGCGCGGCGATGGCCGTTTCAACGGTTTCAGCGGGCTGGAAAAGGTCGCGGAGCACCCTGAAACCGCCCGGATCGTGACTTTTTTCGAGGCAGGGCATCTTTCACCACCCCCTCCCGCGTTTGGCGGCTACCCAGGCTTCATCTTCTCGGTACATGCCTCGGATGAGGCGGCGAGCGCTTACCACCAATGGCTTGATGCTTCCTTGAGCATCAACTGGAACCAATAAATACCACCCGTAGCCGGGTTCGGGAGTCGTGATATGGAACATCCGCAACTGGATTGGAATAACCTGGGTTTCAGCTACAGGAAAACCGACCTTCGTTACATCGCACATTGGCGTGACGGTCAGTGGCAGGAAGGTGCACTGACCGAAGATAACCAGCTGCATATCAGCGAAGGCTCAACCGCGTTGCATTATGGCCAGCAGTGTTTTGAGGGGATGAAGGCCTACCGTTGCAAGGATGGTTCGATCAACCTGTTTCGCCCCGATCAGAATGCTGCCCGTATGCAGCGCAGTTGCTCACGGCTGCTGATGCCGCCCGTCTCGACCGCGCAATTCATTGATGCCTGCAAGCAGGTGATCAAGGCCAACGAACGCTTCCTGCCGCCCTACGGAACAGGCAGCTCGCTGTATCTACGACCTTTCGTCATCGGTGTGGGCGATAACATCGGTGTGCGTACCGCGCCGGAGTTTATCTTCTGCGTGTTTTGCATCCCGGTCGGCGCGTTGTTCAAAGGCGTGTTGCAACCGAGCAACTTCATCATTTCGGACTACGACCGCGCCGCCCCCAATGGCACCGGCGCCGCCAAGGTCGGCGGAAACTACGCGGCCAGCCTGCTACCCGGTACCGAGGCACGGCAGGCGGGTTTTGCCGACTGCATTTACCTCGACCCGCTGACCCATAAAAAAATCGAAGAAGTCGGCTCGGCGAATTTCTTTGCCATCACCCATGACAACACCTTTGTGACCCCGCGTTCGCCTTCAGTATTGCCTGGCATCACCCGCGCCTCGTTGATCGAGCTTGCGCAAAGCCGTCTGGGGCTCAAGGCGGTGGAAGAGGATGTGTATATCGACAACCTGGCGGCGTACAAGGAAGCCGGCGCGTGCGGCACCGCGGCGGTTATCACACCGATTGGCGGTATCCGCTACAACGATCACCTGCATGTATTCCACAGTGAACATGAAGCCGGCCCGATGACCCAACGTTTGTTCAATGAGTTGACGGGCATCCAGAACGGCGACGTTGAAGCGCCGGCAGGCTGGATCGAAAAAGTCTAAAGCCCTGAGGCGCTCGCTGTGCCGACACCCCGTGGGTGTCAGTACAACGGGCCGATCAAGCGTCAGACAGACCGGCCGAAAGGGCTCATGTCCGCCCCACCGAACCGGTAACCGGCAAGTTGCCGAGCAACTTGAGCCCGGTGCTTTTCACAAAGGTGTCGTAGTCCATCGGCTTCTGGATACGGGTTTCGGCGTTGGGCAGCACATAGGCCCAGGCACGTTTGGACGAAGCGTCGTACACCAGCTTGAACAGGCGTGTCGGCACCCACACCTTGTTGTCGCCGATGGTGCTGTAGCCGGCATCAAACAACGGGCCGGTGAACACAAACACATTACCGCCTGCACGTACCGCGAACTTGCGCACGTCGGCCTCGACCTTGCTCCAGATCTTGCGGTTATTGGTGGGGTCTTGCGGCACCATGTTCGACAAGGCGAAGGACTGCGCCATGGCATTTGCACTTGGCGCATCGGCGGCTGGGGACTGGTGGCCGCGGTCCACCGCCGGGTGCTGGCTGCGGTAGTCGCTCAGCTCGGCGCGGGCACCTTTGGGAATGCGCGGGTCGGGATAAAACTGGTTGGTGCGCTCTTCACCCTTGGCGTCTTTCAACTGTGCGGCGTTCAAACGCTCGACCACCACCAAAGGCGTCTTGCTGGTTTGCGAGTAGAGCACCGCAAAGTGATCCGAACACAGCGCCATGGGTTTCATCGAGGCGGGTACGGTGGCCGTGTTGATCGGCGTGGCGCCAGGAAACAGGTCCGCGCAGCCGTCGAAGGAGAGCTGTTTTTCTTGACGGGAATAGAGACCAAGGGCCGCGCTTTGGCTGATGGAGCTTGAGCGCGAAGTGTGTTCATGGGCCGGTGGTTTGATCAGGTCCAGCAGGCTGCGGGCCTGCGCGCCGGGCGAGAGCAGAACACACGCCGACAGGCCGACTGCAATAATGCGTAAGTGCATGTTTTATATCTTAAAGTGAGGAGCCTAATGGACCCTCACTTTAACCTTTAGTGCGACGCCTGACGGATCGAATTCCAGGCCGCCTGAGCCAGGCTCCCCACCTCGTTAAAGCACGCCAGCGCTTCACGCAGGATGCTGCGCCTGCCGGGGAAGCAACTTGCCGAACTGGCAGGCGGCACCATGACCGTGAAGCTCGCTTAGCACCTAGTGCCCTGCCACCGCAGGCCCATCGGCTGACCGCCGTCCCGGTTTGAAGCCATGGGCATGCGCCGTGCAGGCAATCACCAACGCTACCAGCAGCAACAGCGTCATTGCCCATGGAAATGAGGCGGCGCCCCACGTTTCCAGCAACACGCCACCGACCACGCCGCTGGCCGCAATGGCGCTGTTCCACGCCACCACGTTCAGCGACAGCGCCACGTCCGCGCCCTCTCCAGCGGCATCGGCCAACGCGGTTTGCAGCAGTGTCGCGGCCCCCCCAAAGCTCAGGCCCCACACGGCCACGCCAAGGTAGATCACCTGCGGCACGCTGCCCAAAAAGCCGAACACCAGGGTTACTGCCGCAAACGTCACCAGGCTTACCAGCACCGTCTTACGCAACAACGGCTCGACCAGCTTGGCCGTCAACCAGATCCCCACCAACGCGGCAATGCCGAACACCAGCAAGACTAAATCCACACGTTCAGCCAAGCCTGCACGCGCCACAAACGGGGCAATGTAGGTGTACAAAATGTTGTGCGCCAGCATCCAACTGATCACCACCGCCAGCACCGGCCGCACGCCGGGCGTGGTCAGCACTTGGCCCAGGGACAGACGCTGGTGCGCAGGCTGCGGCGGATAGTCCGGGACTTTCACCAGCACCCACACGATCAGCAGCAGCGTCAGCGCCGACATCAGGCCGAACGTCGTACGCCAGCCCACCAGGCCGCCCAGCCAAGTGCCCAGCGGCACACCCAGCGACAGCGCAATCGGCGTACCCACCATGGCCAGTGCCAGCGCCCGACCCTGTTGATGCGGCGCAACCATGCGCCGGGCATAACCGGCCAGCAGGCTCCAGGCCAGCCCCGCCGCCACGCCGGCAAAGAACCGCGCCACCAGGGTTACGCCGTACTGGGACGACAGCGCGGTGATGGAGTTAAACAGCAGAAAGCCGACGATAGTCAGCAGCAACACGTTGCGCCGCCGCCAGCCTCGGGTGGCAATGGTCATGGGAATCACCGCCAGCACCGACCCCAGCGCGTAGGCCGTGACCATCTGCCCGGCCATCGACGGCGAAATCGCCAGGCCGTCGCTGATCAACGGCAACAGCCCGGCGGGCAGGGTTTCGGTGACGATGCAGATAAAGCCGGTCATGGCCAGGGCGAGCAAGGCGCCAATGGGCAGCCGGTCGGAAGCCGCGGATAAGCTGAGTGAGGGTGTCACGGGAGACTCCTTGAGATGACTTAGATACTGATCGATATAAATGTTGCGTGCACACACAGCTCGTTGTCAACGACTTATGTATCGACTAGTATTTATCTCGCTTACCCAGAGGATTCCCGACATGGCACAAATGGGCCGCCCGCGTAATTTCGACCGAGACCAGGCCGTGGAACAGGCCATGCACCTGTTTTGGCAGCACGGTTACGACGCCACCTCCCTCGCCCAGCTCAAGGCCGGGTTGGGTGGCGGTATCTCCGCGCCGAGTTTTTACGCCGCATTCGGCTCCAAAGAAGCGCTGTTCGATGAATGCGTGCAGCGTTATCTGGCCACCTACGCCCAGGTCACCGAATGCCTGTGGGATGAGGCTTTGCCCCCGCGTAAGGCCATCGAAACCGCGCTGCGCCAGTCAGCACGCATGCAGTGTGAAGACGGGCACCCCAAAGGCTGCATGGTGGCGCTGGGCGTGATGAGCGCACCCAGCCCGGAGAACGCGCGGGTCGCGGACGCGCTGACGCAATCGCGCGTGCGCACCCGGGCCGGGATTGTGGCCTGCATTGAGCGCGGGATACGTCTTGGGCAATTGCCGGGCACCACGCAGGCAGCGTCGATGGCGACGGTATTTGACAGTTTCTTGCAGGGCGTTTCGATTCTGGCGCGCGATAACGTGCCGCATG
Organism: Pseudomonas sp. 2995-3; assembly: GCF_002742565.1. Classification (NCBI taxonomy): domain Bacteria; kingdom Pseudomonadati; phylum Pseudomonadota; class Gammaproteobacteria; order Pseudomonadales; family Pseudomonadaceae; genus Pseudomonas; species Pseudomonas sp. 2995-3. The sequence continues at coordinate 496,995 of NZ_LJSB01000176.1, read as the reverse complement.
TGGCTATCGACGCGGCGATCACTCAACTCCTGCTGACATGGGATGTTGCAGCCTCAACCGTCGCACCGCGCACCCACTTCAATCACGCCTGAACCGGCCCGTTATCGGCCCAGCCGATGCACACCCGCGAATTATCGATTTGAGCCTTTGTTGAAGCGCCCCGACTATGGGGCCACTTCCAACAACAAAAACAAAGGACTCGCCATGACTGCCCGATTTCACAACCCAGTAGACACGCGTTTCGGCTGCGGCAGCCTGCTCGAGCTTGCCGACATCACCCAGGGCCAGACCGTGGCGCTGGTGACCTTTCCCGAAGCGCGTGGGCTGGGCCTGGTGGAACGCATCCAGGACCTGCTCGGCGACCGCCTGGTGTACCTCATCGAAGACGTGCAGCCCAACCCCGACGTGGCGCAACTGCGCGATACCTATGAACGTTTCTGGCAGGTAGCCGGCGACTGTGATGCGGTGATTGCCGTGGGCGGCGGCAGCGCCATCGACACGGCCAAAGCGCTGATTGTGGGCACCGAGTCCGGCCGTTTCGATGAGTTGCTGGCGTTGCTGGCCACGGGCAAACCCTTTGTGCCTGCGCGCAGCAAAATCCTGATTGCCGCGCCCACCACGGCGGGAACCGGCAGTGAAGTCACGCCTTGGGCCACCATTTGGGACTCGGCGAGCCTGAAAAAGTACTCGCTGCACCTGGCGTGTACCTGGCCGAAGGTGGCGATCATCGACCCACAATTGATGCTCACCGTGCCCGCCGGCGTCACCGTCTCCACCGGGCTGGACGCCTTGTCCCATGCGTTGGAAGCGGTATGGAACATCAATGCCAACCCCATCTCGGATACGTTCGCCATTTCGGCCATCGAAGACATCCTCGAATGCCTGCCGTTGCTGCGGCGTGACCTGGCCAATCAGGAACTGCGCTCGCGCATGGCGTTGGCGGCCCTTAAAGCCGGGTTGGCGTTCTCCAACACCAAGACCGCCCTCGCCCATTCCATCTCCTACGAAATGACCCTGCACCACGGCCTGCCGCATGGCATTGCCTGCTCGTTCACGCTGCCGCTGGTGCTGGGCCTGGCCTGGGGTCGCAACGCAGCGCGTGACCGAACCCTTCAGCGGATTTTCGGCAGCGACTTGCAGCACGCCCAACACAGGCTGCGCGACTTTCTGCACAGCCTTGAGGTGAAGACGGAGTTTGCCGACTACGGTGTAACAGCCTCCCAGGCCGAAGCCATGATCAACTTCGCCCTGCAGGGCGCACGCGGCAAAAACTTCATCGGTGCCCACGCCGCCTGAAGCCAGCCGTTTACCCCTGTAGCGACGATTTCCTGCCGCACCCTCGCAAGAGTGCGCCCACCGACACCACTCGGTGGGAACCAACAATAAAAAGGAAAAGATCATGAACCGTGCCCAAGCCTTGCCTGGCCTTACCGTGAAAACCGCCTCGTTTCGAGTCGCCCAATGGCGAATGCTGCTGGCAGCGATGTTCTGCTACCTGTTTTTCTACACTGGCCGGCAAACCTTCGGTTTTGCCATCCCCGGCATCCAGGCCGAGTTCGGCTTGACCAAGGAAACCCTCGGCTGGGCCTCTGCGGCCATGCTGTGGGCCTACGCTATCGGCCAGGCCATCAACGGCAACCTTGCCGATAAGTTTGGCGGGCGGCGCATCATGACCCTCGGCGCGGTGCTGTCGTGCGCCGCCAACTGGGTGACCAGCTTTGCCGGCGGTTTTGCCAGCCTGATCCTGCCCTGGGGCCTCAATGGCTATTTTCAGGCCCTGGGCTGGGCGCCCGGCAGCCGGCTGATCTCCAACTGGTGGAGCGCGGGCGAGCGCGGCAAGGTCTACGGCTTTTATGTCTTCGCCGCCGGTTGCGCCTCGATCCTGTCCTACGTCACATCGATTATCGTGCTTGAAGTGCTGCAACTGGAATGGCGCTGGATCTTCCGCTTGCCGGTGCTGCTGATGCTCGCCGGCGGCATCATCTTTTACCTGGTGGCCCGCGAACGCCCACAGGACATGGGTTTCGAAGCCCTTGCCGATACCGGCGTGGCCAATGCCGAAGACAAGAACCATGAGGTGGCGCACGGCGCCGTCGAAAGCTCGTTACAGCGCTACAAGGCGGTGCTGAAAAATGCCCGCCTGATCATCGCAGCCGTGTCCCTGGGGTTTCAGAACGCTGCGCGCTACGGCTTGATCGTGTGGGTGCCGGTGCACTTCCTGGGCGCCAACTGGAAAAGCGGCGACAGCCTGGTCGACCCCAAGTGGATCACCGTTGCCTTGCCCGTTGGCATGGCCATCGGCGCCTTGAGCAATGGCTGGGTGTCGGACAAGCTGTTCGGATCAAAACGCTACCTGGCGATCATGCTGTACATGGTCCTCGGTGCCGCCACCAGCCTGTGGATGTGGAGCCTGCCGCCGCATAGCGCCATCGGCCTGGTCGCGTTGTTTCTGTGTGGCTTTTTCGTCTATGGCCCGGCGTCGAGTTTCTGGGCTCTGTGCCCGGACCTGGTCGGCGCCAAGCGCGCCGGGACCGCGACCGGTGTGATGAATTTCTCGTCCTACCTGTTTGCCGGGCTGGCGGAACCGCTGATCGGCAGTATGCTCGACAGTACCGGCAATACGTCGCTGATCTTTCTGGTGGTGACGACTGCCTGCCTGAGCAGCGCGGTGGTCGCACTGTTCATCAGACGCTGAGCCAGCCACAGGACCTTTGCATGTACCAGTACCACAAGTGGCTGCGCTCCTTTCATGCGGTGGCGAAGACCGGCAGTTTCACCCTTGCCGCCGAGTTCCTGAGTGTTGGGCAGCCGACCGTCAGCGAACAGGTGAATGCCCTGGAAAGGAAGTTCTCCGTTGAGTTGTTCCACCGGCGCGGGCGTTTTGTCGAAATGAGCGCCGCGGGCCACCAGCTGTATGCGATCACCCAGGGCCTGTTCGGGCAAGAGGATGAAGCCGTGCAATTGCTGCAGAGTTTCAAGCAACGCAAGCTCGGCATGTTACGCCTGGGGGCGGTGTCGCCGCCGATTGCGATGAACCTGACGTACGAGCTGATGCAACGTCACCCGGATATCGAGCTGGAAACCTCCTTCTCACCCGAAAAGGAAACCCTGGACCGGCTGTTCAATTTTGATATCGATGTGGCGATCCTGGCGCTGTCCGAATTCGACCAGCGCTTCGACACGCAGCTTTACCACCGTTACCCGATCATTGCCGTGGTGCGCAACGACCATCCTTGGGCCAGCCAGAAGGAGGTGCATGTGGAGCAGATCAGTCAGGAGAAATGGGTGATGCGTGAAAAAAGCTCGCGCACCCGCCAACTGGTGGAGGAAAGCTGCACACGCCTGGGTGTCTCGCTTAATTGTGTGATGCAACTCAACAGCCGCGAAGCCATCGTGCATGCGATCGCCAAGGGTATCGGTATCGGTTTTGTATCGGCGGTCGAATACGCCGAAACGCCCGGTACGACCCCGATTACCTTTGTAAATCACCCGTTTTCCATCGACTACCACCTGTGTTGCCTGGGCATCCGACGCAATCGACCCATGATCGCCGAACTGTTCGACTCAAGCCCCACACCGACCACCTGAATACCCCACACGCTTGACCCTTGAACTGGCCGCCTACCTCTCGCACGCGAAAGGGACGGCCTCCCTGTACCCGCAACTGGAGATTGACCATGCATTACCAACAATCCAAGCAACTGCAAGCTGTCGTCCTCGACTGGGCAGGCACCGTGGTGGATTTCGGCTCGTTTGCCCCCACCCAGATTTTCGTCGAAGCCTTTGCCGAGTTTGGCGTGGCGGTGTCACTGGAGGAGGCGCGCGGCCCCATGGGCATGGGCAAGTGGGACCACATCCGTACGCTGTGCAACCAGCCGCAAATTGCCGAACGCTACCGCGCCGTGTTTGATCGCCTGCCGACCGATGAGGACGTCACCGCGCTGTATGAACGCTTCATGCCCCTGCAAATCGAAAAGATTGCACTGCATTCGGCGGTGATCCCCGGCGCCCTGGAAGCCATTGCAGCCCTGCGCAGCAAAGGCCTCAAAATCGGCTCGTGCTCGGGCTACCCGGCAGTGGTCATGGCCAAAGTCGTGGAGCTGGCCCGCCAGAACGGCTACGTCGCCGACCACGTGGTGGCCACCGATGAAGTGCCCAACGGCCGCCCGTACCCGGCGCAGGCGTTGGCCAATGTGATCGCGCTGGGCATCAGCGACGTCGCGGCGTGCGTCAAGGTCGATGACACCTGGCCGGGTATTCTCGAAGGGCGCAGCGCCGGCATGTGGACGGTGGCACTCACATGCTCCGGCAATGCCCTGGGCCTGACCTACGAGCAGTTCAAGGCGCTGCCGGCGCAGAAACTTGCCGAAGAACGTACACGCATCGGCCAGCTGTTCGAAGGCGCCCGCCCGCATTACCTGATCGACACCATCGTCGATCTGGCGGCGGTGGTTGAAGACATCAACGCCCGCCTGGCACGCGGGGAAACACCCCAAGGCGTCTGACCGGTTCGGGGCACGCCTGCTGTTAAAGCGTGCCCCATTCGTCCCGACATGCCAGCAAAAAATCCACAAACGCCCGCACCCGATGCGGCACATAGCGCCCATGGGGATACAGCAAGGTGAAGGGCCGTGAACGCCCGCCAAACGGCTTCAGCACTTCAACCAGGCTGCCGTCGGCCAATTCACGCTCAACGATAAACTTGTAGGTCTGAAACAACCCCGCGCCGTGTTTGGCCAGGGTTACGCCGCCCAGCACATCATGGGCAATGCTGTAACCGGCCTCTCCGGCAAACTCCTGCTCCTGGCCTTGCAGCTGGAACAGCCAGGGGATGCGCCGGCCATTGCTGGGCAGTTCAAACTGAATGCACTCATGCAATGGCAGATCGTCCAGCGTCTGCGGTGTGCCGACGCGCTGCAAGTACGCAGGCGCAGCGATAACCACCAACTCAGCATCTTCCAGCAGCCGCGCGATCAGCGACGAATCCGGCTGGGCGCGCACGCGAATGGCTAGGTCATAACCTTCGGCAACGAAGTCGATATTGCGGTTGCTGATGTGGATATCCACAGTGACTTGCGGGTACTGCGCACGGAACCTGGGCAGCAGCGGCAGCAAGCGGTGATGCGCGTAAGTGGTCGGCACACTGATGCGCAAGCGCCCGGACGGCACCGCCTGCGCGCCCATCACCTGTTGCTGGGCCTCCACCAGTTGCGTCAGCGCCTGGCGGCACTGCTCGTAAAATGTGCGACCGCTGTCGGTGAGGCGAATGCTACGGGTGGTGCGCACAAACAAGCGCGAGCCCAGGCGTTCTTCCAGGCGCGAAATACTGCGGCTGACGGCGGCCGGGGTAACGCCCGCAGCCTGCGCAGCAGCGGTAAAACTGCCGGCCTCGACAGCGAGGCAGAACAGTTCGATGCTGCCCAGCTGTAAATCTTCGAAATGGCGTTTCATGATTGATTACATCGGCTCACTATCCGACGTCATTCTTACCAGCCTCTTGGCCTTTAATACAGCGCGCCGGACGAGAATGAGTTATCGGCCTTCTTTGTGCCCGGCAGGTTAACGCACGATGGCGGCGGCACTGAATGCGTGGATCTTGTCGACGATCTGGCGTGATGCCGTCCGGATTGCCGTGGTGGTATTGCCGGCAATGTGCGGCGTCAATTGCGCATTGGCAATAGCGGTCAATGGCGAGTCGAAGCGGTCTTTCTCCAGGGCAAAGGTATCGATGGCCACCGCTTTGATATGCCTGGGAAACTCGCCCATGAAAGCGGCCAACTGGTGTTCGTCGACGATCCCGCCGCGCGCGGTATTGATGAGGATTGAGCCCTGGCGCATCTGCCGGAACTCGGCAGTGCCGAACAAGCCTCGGGTCTGCGGGGTGAGCGGTACGTGGATCGAGACGATGTCCGCCTCGGCCAGTAACGGTTCAAGACCGGCCCGTCGTTCAAGCCCAAGGCTGCGCGCCACCGCTTCGGTAAAGCGTTCGGACCCGGTGGCGATCACCTTGATGCCCAGCGCCGCAGCCTTGCGCGCCACCTGCCGGGCAATGCTGCCGGTGCCCACCAGCCCAAGCGTCAGTTCGGCGTATTCGCAGGCAGGTGCCAAGGTGCCTTTTGCCCAATGGCCGTTGTGCGTTTCGGCGTTGTAGTCATCCAGGTCGCGCGACAGATACAGCGCCTGGGCCACGACGTATTCGGCAACAGCGGCCGCGTTTGAGCCCGGCGTGTTAAGGATCGCCACGCCACACTGCTCGCACGCCAGCTGATCAATATGATTGACCCCTGTGCCAGCCTGGGCAACGGCGCGCAGTGGCGTGGCCAACGCCGTCGAGGTGGCAGCGCGGATCAGGCCGGCGCCCAAGGGGATGTTCAGGCGCGTCTTGAACACGCTGTAGCCGCCGGCCTGACTCACGGCGGCAATAAAGCCAGGCTCGTCATGGCAGTTGATCTCGGCATAGTGAATGCGCGCGCCGTAGTGCTGCCGAATGCGCTCTTTGTCCGCGAAATAATACAGGTTGAGGGTGACACCCAGACCCAGCTCAAGAAAGCGATCGACTTCCTCAAACAGTAACGGCGGCCCGGGGGCATCCAGTATCAGGGTGGTAAATGCCATACAGTTGATTCTCCTGGAGGGTAGCGCCTGCCGATACCCAGGTTGCCCTGGGGATAGGGGTTAATTGATCGTTCCCACGCTCCGCGTGGGAATGCCGCCCCGGACGCTCTGCGTCCAGCGCTTGAAGGCGTGACGCGGAGCGTCACCGGACGCATTCCCACGCAGAGCGTGGGAACGATCACTGTGAAAAAAGCCAACACGGTGCTGATCACGCGCCACTATACCTTCACCAAGCCGGATGCCCTGTGCTCCCCGCAAGAGTTCGCGGCGATGAAGCCGGCGATTGAAGGCATGGTCAATGATTTGAAAAGCCAGATCATTGTGCAGGCGATGTAACCTCCTAAGAGCTAGGAACGGGCGCTGCCTGCCAGTGGGCGAGCGTGAACGACGAACACCGTCACTTGTGGCGAGCAGGCTTGCCCTGCGTTGGGCTGCGCAGCGGCCCTGGCCCCTTCCAGCTGACTCGCCGCGTCACCCGAATTGGGGCGGCTTCGCCACCCAACGCAGGGCAAGCCTGCTCGCCACGGTGAAGGTGTCCAGCCTTAACCGATGGGCGTTGCCTGGCCCCTAGAACTTCGCCTGCACGCCCACCCGGAATGTACGCCCTGGCGCCGGCATGAAGCTTTGCGCCAGCGGGTCCAGGTAGTAGCGATCGGTGACGTTCTGCAGCGATACATTCAGGCTCGCGTCCTCCTGCAACTTGTAGTTGAGGAACAGATCCACCAGTGCCACTTCGCGGTAGTTCAGTTGCGGCGTGGTGGCGCCGGTCTGCCAGGGTTTGTCGGCGGTGACGGTGGGGCCGCTGGTGTAGGTAATACGTGTGCCGAGCGTAAGGCTTTGGTCAAAGAAGCGCAGGCCAGTGGTCAGGTTGCCAGCAAGCCGGGGTGGGTTCTGGGTGTTGGTGTAGGAACCCATGAAGCTGCCCGGCGTGCAGTTCGGGGTGTCGGCGGTTTTCTGGTAGCTGTTGCTGGTAGCACGCAGTGTGGCGGCGAAGGCCGCGTCGCAGGTTTCGGTTTTCAAGTAGTAGGTGGACGACAGGTCGGCGAACACGCGCCCGGCATCGTAGCGGGCTTGCAGTTCCAGCCCGCTGGTCTTGTAGCTGTCGGTGTTGCTGAAACGCATCTGGCCCCAGGTGCCTGGGCTTGGGTCGTAGTAGCGGGTGATGTAGTTCTTGATGGTGTTGTTGAAGTAAGCGAGCTTGATCGCCGCCGCGTCATCCTCGACCAACAGCCCTTTGCGCAACGTGCTGGCGCCGACCTCCCAGTTGCTTGAGCGCTCGGGTTTCAAGCCCTTGCCGGGCAGGGTTTGCAGCACGCCCTGGCTGGTTTCAAACAACGAGGGCATGCGAAACCCCTGGGTGTAGGAGGCATACACAAAGGTGTCCGGCAGCACTTCGATATTGATGCCCAGCGCCGGCGAAAATGCCCCGCCGCTGTTGCTGGCCTTGCCGGAATAGTCATAGCCGCTCACCACGTCACCGACCTGGGACGGGTAAACCGTCGAATCGATCACGCCAAAGTCGTTGTAGCGCACGCCTTCGAAGGGGAAGTTGGTGTTCTGGAACACGATGCCGTTGTTCAGGCGCGGATCAGTGGCGTTGGTGTACTCGCCGTTCTGGTCCGGGAACCACATCATGTTGCCGGAATTGTTGCCGTTGTAGACGCGCAGGTAGCGCAGGTCACGCTCCTCCCGTCGCGCGGTGGCATTGGCAATATGGTCTTTGCTGCGGTAGTGGGTATAACGGCCGCCACCCCATAAGGTCAGGCGGTCCACCGGCTTGTATTCGAGTTTGCCATTGAAGCTGTATTCCTGCCGCGAGCCTTCGCGCAGCATGCGGTTGGCGTTGATATCGTGCTGGGTGGTGGCGACGCCTTTTTGCGGGCGCAGTTCTTCGAGCTGGAACGAGCTGCCGAGGTCGAGCTTCAGATCGCCGTAGTCGGTCGCCCAGCGTGAGGTGTTGGCCAGCCCGCCGCCGATGCGCTGGTTTGCCTGGCGGCTCCAGGCGCGGTCGGAGCGATAAGCCTGGGACGCAGGTGCGGCCACCGAGGTGAGCTGGCTGGTTTGGGCGTCGGTCATCCAAAGGTCGGCGGTCAGGTCCACCAGCGGGTTGCCCGAGGGTAGGTAGTTGTAGCGAGCGGTGTAGGTGTCGATCCTGGTATGGCCCAGCGGGTACTGATAGATGCCGCCGGTGCCGAAACGGAAGATATCCGACGGCATGATCTCGCCAATGCGCCCGTCATAACGACGATAGCCCAGGTCGAAGGTATGGCCGTCCGCCGGGCGCAGGGTGGTCTTGAGCAGGAACGATTCGGTCTTCGCCGAGGAGTTGAGCACTTCTTCGCCGGCGTTGTAGGTAGTGGCGACGCTGGTGTCTTCATCGCCCCAACGGTTGTAGGTGCGGTAGCGGTCCTGGCCTTTTTTACCGGCAAAATAATTGCCCTGATTGCGCTTGGCGTAGGCCGCCACCACGTCGAAAAACTCATGGGTGTAGGCAAACGCGGCGCTGCCGGCTTCGGCCTGCGAGCCGAACAGCCCGCCGCGGCTCTGGTGCGGCTCAGCATACAGGTCCTGGGTTTTGGAGTGCGGGTCGCGGGAAGCCGGGGCGACGCCGTTGTTCCAAACATCGCCCTTGAGGCGCAGGCCGATGTTCTGGCCGTCCTTGAGGATGTCGCCAACGCCCAGCGTGCGCATTTTTACCGTGCCGCCAATGGCGCTGGAGGTCAGGCTGGGGCCTTTGTCGATGGTGATGTCGCTGATCAAGTCCGGGTCGATATAACTGCGCTGCTGAGTACCGGCATAGCCGCGATACACATCCAGCGCCTGCTGCGAGCCGTCCACCGTGACCGCCACGCGGCTCTGGCCCTGGATGCCACGAATGTTCACATCCAGCCCGCCGCCATTGCGGCTGTCGCCCACCTGCACACCGGGCTGGCCCTTGAGCACATCACCCACCGACACCGCGCCGAAACGTTGCATGTCTTCGCCGGAGATATACACCGACGAATGCGGCGCGCGGTAGACCTCCTCTTCGTCAAGATTTTCGCCCGTCACTTTTTGCGTCGGCAGCTGCACGGCCTCCTGGCGCAGGCGCAACACATAGCCGCCATCGGCCTGGCGCTGATAGTCCAGGCCGGTGCCCGAGAGCACCTGGGCCAAGCCGTTCTCAGTGTTGAATTCGCCCTGCAGCCCCTGGCTTTTCCTACCCGCCGTGAGCAGCGAACTGCCCGCCATGCTGATCCCGGCTTCGGCACCAAAGCGCGACAGCACCTGGTCCAGCGGCCCGGCGCTGATGCTGTACGGGCGTTCACCGGCGGCCAACACCAGCTCACCGCACAACGGTTGCAGGCCGAGAAACAACAAGCTGAACGTATGACGACGCAAGACACTAACGGGGGAAATCATGCAAGGCTCCTAGGGATCGAAACCCACCTGTGCCGGTGGGTAATACCTAAAGGCCAAGCCAGATCGAAAAAACTATCGCGTCGGCGAAAAAAAACTTTACGCGGGCACCACCGTCACCCAATAACGGCTTCTTCGCTCGATGCGCACCGGCAAGGTTTTGGCCACCAGGGCCAGCGCGGCATCGGTGTCGTCCAACTGGAAACTGCCGGTGATGCGCAGCGCCGCCACCGCTTCACTGCAACGCAGCAAGCCTGGGCGATAGCGCGAGAGTTCGGCGATCAATTGATCCAGGCGCATGCGTTCGGCAGGCAGGATGCCGTGCATCCAGGCCTGGGCCAGCAACAAGTCAACCGGGCTTGGGCGCCCGATTGCGTAGTCGTCAACGTTTATCTGCCAGCCAGCCTGCAACGGCACGGGCGTCGGCTGATGCCGCGCACTCACTTGCACCCGCCCGCGCAAAACAGTCACCTGCGTGCTCTGATGATCATGGCGCACCAACAGGTTGGCACCCTGGCTATAAAGCAGCGCGTTCGGGGTTTGCAGTTGTAACGAGGCAGACCCCGCTGGCGTATCGAGTGCCAGCTCGCCCTCGACCAACTGCACACTGCGTTGGCCTGCGCTCACGTCCAGGTTGACCGCACTGGCGGTGTTCAGCCACAGCGAACTGCCGTCCGCCAGGGTCCAGTGTCGGCGCTCGCCGGTGCGGGTGCGATAACTTGCCAGCGCTGCGCGTACCCGCGTGGAGTCCGCACCTTGCCAGGCAACGCCGCCGAGCAGCCCCAGCGCCAACAGGCACTTGAGCACCTGACGACGGCGATGAGGATCGGTCCCGGCTGCCTGCAATGCCCGGCGTGCGGTGGCGTCGGCCAACACATTGGCGCCTGGTTGCAACAACAGCGGCAAGCTGCTGACCCGCTGCCAGGCGTACTCATGCGCAGGGTTGGCCTGACGCCATTGCTGCAAAGCCTGATGGTCGGCGGCATTCATCAAGCCGGACTGCAGACGCACCAGCCACTCGATGGCACTGTCGCGCACTTGCGGGTCAACCGCCACACTGCTCATTCAAACCGGCTCGCATAGCAGACACTGAAGGCCTTACCCATGGCGCGCTGCACCTGGGCCACCGTCAGGCTTAATTGTTTGGCGATCTGCGGATAGGTCAGGCCATCGAGCTGCGACAAGAAGAAAATCTGCCGCACCCGCCCCGACAAACCGACCAGCAGCGAATCCAGCTGCAACAGCGTTTCGATCATCAGATGCCGCTCTTCCGGCGAAGGCTCCTCGGCCACCGACCGCGCCGCCAGCGCTTCCAGATAAGCCCGCTCGATGGCTTGGCGACGCCAACGGTTGATCAGCAAGCCGTTGGCGATGGTGGCCAGAAATGCCATGGGCTGGCGTAATTCACGCACGTCCTCTTGGGAGCGCAGCACGCGGATAAAGGTGTCATGTGCGAGGTCTTCGGCATCGGCCGTGTGCCCCAGCCGCCGATGCAACCAGCCTCGGAGCCAGCTGTGGTGATTGGCGTACAGCTGGGCGACGGGCGAGGGGGTGCTGTCGTGCTGCATTTCAGATCCGCACTAATGATAATGCTTCTCATCTTAGGGGTGAGGGGATGGCTTGTATAGAGGGATAAGTTGCGACGATCAGCCAAATTTCAGACAAAAAAAAACCTGCATCTCTGCAGGCTTTTCTCTATCTGGTTCCACGACCTGGGCTCGAACCAGGGAACCTCGGCTTGGCTTGTTTTGGATTTACTTACCATGCGGCATGACGATTCGACGGTGTCGACCTTCCGGAACGCCTCATCTTTTCAACTGTCGCTTTGGACGCTGCGTACTTATCAGCATATTTTTCCGGAGTGCGGCTGTGAAGCTCAGCCAAAATCGACACCAGACTTTCATGACTCGCCAAGTCTGCAGGTTCTATTTCAATAGCATCTTCATAGCACTGCAAGACGCCTTCAAGATCCCCCACCTTCACCAACATTGCACCGAGCTCAAGATACGTATCGACAAATGACGGTTCAGCTTCAATGGCGGCCTGATAATACTTAAATGCGTCGACATAATTAGACGCCCGCTCATTGGATACACCCGCCAGGAAAAGATAGCGCGCGATGACCTGGCCGGGGGCCAATTGGGTAGCCACTTCATAATGTTTTATGGCTTGGGCGAAGTCACGCTGATAGAAACAAATATCGCCCAAACACTCAGCGAATGTTGACTCCGACAGTGAGTGCGAACACTCCTTGAAATAGTCAACAGCCTTTTCGTCAAGTCCGCTTGAAAGGTATCGAATCAGCTGTCTCTTTATATTTCTAAAATCAGATTCGCTCACACCTACTCTCCAACCACTTCTGCGGGCCGTCTTGTTATCCAAGCCGTGCTCACAGGCACGCCTGACTAGCGCCTAAAGATGATTGATTTTGCGAAGTCTGCATACTTATAAAACCAACTCAACGCAAACAAAATCGAAAATGGCATTCCCAACCATACAAATACCACATCAAATTCCACCTCAAACCCTGCGGAAATAAACAGGACTGGCAACAATGCCAGCAGGCAGCCTATGGAAAGCATTACGACTAAAATACCCGCCGCCATTATCGCCGAAGACATCAACTTACTTACCGTCACCCTTAGCCTCCTCGTAAAAGCCGTAGCCCTTATAACCCACTCCGCCGACATACACACCCAGCGCAGTACCAAATGGCGTTTTCGTACCTAACAGCGGAATGATAAAATTATTATCCATCTTCGGAACCAAAACCCCGAAGATCGAACCCTTCCTCAACCCATCCGAAGCCCCCATCACGAGAGGGACTTTCCCAAAGCCAGCACCGGCGGAAAGTAACGTATCCGCCCCTTGGTAGACCAATGGACCATAGCCACCTGGAATCAAGTCAAACGCCGACTTAACAGGGTTGTAGCTCTTAGGCTCATCCCCCCAGAAATGGTTGTACATCCCCGTGGTTCCTTCCAAGACATTACCTGCTCCAAACGCACTCATGGGAGCGCCCACGAAGCAGCCCGCAGCAGTGGCGCATAGCGTAACGCCTGCACTCACGGTCATGCCACCCAACCCCGCTGTGACTGCACTTTTTCCGACTGGGATTACATCGGACGTTGTTCCGTCAGCCAGACGATCAAAAAAACTATAGTTAAACAGCCCTTTTTCTTGCTGCACTTGCGCCCACGTAAGTTCATTACTGAGTCCAGCCATATCTGACTCCGTAAGGTATTTATTACGGTACTCTTCGCCGCCTCGTTCAAACTCCGCCCAGCATTTCGTCAGAAAACAGGTCGCTTTTTCGAGATTTTCTTTTTTGAAATCTCCTTTTTCAGTCTCTTGCTGTATAGCGTCAATTTCATCTTTATGTGCAGAACGATTGTAGAGGGTAGCATTTTTCGCAATCCATCCACCTTTCTCGATGGACTTCGCATCAGCATCTTTTTGCGAAGCTGCCGCCAGAACACCGACTATTTGAGAACTCATAGCTAGCAGATTCTTATCACCGCTAACCAACGAATCCAAGTGAACTACAGCCGCTTCGTTAATACCCGCCGCCAGCGCGCCGGTCTTGAAGTCTCCACCGGTGGCCTGGGCAAGTAACCCACCGACCATCGCATGCACCAATATCTTCGGCGGGTAGCCATCAGTCAGTTTGCCCTTGGTGTAATCCCCCACAGCATTGAAGCTTGCCGCTGCCAACGTGTTGAACAAAGCGCCTTTGAGTGCATCACCAAAGTCACCACCTTGCCCGAGCGCTTTGCTCAGCAGCGTCGACGTGCCGTTCTGCAAGGCTTGGTTCGCCGCAAACTGCCCAACGCCGGTCCAGGTGTTGAGGGCTGGCGAAGTGATAACAGCTCCCGTGCCTGGATTGGTCTGCGTGCCTGTCCAACCATCAAAAAGCCCCGCCGTCAGGCCTGCCGTTACACCCGATATCACGTAGCCCTTCATTGCATCCGACGAGGTGACGTCCTTGAACACCGCCCCAAGATTGCCCCGGTTATTGATAACGCTGACGCTTGCATTAGTCGCTGCACTTGAAGCAACCGCACCCACCGCCGCTCCCGTAGCACCACCACCCGCCGCAGCCGCAGCCATCGGCCCTACGACCGCAGCCATCACGATCGCGATAATGATCTGCGACGCAGGACCAAGCCCGGAATTGCTGTATTTGAAGCTGTCGTGGATCTCCTTGACTTGATGCCAATCTACATCGCCACGCTTTTCCGCTTCCTTTATCCATGCCAATTGCGGGTCAGCTTTGACCATTGCATCAATGGACTGACTAACGGTTTGCTGATTGACCTGCGTCACATCAATTTTCAAACCATCCACCGCTTTGATCGCAATAGCGCCTGCAGCGGCCATTTGCGTTTGACGCACGGTTTCGTCGGTATTGCCTTTGCCTTTGGATGACACCCAAAAAGCGTTGTTATTGGACTTCTCGTGGCTTTCCTGATGAAGGTCCTTCACACCTTCGAACGTCACACTACCGCCACTGGCAATGGTCAGATCATTGCCACTTTCCAACTTCGCCGCCTGGTACTTCTGGTCACCCTGGCTTTGAATCGTAAGGTCGCCACCGGTTTTTATTTCACTGCCGATGTTGGTGACTTTAGTCACTTCGTCACGCTGGGTTTTCTTAGAGCCCCAACTCCCCTTCTTCTTCATGTCATACAGCGAATAATCGCTGTCTTCAGCCGACAGCAAGCCCAGGTTGCCGCCCGCGACCAGATAAGCCTCATCCCCCGCACTAATGCGGCTGGCGGTCATTAGCAGGTCCTTACCCGCACCAAGCGTTACATCCCCACCCGCATTCAGCGTGGTCGACACCTGGCTCACATGATCTTCCTGACGCTTCTCCTTTTTGCTCTTTCTAGAGGAATGTTCCTCATCCGCCGCCGAAGCCAGAATCAAATCAGCGCCTGCACTCATGCTGATATCGCGTTTCGCATCGATTTGGCTGGCAATCGCCGTGATATCCCGGCCCGCCTTCACGTTGATATCGCGCCCCGCCTCAACGCTTGAGCCATGTTGCGTGGCGCTGCTCGTTTGCAGACGCTTGCCCATGTCCATCGCGTTTTGCTCTTCGGCGGACACGAAGCTCACATCGCGCCCGGCGACGATCGTCATGTCACGACCGCTTTGCAAACCACTGCCTGCGCTGGTTACGTTTTGCCCCGCCTTGATACTCAGATCATTCGCCGCCTCAACCCGCGCAGCGCTATCCACATAATCGCGATGCTGCGAGTACCCTGCCCCTTTGTCATCCCAACCGGTCACGCTGCGTTCGTTGATCACATCGCCATTAATGGCGGTCAACGTCACATCACGCCCTTTGATGATGCCTCCGGCTTTGTTGACGATATTGTTGCCCGCCAGCAGGTCCAGGCGGTTGCCTGCTTCGATCAGCCCGCTGTTGGTCATGTCGTTGGCGGCCTTGGCCGACAGGTTGTTGGTGGCCCGCAGGGTGCCGGCGTTAACCAGGTTTTCGCCGGCAATCAGGTTCAGGTCGTTACCCGCGATCAAGGCTCCGGTGGGTGCAAGACGGTTGTTGGCCTGGGCCAGATACAGCACCGGCACCAGGACTTTTTCACCGTTCACTTCGTGCTCTTCCAGCCACACGATGTCATGCGTCAACGCCGCGACCTGTTGCGAGGTGAGGCTGACGCCCATCGACAGGTTCAGTTGCTGCTTGCTGCTGATGGCGTTGTCCATCAGGTACTTGAACAGTTTTTCGTCGGTGGTCTGGCCGTCGATAAAGCGTTGGCCGGTGCGTGCTTGCACGGCCTGCTGAATCAAGCGCTGTTCGTAGAGGCCATCGCCCAGGCGCTTCCAGCTTTCGTCCGGGTTGTAGCCCACGCCTTGCAGCAGGTAGTCCGAGCTCATGAATTGCTTGAGGTCGGTGAGTACCGGGTTGGTTTCGATCAGGTATTTGTGCGGTTGCGATACGGCACGACTTTCCGGCAGCCCCTGGACGCGGCTGATGGTTTGGCTGGCCAATGCCGTGGGTTGGCTGACCTGCGGTGGCTGTACGTTACCGACAACGGGTACGTCGTGGGCCGCCGGGGTAAGGCCCGGCAGTTGGGTATCCGGCGGTGCGATCGCAGCAACGTCTGCACTGCGCGCAACGGTCGACAAGCCCGGCACACGCAGATCAGGGAGAGCCCCGTCAGATGACGTATGCACAACCCTATCGCCTGGCGTTACGGCAGGCAGGTCGATGCCCGGCCGCGAACCATCGACCGCAGGCTGGGGGACACCCGTAGGATTGCGGGCGTCAATGCCATCGACGCGGGTGATGTCTATGCCACTGGTGCGACCCGGTGGCAGGGGCTGCACATCGGCGCTGCCCACGGCGCCGGTATCAATGGCACTGGCAACCGCGTTGACGACACCGGCTTCACGAGCGGCCACGGCAACTTGGCGCGTGTTGGTGGTCACTTGCGCCGCGCCACCCACCTGAATCACACGTTCGTGGGCGCCAGGCAGGGCTTGTTGGCGTTGGCTTGGGTCCAGGCTGGCGCTGCCCAGCGTCCAATCCTGATTACCAGCACCTGCCTGCCCCGTAGTGCCACTTTGGCCACTTAAACGAAACAATCCGTTCTGCCCGCTGGGCAAACCGAAGCCCGGCAGGGTCAAGGGGTTGACCTGCTGTTGGGCAAGGTCGGGCGGCAATTGTGCATTGAGCACTACCACCCGGGTTTTGTTGGCGCCTACGCCGGTGTCCAGCGAACGGCCATCAACCGCCAGCGCGGTCTTGATCACGTTGATGTTGTTGATGCTTTTACTGGCGGTGAGCGCAGCGTTGCCACCGGCCTGAATAATCGCCGGGGCCACCACCTGGGTGCCGCCTTGTACCGCGATGGGCTGGTTGATGCCGGGAAACAGCGACGGGCTGAACCGCGTCATCAAGGCCGCAAACGCCGCCTCATCCACCGGCGAACCCTGCGGGTGCGCACGGTTATAGGCCTGCACCGCGGCGACCATCTGGTTGTATTGGCCTTTGGAGATTTTGGTAATGCCGCCGTACTCCTGGCTCTGGGAGCCGGAACCACCGGTGGCCGCCAGGTTCAGAATGTTCTCGCCGCTGATCGACAGATCGTTAGCAGCCGACACCACGCTATAGCGGTTGGTGAAGTTCTGACCGGTAATCACCATGTTGCGCCCCGAACTGATCGTGGCGGAAGGCGAGTTCGCTTCGATCACACTCTCAACCGTGCGGCTCAGGGACACCGCCGGGCGCCGGTCGCTCCAACCGCCGCTGCAATGCTGGGTACAACGGATGCTCACGCCCACCGAGGTCAACTGCTGGTTGAGGGTGAATTTCTCGCGCTCGTTGACCACGTCATTGGCCGACAGTCTGAGGTCGCCCACACTCTCGATGCTGGCAGAAACGTTACGCACACTCTGCGCCAGAGTGCCAGCGGCTACACCGGCCACCGTAAGGTTGCCCAGGCTGTAGATATCCGAATAGTTGTTGGTCAGGCTGCCGAGGTTGAAGGTCGAATCCTGGCCACTGAACAGGAAACCACGTGCGCCGATGCCGCTGGCGGCGTGGTCGTTGAGCAGGCTTTGTGCCGTCAGCACCAGGTTCTGTGAAGCCCCCAACGTGCCGGTGTTAACGATGCTGCCGGCGTTGATGCGCAGGTCGCTGCTGGAGGTCAAACGCCCCCGGTTGAGCAGTTGGCCCCCGGTGGTCAGTTGGGAAGCGCCGCCGCCTGCCACACTGGCGGCTTCATTCACGGTTATCTGCGCGGCACTCAAGCCCAGGTTGCCCAGGCTGCTGTAGCGCCCATTGCCGCCATAACTGCCGGCCAGGGTCAGATTGGCCGTGCCGTCGCTGGCGATCAGGCCATCGTTATTCCAGTTGCCGCCGTTGCCCGTCAGGCTGTCGGAGGCGAGTAACTGGCCACTGGCGGTCTGGTTCAAGGTATTGACGTTGACCGTCAGGCGCCCGGCCTGGATCACGCTGCTGTTGGTCCAGCTGTCTGCGGCCAGGGTCAGGCCACCACGGGTCACCAGATTGCCGCCGGCATTGATCAGGTTGGCGGTGGCGATATCAAAAGTGCCGGTGCCGCCGTGCAGCAGACTGCCGCCCTGGTTCAGGAAGCTGCCGGCATTCAGGGTCAGGTCAGCGTTGGAGGTTTCCAGTCGTCCATTGCGGTTATCGAACGCACCGCCGAGCTGGAAATTGGTTTTGCCGCTACGGCCCAGCGCGCGCAGTTGCCCGCCTTGGTTGTCGACACTGGCGCCTGTCACGCTCAGGGAGCTATCGCTTTCAATCACACCGCTGCGGTTGATCAACGCGCCACCAGCGCTCAGCTCAACCGCGCGACCTGCAATTTGCCCGGCGCTGTTGTCCAGCTGTGCACCACTGACTCGCATCAAGCCGGTGGCATACCCCCCGCCGTTGGCATTGGCGAAGTAGTTGGCATTGACCACTGCATCGCCGGTCTGCGCAGCGATGAAGCCGTTCTGGTTGTCGAGGCGGTTGGCAGTCAGGTTCAGGCTATGGGCCTGGAGTGTGCCACCCTGGTTATTGAGGTCACCGCTGACACCCAGGCTCAGGCCGGTCTGGCCCTGCACCTTGCCCTTGGCGTTATTCAATCCCACTGCGTTCAATTGCACGTCGGCGTCCTGGCTATAGATCAGGCCGTCGTTAGTGTTTTGCACGATGCCGGTGCTGGTGATCGCCACACGATCCTTACTGGCAAGGGTGCCGCCGCCACTGTTGTTCAGGCTACCGGCGAACAGCGTCAGCAGGCTTTGGCTGATGATTCTGCCCTTGGCGTCGTTGTTGACCTGCATCGCCCGCTGCAGCAGCAGTGGGCCGGAACTGGCAATGCTGCCGCCGCTGTTGTTGAGGGTGCCGAGCAGGTTGAGGGTCAGGCGACCGTTGGTGGCCAACGTGCCGCTGTTGTTGTTCAGGTCGGTGCCGGTGACGGTCATCGCTTGTTGGGCGTTGATCGTGCTTTGGTTGGTCAGTGTTACCGCTTGCAGATCCAGCGTGGTGCCGCTTTCGATCAAACCGCCATCGGCGTTGGTCAGCGCACCGGTCACGATAAGCGTTTGCCCATCGCCACTGGAAAGTACGCCTTTGCCACTGTTATCCAGGCTGGCGGCACTGACGCCCAAGCGGCCCTGGCTAACCAGCGCGCCTTCGTTGTTGTTTTGCAACGCGCCGCTCAGGCGCACATCGATTGCACCGCTGCGGCTGGAGAGCGTGCCGTTGTTACGGTTGTCGAGGTTGCCACCACTGACGTTCAGGCCTTGCCAGCCGGACAGCAGGCCTCTTGCGGTGTTGTTCATGGTGTCCGCGTTGACAGTCAGCACTTGGCTGCTGATCAGCTTGCCGGCGCGGTTGTCCAGGTTGCGCGCCGTCAAAGCGAAGCTTTGCAGGCTGGAGATTTCACCGCCCTGGTTATTAAGGTCGCCCAGGTTTTTCAGGGTCAGCGGGCCGTTAGTCAGCAGCAGACCGTTGCGGTTGTCCAAATCACTGTTGTTGAGGTCCAGGGTCATTCCCTGCTCACCCACAACGCGACCGCCCGCCAGGGCCAGAGCGTTGAGGTTCGCGGTCAACACACCTTTGGCCGAGACCTCACCGCCGTTGCCGGTGTCGAGGCCGGCGGCGTTGAGATTCAGGGTTTGCTTGGCACTGATCAAGCCTTGGTCCTGGTTGTTCAGCAGGCCATCACTGGTCAGTTGCAAGTCGCTGCGGCTATTCAAAGTGCCGCCTCGGTTGTCGACGGAGCCTGCGTGAGCGTCGAGGCTGGCGGCGCCGATCAGGCCTTTGAGGTTGGCCAGGGCTTGATTGACGCGCAGGGTCAGGCCCTGATTACTCAGCAGCTTGCCGTTGCTGTTATCCAGACTTTGCGCGGCCAAGGTAAAGGCTTGGGCGCTGGAGATTTCACCGTTCTGATTATTGATGCTGTTGAGGTTGTTAAGCGTCAGCGGGCCAATAGCGTTGATCAATCCGCCTTGGTTCTTCAGTTGGCCGTTGTTCAGGTCGAGACTCAAGCCAGCGTTGCTGAACAGCTTACCGCCCTGCTGATCCAGCCCGGTGACGCTGGCGGTCAGCGTCTTGGCGCTGCCGATGCTGCCGCCGTTGGTCAACTGTGCGGTGGTCAGGGCCAGGGTGTCGCCGCTGTTGAGGCGGCCGGTTTGGTTGTTCAGCTCGCCTGTGCTGACCGTGACCGGGCCTTTGCCGCTGATGATGCCTTGCTGGTTGCCAAGATTGGCGCTTTGCAGTGTCAGGCCGCCGTCGGTGACCAGTTTGCCTTCGCTGTTGTTGAGGCTGTCGGTGACGGCGACGCTCAAACCATTGGCGCTGGACAGGCTGCCTTTGCTGTTATTCAGGCTGCGGGCTTTGACGGCCAATGCGTCTTCGCTGCTAAGCACACCCTGGCTGTTATCGAAATCACCGGCGAGATCCAGCTTCAGCGATTGCTGGCTGAGCAGCTTGCCGCCGTTGTTGTCCAGCATGGAGCCGGTCAGCGTCAGGCGCTCGCCGTTGAGTTCGCCGAGGGTGCGGTTGATGACCTGATCGACTGCAAGGCTTAACGTACCGCCTGCGAACACCACACCTTTGTCGCTGTTGTTGAGCTGCTGACCGGTGACGCTGACGTCGGCGTTGCCGGTCAATTCGCCGGTGCGGTTGTCGAGCGTCTGCACGTCAAGTTTCAGCGCTTTTGTGGCGCCTACCAGACCGTTGCGGTTATCAAGGTTTGCGCCGCGCAGGTTGAGCTCGTCGGTGCTGATCAGTTTGCCGTTTTGGTTATCGAGGTTGCTGGCGCTGATCGTCGCAAGCGCCTTGCCCGCGATCTCGCCATTGCGGTTGTCCAGCGTTGCGCTGGTCAGCAACAAGGCACCGTCGGCGATCACGCTGCCGCGTTGGTTATCGAACAATTGGCTGGCGCTGAGGGTGACATCGCCACGCCCGCTGAGCACGCCTTCGGTATTGTCCAGGCGAGTGCTGCGCACATCCAGGCTGGCGGCGTTGAGATGGCCTTTGAGGTTGGCCAGCAGTTGGTCGACACGCAGGGTCAGTGCCTGGTTGCTGATCAGTTTACCGTTGCTGTTATCCAGGTTTTTTGCGACCAAGGTAAAAGCGTTCTGGCTGGAGATTTCGCCGTCGCGGTTGTTGATATTGGCGAGGTTGTTCAGTGTCAGCAGCGGTGCGTTGATCACACCCGCGTTGACCAGTGCGCCGTGGTGCAGGTCAAGGTTGAGTTGTGTGGTGCTGACCAGTTCGGCGCCGTCCAATTGCGTCAGGCCGGTGACGCTGGCATTCATTGCGCCGACGCTGGCGATATGCCCGCTGTTGGTGAGCTGGGTGGCGCTGAGGTCGAGCTTGTCGGCGCTGATCACACGGCCGTCGATGCCGTTGGTGAACTGTCCGGTGTTAACGGTTGCCAGGCCTTGGCTTTTGAGCAGGCCGTTGGTGTTATCCAGGCTGGCACTGGTCAGTGTGAGGTTTTGGGCGCTTTCGACGGTGCCGCCTTGGTTGATTAGCGCCGCTGCACTCACAAGGGTCAACGGTCCTGCGCTGGAAATTTTGCCGCTGGTGTTGTCAATACGCTGGCCTGCCAGCGCCATCGAGCCTTCGCTGGTGAGCTTGCCGCCTGTGTTGTCCAGGCCTGCCTTCAGTTGAAGCGCCAAAGCACGCTGAGCGCCAACAGTGCCATCGGTGTTATCTACTGCAGTGCCGGTAAGCCGAGCGTCCTGGGCAAAGATCAAACCTTTGGCCTGATTGATCACCTCGGCCATCGCCAATTCAAGCGCAGTGCCGGCCAACAACTTGCCTGCACTGTTATCCAGGCGTTGTCCGCTGAAATCGACACTCTGCTGGCTGGAGATTTCCCCGCTGCGATTGTCGGTGCTGCCTGCCTTGAGTTTCAGCACTTTTGTCGCGGCGAGCAAACCGCCGTTCTGGTTATCCACGGTGGCAGCGTTGAGACTCAGATTACCCTTCGCGACCAACTGACCGCCCTGCTGATTCAGCACGCCAATCGTGGCGTCCAGATCATCCTGGCTGGCGATGCGCCCTTTGGCGTTTTCAACGGTATCGAGGGCCAGGCGTACCGGGCCAATCGCGCTGGTCAGGCCGTTCTGGTTGTTCAAGGACTGGCCGTCGAGTGCCAGCGCCTGCTTGCTGTTAAGCACACCTTCACGGTTGTCGAGCTGGCCGACGTGCAGGTTCAGCCCCTGATTGGCGCGCACCGCGCCGCCACGGTTATCCAGGCTATTGCTGCGCAGGGTCAGCAGGTTCTGTCCGGACAGGCGACCGGTGCGGTTGTCCACACTCCCAGCCTGGATGTCCATCACGCCTTTGGCGAGCACGGCACCTTTGGCTTGGTTATCGAGCAGGCCGTCGACTTTCACCGTCAGGCTGCCATCGGTCGCCAGACTGCCGGACTGGCTGTTATCCAGGCTGGCCGCGGTCACGTTCAAACGCTGGCCGGCGCCCAAGGTGCCGGCCTGGTTGAACAGTGCACCGCGGGCGGTCAAGTCAAGGCTGATGTCGCCCATCACATGACCGTCGTTGCGGTTATTCAGGGTCATCGCGTTGACCACTGTGGCGCCGCCGCTGGAGACTTCGCCGTCGTCGTTATGCAGGTCAGCCGCCAACGTTAACGCGAGGTCTTTGGAACTGCTGAATACGCCGTGGGTGTTATCCAGTCGCCCAGCTTGAGCAGCCAGGCCAGCCGCAGAAATGACGCCCTTGAGGTTGATCAGCGCTTGGTCGACTTTGAGGGTCAGCGCCTGATCACTGAGCACATGGCCGTTGCTGTTATCCAGACTTTGTGCGGCCAGGGTGAAGGCACGCTCGCTGGAAATTTCGCCGTACTGGTTGGCGACCGTGGAGAGGTTTTTCAACAGCAACTGACCCGGCGCATGGATCAAGCCACCGGTGTTATCAAGAGCGCCGTGATTCATGTCCAGGCTCACGTCGCTGGTGCTGTAGAGCTGCCCACCGTTGCGTTGGTCCAGGCCCGCGAGGCTGGCGGTAAGTGCCTTGTTACTGGCGATATGGCCGTCAAAACGGTTGTCCACGTTCCCTGCCGTCAGCGCCAGGCGATCAGCACTGGTCAGGCGCCCGCCACTCTGGTTATTCAACGCGCCGGTCGTGATGCGCACAGCGCCGTCACCGATCATTTTGCCGCCGCGGTTGTCGATGCTGGCGCTGCTCACGGTCAACGCCATCGCGCTGAGCAGCTCGCCGCTGCGGTTGGTCAGTACGCCGCTGGCGGTCAGATCCAAAGCCGCACCGCTGCTGAGGCGGCCGCTGTCGTTGTTCAGTGTGGCGGTTTGCAGGGTCAGGCTCTTGTCACTGCGTACGGTGCCTTGCTGATTGTTCAGTTGGTCCAGTTTCAGGCTCAGTGCGCCGTTCGCTAAAAGTCGACCTTTGTTGCTGTTGTCGAACTGCCTGCCGTTGAACGACAGGTCGGTGAGGCTGGAGACTTCGCCGCCCTGGTTATTCAGGCTATCAACTTTCACCACCAGCGACTGGCGAGCGTTGAGCAAGCCACCCTCGCGGTTATCCAGTTGCGTGGCGCTTACCTGCATCGGCCCGGCTGCCGTTACGCTACCGCCACGGTTATCGAATTGCTCAATCGCCAAGGCCGCCTGCTGACCGCTGACAAACCGACCGCCACGGTTGATCGCGATGCCGCGGGTAGTGACGTTAAGCAAGCGGTCACCCTGCAACAGTCCCTGGCTGTTATCCAGGCTCATGCTGCTCAAGGTGGTGGTAGCACCGATGACTTCACCGTGGTGATTGTCCAGGGCAGTGTCGACGGACAGTGCCAGATCATCGCGGACGTTCAGCTTGCCTTCGGCGTTAACCAGGCTGTTTGCGTGCAGGTCCAACCCCGTGGCAGCGACCAAGCCTTGGGTGTTGTCCAGCGCACCGGCAACACGCACCACAAGGCCTTGCTCGCTGAGCAATTTGCCGCCCCGGTTATCGAGGCTGCCTGCGGTAAACGCCAGGGCCTGGGCGCTGGAAATTTCCCCGGCCTGGTTATCGACACTGCTTAAGTTGCTCAGTAGCAGCGTGCCCGGCGCGTGAATCAAGCCGCCTTGGTTATTCAGGTGGCCGTGGTTCAGGTCAAGGTTTGCACCCGCTTGGCTGTGGATATTGCCTTTGGCACTATTGTCCAGGCTTGCCGCACTCACCAGCAACGGGCCGGTTGCGCTGAACAGCCCGGCCTGGTTCAGCAGGTGCGCGCTGATCAACGCGCCAAGGCGACCGTCGCTGGTCAGCTTACCGCCACTGTTGTCCAAGCGCGTAGCGGTGATGTCCAGCGCCTGCCCGGCGAACAGCGTGCCCTGGCGATTGTCGATCAAGCCTGAGCTGTTGAGCGAGAGCATCGCGTCGCCTTGCAGCAGGCCCTCGCGGTTATCCAGCGACGCACTGTTGACCGACGCCGTGCGCGCCAATAGCTTGCCACTGCGGTTATCCAATGCTCCGTCGATCTGTGCGATCAGGCCATCACCCGCGCTGAGCGTGCCGCCTTGGTTAGTCAGGCTGGCGGCGCGTACATCCAGCGTTTTAGCCGAGATCAAGCCTTGCGTGTTATCCAGTGCGTGGGCGATACGCAGGGCCAAACCCTGCTCGCTGAGGAGCTTGGCGTGCTGGTTATTCAGGGTATCGGCGGCCAGGGTAAACGCCTGGGCGCTGGAAATTTCGCCGCCTTGGTTATCGACGCTGGCGAGGTTGCTCAGCAGTAATTGGCCAGGGGCGTTGATCGTGCCGCCCTGGTTATTCAAATGCCCATTATTGAGGTTGAGGCTTACGTCACCCTGGCCGAAGAATCGACCATCGTTGTGCTGATCAAGACCACTGATACCAGCATTCAGCATTTGGCCCGCGCTGATGCGGCCGCCCTCACTGTTATCCACTTGGCCGGCGTTCAAATTAAATGCGACGTCACCGCGCAAGGTGCCACGCTGGTTGTTCAGCGGGCCGCTTGATTGCACGGTGAGGTTACGGGCGACGAGACTGCCCTGTTGGTTATCAAGGCTACCCAGGCTGAGGCGTACATCACCTTTGGCGGCAAACAGACCGGTCTGGTTGAGCAATTGCCCGGCAATCACCGCGACCAACACGCCGTCGCTGGTGAGCGTGCCTGCGCTGTTGTCCAGGCGGGATGCATTGAGGGTAAACGTTGCACCTGCCGCCAATGTACCGCGCTGATTGGACACCACGCCGCTGCTGAGCACCAGGGAGCGATCACCTTGCAGGCGGCCACTGTTGTTGTTTAATTCACCCGTGGTGGACGCCAGGTCGGTGGCCAGCAACTCGCCGCCGCGGTTGTCCAGCAGGCCTGCGGTGTTCGCCGTCAGTTGATTAAATGCGCGGAGCTTGCCGCCCTGGTTGTTCAGGCTGGCGGCGTTGACGTCGAGGTTCGACGCCGAAACCAGGCCCAACGCATTGTTCATTGCACCGGCGATACGCAGGGTCAGGTCTTGGTCACTGAGCACTTTACCGGCGCCGCTGTCGAGGCTGTTGGCGGCCAGGAGGAATGACTGCGCGCTGGAGATTTCCCCTTGGCGGTTATCGACCGTGTTGAGGTTGTTAAGGGTCAATTGACCGCCGGCGTTGATCAGGCCGTTGCGGTTATCCCAGTGACCTTGGTTGAGGCTCAACGTCAGTGAGCCTTGGCTGGTGAGCGAGCCCTTTTGGCTGTTGTCGAGGGCGCCAGTATTAACCTGTGCCGTCTGACGCGATGCAATTCGCCCGCCCTGGTTATTGATCAGCCCCGTCGCATTCAGGCTCAGCGATTGGCCGGCCGAGACCAGGCCGGCGACGTTATCCAGTTCATTCAGTTGCAGCGTGACCTGCGCCTGGCTCGACAGCTCGCCGTTGCGGTTGATCAGTTGCCCGATACCCGCCGTGAGGTTGCCGGTGCTGGTGACCAAACCACCTTGGCTGTTGAGCAGTTGCCCGGCGGTGATCCCAAGACTGCCTGCGCTGAGGAGGCGGCCCTGGTTCTGGTTGTCGATCTGCGTGGCCGTCAACTGTGCGTCGCGCCGGGCGCTCAAGGTGCCGCCCTGGTTGGCCAGTTCGCCGCTATTGACGCTGAGGTCGCGGCTGGCGATCACGGTTTTGCCGGTGTTGTCGATGGCCTGCGCGGTCAAGCGTACATCGCCCTGGGCATTGCGGCTGTTATCGGCGTTGACGCCTGCTTCGATGATCCCGTTGTTGGTCAAGCGGCCGCCGGCGTCCAGCGCGATGCTGTCCTTGGCGGCCAGGGTTTGTTGCGTGGTGAGCGCACCTTGGGTGTTTACCGACAGATCAGTACCGGCGTAGACCGCCGCCTTGGCTTGCAAGCTGGCCGCTTTGACGGCGACAGAGGTGCCTGCCGTGGTTGTGCCCATGACCACATTGCCCGCAGCATCAATCTGGATATCACCGCCGGCGACCATATCGCCCGACAGCTTCACGCCCACACCGGCCTCGGTGCCGATCAGCTTGACCGCGCCCACATACATGCCGCCCAACGCCGACGAGTCAATCGCCAGGTCTGGCGCCTGGCTGCCATCTGCCGCCCGTGCGGTGGCATTTAAGGTGCGTGCGTCCACATCGTTGCGCCCGGCGACGATGGTGAGTTTTTTCGCCTGGATCTGCGCATTGATGGTGGTAGCGCGGGTGATGATTTCGAACTGGTCGACATTGGTCGCGTTGAGGCCCGCGCCTTCGATGGCGACGTTGCCTTGATCGACTTGATAGCGGCTGATCTGGCCGTTTTCGATCACCGCTTTACCGGTGGTCAGCGTGACTTGCGGCGTGTTGATAAAGCCGCAACCGTTGCAACTGATGCCATACGGGTTGGCGACAATCACATGGGCCGACTCCCCCGCCACTTCGGTGTAGCCGCGCAGTTGGCTGGGGCTCCCGCCGTTGACTTCGTTGAGGATGATATTGGCAGCGGTGCCGCGCAGGTTCGGGTTGCCGACGATGATGCCACCCAGTTGTGTGGCCTGGGTGCGGTCGGTGGCGTTGTTGAGGATGACGCCGTTGGCACCGACGTTATAGTCATGAAATTGGTTGTGCGAGAGGCCATTGGTATTCGGTGCGGCGATATTGACGATGGGCACGCCATTGCCCGCCTGCGCGAGGCCTGTGCCCGGTGCACTGACCACAATGCCGTCGGCCTGGGCCAGCAACGGGTGCCAGAACATCGCGTTGGCCAGGATTAACGCCAACCCGCGTTTAGGCAGCCCCAAAAAGTGGGAACGGCTTTTTACGGCAGCAGAAGGCTGGCGCACGAGGAAGGCGAACTGGCGAACGTCCATGTTGTGTCTCGATACCCGAAGGCGGTAAAAAAATTAAAGGAAAAAATCCATACGGAAATAGATCGGCGCTTCACGCTCTGTGATAGCGGCCGGTCGTTCCAAAGAGTGGGCAAAGGTCACGCTGGCGGCGACGTTTTTGCCACGGGCAAACAGCTCCACCGAGTTGCTGCTCATGCGCCCATGCTGCTCGGCGTTGTAACGGTCGCGGCTGATCACGCCCTGGTCATAACCGAGGCTGGTGCCGTATTCGCTGAGCACCGGTTGCAGCCAGGCCCAGGTCACCGGGCGGCTCCAGCGCAGGTCGTTGCGCCAGTAGCCGCCGCTGTCGCCGGACAGCATCTGGTCCTTGTAGCCACGGATCGACGACTGCCCACCCAGGCTCATGCGCTGCGGGCTGAACAGCACATCTTCGCTGTGCTGGCCGGTCATCAAACTGCTGAAGCTCAAGGACTCGCCCCACAGCTTGAACGGGTACAGGTAGCTGACGGTGGCCGTGTATTTGCGGTAGCGCGCATCGGCCTGGCCGTGGCGCGGGTTGTGATTGGCCTGGGCGTCAAAGGCACCGATGCCGTCTTGCATGCCGAGGTCGATGTTGAGAAATGCACTGCCAATACGGCGGCCGTGGTTGATGCCGAACTGGGCTTCGCTGAGGCGGTTGCTGCTCAGCGCCAGCTTGCTGTCTTCAATGAAGTTGTTGGTGCGCAGGTAGGCGACGCCGGTGCTCAGGGAGGTTTTGCTCAAGGCGTCGCGGTGAACGACACGCTCCAGGCGCAACTGGTGGCTCTGGCTGTCGCCGGTCTGCTTGAACTTGAAGTTGTTGGCCTCGGCCCGAGAGCGGTATTCGCTTTCGGTGTAGCTGTAGGTGAGGTTCCACCAGCCGAAGGGCAAGCTGTAGTTGAGCATCGAATTGCGCGAGGTTTTCTGGTGATCGCTAACCGCATCGTGGCCGCCACGCAACGAAAGTTGGTCGGCCAGGCCCAGCGGGTTGTCCCAGTCGAGGCTGGCGCCCCACTGTTGTTCGCCGGTGCTGCGCTGGCCGCCGTTGTGCCGCGAAAGGCCGACACGCCAGGGCTTTTGCGGGGTGTTTTTGACCAGTACATCACTGCCGCCCACGGCCTTGCCCGGCGCCAGTTCCATCTGCGCCTGGTTCGAGGGCAAACGGTTTAGCTGATCGACCATCTGCTCGATTTCACGCAGGTTGAGCAACTCGCCTTGTTTGCCGGGAAAGCTCATCGCCAGTTGGCGGTCGGTGATGCCGCTGCTTTCGGCGCCTTTCAGGCTTTCGAGCTTGCCCTCGACTACCTGGATTTTGAGGTTGCCGCTGGAAAGGTCTTGCTGTGGCAGATAAGCGCGGCTAGTGACCAGGCCCTTGGCCAGGTAGCGGTCGGTGATGACCTTGAGCACTTCGTTGAGCTGCGGCACGCCGAGGCATTGGCCGATGTAAGGCTTGATCAGCGCGCTGCGCTCGTCTACGGACAGGGCGTCGGCGCCTGCGAGCTCGATGGTTTTGATCGGGAAGCAACGGGTGTCGGCAGGCGTCGCCGGAGCTGCAGGGGCGGCGGATTTACCGGGCAGATCCTTGAGTTCTTCGAGGCGCCGCTGCTGCTCTTCGAGCAGGCGGTCCTGACGGTCGCGGATCAGGTCGGTGATGCCGGGGGTGTTCTGCGGGGCGGCGGCGTGCGCTAATCCGGCGGTGCCCAGGCAGAAAAAAACGGACAGCAGGCAAAACCTGGTCCGGCGTTCCAAACGCCACATGTCTAGATCCCTCTACATAGCGTTGTGCTATCAATGGGCGGCGATTCTAGGATGGCACTTTGATGGCGTCAATAAAATGTACAAATTTGTTTCAAAAGTGAAACAAATCAGGCTCAGCTTGAAAATTATGTTTTTTTAAAATCATGCACTTAACAAAAATTTCAAAAAATCCAAGGCAAAAAAAAGCCTGCATCTCTGCAGGCTTTTCTCTATCTGGCTCCACGACCTGGACTCGAACCAGGGACCCAATGATTAACAGTCATTTGCTCTACCAACTGAGCTATCGCGGAATGCGCCGTATGTTACTGATTAAAAAGAAGAAGTCAAGCATTGAGGAGCATTTTGACGAATTCCTGCAAATTCCGCTTGCAGCCCGCTACACCGGGCTGGCCATTTCCTTGGCCAGATCCAGCCACGCACGCGCCGCCGGTGGCAGGTGTGCGCTGGCCCGCCAGGCCAGGGCGATATGCCAGTCGGTGTGTGGTTCGTCCAACGCAATCAAGGCGATACCCGCGTGTTGATGTTTTAGCGCGAGCATTCGCGGCAGAAACGCAACGCCCAGCCCGGCTGAGACCAGGTCAACGATAAAGTCGATTTGCCCGCTGCGCGCGGTCACTCGGGGCGTGACGCCTTTGCGCTCACACGCGGCGAGGATCTTGGCGTTCAGGGCGAAGCCGGCTTCGAACAAGATGAACGGTGAATCGGCCAGGTCGGTGAAGTCGATGTGTTTGCGCTGGGCCAGTGGGTGGCTGATGGGCAATACCGCCATCAGCGGTTCATTGCGCACTGGCTGGTAGTCGAAGGCTTCGTCCACCGGCAACAGCAGTGCGGCAAGGTCGACCTCCCCGGCTTCCAGACATTCGCGCAGTTTTTTGCTGCCGTATTCGGTGAGTTCGATCTCGATCTCCGGGTAGCGGCTGCGGTATGCCGCGAACATAGCGGCAAACAGCACGCCGCAGCCCACTGGCGGCAGGCCGATGCGCAGCACGCCGCGCTTGAGGCCGCGCAGGTCGTTGATCTCGGCCACCAGGTCGTTGTGCTCGGCGAGGAGTACCAGGGCGCGGCGGTAGGCAATTTCGCCGGCGGCCGTCAGCTCGTTACGGTGGCCCAGGCGATTGAGCAGCGGCGTGCCGAGCTCGTCTTCGAGGGTCTTGACCGCCTTGCTCACGGTGGATTGAGTCAGGGCCACCACCTCCGCTGCCTGGGAGAAACCGCCCTGGCGCACCACTTCGACAAAGGCCCGCACGGTTCTCAGGTTCATCGGTATTCCTATAGCGACTGGGTATTAGTAATAAAAGTTGTTTTTATCATGCCAGCTTTTTGCTTATGGTGGTGCGACCCAGCTCTGTGGAGAACCCGTTCATGATCATCTCGTCCGCCGCCGACTACCGTGCAGCCGCCAAACGCAAGCTGCCGCGCTTTCTGTTCGATTACATCGACGGCGGCGCCTACGCCGAGCACACCCTGCGCGCCAACAGTTCGGACCTGGCCGAGATCAGCCTGCGCCAGCGCATCCTGCGCAATGTCGACAACCTGAGCCTCAAGACCACGCTGTTCGGCCAGGAGCTGGCCATGCCAGTGATTCTCAGCCCCGTGGGCCTGACCGGCATGTACGCGCGACGTGGTGAGGTGCAGGCGGCCAAGGCGGCGGCCAACAAGGGCATCCCGTTCTGCCTGTCGACGGTGTCGGTGTGCCCGATTGAAGAGGTGGCGTCGCAAAGCCCGCAGTCGATCTGGTTCCAGCTCTATGTGCTCAAGGACCGCGGCTTTATGCGCAATGCGCTGGAGCGCGCCCAGGCCGCAGGGGTGACCACGCTGGTGTTTACCGTCGATATGCCCACACCCGGCGCGCGTTACCGTGATGCGCATTCGGGCATGTCCGGGCCGTATGCGGCGCAGCGCCGGATGCTGCAGGCGGTGTGCAAGCCGCAATGGGCCTTCGATGTGGGCCTGATGGGCCGCCCTCATGATCTGGGCAATATCTCCAAATACCTCGGCAAGCCCACCCACCTGGAAGACTACATCGGCTGGCTGGCGAATAATTTCGACCCATCGATCAGTTGGAAAGACCTGGAGTGGATCCGTGAGTTCTGGAAAGGCCCGATGATCATCAAGGGCATCCTTGACCCCCAGGATGCCAAGGACGCGGTGAGTTTCGGTGCCGACGGCATCGTGGTCTCCAACCACGGCGGGCGCCAACTGGATGGCGTGTTGTCGACCGCCAAAGCCTTGCCGCCGATTGCCGAGGCCGTGGGCGATGATCTCACGGTGCTGGTGGACTCCGGCATTCGCTCCGGACTCGACGTAGTACGCATGCTCGCCCTGGGCGCCAAGGGTTGCCTGCTGGGACGTTCGACCGTGTATGCGCTGGCCGCCGCCGGCCAGTCCGGGGTGGAAAACCTGCTGGATATCTTCGCCAAGGAGATGCGCGTGGCCATGACCTTGACCGGCGTCACCTCGATTGACCAGATTGACCACTCCACCTTGGTTCAAACAGCCAAATAACTGACGTCACTGCACAACGACTGTGTTGAGTTTTTTAAAACAGTCGTTGATTTATAAGGTGTTTTTGTAAGTTAAACAAAGTGGCATGAATCTCGCTCTAACCCCTTTCAAGCAGGTTAAGCGATGACAAGACGTGTGGCAGGGCCCAGGGGTTATAACCCATGGCAAAGCGGTTTAAACTGTTTCCAATGTTTTACGGAACTGAAGGAACAGTAAGACGCTTGGCATTTGCCGCTCTCGTGCAGCCTGTAAGACAGTTAAGTGCTTAGAGGCCGTCAGCTTATGAAATCACCGACCCAGACCAACGCAATTGACTTCGACAGTGCCAAATTGCAACGCCTGGGGTTTGGTCAGCCGTCCCTGCTTCCACGTCGCCCCACCACACTTGCGCAACTTCGTCAGCAACTGAACCAGCAGTTGCAAACCAGCCTTGAGCCGGAGCGCATTCTGGCGCTGTTCTTTCGCGAAGTTCAGCGGCTGGTGCCGTTGGACGCGCTGCAATATCGCCATGAGGCCAGCGACTTGCGCCTGGAGTTTGGCCATCGCGGGCATCACTCGGTGAGCTACACCTTGAGCCATGAAGGCGAGCATCTGGGCGAGTTGATATTCCGGCGCAACCAGCGTTTGCTGGACGACGAGTTGGCGCAACTTGAGTCACTGCTGTCGACGTTGCTGTACCCGATGCGTAACGCCCTGCTCTACCGCGCCGCCACCCGCAGCGCCCTGCGTGACCCGCTGACCGAAACCGGCAACCGCATTGCGATGGACCAGACGCTGCAACGGGAAATCGACATGGCCCGGCGGCACCTGAGCCCGCTGTCTTTGTTGATGCTGGACATTGACCACTTCAAGAAAATCAACGACACCCACGGCCATGCAGCGGGCGACATCGTATTGCGCGCTGTCGCCGACTCGATCAAAAGCCAGTTGCGCAATGTGGACATGGTGTTTCGCTTTGGCGGGGAAGAGTTTCTGATCCTGCTGTCAAACACCGGCCGGGACGCGGCAGGTATGGTCGGCGAACGCCTGCGTCGGGCGGCAGAGGCTCAGGACTATTGGGCCGATGGCAAGCGAATTGAACTGACGGTGAGCCTGGGTTGCTCGACCCTGTTGGCCGCCGAGTCGGCAGAAAGCCTGTTGCGGCGGGCCGATAACGCCCTGTACGTGGCCAAGCGCGAAGGCCGCAACCGCTTGGCAATGGCGGGGTAAAACCCCGCCATTACGCTTACATCACGCCTCGCTGGCGGCGCGAACCTGACGTTCACGAACAACTGCTGGGGCCTTTGCTTTTTCGTTCTCCAACCGCATGCAACTTTCCAAAAACAGGTACATGTAGTCGTAGCTCTTGCACACCGCCTGACGCAGTTCTACCTGCAAGGCTTTGCTCGGGTTCATCCCGGCCAGGGTGCAGATGATTTCCAAGGCTTCCCAAGGATGGGCATCGTCGTATTGCGCGTGCATCTTCAACCACTTCATGGCGCGTTTACGGTCTTCTTCAGGGAAGGCGGCCGCATACACGCCGGTCGAACACACCACGGCAGACCACTCCCCAGTCGCCCCCTCAATCGCGTAGTTGGTCGCGGCAATCGCCACGATCAACGAATCGGCCGAGCTGGTGTGCCAGCACCAGTGACTCAGTGCGTGCAACTCCGGTGGTACGTTCTGCGCTTGCAACTCTTCCAGGCTTACACCGTGGGCGCGCGCCCAGTGCACCCAATAGTCGGCGTGGTTGAGTTCCACGCGAATATTGCGCATCAGCCACCGGCGCGCCATATCCTCCCCAGGATGACGGGCAAACTTGGTCTTGGTGAGGTTCTGTGCCATGTACAAGGCAAACTGTTCAACCACTGGCCAGCCACCGATCAGGTAGTGGCGCATGGTCTTGGCGCTGAGCGTGTTATCACGCATGCGCTGGTACAGTTCGTGTTCGACAACCCGGCGCTTGCTCTCGCTACAGTCCTGGATCAGTTGTTGCGCCCAGGCTGGGTAACTCGAGGCTTCCATAAGCGGGCCGGTTCGGTTGAAGGTGTCGATCACTGTAGGGCTCCTTTTCTAGTGTGATTGTACAGACCGTCGAATGCTTCAGCGGAATGTGCCGGGCGCCTTTAGCAACAGTGGCTGCGGCCGCACGGGTCGGCACTGCAGACTATCAAAGGTAAACAATTGCGGACGTTCGATCAGGTAGCCCTGAGCATAATCCACACCGATCTCAAGTAAAGCTTGCTCGATCAGCGGTGTTTCAACAAATTCGGCAATTGTGCGCTTACCCATGACGTGGCCGATGTGGTTGATCACTTCGACCATGGCACGGTTAATCGGGTCGTCCAGCATATCCTTTACGAAACTCCCGTCGATCTTCAGGAAGTCTACAGGTAAATGTTTAAGATAAGCGAACGAGGACATTCCGGCACAAAAGTCATCAAGTGAAAAATGGCAACCTAAGGCCTTGAGTTCATTAATAAAGCGGATTGCACTGCCCAAATTGGCAATAGCGCTGGTCTCTGTTATTTCAAAACAAATCATTTCCGGCGGAATGCTGTAAGCCTCGAATTTCTCACGTAAAAACCCGAGAAAATCATCATCGCCAATAGTTATGCCTGACAGATTAATCGCACACATAGCCATAGGACGGCCTGCACGCTCTTGCATACAACGGGCGATAATCTTAAAGACGTTTTCCACGACCCAACGATCCAGCGAAGTCATCAAACCGTAACGTTCGGCCGCAGGAATAAAACTGTCCGGCAAGATGATCCGACCCGCCTCGTCGTGCAGGCGCAGGAGGATCTCAATATGACCATTACCACCATCGGTATGGCCCAACGGCGAGATTTCCTGGGCGTAGAGGCAAAAACGATCTTCCTCCAGGGCCATGTGCAGGCGTTGTACCCAGGCCATTTCGCCAAAACGCATGGACAATTCCGAATCATCGGCATGGTAGACCTGCACCCTGTTACGGCCCTTTTCCTTGGCCATATAACAGGCCATATCAGCGGCGCGCAGCGAAGTTTCCAGGGTGGTCGGCGATTGCGAGATATGCACCAGACCAATGCTCACGGTGGTCATGAACGGCCGGCCCTTCCACACAAAATGCAGGCTTTGCACGGTATGGCGCAGGCTTTCAGCGATCTTTTCCGCCACCGCTGCCGGGCAGTTCTCCAACAGGATGCCGAATTCGTCGCCGCCCAGGCGCGCCAGGGTGTCGCCTTCGCGCAGGTCCGATTGCAGCAACGCACAGATATGCCGCAGCAGCTCATCGCCCGCCGCATGCCCGCAGGTGTCGTTGACCAGCTTGAACTGGTCGAGGTCGAGGAACATCAAGGCATGCCGCCCGCTCTGCTGGCGCGCTACCTGTTGCAGCACCTGCTCCAGCCGGAACTCGAATTCGCGGCGGTTGGCCAGGCCAGTCAAGGCATCGTGGGTCGCCTGCCACGACAGGTTGGCGATGTACTGGCGCTCCTGGGTCATGTCGTGCAACACCAGCACCGCGCCGCTGACCTTGCCGGCGTTGCGGATCGGGGCACCTACCAGGGTGACTGACACCGTGCTGCCGTCCACGCGCTGGATCAGCTTGGAATGCTCGCTGCCACCGCTGAGTTCACCCTTGATAATGTGTTCAATCAGGGCGAAGCCATCGGGCTCGGCGTTCTCATCAAGCAGGTTGAACAACGCCGCCAGCGGCAACCCTTGGGCCTGCGCGTTCTTCCAATGGGTCAGCGCCTCGGCCGCCGGGTTCATGTAGGCAATGGCGCCGTCGACATCCGTGGTGATCACGCCGTCGCCAATCGACTCCAGGGTGATCTGCGCCCGCTCCTTCTCGGCTTGCAACGCGGTGGCGAAGGCGTGGCGCTGGGTCAGCAGTTTGTGGGTACGCAGCAGTGCCAGCACGATCAACCCCAGGGCGGTGGCCAGGTTGGTGATCAGCAACAGGCGCAGGATCATCCGCGAACCTTCGCCCAAGGCATCGCTGAAGGCCTTGGCGGCTGGCGTCACGCCGTCGTTGATGGCGATGATGCGCGTCTTCCAGCCAGCAATGTCGCCAGGGCTGACCTGATCACTGCGGATCGCCCGGTGCATCGCCTGGGCCAGGTCATCCAGTTGCACCAGGTAACCATCGCCCACGGTCCACAGCTCGATGGCTTTTTCCAGGTAGCTGAAATGGCGAAAATTGAGGTACAGCCAGATTAGATTGGACACGTCATCGGGGTGGTTGCCGCCCTTGAGGATGCCCAGGCGCGCGGCCGCAAGGTCGGGCGTGGGACGGTCCAGCGCGACGCGCAGCTCATGGCCGCCCTGGGGCACCGCGATGGCTTGCCGGTATTTGAGGAACGTCGCTTCGTCGCGGTTATCGGCGTAAAGGCTCAGGTAGTAGATGGCGTCTTTCTGGCCCTTGGACCACAAGCTCTCGCCTGCTACATAGCCGCGCACCGCTGACAGCATGTAGAGGCTGACGCAGCCCAGCAATGCCTGGAACAGCACGACGGCGATAAAGGGCCAGACAATGCCCAGCAACCGAGGCTTGCTTAACGTCGCTGCGAGAGTACGCTTTTGCTTCATGAGATCCCTTGCACATGCACTGCTTGATACGCACGCGAGAATCCGCTCTCGATAGCTCAGCCAAATCAACGCACTTGTTGCAGATGCCCGTAGAGCTTGGCGTATAACCCTCCATCGGCAATCAACTGCTGATGGTCGCCATCTTCGGCGATATGCCCGCCATCAAACACCAGTACCCGGTCGGCCTGTTTCACCGCAGAAAGCCTGTGGGCGATGATCAGTGTAGTACGCCCACTGAGAAACCGCGCCAGCGCCTGGTGCAGGTTGTACTCGGTGGCTGCGTCCAGGGCCGAGGTGGCCTCGTCCAGTATTACCACTTTGGGCTCGGCCAGCACCATGCGTGCAATCGCCAGGCGTTGGCGTTGCCCACCGGAAAAGCGCACCCCCGAGCGCCCCACCACACTGTCCAGGCCCAAGGGCAGTGCCTTGACGGTAGCATCCAACTGGGCGATTTCCAGTGCCTGCCAACAGGCTTGGTCACTGCGGGCGCGGCCCATGGTCAAGTTGGCGCGCACGGTGTCGTTGAACAGCGCCGGGTGTTGCAGCACCACTGCGACGTTTTCGCGGATGGTCGCCAGGCCGATTTCCTGTTGGGTAGCACCGCCGAAACGGATACTGCCCGCTTGTGGGGTATAGAGCCCCAACAGCAGTTGCACCAGGGTACTTTTGCCGCCGCCGCTGGCGCCGACAATCGCGACCTTCTCGCCGGGTGCGATAGCCAGGTTCAACTGGTTGAGTACCAACTCTTCGCCATAGCCGAAGTTGAGGCCGCGCACCTCGATGCCGACGGTCTCACGCCCGGTGAACGGGTCTTCGCCGCCGGCATATTGCGGCTCGTCGGCCCGCGCCAGCAGCTCGTTGATCCGCGTCAGCGCACCACCCGCCGCGTAGTAGGCATATTGCAGGTTCAGCAGCTGCTCCACCGGGCCGATCATGAACCACAGGTAGCTGAACACAGCGAGCATCTGGCCGATGGACAGGTCGGAAAACAACACCGTGAGCATCGCCGCCGCGCGGAAGATGTCGATGCCGAACTGGAACAACAAGCCACTGGCGCGGCTGGAGGCATCGGTTTTCCATTGCGAATGGATCGCGTAGTCGCGCACTTCCTTGGCGCGCTGGCCCAGGCGCCCGAGGAAAAAGCCTTGGCGATTGCCGGCGCGCACTTCCTGGATGGCGTCGAGGGTTTCGGTCAGCGCCTGGGTGAAGCGCGAAGTGCTGTCGTTCTCGAGCTTCTTCAGGTGTTTGACGCGTTTGCCCAACTGCACCGTAGCGTAGATCACCAAGGGGTTGAACAGCAGGATCAACAGTGCCAGTTGCCAATGCATCCACACCAGAATCGCCGAGGTACCGACCAGCGTGAGCATGGCCACCAGGAAGCGGCTGAGAGTCTCGCCGACAAACTTGTCCAGGGTGTCCAGGTCGGTGACCAGATGCGTGGTCACCGTGCCACTGCCCAGGCTTTCGTATTCGCCCAGGGAAATCCGCTTGAGCCGTTCGATCAGGCGCACGCGGATGCGGTACACAATGTCCTTGGCCAGCCGCGCAAACAGCCGCGCCTGCACCACGTTAAACACCAGCGCACCGCAGCGCAGGCATAAGGTCACCAACAGCATCAGGCCGATATAACCGGCTGCCTTCTGCCAACCCAGTGGCAACGCGTGGTTCATCACCTTGAGCGCAGCATCGCCGTGACCCAGCAGCACTTCGTCCACCAGCAACGGCAACAGCAAAGGGATGGGCACGCTGCACAGGGTCGCCAGCACGGCAACGCCATTGGCGATCCACAGGGATTTCTTGTGACGCAGGGCCAGGCGGCGAACTTCCGCCCAAGTCAGTCGGTCGGTGCGTTTGGGCTCATCCTGCACAGGTGGCACGCTCCAGCCATCGGGCCAGCAAGGGCGACAGCTCGGATAACGGCTGATAACCGTTGGTCAGCAACGCCAGCTGGCCATTACGCTCGGCCAGCAGCGTCGGGAAACCGGCGATGCCCAAGTCCTGCACCCAGGTAAAGTCAGCCGCCGTCGCCGCATGTTGCTCGGCGCGGTCGAAGGCGCCGGCAAACTCGATGCGCGGAATGCCCGCCTGCTCGGCCAGCTCCACCAGCACGCTGGCGAGGGTCACATCGCGGCCCTCGACATAAAACGCACGCTGGATCAGCCCCAGCAGTGTCCAGGCGCAATCGGGCGCCAGGCTGCGCGCGGTGACGATGGCGCGGCACGCAGGCTCGGTGTCATAGACAAACCCGTCGGGCAACGCGCCTTCGCGCTTGAACGGCTGGCCGGTGGCGTCGGTAACGGCCTGCCAGTGCTCAAGGATATAGCGCCGCGTAGTCGGCTCGAGTGCCGCGCCGCTGCCGGTGCGCAAACCGCCCACCACCAGGTGCACATCCACGCCGGCCACCTGGGCCTGCTCAACCAGCGCCTGCGCCACCGGGGCAAAGCCCCAGCACCAGGAACACATCGGGTCCATCACATAGAGCAGGCGCGCGGGCATGGGTCAGGCCTCGGAAGGGGTTTGCTTGTAGTTGAAGCCAATCGGGTGCGGCATGTTGCGGGCCTTGGCCAGTTCGATCTGCTTTTGCCGGTCGATGGCGCTGCGACGGGTCTTCTCCGGCAGCTTATCCCAGCAATGCGGGCAACTGATGCCAGCCACATAATGCTCGGACGCGCGGTCTTCTACGCTGACCGGTGTGCGACAGGCATGACATTGATCGTAGTCGCCTTCGCTCAGGTCGTGACGCACGGTCACGCGATTGTCGAACACAAAGCAGTCGCCCTGCCATTTGGTTTCTGCCTGCGGCACCTCTTCGAGGTACTTCAGAATCCCGCCTTTAAGGTGGTAAACCTCGTCGAAACCTTCGCTGAGCATGTAGCTGGAAGCCTTCTCGCAACGAATGCCGCCGGTGCAGAACATCGCGACTTTCTTGTGCTTGGCCGGGTCGAAGTTGGCTTTGATATAGTCAGGAAATTCGCGAAAACTGGTGGTTTTCGGGTCGATTGCGCCTTCAAAGGTGCCGATCGACACTTCGTAGTCGTTGCGCGTGTCGATCAACAGCACTTCAGGGTCGCTGATCAACGCGTTCCAGTCCTGCGGGTCGACGTAGGTGCCGACCTTTTTGTTCGGGTCAACGCCTTCGACGCCCAGGGTCACGATCTCTTTTTTGAGCTTGACCTTGGTGCGGTAGAACGGCTGATCGTCGCAGTACGACTCTTTGTGGTCGATGTCGTCCATGCGTGGGTCGTTCTTGAGCCAGGCCATAAGACCATCAATGCCTTCACGGCTGCCGGAAACGGTGCCGTTGATGCCTTCTTCGGCGATCAGCAAGGTGCCTTTGATGCCGTTATCGACCATTGCCTGCAACAGTGGCTCGCGCAGGGCGACGTAATCTTCGAGGGTGACGAACTTATACAGTGCCGCCACGACAATCGGTTGAGTCATGGGTGTTCTCTCCAGGTGGCTACCCTCGTAAGGGGTGAACCGGATGCAAAAAAAAACGCGCCGGCTAAGCGGCGCGTTGCGGATTCTAACAAAATTGGCGACGTTTATGGGCCGCCTCTTTACTGTGGCGAGGGAGCTTGCTCCCGCTGGGCTGCGAAGCGGCCCCGATAAGGCAATTGTGACCTTTCACAAAGATCGCAGTGATGGGCATCAGGGCTGCTGCGCAGCCCAACGGGAGCAAGCTCCCTCGCCACATAACGCCCATGCGCCACAGTGTCAGTGCCCGCCGGCGCAGGTCGGCGAGGCCGGGGCTGCGTCGATTTTCGCCCATTCGTCAGGCGTGTAGGTATGCAGCGCCAACGCATGGAATTCGCT
Source organism: Pseudomonas sp. 2995-3 (assembly GCF_002742565.1). Taxonomy (NCBI): domain Bacteria; kingdom Pseudomonadati; phylum Pseudomonadota; class Gammaproteobacteria; order Pseudomonadales; family Pseudomonadaceae; genus Pseudomonas; species Pseudomonas sp. 2995-3. The sequence continues at coordinate 457,035 of NZ_LJSB01000176.1, read as the reverse complement.
CATCAGGTCAGCCAGGGTGGCATAGACCTTCTGATGGCGCTTGACGCGGTTGAGCCCCTCGAACTGCTGGCTGACCAGCACGGCCTTGAAGTGGGTCTGCAACCCACGGCTGTGCATATGGCTTTCATCCAGCACGCTCAAGTACTCCGGGCTCAGGGCGACGAGTGCCGATTCGATACGCTGTTGCATGGTCATTCCTGTTTACTTCTTCTTGGCCGGGGCTGGGGCTTTTGGCGTCAGCTCGTTGGTCATGTCTTCGAGCAGCTTGTTCACCACAGGTACCGCGCTTTCCAGCTTGGCCTGGGTCATCTGGGCCGATTGCTGGGTCAGTTGCGGCATTTTTTCCAGGACTTTCTTGCCCAGCGGCGACTGGTAGAAGGCTACCAGGTCCTTGAGCTCGGATTCGCTGAAGTTGGTGGTGTAGAGCTTGACCATGTCCGGCTTCAGCTTCGGCCAGCCGATGGCCTGGTCCAGCGCAGCATTGGCCTTGGCCTGGTAGCTGTCGAGTACGGACTGCTTGGCGGCAGGTGCCTTGGTCTGGGCGAAACGCTGGGCAAACATTTGCTGCACTTGCATGTACACCGGGGTACCCAGCTTGTCAGCGTGGGCCAGGGTCAGGAAGGCTTCGGCACTGGCGTTATGGCTGGCGGTATCGGCAAAAACCTGGCCGCTGGCGCAAACCAGAGCAACCGCGGTACAGATGGCACGAAGACGAGTCATCGAGTTTCCTTTCTAGCAGGCGAGGTAAGACCCCAAGGGCGACCATTCTGCGCCTAAAAAACCTTGCGGCTCAACCCCAGGCCTTGTTCAGCCTGGTTTTGCGGGGGCACGGGGCTGGGATCTGCCTTTCTATGCGAGCCGGCTTGTCGAATCGTCGCACCGCTGCGATGCAAGCACCGCGGTTTATCAGTGACAACCCGTTGACGCCATCACAGGCGGCCTGAACCGCATGGGAATACCCTCGATGAAAAGTCTTTTATGGAACCCCACCAACGGATCACAGCCTAAACTGCGCAAACGAACCTGAAGGAGTGTGCCCGATGAGCCGTATCGAAACCGACAGCCTGGGAGACGTCCAAGTCCCGGATGACGCTTACTGGGGCGCCCAGACCCAACGCTCGCTGGTGAACTTCGCCATCGGCGAGCAACGCATGCCGCTGGCGGTGTTGCACGCGCTGGCCCTGATCAAGAAAGCCGCAGCACGGGTCAACGACCGCAACGGCGACTTGCCCGCCGACATCGCCCGCCTGATCGAACAGGCCGCCGATGAAGTGCTCGATGGCCAGCACGACGACCAGTTCCCGCTGGTGGTATGGCAGACCGGCAGCGGCACCCAAAGCAATATGAACGCCAATGAAGTGATCGCCGGCCGCGCCAACGAGCTGTCGGGCAAGGCCCGTGGCGGCAAAAGCCCGGTGCATCCCAATGACCATGTGAACCGCTCGCAAAGCTCCAACGACTGCTTTCCCACGGCCATGAGCATTGCGGCGGTGCAGGCGGTTCATCAACGCCTGTTCCCGGCGATCGCCACGCTTTCTGGCGGTTTGGCCGAGCTGGCTGCACGCCATATGAAACTGGTGAAAACCGGCCGCACCCATATGATGGATGCCACGCCGATCACCTTCGGCCAGGAAGTCTCGGCCTTTATCGCCCAACTCGACTACGCCGAGCGCGCCATCCGTAGCGCCCTGCCCGCTGTGTGCGAGCTGGCCCAGGGCGGCACCGCCGTGGGCACCGGGCTCAATTCGCCGCATGGCTTTGGTGAGGCGATCGCCTCCGAGCTGGCGGCCTTGTCCGGCTTGCCGTTCGTTACCGCCCCCAACAAGTTCGCCGCCCTCTCCGGCCATGAACCGCTGGTCACCCTGCACGGCGCACTGAAGACCCTGGCGGTGGCGCTGATGAAGCTCGCCAACGACCTGCGCCTGCTGGGTTCCGGCCCACGCGCAGGCCTGGCTGAGGTCAAGCTGCCGGCCAATGAGCCGGGCAGCTCGATCATGCCCGGCAAGGTCAACCCCACCCAGTGCGAAGCGCTGTCGATGCTGGCCTGCCAGGTGCTGGGCAATGACGTGACCATCGGCATCGCCGCCAGTCAAGGGCACTTGCAGCTGAACGTGTACAAGCCGGTGATCATCCACAACCTGCTCGAATCGATCCGCCTGCTGGCCGACGGCTGCAACAACTTCCAGGAGCACTGCATCGCAGGCCTTGAGCCGGATGCCGAGCAAATGGCCGAGCACCTGGAGCGCGGCTTGATGCTGGTAACGGCGCTCAACCCGCATATCGGCTACGACAAGTCGGCGCAGATTGCCAAGAAGGCGTACGCCGAAGGCTTGACGCTACGCCAGGCGGCGCTGGACCTGGGTTATCTGACTGATGAAGAGTTCGATCAGTGGGTGCGCCCGGAGAACATGCTGGAAGCCGGCCACTGAGAGAACTGGCGACTCGGTGAGTCAGTTAAAGCTGGCTGGGGCTGCTGTGCAGCCCAACGCAGGGCAAGCCTGCTCGCCACAGTGAGAGTGTTCGTCCTTAATAAGGTATTAAGACGCCATACGCACCCGCCGGGCCTTGAGCCCGGCGAGCAGCGACGGCGCCAGTGCTACCGTCGCTGAACCCAGCATCACTACCAATGCCCCTATATAGCCCACGGCATTGATCTCTTCGGCCTGCACATAGTCCGGCCACAGCCACGCCGCCACCGCCACCGCCACAAAGGTCACCAACGGCGTAAGCGCCAGGGTCGCACTGACGCGCGAGGCCTCCCAATGCGCCAGTGCTTCGGCAAACGCACCATAGGCCACCAGTGTGTTCATGCAGCACGCAAGCAGCAACCAGCCTTGCAGCGGACTCAATTGCAACGCCTCCAGCGGATGTGCCCATGGCGTGAGCAACAGGGCGCACGACAAGTAGATCACCATCATCACCTGCAGCGAATTCCACACCGTCAGCAATTGCTTCTGGCCCAGGGCGTAGAACACCCAGATGGTGGTAGCCAGCAGGATCGTCAACACGCCCGCCGTGTAGGTGCCCATGGAGGTCAGCAGCTCAGCCAGGCGCTGGTTGAAGAACAGACCAAAGCCCAGGATCAGCACCGCCAGCCCCATGCCCTGCCCCAGGCTGAAACGCTCCTTGAACACGAACACACTGGCGATCATCAAAAAAATCGGCCCCATCTGCACCACCAATTGCGCGGTGCCGGGGCTGAGCATTTTCAGGCCCACCAGGTACAACACGTAGTTGCCCACCAAACCACATACGGCCATCGCCACCAGCCAGCCGCCCCTGGGACCAAGCACCTTGCGACTGGGCAAGCGTTTGCTCAGCGCCAGGTAGATAAACAGGCAACTGCCGGCCACCACCAGGCGAAACCAGGTGACGGTGATCGGGTCCACCACCTGCAATACTTGCTTGAGTTTGATCGGCAGAATGCCCCAGAGAAACGCAGTCAGCAGGGTCAGGCCAAAACCATAGACCCAGCGACCGGAAGAGATGTGCATGAGCGCCCCAAAATGCCAGAGGTGGAGGAGCTGGCATTCTAGGGCGAGGCGTTGTGCTTTGGGTATCGATCATTTGGGGGTCAGGGCACCCCCATCACCAACACACCACTGCCGCTGATGGCGCCAGGCGTCGGCAGTGAACCATTGCGCCGCACCAGCGAAAACGTCACATCATCGCCGCCCACACTGTTGGTGATGCGGGTGAGGAATGAGCCGTTGACAGACACTGCAGCACCGCCGCGCAACAACGCCGTGCCCACATCGGGATTGCTCATGATCAGCAGGCGCGGGTCGAACGCGGAACGGGTGCCTTTGTAGGTAATGGTGATCGGTGTGTTGATCCCACCGTCGGGGCACGAGTAGGTCAGCCTGCGGTTACTGACGACGGAGGATGTCAACGGGTCGGAACCTATGGCGCGTTGGTGGACGTCGCCGAAGTTGATCTCGATCGGGTTGTTATTGTTGATGGTGCAGGTGGAGGGCGAGACGGTGAAGTTGTTGGCCGCCGTGTAGGTTACCGTGAGCTGTGGCCGGGTGCCGTCGTAATTGTTCGAGCTGGTCAGGCGCAACAGGCCGAGGTTGTCACCGATACGAACATCGAACGGGTTGGACGGATAATTACGCAGCAAAATGTAGGGGGTGACATTGATCGGGTAAAACACTCCGTTGTTGGGGATGTTCGCAATCCCTATGCCGGACGGCACCGGCGTGTTTCGAAAAGCGCCGTTGATGCGTAAACCGGTGCCTTCGCCGGCAAATTTTGGTCCGGGAGTCCAGGCCGTACCTGCGGCGCTTCCACTGACCCAAAAGTCCGTATGCCAAGCGGGGCCTCCGCTATAGGTAAACCGACACTCCAGCCTTGCACCTTCGAGCATGAGCCTCGTGCGATCTGCAGCCAGGGTGACCGTCACCGGCACCTGCAGGTTGGGGTTGCCATTCTGCCAAGCCCCGCCGTTAACACGGCAATCGACGGCGTGCGCGGTTGTGGTAAAACCCGCCAGGGCGAGAAGCGCCAGCGCGCCATAAAGTGATTTCATTTTGACTTCTCGTGATTTTTCTACCCAGGCGCCGTCCGAGGAATATTCAGCCCCCTGTTCGCGCCGCCCGTTAGAGTGTTGGGGTTAGTAGGGTTGGCTGCCGGCGAGCTTGGGCCTTATGGCACACCCATTACGAGCACACCACTGCCGCTTATGGCGCCTGCGGTCGGCAAGGAGCCATTGCGCCGCACCAGCGAAAAGGTCACATCGTCTGCGCCCACACTGTTGGTGATACGGGTCAGGAACGAGCCGTTCACCGGCACCGCAGTACCGGCATGCACCATGGCCGTGCCCACGTCCGGGTTACTCATCATCAACAGCCGTGCATCGAAGGCCGAGCGGGTGCCTTTGTAGGTGATGGTGATGGGCGTGGTAATGCCGCCGTCCGGGCATGAGTAAGTGAGCCTGCGGTTGCTGACGACGGAAGATGTCAACGGGTCGGTGCCGATTGCCCGCTGATGGACGGTACCGAAGTTGATCTCGATCGGATTGTTATTGTTGATGGTGCAGGTGGATGGGGAGATGGAGAAGTTGTTGGCGGCCGTGTACGTGAGCGCGAGCGTTGAGCTGCCGGAGTTATAGTTATTTGTCTGGTCCAGGTTTAACCTTCCGAGGACGTCTCCTAATCGAACGTCGATAGGATTGGTCGGATTGTTACGCACCAAAATATAAGGTGTAACATCGACCAGCACGCCGATGCCGTTGTTAGGCATGGTCGTCATTCGGATACCATTCGGGACCGGGGTATTTTGATAGCTGCCGTTGATGCGTAAGCCGGTGCCTTGGCTGGTGAACTTCGGGCCTGGCACCCAGGCCGGCCCCACTCTTGCGGACGTAGCCCAGTAGTCCGTATACCAAGGCTGGCTACCGCCAAAACCCGAGAACCGGCACTCTAACCTTGCCCCTTCGAGCATGATACGAGTTCTGTCTGCGCTCAGTTGAACTGTGACGGGAACTTGCAGGTTTAAAGTCCCACCCGCACCTACAAATATCCAAGCCCCGCCGTTCACACGACAATCAGTTGCACTCGCAGCCGTAGTCATTCCCATCAGTACAAGAAGCACAATGGCTCCATAGCGCTGTTTCATTTTTTAATCTCTCGCGGCTTTTATCTACCCGAATGTCGCCCGCCGGGCACTCGGCTCACGTCGTGAAGAGGACGTAGCCGCTACGGATAGTCCAACGTAAAAGTAGAGGTCACCGTGTACGCACCGTGCCCAATGGTTTGATCTCTTATCGCCGTCGGCTCGCCCTGCACATAGGCCTTGAGTTCGATCACATTGTTACCATCGCTCAGCACCTGCTCATCGCTGACGGCATTCAAGGGCAACGGCTTGTCGCTCAGCGTCTCAATACCAACGCCAATCCCCGAGGCACCACTGCCACCGTCCAGCGCGAGCAAGCCTGGAAGTTCGCCATTTTCGGCACCGCCGAAGGTGATGGTCACGGTGTTGCCAATGGTGGTGTCACACTCTTCCAAGTGCAGTTGGAACCGCTTGCCCACGGTTCGCGTGTTGATATAAAGGTGCTTGCTGGTGACGTCCCAGAGCTCCAGCGTGATGGCCTCATCGCCAGGGCGGATGGTGCAGGCCTCTTCCACCAGGTTGCCCTTGAACATCAGGTTGTCCGCGCCGTGCCCCAGGGGGATCAGGCCGACGGTGAGCAATAACGCCAACCCGCCTTTTTGCACAATTTGGTCTCGCATCGACTCAACTCCTACTGGTATTCGGCCAACAACGTGGCCACCGCCGTAAACCGCGCGGGCGTCAAAATGGTGCCTGGCTGCTGCACGGGCACCACCTCCAATGTCGGCGGTGACGACAGGGTGATGTCCAGTGGCGTATTAAGTGGAAGTGGCAGGTTATTCTGGAAAATCCGAATGCCCAGTGCCGGCACACTGGTCTGTACCGCTGCACCGTCAAATGAGGTGGCTGTGCCGTTGACGCTCAATTTGAGCTCCCACGGCAGCGTGTCGGTGCCACAGTTGATGGCATAACCGACGCCCCGGCGGTATTTCACACCATCGACGCGTTTTACCCCCACATCGCCAAAATCCACCTCAATGGTGTTGCCGCCGTCAATGGTGCAGGGCGGCGGTTCATTCAGCGTGCCGCTGAACGTCAGGTTGGCCGACGCACCACTGCAAAGGCCGATGGAACACAAGGTAAGCAACACGCGTTGCTGCCAAAATGTCATTGAGCATTCCTCGTCATTGGTAATCGACCACCAGGGTTGCCACAGCATCAAATGCCCCGCCGCTCAGCGTGCTGCCCACGCGTTTGACGGGCACCGCCTGTACCGCCGGGAAGTTGGGATAGGTAAAATTCACGGCCGTATTCAACGGCCAGTCAGCGCCATTCACGAACAGCTTGACCCCAAGGTCGGCCTTGCGGGTCGACAGCACGCGGCTGTCAAACCCGGCGCCGGTGCCTTTGAGTTCCAGGGTCAGGGCGTTGCTGAACGGCGAATTACAGGTGACGGTATAGGGCACGTCACGACGGTAATTAACCCCGTCTACCCGTGACGTCTGCAGGTCATTGCCGAACGGCACATCCAGGGTTGCGCCACTGTTAATCACGCAAGGCGGCGGCGCGATGATGACCGCGCGGATGGTCAGGCTGGTGTCGGCCTGCACGCATTGGCTGACAGGCCACAGTAAACCGCCACCGATAAGAATGGCCCACGGGCCGATTGAGTTAGCCATCGCTCTGCCCTTACTCATAGTTGAGCCTGAATTCCACCACGGCCCTGAAAGCCCCACTGCTCAACGGCGCCGAGGTGCGCGTAGGCCGAACATTCCAGGTCTGGGTATTGCGGCCCACGGGCAGAATCAACGGTTCGCCCTTTGAGCCCAGCTGTACATCCCGGCCAAGGGGATCGGTCAATTGCAGGCCCATCCCGGTGATGCCCTGGACTTTGACCAACCGTGGATCATCGGCGTCGGCCGGCGCGACAAACGCCACCGACAACACAGGTTGGTAAGCACTCCATGTCAGGTTGCCCGTGCGTTCGTTGCGCACGCGACCGGCGGTGCGCATACAGTCGGTAAAACGCAGTTGAAAAGCCTTGGCGGGCGCCTGATCACCAGGCCGTTGCAAATGGCTGGTCGACACCGCGTCCAGGTCCACCGTCTGGTGCAATGAGGTCATATCCAGACTGCAAGGCGACTCATTCATGGCCCCGAGGACATTCAACATTCCGCTCATCCCTTCGATATCTTCGTCATCGTCGGCGGCGTGCGCGCCCATCGCCAAGACCCATAACAGGCAGCCCAAGACCTTCACACTTTGCGACTTCATGATGTTCTCCAGCAGCATTACTCATTTCGGCGCTGAGGCCTGCGCGTTGACCTGGCACGTATTGCCATTGCAGGTGAACGCCAGGAGTGGACGGCCGCCGTAATCATTCACATAGGCCAGATAAGGTGACGTACCCAGTGCCTTGGCACTGGGGCCCAGGGTCAGCGCGTCCTTGGGGGGAACCATCACCGGTGCAAAGCCCGGCACGGTTTTACCGTCTTTGCTGGCACGTGCATCCACCAGGGTCACGTAGTACGGCGTCGGGTTATGGACCCGGTAGTGGTCGCCTTCGCGGGTCAGGGTCAGTTTCTGCTGCCAGGGGTTGGACAGGTCTTGCTGGCTCGGCGCAATCGCATCCGGGCGGTAGAACAACTTGATGCGGGTTTGCAGGGCAATTTGCAGGGTGTTGGATTTATCACTGCGCGGCGGGATTTCTCGCAAGTTGAAGTAATAGACCGTCTCGCGGTCCTGCGGCAATGACTTGGCGGCCGGCAGCGCCTGGACTTTCACCTGGCTTTGTTTGCCGGGTTCCAGGCGCTGGACCGGCGGCAGCACGATCAAGGGTGAGTTGATTTTTTTACCGGTTTCATCCTCGATCCAACCCTGGGCCAGGTACGGCAGCTGAGTATTGTTGTTGGTGATGTTCACGCTGGTGGCATCTTTGCCGCCATCGAAAATCACCCGGGTACGATCCAGGCCAACCGCGGCGCTGGCGCCCTGGCTCAAGCCTAGGGCCAGCAGCGCGAACGCTGGGAAGGTGAGGCGCATATCAAGCTTCATGAGGCTGTGTTCTCCGTGTCGGTAAGCTCCCCGGTCAGCGTGGCTGGCTCGGGCAGGGATGGGGCAGCGGCAACTCTCTGGCAGCGCAGCTGCAGGGCGTGCGTCAAGCCATCGACGGGCAGAACGGTGGGGAGCGTGAGGATGCATTGCTCGTTGCCGCCCCAACTGACGACCATCTGCTCGCCGGCCTGCAGGCCGCTGAGGTAGACATTGCCGCCGTCATTCACGATGCCGGTGTCCTGTTGCTTGAGGTTCTTCACCGTGGCGCCAAAGGGCGGCGAACTGCCATCCGGCAGGCGCAGAATCGCCATGGCTTTTTCACCGGCAATCACGCTCAGCGAGCGATAACCAATCGCCCCTTCGGTGAGCGTCAACTGCGTGACCGATTGAGTGGCTTCGACCGTGCTCGGCAAGCGCTCCAGGTCCACGCTGGCTGCCGTACGCTGATAGCTGCTGATATCGGAAATCACCGCTTTGCCGAAGGCATTGCTGCGGGTCGGCGAGCCGTAACCGCGCACCGGCACGTCGGGTACACCGCCGGTGTCGAGCATCAGGCGCGTGCCGCCGGTACTGGTGGTACGGTGCAAGGCCGCGCCATATTGGGTGACCGTGCCACCGCCACGCGCCGACACACCCAGGCTGCTGTAGCCGCCCTCTTGCGTGCTGGCGATGACGTCGATATCGGCCTGGTCGCCCATATGGCTCAAGTAACCACTGCCGGACGAATCGCTGGCACTGAGCTGATAGCTGTTGCGCTCATCGAGACGATCGCTGTAGCGCGTCGTAAAGTTGTTCTTGCCGGCGGCCCGGTTGGCGTCCATCGACAGTGTGCCGGTGCGCCCCAGCGGCAGGCTGACCGTGACGGCCATGCCGTTGTCTTTGTAGTTGTATTCCTGGGTGCGGTACATGTTCAGGGACAGGCTCATGTTCTTGACCGTGCCCACGTTGAAGTAGCGCGACAGCGACAGGTTCCAGCGCTGGGTGTCGGGCCTATCCCAGTAGGTTTGCTTGTTGTAGCTGGCGTAGACGGTGGCGCCCAGGTCACGAAACTGCTTGTTGACCGTGACCGTATACAGCGCCTTGCTGCCACCAATCGGCTTCCAGCCCTCACTCGGGTCACGGTAATCACCACGCCCGCCGAGTTCACCGTTCAGCCCGTAATACCGGGCATCCAGGTATTCACTCATGCTCAAGAAGTTTTTCTCGGAGAACCGGTAACCGGCGAAGGTCACCTGGCTGTCGTACTGCTCAAAGTTCTTGGAGTATTGAAGGCGGTAGGATTTACCCGAGAGCGTCTCGTTCCACACCTCGGCGTGAGACTGCGTCACATCCAGCGAGACCGCGCCGAACGCCAGCAAGTCGCGCCCCGCCCCCACGGACAATGCCCGATAGTTGTTATCGGTCATGCCGCCGCCAAATAACGACCAGCCATTGCTGATGCCCCAGGAAAACTCCCCGGTGCCGAAAAAGTCGCCGTCACCGCCATGCTGAAGGTTGGACGGGCGCCCGGATGCCAGCTTGTAACGCACTTGCCCCGGGCGGGTAAGGTAAGGAACCCCGGCTGTATCCATCTGGAAGCTGTGGACCGAGCCGTCCTGTTCTTCCACCCGCACATCGAGCTTGCCCGTCACTGCATCCTGCAAGTCTTGAATGCGAAAGGGCCCCGCCGCTACCAGGGTTTCGTAAAGCACGCGGCCCTGTTGGCTGATGATGACTTTGGCATTGGTCTTGGCCACCCCGACCACTTCCGGCGCATACCCACGCAGGTTGGGCGGTAACTGGCTTTCATCCGAGTTGAGCGCGGCACCGGTAAAGCGGAAACTGTCGAACAGGTCCGAATACAGGTAGTTCTCGCCCACCACCAAACGTGCCTTCAGCGCAGGAATGGCGCGGTACGCGTAGTAGCGACTCCACTCCAGCTTTTGCGGCCCGGCCGCTTCCTGCCGGCCACGCTCGACGCGCCCCTGCCAATCGGCCCGCAACCGCCAGGCGCCGGCATTGGCGCCAACAGTGCCGTTGCCACTGAGGTTATTGCGGTTACCATCGCCGCGCTGGTAGTTGGACTGCGCCGTCAGACTGTAGTCAACCAACAACCCCGGCACCCCTTCGTCCCACCGCGAGGGCGGGTCCCAGTTGATGGCACTGTATTCGAGGTAGGCCTGGGGCAGATTGATGCTCAGCGTGGACGTGGCCAGGTCGCCACTGACCTCGGTGCCTGGCAAGCTTTGAACATCAAGGCATTCGCCGCCCTTCCACCAGGCAAGTTTGTCGGCATCCGCCGCTTTTAGCCCCAACTGCTCCACCAGGCTGCGAGATAAACACGCCTGACTGCCTTTGGGATCATTATCGGGGTGATAGAACGCCACCGATTGTTCGGCAATTGGCTGGCCGTTGATGTGCACGACCATCGAGTACGTGCCGGGCAAAATAAACCCGCTGCGCGCAAATTGAGACAAGTCAATGTTGGTGCGATCAATCAAGTCAAGAACGTCGGTATTAAACTCGATATCCCCGGCACCCAATGCAGTTCCCGCCAGAGACATCAGCCCGCCAAACAGACTCGGGCGCAGCGTGTTTTTGATCTTCGCTGTATTCAACATGAAAGCCTGTCCATCAATGTTCAAAAGTATTCCAACTTGAACCGCACTGCGGCACTGTGGGCGCCCACTACCAGTGGCAGTCCATTGCCAACCAGATAAAACCTGTAGTTAAGTGTCATATCGCCCTCCGACAGTGGCGTAGGCGACATTCGCTGCCCGGGAATACTCTCTTCGCCGGCCGCGTCCACAATGTGCAGGGCAACCCCCTGGGAGCCACCGAACACAGCGAAGGAAAGCCCAGCCCGGTCGGTCGGCCCATCAAACGTCACCCGCATGTGCTCCCAGTCAGGCAGGGTTGCCCCTGGGCGCGACGGGTCCGGACGTGTCAGTGAGCAGTTGACCAGACGCAACTGAAACGGGTGATCTTCTCCCCGCGTGTTGCGCAACAGCCGGCCAACTGGCTCCGACGGCATTTCGATGGTTTGATCGATACTGCTCAGCTCCAGCCCGCAGGCTGAGTCCACGACTTCTCCGCCCAACAGGACGACGCCTTCACCCTGCGAAGCGTCCTGGGCCAGAGCGTAAGGGCAGATCAACGTCGTCAATGAAGAGGCGATAGCCAAACGTAGGAATGTTTTCACCTGGATCTCCCGTCAGCGTCCCCCCGCCACACGTGGTGGCGGGGGGAAAAACTTACTGATAAGCCAAGGTAAAGTTGGTTACTGCGCTGAAATCGCCAGGAATGATCGGGTCCGTGGCGGCACCTTGCACATAAGCGCCGAACTCCAGGGTGTTGTTGCCGGTGGAGATGACTTGCGGGGTGGTAGGAACACCCAGCTCAACAGGTGCGCCACCGTGGGTCATCATGATGCCCACGCCGCCAGCGCCGCCGACCGTACCGATCGCACCTGGAACCACGCTCGACGGTGCGCCGGTGAAGGTCGTGGTCACGGTGTTATCGGTCAGGCCGGACAGGTCGCAGCCTTCCAGTTCAATCAGCACGCGGCGCGCTTCAGACTTGCCGCCCGATTCCAGTTGGTGTTTGGCAATCGCCCCCAGGCGAACGGTCTGATCCACAGAGTCAGGCTTGATGGAGCAAGCACCCGAATGCACCGACCCCAGAAACGTGACGGTCCCATCCGCTGCCTGCGCAACAGAGATCGAGCCGGCCAACAGACCGATAGACAACAGCGCAGCTTTCATTTTGGTATTCATCTACAGATTCCCACTTATTAACAAGTGTCATTAAAGAAGCCCGGCCACAGGTCGGTGCAGGGCTGATTAAACGAGCGGTTATAACCCGTGCTGTTAAGCCGATGATTCCTGAGTTTTTCCAACTTGTTGTATTGCAATCCAGGAATCAGCTCAACGCCGGGCAATTCTCCACTTCACACTTGAGCAAGTAAGCCGTCTGTTTCCGCAAACCAAGTAGCCGCAGTACGCCAAAGCGCGCAGGAAAAACATGGCTATTTGCCAAAACTTTAAAACTGGCTGAAGGAAAAGGACTACATGCAGATTAATGAGAACAATTCAAATCAGACCGTCTCTGTAAGATGGGGATTACGCGCATTAAAAAATAACCGTGTTTACGGACTTTGAGCAACTAATCAAACAAGCAGAGAAGTACCTGATTATTACCAAACAGCGAATGCGCAAAGGGGGAGCACGCTCCCCCTTTTGTATGGATAGGTGTGAGCTGTCGATTGACTAACGCACCGCCTCAAACAATCCGGTAGCGCCCATGCCACCGCCCACGCACATGGTGACGATGCCGTAGCGCAGGTTACGTCGCTGCAACTCACGCACCAGGTGCCCGACCTGCCGCGACCCGGTCATGCCGAACGGGTGGCCAATGGAGATCGAGCCGCCATTGACGTTGTATTTGCCATTGTCGATTTCCAGGCGATTGCGGGCATAGAGGCACTGCGAGGCAAACGCTTCGTTAAGCTCCCACAGGTCGATATCCGCCACCTGCAAACCCTTGGCCTTGAGCAATTTGGGTACCGAGAACACCGGTCCGATGCCCATCTCGTCCGGCTCGCAACCGGCCACGGTAAAGCCACGGAAAAACGCCTTGGGTTTGAGTCCCAATTGCAGGGCTTTTTCCAGGCTCATCACCAAGGTCATCGAAGCGCCATCGGACAACTGCGAAGAGTTGCCCGCCGTCACCGAACCGTCTTCGGCAAACACCGGCTTGAGGCCATTGAGGCTGGCCAGTGTGGTGTCCGGGCGGTTGCAGTCGTCACGGTCGACCACGCCATCGAGCACCTGCACCTCGCCGGTGTTTTTGTCTTCGACCCTGTACTTGACGGCCATCGGCACGATTTCATCGTTGAACAAGCCGTCGGCCTGGGCCTGGGCGGTACGTTGCTGGCTTTGCAGGGCGTACAGGTCCTGTTCTTCGCGGCTGACGTTATAGCGGCGCGCGACGATCTCGGCAGTCTGGCCCATGGGGAAGTAGATGCCCGGCACCTGCTCTTTGAGCAGCGGGTTGATCAGGTTATCGGTGTTGACACTTTTCATGGTCAGGCTGATGGACTCGACGCCACCGGCAACGATGATATCGCTGCAACCCGAGGCAATCTGGTTGGCCGCAATCGCAATCGCCTGCAAGCCCGAGGAACAGAACCGGTTGAGGGTCATGCCCGCCGTCCCGGTGCCCAGTTGCGAGAGCACCGCCACGTTGCGCCCGATGTTGTAGCCCTGGGCACCTTCGTTGGAGCCGGCGCCGACGATGCAATCCTCGACCGTCGCCGGGTCGACGCCATTACGCGCCAGCAGCGCGTTGACGCAATGGGCCGCCATGTCATCCGGGCGCGTCTGGTTGAACTTGCCACGAAAGGACTTGGCCAGGCCGGTTCGCACGCTGTCGACGATCACTACTTCACGCATGGGCTACCTCGATCTTGTGGTTGGGAGATGGACCGAGCATAGAGGCCGGCCTGCCCAACCGCGACGATCATTCACCTGGCATATACAAAAGCATGACCGCCTGAACGAGGCTTCTGTGGCGAGCAGGCTTGCCCTGCGCTGGGCTGCGAAGCGGCCCCAAAACCTGCCAATGAGGTCTACCAGAAAGAACGCGCTGCCTGGGTCGGGGGCTGCTGCGCAGCCCAACGCAGGGCAAGCCTGCTCGCCACAGAAGCGTCGCTCACCACGGGAGCCTCACCACAGGAGGTGCCGCCAGCTTTATTTCTTTTTCTTCTTATCGTGCTTGTCGGTCTTGTCGAACGCTTCTTCCAGCGCGCGGTTGATGGTGCGCAGCACCTTGACCCGCGCCCAGCGTTTGTCGTTGGCTTCCACCAGGGTCCAGGGCGACACTTCGGTGCTGGTGCGGTCGACCATGTCACCCACCGCCGCCCGGTAGTCATCCCACTTGTCGCGGTTGCGCCAGTCGTCTTCGGTGATTTTGAAGCGTTTGAAGGGAATTTCCTCACGGGCCTGGAAGCGCTCCAACTGTGTATCTTTGTCGATCGCCAGCCAGAACTTGACCACGATCACGCCCGCATCGCGCAGTTGCTCCTCGAAGTCATTGATCTCGCCATAGGCACGCATCCAGTCCGTCGGGGTGCAGAAGCCTTCGATGCGTTCCACCAATACGCGGCCGTACCACGAGCGGTCGAACACGGTGAACATGCCGCGAGCCGGAATCTTCTGCCAAAAGCGCCATAGATACGGCTGGGCGCGCTCGTCTTCACTCGGCGCGGCAATCGGCACGATATGGTACTGGCGCGGGTCCAGCGCTGCCGCCACGCGGCGGATCGCGCCGCCCTTGCCCGCCGCATCGTTGCCTTCAAACACGGTGATCAATGCGTGCTTGCGCATACGCTTGTCGCGCATCAAGCCAGAGAAGCGCGCCTGCTCGGTAATCAGTTGCTCTTCGTAATCATCTTTTTCCAGGCGCTGGGTCAAATCGAGGCTGTCGAGCAGGCCCTTCTTGTCCACGGAGGCAATCAAAGGCGCCGGGTTCATGCCGCTGGCCTTGCCCTTGGGCAGCTTCAAGGCGTTTTGCAGGCTTTCGAGCAGGATCTTGCCCACCGTGAGGCTGCGGTAATTCGCATCCACGCCTTCGATCACATGCCACGGCGCGTAGTCACGGCTGGTGCGGCGCAGGATGCGCTCGCCGAAATGCACAAACTTGTCGTAGGTTTTGGACTGCTGCCAGTCCAGCGGGCTGATGCGCCAGCTGTGCAGCGGGTCGTCGGCCAGCGCCTTGAGGCGTGCCTTCATCTGTTTCTTGGACAGGTGGAACCAGAACTTGAAGATCAGCGCGCCTTCATCACAGAGCATCTTTTCCAGGCGCTCGGCACCGGCGATGGCCTGGTCCAGGCGCGCGTCCTTGATCTGGCCATGCACGCGGCTTTGCAGCATCTGGCTGTACCAGTTGCCGAAAAAGATGCCCATGCGCCCCTTGGCCGGCAGCTGACGCCAATAGCGCCACGCCGGTGGGCGCGCCAGTTCTTCGTCAGTCTGCTGGTCAAAGGTGCGCACTTCGATCAGCCGTGGGTCCATCCATTCATTGAGCAGCTTGACGGTTTCGCCCTTGCCCGCGCCCTCGATGCCATTGATCAGGATGATCACCGGGAAGCGCTTCTGCTGTTGCAGTTCGTACTGTACTTCCAGCAAGGCTTCACGCAGGGCCGGCACTTCGGCGTCGTACGTGTCTTTATCGATGGCGTGACCGATTTCGGCGGATTCGAACATGGGCAGCTCCATTTCAAGATGGCTCAAGACTAGCGGATTGGGCACCACGCCACTCAAAGAATTCCAAAACAGTTGCCATGGATCAATCGCCGTCCCCTATGGCTAGTTCCCTGGCAGATGGCAAATGCCAAGGTCATGCTGCCTCAACATCTGCTGTGTGAGCCGCTCTACCACTTCGGTAATGGCCTGCCGGCGAGGTGAACGCAGGGCCTCCATTTGCTCAAGGTACTGCGCGTCGGTGAGATTCTGGCTGTTCTCAAAAAGTGCTTGCTGCTGCGTATCAAAGGGCTCTGTCGCCGACTCGAACGCACCGGAAAATTGCTGCTTGAGGTGGGTTTTCCAGAACGCCAGCTGTGAAATAAAACGCAAGAACGTGGGGGACAGCTCTGCCGTGCGCACTTGGGAGTGCGCCACCTCCAGACTGTCGCTGGTCACATTGGCAAATTCTCCATATTGAATGTGCTTGGGCTGCCCCGGTAGCTGCAGGGTTTTGGCCAACCCTACCCGGAATGCCAGGCTGACTTCCAGCGGGTCCACGGACGCGTTTTCGACAGCGTAGGTGGCCGCAATTTTCTCCAGCTCGCTGAGGCGAAACAACCCTCGGCCCAAGTTCAACAGCGCCCCGGAATTGCCTTTTACACGACCGGCCTGCTGCGTTGCCTTCTCGACCTCCTTGAGCACCTCCATCTGACTGAAAATCTGCGCGGCGTCGTCTGCGCAGTTCGCCGGATGAGCCGCCAGTTGAAAGACCTGCTCGCGCAGATCGGTACTGTCGTGGGTCGACTGCAACACGTCCCAGACCCGCCGGGTCAAGTCCTCGTGCACATGACGATTGTCGGCAGTACCGGACAGCTCAGCCAGCAAGTGGAACAACGGCGTCGAGTCCGGGTCATCCCGCAGGTTGGCCCACACGGTAGATTTGTGGGCCTCTCGGGCGGCCACCTCGTCCGGCAACCACAATGCCCTGGCCTTCAGTTCGGTCATGCGTGGCTGATCGTCCTCTACAAACCCCATGCCAATTCCCACTTCGTCACGGTAACGCGTAAGCGCGGTTATCGTGGTACTGGAGAGCGGGTTGCCGCCCAGGTCAATCGACTGGCTGAAACTGCGTGACACCGTAAACAACCACTCAGGCAACACGGTGATCACGTTATCGCGCAGGTCCACTTGCTCCAGTTGAGCCAGGCGCCCAAGCCCTGCGGGTAAGTCGACGATTTTGGTGTCCTGCAACAACAGGGTGTGCAGGTCACGCATCCGGCTGACATCCACCAACTTGTCCAGCGGGTTGTGGCTCAGATCCAACAGGCGCAACGTATTCAGGTCTGCCAGTTTCAGTCGGGTGTATTCGGTGAGCACAAGACGGTTGCGGGGCATCGACAAACTTTCCAGGTCGAGCATTCGCGAGAATACCTCCGGCAAGCGGGTCAGGCGGTTACGCCCCAGTTTCAAATGCTGCACGCCTTTAAAGCACTTCAGGAAATAGGCGACGTCATCGCCCAGTCGCATGTTCCTGAGTGACAACTGCCGAACATGGTCGAAACGTATGTCGGCTGGCAGCGTCGGCAGTGAGCCAACGCGCATCCCATCCAGGTTCAAACTGGCAACGGACGTCTGATGCTCATCCAGAGCAAAGCTTTGACGCCGCCAACACGCTTCAATGCGCTCAGCCACCTGCTGGCGGCTAGTACGAACGTCACTCAGGCCCGGCTGTGTCTCCATGCCCTGGATATCGGTTTTCCAATGCTTGAGCAGCGCGCGCAAATGGCCGAGTTCTGCCTTCAAACGTTTGACCGCCTTGGCCCGAGCCAGATGGTCAGCGCCCAACGTCATCAATAGCGAAGACACTTGAGCCTCACTGAACAATGGGTACAAACGCTTTACCTTACGCACCAGTGCGGCTGGATGAACCAACGGCCCCGTCGGCAAATCGGCCATTTCACAACTCACCCCCTGCGACGCCGGTTCGCTGACCTGGCTGGAAAAAGCCTCGGCAGCCAGTTCCCGATCGCCTTTCGCTTGCGAGGCACTCATGTATCGCAAACGCCAAATGTTACTGGCGTCCTTCAGCGGCAATCCCAATGCCACTCGCTGGCCATCCATCAGCGTTGCATCGATCGCCTCGAACAGGCCGTCCGGCCCGGCATTAGGTCCGCCGAGACTGCGGCCGTTGTCGTTGAACGCTTCAAACCCTGCGTTCGACCTGACTACTACTCGCCGCACACCAGCGTCTTTGAACGCGCCCAAGGCCAACAAGTCGCCTTGAGGCGAGTCCTGGCGCAACTCAAGCCGCAGCTCTGCCCCCCACCCCGCCAAGCGCGGCATTGTCCGAACGGCGATGAGGGCAGTATCCAGGCTGGCCAACTCTGGCTGCTCAAACCCCATCAAGGCGCGGTCCAGGCGTTGTGCCTCAAGAGCACGTTGCACTGACTCGGCCAACGCCATGGGAACCCGTTGATTATCGCGCAGAGACTCACGCTGCACGGTGGTCGTTTCGGCCATCAATTCGCGCATCAGCGTGCAGGGCAATTGCGGGTAGGTGCGCCTGAGCAACGCCCATTCCGGCGGTACGGGCCCATCATAGGTCTGATACAACTGCTCAAACAGCGGCTTGCGATCAGCCTTCAGATGCGCGAGCAACTGACGCGCCAACACGGTGTGCGCCTGATCGGCGTCTACGCCCTCTCCCAACAAGCCGGTCTTTTGTGCGTCATCCAGCCCGGACAACAGCACTTCAAACACTTTCCCCTCACTGAGCATCGGCTCGGTGATCGTCAAACGCAGGCCTGCATCGTAAGGTTCGCTGGCAGGGTAACGCGCCTTGACACTGCGCTTTGCATCCAGCACCTCAAAATAGCGCCCCGCGGGCCACCCCGGTAACAGGGGCAAGGCATGCATCTGCAAGGTCGAGTTTTCAATGTTGGGGGAAGCACCGCTTTCCAACTGCCAGTTCAAATCGCGAATTGACTGATCGAGCCTGAAACGTTCGTACAGATCGCGAAAGCGTGCGGGAAACGGCAGACACTCCTGGGCCTGATAGACGCCCCAATCATCGGGCAAATCCATAATGGCCTTGATCTGTAGAAGTTTGCGAGGAGGGAGCGAAGAGCCGGGACCTGTCGGTTTCAACCGCGAAAAAAGATACTCCGGGTTCTCCCACTCGTCGGGCTTCTCGAACGCAAAACGCCAGCTACCTTCACCGTTATGCAGCAATTTCGGGCGATAAGCCGTCTGCCGCACCGGGTGGCTGGCCCGCCATTGATCCAGTTTCGCGTCGAACGCGATCCGGTGGATACAGTCATTGACCTTGACGTACGAATGCCCCTCCACCTTGTAGATTCCCGACGCGTCGGCAACCTGCTCGTCGCCGAGGCGCTGATCATGGACGTATTGCGTGGTATCCGGACGCCACAGCCGCTGGTTGCCCACAGCGGGGTTTATCACCTCGAATTTACGGAAAAAACCATTCAGATTAAGGCCGGTACGCTGCATGGCCGAACCGACAACCTTGCTCCCTGCCGCGAACAACACCATCGACGTGATGTTTTGCGCGATCACTGCCAACTGCTGGAACGCCTCATTCTTATCACCACGGCGCCAGTCTTCAATGCCCTCATAGAGTTCGCCGAGCATCTGGCCTACCGCCACGGCTGTCATCAATAACCCCAGCTCCGGGACGACAAACCCTGCGAGGTTGAGCACCGTCAAACCGGCGTCCAGATACGTCTGCAAGCGCTGCTCACGGACGTCCTCATCGACCTCGGCCACCGGCACCGCCAGGGCCCGTGCATCGGCTTGCAGCTTTGCGGCGTAAGTGTCGAAAAAGTGCCGCGCCAGGCTGGCCGTAATGGGGTTGGCGTCCAGCGCCCCCAGGCTCTGGGCTTGATCGAAACGGGTGAAGAACCCAACCCGGTCCCCCTGGCTCAGGTAACGCGTAAAGAAGGCACGGTACGCGGCCAGTGCAAGCTTGCGCTTGAGGTAGACCTGAAAGTCGTCAAGCGAGGCATACTCAAAGAATGGCCGTTCCGGTTCATTGGGCATGTACACCACGCAAGGCGCTTGCGGGTATTGCGCAATCGAGCGAGCGGAAAATACCAGAATGCTCCACAGGCATCCGCCCTGGGTATTGAGCCCTTGCCAAATGACCGGGCGCCCGTCGTACAGCACCCCTTCGGCCTGGGCCTGGGACGGCGTCAATTGGCGGTCCAGCAATGTGCACAACATCGCGTAGGTGCCTTGGGTAATGTCCCCTCGCATCAAGGCAATATGGGCGTCGACTTTTACGTCCAGGATTTTCATCCGGCCGATATCGGTCGCTACATTATTGAGGTAAGGCTTATCACCTGCCGGGTCGCTGTCAAGTTCAAGCACGTCACTGATGTGCTGCTGATACAAGCGGCCAAGATCCAGGGCGCGACACCCCTGCGCAAACTCGAGGGGTGTAATGCCAATGACTTCACGATCAGCAGACCCCGACTGCAACAGCGACCCGACGGGAAAGTGCTGCGCCCGGGCTTCATCCTCTGAGAAATTCTGCATCGCCACATGCAGCAGGCTGTCCTGCACCAACCTCACCGTCTTCACATACTTCAACGGCAAGACCTCTTTCTCGTATTCGTTTACCGCACGAATAAATAGATCTTTTTTGGGGTCCACAACCCGTTGCCATCGCGTAGAGCAGTATTGCTTGAGCCGCTCACTGCAAAACTCATCCAGCGCCTGCAATGGCTTCAATCGCTCGGCGACGGCTGCCTGGGCATCTGCAACCTGCAGGGCATCTTTAGTCAATGCATCCAGCACGCCGGGCGGCGCGTTGACCATCCAGCCAGGCAGTTGCTTTTGCAGCACCTGAGCTTTGTCCAGATCGCCCGTCATTTCCAGCAAGGCCGCTTGCAGCTGGCTCTGGGTCAATTGGCTCAGTTTATTGTTCAAATCATCCTGGGTGCGCATCAGCAATATCCTTTATTGCCTATCAATCAAGGAATGACGATACCGCAGCAATCTGCCCAGGATTAGCGCTGATTGTTGATGGCTTGGAGGCTGCGCACAGCAGTTTTTTCCATGCAAAATCTATTGGGTTACCACCCGCAATCAGCCCTCTGCCCCGTGATCGGCTAGAATGGCCGCCTTGCCTTTGTCTGCTTTTTTTATGAGTCGCCCATGAACCCCATCACCCACGCCCAGCTCGATTGGGATGACCAAGGTCGACCGCACTCGCGGGTCTTCGATGATGTGTACTTCTCCGACAAGTCGGGCCTTGAAGAAACCCGCTATGTGTTCCTTGAACAGAACCGCCTGCAGGCGCGCTTTGCGGCCCTGCCGGTGGGTGGGCGACTGGTCATTGGCGAGACCGGCTTCGGCACGGGTTTGAATTTTCTCTGCGCATGGCAACTGTTTGAACAGCACGCCGTGGCCGGTGCGCGACTGCACTTCGTCAGTGTGGAAAAGTACCCTCTGAGCCACACCGACCTGCAACGCGCCCTGGCCCTCTGGCCGGAACTCAGTGCCTTCGCCGAGCAACTGTTGGCTCAGTACATTGCGATCCATCAAGGCTTCCAGCGCCTGGTGCTGGATAACGGCCGGGTGACCCTGACGCTGTTGATCGGCGACGCCCTGGAGCAATTGCCGCAACTGGACGCGCAAATCGACGCGTGGTTTCTCGACGGTTTTGCCCCGGCCAAGAACCCCGACATGTGGACCGCTGAGTTGTTCGCCGAACTGGCGCGCCTGGCGGCACCGGGTTCGACCATCAGCACCTTCACCAGCACCGGCTGGGTACGCCGGTTGATCAATGCCGCCGGGTTCAAGATGAAACGCACACCGGGCATCGGCCATAAATGGGAAATACTGCGCGGTGAGTTCCTCGGCTGGCCCGAAGATACGCCACCGCCGGCCACACCCAAACCCTGGTTTGCGCGCCCGGCAGGCATCGAAGGCGAACGCCACGCCATGGTCATCGGCGGCGGCCTGGCCGGTTGCGCCACCGCCGCCAGCCTGGCCGCTCGCGGTTGGCGCGTGAGCTTGCTGGAACGTCACGCCGCCCTGGCCCAGGAAGCATCGGGCAACCCGCAGGGCGTGCTGTACCTCAAGCTGTCGGCCCATGGCACAGCATTGTCGCAGCTGATACTCAGCGGTTTCGGCCACACCCGGCGCCTGCTGGAGCACTTGCAGCGCGGCGTTGACTGGGACGGTTGCGGTGTCCTGCAACTGGCGTTTGACGCCAAGGAAGCCCAACGCCAGGCGCAACTGGCCGAGGCCTTCGCACCGGATCTGTTGCACCTGCTCGGCCGCGATCAGGCTCAACAACAGGCCGGCATACAATTGGCCCAGGGCGGGCTGTTTTTCCCCGAAGGTGGCTGGGTGCATCCACCGGCGCTGTGCCAATGGCAAGCCACGCATCCGCTTATCAAGGTGCTTACCCATCACGAGGCGCTGGAGCTGCACCGCGTCGACGAGCAGTGGCAAGCCCGTGACGGCGATGACGTACTGGCAAGCGCCAACGTGGTAGTGCTGGCCGGTGCAGCCGAAATCAAGCGATTCCCGCATAGTGCGGGCTTGCCGCTCAAGCGCATTCGCGGGCAGATCACACGTTTGGCGCAAACTCCCGCGAGTGCGGCATTGGCCACCGTGGTGTGCGCCGAAGGTTATGTGGCACCGGCGCGCCTTGGCGAACACACATTGGGCGCCAGTTTTGATTTCAACAATGAAGACCTCACCCCCACCCTCGCCGAGCACACGGGCAACCTTGCGATGCTGCGGGAGATTTCCGAAGACCTGCTGCTGCGTCTTGGCGCTGACTCACTAAACGCCGAACACTTGCAAGGCCGCGCCGCCTTTCGTTGCACCAGCCCTGACTACCTGCCAATCGTCGGCCCCTTGGCCGAAAGCGCTGCGTTCCAACAGGCTTATGCCGTACTGGGCAAAGACGCCCGGCAAGTCCCGGATACGCCCTGCCCGTGGTTGCCGGGCCTGTATATCAACAGCGGCCACGGCTCACGCGGGCTGATCACCGCGCCCCTGTGCGGCGAACTGCTGGCCGCCTGGTTGAGCGACGAACCGCTGCCGGTGCCGGCCAGCGTGGCCGAAGCCTGCCACCCGAACCGGTTTGCCTTGCGCGCGCTGGTTCGAGGAAAACCGGCGACACGCTGATCGCCGTGAGGGAAGAAACGACGCCGTCGCGAGCATCGCGGCTATTTGCCTTATAACTTATCGGTCTAAAACTCCACGCATAGCACTGGGTCAGTTTCTGGGTACGCGCCCTGTCGGGCGTATCGAGTATTGCCCTCCCCAACGGAAAAACCGGTAAGGAATTTATGTGTGGACTAGCTGGCGAGTTACGCTTTGATCATCAACCTGCCGACCTGGCAGCCGTAGAGAGAATCACCCATCACCTTGCCCCGCGAGGCCCGGACGCCTGGGGCTTCCATGCCCAAGGGCCGATTGCCCTGGGCCACCGCCGCCTGAAGATCATGGACCTGTCGGACGGCTCCGCCCAACCGATGGTCGACGCCCAGCTGGGGCTGTCCCTGGCGTTCAATGGTGCAATCTATAATTTCCCGGAATTGCGTGAAGAGCTGGAAGCCCTGGGCTACGCCTTCTATTCCGGCGGTGACACCGAAGTGCTGCTCAAGGGCTATCACGCCTGGGGCGAAGCCTTGCTGCCCAAGCTCAATGGCATGTTTGCCTTTGCCATCTGGGAGCGTGACGCGCAGCGCCTGTTTATCGCCCGTGACCGTCTGGGTGTGAAGCCGTTGTACCTGTCGCGCACCGGCCAGCGCCTGCGTTTTGCCTCAGCGCTGCCGGCCCTGCTCAAGGGCGGCGATATCAACCCGATCCTGGATCCGGTCGCACTCAACCACTACCTCAATTTCCACGCTGTGGTGCCTGCACCGCGCACCTTGCTGGCAGGCATCGAAAAGCTGCCGCCGGCAAGCTGGATGCGCATCGACGCCAACGGCAACACCGAGCAGAAAACCTGGTGGACTCTGCCCTACGGCCCGCACGAGGATGAAAAAAACCTCAGCCTCGAAGACTGGACCGACCGCGTGCTCGACAGCACCCGCGAAGCCGTGGCGATCCGCCAACGTGCGGCCGTGGATGTCGGCGTGCTGCTCTCGGGCGGTGTCGATTCGAGCATGCTGGTGGGCCTGCTGCGGGAAGTCGGCGTGCAGGATTTGTCGACCTTCTCCATCGGTTTTGAAGACGCCGGTGGCGAACGTGGCGACGAGTTCCAGTATTCGGATTTGATCGCTAAACACTACGGCACCCGTCACCACCAGTTACGCATCGCCGAAAGCGAAATCATCGAGCAACTGCCGGCAGCGTTCCGTGCCATGAGCGAGCCGATGGTCAGCCATGACTGCATCGCCTTCTACCTGTTGTCGCGGGAAGTGGCCAAACATTGCAAAGTGGTGCAAAGCGGCCAGGGCGCGGATGAACTGTTCGCCGGTTACCACTGGTACCCGCAGGTGGACGGCGCCAGCGACCCGTATACCGCCTACCGAGACGCATTTTTCGACCGCAGCTACGACGACTACGCCGCCACCGTCGCGCCAAAATGGCTGACCGCCAACGACGCCGCCGGTGACTTCGTGCGCGAACATTTCGCCATGCCCGGCGCGGACGCCGCCGTGGACAAGGCCTTGCGTCTGGACAGCACGGTGATGCTGGTGGACGACCCGGTCAAACGCGTCGACAACATGACCATGGCCTGGGGCCTGGAGGCGCGCACGCCGTTCCTGGACTACCGCCTGGTAGAACTGTCAGCCCGCGTGCCGGGCAAATTCAAATTGCCCGATGGCGGCAAGCAGGTGCTCAAAGAAGCCGCGCGCCGAGTCATCCCCAGCGAAGTCATCGACCGCAAGAAAGGCTACTTCCCGGTGCCGGGCCTCAAGCATTTGCAGGGCGATACCTTGAACTGGGTGCGCGATCTGCTGATGGACCCAAGCCAGGATCGCGGCCTGTTCAACCCGGCCATGCTTGACCGCCTGCTGACCGACCCGCAAGGCCAACTGACGCCGCTGCGCGGCTCCAAACTATGGCAGCTGGCGGCGCTGAACCTGTGGCTCAGCGAACAAGGAATCTGATCGATGAAACCTCTTGCAGCGGCTTACAGCCAACGCTTGCTCAAGGGCCAGGCGCCGACCTACGAGCGCCTGCAGGCGCGCCTGGCTGAAGACGGCAGCCCACTGGGCGCCGAGCCGATTGCCGTGCATTGCGGCTGGGGCCGGTTATTGATCGGGCATACCTTTCCGGACCCGGCCAGCCTGGCCCAGGAACTGCTCAATGAACAGGCGGGCGAGCGCGACATCGCGCTGTACGTGGCGGCGCCCCAGCAAATCCTCGGGATTGACCCGCAGCAGTTGTTCCTCGACCCCTCCGACACCTTGCGCCTGTGGTTCAGCGATTACCGCCCCGCTACGCGGGTATTTCGCGGCTTTCGCATTCGCCGCGTGCAAACCGATGCCGATTGGCAGGCGGTCAACCAACTCTACCAAGGCCGCGGCATGTTGCCCGTCGACGCCAAGCGCCTGACACCACGCCATCAAGGCGGCCCGGTGTATTGGCTGGCCGAGGACGAAGACAGCGGCGCGGTGATCGGCAGCGTGATGGGCCTGAACCATCAAAAAGCCTTCCACGACCCGGAAAACGGTTGCAGCCTGTGGTGCCTGGCGGTCGACCCGCAATGCACGCGCCCCGGTGTGGGCGAGGTGCTGGTGCGCCACTTGGTGGAGCATTTTATGAGCCGTGGCCTGAGCTATCTCGACCTGTCGGTGCTGCACGATAACCGTCAGGCCAAAAGCCTCTACGCCAAGCTCGGTTTTCGCGCGCTGACCACCTTTGCGATCAAGCGCAAGAACGGCATCAACCAGCCGCTGTTTCTCGGCCCCGGCCCGCAGGCAGGCTTTAACCCGTATGCGCGCATCATTGTCGAAGAAGCCCATCGACGTGGCATTGATGTGCAAGTGGATGACGCCGACGCCGGCCTGTTCACCCTCAGCCACGGCGGGCGCCGTGTGCGTTGCCGCGAATCGTTGAGCGACCTGACCAGCGCCATCAGCATGACCCTGTGCCAGGACAAGAGCCTGACCCACAAGACGCTCAGCGCAGCGGGGTTGAAACTGCCGTCGCAACAATTGGCCGGCAGTGCCGACGACAACCTGGAGTTTCTCGACGAGCATCAGCGCATCGTGGTCAAGCCGCTCGATGGCGAACAAGGCCAAGGCGTGGCAGTGGATCTGCAGACCATCGAGGAGGTGCAAAAAGCCATCGAGACGGCGCGTCAATTCGACAGCCGTGTGCTGCTCGAAAGTTTCCACGAAGGCCTCGACCTGCGCATCCTGGTGATCGGCTTTGAGGTAGTTGCCGCTGCAATTCGGCGCCCGGCCGAGGTTACCGGTGATGGTCAGCACTCTATCGGTGCTTTGATCGAAGCCCAGAGCCGTCGCCGCCAGGCGGCCACCGATGGTGAGAGCAAAATCCCGCTGGACGCCGAAACCCAACGCACGTTGCACGCCGCCGGTTACGACTACAGCAGCATCTTGCCCCGTGGCCAAACCCTGGCTGTGCGCCGTACCGCCAACCTGCATACCGGCGGTTGCCTGGAAGACGTCACCGCGATCCTGCACCCGACATTGGTAGACGCCGCCGTGCGCGCCGCCCGTGCATTGGACATTCCCATGGTCGGCCTGGACCTGATGGTGCCCGCCGCCGACCAGCCCGAGTATGTGTTTATCGAAGCCAACGAACGCGCCGGGCTGGCTAATCACGAACCGCAACCGACAGCGGAGAAGTTTGTTGATTTGTTGTTTCCGCACAGTCAGCCGACCGCCTGACCACTGATCGTTCCCACGCTCTGCGTGGGAATGCCTCAAGGGACGCTCTGCGTCCGCTCTTGTGACGCGGAGCGTCACCGGCTGCATTCCCACGCGGAGCGTGGGAACGATCGCCCTCAACTCATCAGGAGTTTCCATGACCCGAACCATCCCCGAACCGGATCTCAACTACCTGCAGAAAGTGCTGCTGGAAATGCTTGCCATCCCCAGCCCCACGGGGTTCACCGACACCATCGTGCGCTACGTCGCCGAGCGCCTGGAAGAGCTGGGCATTCCCTTTGAAATGACCCGGCGCGGCACCATCCGCGCCACGCTAAAGGGCCAGAAAAACAGCCCCGACCGCGCTGTTTCCGCGCACTTGGACACCATCGGCGCCGCCGTGCGTGCGATCAAAGACAACGGCCGCTTGACGCTCGCACCGGTGGGCTGCTGGTCCAGCCGTTTTGCCGAAGGCAGCCGTGTCAGCCTGTTTACCGACAACGGCGTGATCCGTGGCAGCGTGCTGCCGTTGATGGCCTCCGGGCACGCGTTCAACACCGCCGTAGATGAAATGCCGGTGAGCTGGGACCACGTGGAACTGCGCCTGGACGCCTACTGCGCCACGCGCGCCGATTGCGACTCGTTAGGCATCAGCATCGGTGACTACGTGGCGTTCGACCCACTGCCGGAATTCACCGAGAGCGGGCATATCAGCGCCCGCCACCTGGACGATAAAGCCGGTGTGGCCGCCCTGCTTGCCGCACTCAAGGCGATTGTCGACAGCGGCGAACCATTGCTGATCGACTGCCACCCGCTGTTCACCATCACCGAAGAAACCGGCAGTGGCGCCGCCGCCGCCCTGCCCTGGGACGTCAGTGAATTTGTCGGTATCGACATCGCCCCGGTTGCGCCCGGCCAGCACTCCAGCGAACACGCGGTGAGTGTGGCCATGCAGGACTCCGGTGGGCCGTATGACTATCATCTGTCCCGTCACTTGCTGCGCCTGGCATCCGAAAATGAATTGCCGGTGCGCCGTGATCTGTTTCGCTATTACTTCAGTGACGCCCACTCGGCAGTCACCGCCGGCCACGATATTCGCACCGCGCTGCTGGCGTTTGGCTGCGATGCGACCCATGGCTATGAGCGCACACACATTGACAGCCTGGCCGCACTCAGCCGCCTGTTGGGCGCTTATATCCTCAGCCCGCCGGTGTTCGCCAGCGACGCGCAACCGGCCCAGGGTTCGCTGGACAGGTTCAGTCATCAGATCGAGCACGAAACGCAAATGGAGAGCGACACCCGCGTGCCGTCGGTGGACAGCCTGGTCGGACAGAAGTCCTGACACTGGCAACTACTGGTAACTGATGGTAACTGCTGGTAACAAGGGCCCCCGGCGCAGTAGCATCGCCGGGTTCCTACCTCCGAGGCTTGTATGCTGATTCCCTACGACGCGCTTGAAGTCGACACCCTGACCCGCCTCATCGAAGACTTCGTCACCCGCGACGGCACCGACAATGGCGACGACACGCCCCTGGAAACCCGCGTACTGCGCGTGCGCCAAGCGCTGACCAAGGGCCAGGCCCTGATCGTGTTCGACCCCGAGAGCGAGCAATGCCAGTTGATGCTCAAGCACGACGTGCCCAAGCATCTGTTTGACTGAGCAGGGTTCAGCGGTTGGGTTCGGCGTGGGTTTCTGTGGCCTGGCGTTCGAGGATCTTGCGATACACCTCGGCCCGATGGACATTCACACCCACCGGGGCGTCGATGCCGAATTTCACTTGGGTACCGTTGAGTTCGAGGATGTGCAGGGCGATGTCATCGCCGATGGAGATGACTTCGCCCACAGCGCGGCTTAAGACCAGCATGGCGGTTGTCCTTTTGGAGTGACAGGACCTTGACCATGCGCGATTGGATTTGGCGCAGCAATGGCTTGCAGTAAAATCAGGAAA
Source organism: Pseudomonas sp. 2995-3 (assembly GCF_002742565.1). Lineage (NCBI taxonomy): Bacteria > Pseudomonadati > Pseudomonadota > Gammaproteobacteria > Pseudomonadales > Pseudomonadaceae > Pseudomonas > Pseudomonas sp. 2995-3. The sequence goes on along the minus strand of NZ_LJSB01000176.1, from coordinate 428,421 downwards.
GGCCTACGTAGCCCGGTAATTTTTCTGACAGACAAGCCCCGGTTTCTGATCGTTCCCACGCTCCGCGTGGTAACGCATCCGGTGACGCTCCGCGTCACGCCTTCAAAAGCGGGACGCGGAGCGTCCGGGGCGGCATTCCCACGCGGAGCGTGGGAACGATCATCATCAGCCCTTGGTTGCCTGGGCCTTGGCGCGCATCTTGTCGGCCATCAGCGTCATCTCGTCATACAGCAACTGCGGGTTCTTTTGCTTCAACGCCCACGCCATGCGCCCCTGCTCGTGGGGCAAAATCATGAACGCCCCTTCTGCCACCCGCTGATAAATGTAATCGGCAATATCCGCCGCCGAAATCGGTGAACTCTCCAGCAACTTGCCGACCTGCGCCTTCATCGCAGGCGTCGGCCCACGGAATGAATCCAGCAGGTTGGTCTGGAAAAACGACGGGCATACCACATGCACACCGACTTCCTGCTGCTTGAGTTCCACCAGCAAACTCTCCGACAACGCCACCACACCGGCCTTGGCCACGTTGTAATTGCTCATCGCCGGCCCCTGCATCAGCGCAGCCATGGACGCGATGTTGATAATCCGCCCTTTGCTCTTTTCCAGCAGCGGCAGGAACGCCTTGCAGCCCTTGACCACGCCCATCAAGTTGATCGCAATCTGCCAGTCCCAATCTTCCAGGGACAATTCGGCAAAAAAACCACCCGAGGCCACGCCAGCGTTATTGACGATCACATCAATGCCGCCCAGCTTCACTTCGCAAGCCTGGGCAAAGGCGGTGAGCTGGCTGTAGTCACGCACGTCGCAGCGCTGGATAAAGCCATCGCCACCGGCCTCGCGCACCAGCTTCAGGGTTTCCTGCAAGCCTGGCTCGCTGACGTCCGACAAGGCCAACTGCCAACCCTCGCGTGCCCAGCGCAGCGCGATTTCGCGACCCAGGCCGGATCCGGCGCCAGTGATCATCATGCGATTTTGCATAGGTAAGTAGCCTTGTAGTTCACGGAAGAAGTGATCGGCAGTGTAGCGAAGGTTTTTCCTGCACCCACGCACCATCCAATTGATGAATGCCTCAGGCAAACCGCCAGCCAGGTAGCAGCCCGGCTTATAGCGTAAGTTCAATCTTTTTCAACTAAGTGCCCATTATTGCGAACGCATTAAAAGAAATAAGCCAGTGTGCGAAATGCTTTAAGAAACTATGGAATTTTCTCCACAACGGCACAGTCGGAGTTGTTAAGGCGTCCGTAAATAAACCCACGGGCCTGTCGTTAAACAACCGGTCTTTTCAGAAGGCCTACAAGGAAAAAAACATGAGCCTGATTCTGATCATAATTCTGATCCTGCTGCTGGTCGGCGGCCTGCCGGTGTTCCCGCACTCTCGTAACTGGGGCTATGGGCCGTCGGGTATTCTGGGTGTGGTACTGGTGGTACTGTTGGTGCTGTTGCTACTCGGCCGGATATAAAATCCGGACAAAAAAAAGAGGCCTTCTAGAAGGCCTCTTTTTTTATGCCCGGATTATTAGTCCGGCTTGCCGTCGATCACACCGGCGGTGTTATCCAACAGGCTCTTGGTGGCCGTCTGCAGGAACGACTCAAGTTTCTGTTTCAGCGCGGCTTCGTCCGGCGATTCAGGAATCACCTTACCGGTCGGGTTAGCGCCCAGTTCGTATTCCCACAGTTTCGGTGGCATCTCTTTAGGCAGTACCAGGATGCGGTCAGCAGTGACCAGGGCGACGGTCTGGTCGCTGCCCGACGGTTTGATCACGCCAAAGCCCTTGTCGCCTTCCGGCAGGTTCAACAAGTCGCGGCCCCAGCACTGGTGCAAGGTGTCGCCACCCAGGCGGCCCATGATGGTCGGCACGATGTCGATCTGGGTACCCACGGTGTGGTCACGCTCGCCGAACTTCTCCTGCATGCCCGGTGCAATCATCAGCATCGGTACGTTGAAGCGGCCCAGGTCCATCTCGGTGATCTGCTGTTCATTACCAAAACCGTGGTCCCCCACGATCACGAACAGGGTTTCCTTGAAGTACGGCTCTTTACGCGCCTTTTCAAAGAACTGGCCCAAGGCCCAGTCGGAGTAACGCATGGCCGTCAAATGCTCGTTGAGGCTGCCACGGTCGGTGACTTTCTCGACCGGCAAGGGCGTCGGCAACGCATACGGCGTGTGGTTGGACAGGGTTTGCAGCAGGGCGTAGAACGGCTTGCCGCCTTCGCGGGCCTTCAATTCTTCCAGGCCACGGTTGAACATGTCCTGGTCGGACACGCCCCACGTCGGGTCGGAGAACACCGGGTTAACGAAGTCGTTGCGCCCGATGAAGTTGGTCATGCCCTGGTTGCTGAAGAAGCCCGACTGGTTGTCCCAGGCGAAATCGCCGTTGTAGACATACACGTCGTCAAACTTGCGCGCGCTGAGCAACTGCGGCAGGCCCGACAGCTTGTGGCTGCCTTCCGGGGTCTGCATCAGGTATTCGAAACCCGGCAGGTTCGGGAAGCACGCCATGGTGGCGAACATACCCTGATGGGTGTGGGTGCCGTTGGAGAAGAAACGGTCGAACAACAGGCCTTCCTTGGACAGTTTGTCGAAGTACGGCGTGATGTTGCCTGGGCGGCCCAGTGCGCCGACCGAGTGACCGGCGAAGCTTTCCATCAGGATCACCACGACGTTCTTGATCGGCAGGGTTTTCTCGGCCGGTGGCGTGTAGTCACGGCGCACGGCGGCGGTGTCGGTATCCACCAGTTTCTCTTGCGGCAACACCAGCATGTCACGCACGGTCTGGGTAGCCTGCGGCTGGTCCAGCGTGGCTTTCCAGATATTCGAGCGCTCTTCGGAGAAGCGCGACTTGGCTGCGGCGATCAACGACAGGGTGCCGTTCAAGCCCAACTGGTTGGCGAAGTTCGAGTCGGTGGTGTAGACATCACCCCAGCGCAGCGGCGGGCCTTGGCGCAGGGTGCCACGAATGGCGACCACGGCGATCAGCAGGCACACCACGAACACCGCAATGCGGCTGTACCACGGAGCAACCTGGCGAGTGCCGACGGTGCCGCCGCTGAACGGACCACGTGGGCGTGTCGCACGGTCGGCGCCCTTGAAGGCGATGCTCAGGATCAGCGTGCCTACGGCCCAGGCCAGCAGGTAGCGCACCACCGGGAAACCGTACCAGAGCATGCTCATCACGGTTTTCGGGTCTTCCTTCACGTATTGGAAGACCAGCCCGTTGAGGCGCTGGTGAAACTCGCGGTAGAAGTCCATCTCCATCAAGCCCAGGAACAGGGCAATGCTGGACGCGATGGTCAGCCAAAAACGGAAGAACCCGCGTGCCGCCATGGCCCGTACGCTGAACAAGGCCAGCAGCAGCGGAACCAGTGCATACATCACAAAGCGGATGTCGAAGCGCGTGCCGTTGACGAAGGCTTCGAGGAAGGTCGAGGCCGGCGTGTCGAGGATCATCTCGCGGTTGTAGACCAGCAGCGCCAGGCGCAGCAGGGAGAACATCACCATCATGACCAGCGCGCAAAGCAGCGTGTATGCCAGATGGGATTTGACGGTCGGTTGCAGCAAGCGATTAGAAGCTCGCTGCTGACTCAGGGCGTCCGGGTTTGCCATGTCGTTCTAGGACCCATTGGAAGTTTAAGTTTCGAAATTATGCAGTGGCGTCCGTCCCTCGCCCAGGCTGGCTGGGGTAGGCGGTTAACGCGGTGGCGCAAATGGTGCCCGATCAATGGCATCAACGCTATTAATTACTGAACGTGCGCCGTGGCCCGGCCTTTAATGGCACTTGAGTTAGAGCCTTGGGAGAGCCGTAAAACCGCCGAATTGTCTTGGAAAAGATGTGAAAATTGTGTGCAGCGAATAGTTTCGACACACAAAATCCTGAGTACGCTGGAAACCACTGTGGGAGCGGGTTTGCCCGCGATTGCAGTGCGTCAGTCAAAACATCTGATACTGATACACCGCTATCGCGGGCAAGCCCGCTCCCACAGGGATGGTGCTCACTTCAAATTAAGTGAACGATCAGATCCGCACGTTACCGCGCGGCCCGGCAATGGCCCAGATAATCAGACCCAGTACCGGCAGCAACAGGATCAGCAGGATCCACAGCACTTTGGCGCCGGTGCTGGCGCCACTTTTGAACACGTTGATGATCGCCCAGATATCCAGCGCCAGGATGATCAGGCCGATAAGACCGTTGAAAGTGGAACCCATGGTGTCGCTCCTAAGTGAGGGCATGCACTTGTAGGATAGTCAGCGTTTGCCTGGGTTCCGTTTTATTTCAGACGTGCACAGCGACTTTCAAGGCTTCCAGTGACGGCTCGGCCTTGATCCCCACTTCGGCGCACAGTTGCAACACGCGCGGCAGGTCATTGCCGTACACCAGCACCGCCTGGATCTCGTCATCGAGCAATTGGCTGAAGTTAAGCAACACATAGCCGCCATCTTCGGGGCTCAACGCGCTCATCTGGATCTGGATGCGGTTCAGCGCGGTGAGGTCTTCGGTCTTGGCCAACTGCTTGGGCTTGAGGTTGAACGCCACGCCCGGGCCGAACGAGGCGACGATCTGCGCGAACAGATCGCCATAGGTGTCGGCCTGGAACAGCACCGTGTCCGGCAGGCTGCCAACCACTACCCACTCACCCAGAGGGATAGGGAACGTGTCGTCGTAGTTGATATCCGGGTTCGCCGCCAGAAACGCCACCGGGTCCGCGTAGGCTTGGGCGGCTTCTGTGGCGATGCGCGCCACCTCGTCCTCGCCCATGACGCCGGCGCTGATTTTGCTGATAAGTTCGACGAGGGCGGTTTGCATGGGAAGGTCCTGTGGCGGGCTGGTTTTTGAGGGCGCGTAGCCTACACCAGTTTCTGCAACCGTGCCGCCGTATCCGCCGCGCCCATGGTTTGCGCGGCAGCCAGCGCGGTCGCGCCCTGGGCATCGACGGCCTTGGGGTTGGCGCCCTGGCCGAGCAGGTAGTCGACCATTTCAACGCGGTTGAACATAGCGGCCAGCATCAGCGCTGTGCGCCCGTCCGGGGAGGTTGCATCCACCGGCGCGCCGCCGTCGATCAACGCCTTCACCACCGGCAGGTTGCCTTTGAACGCTGCACCGGCGATCGGCAGCTGATTTTTGTCGTTGGCAATCAGTGGGTCGGCTTTGAACTCGAGCAACACTTTTACCGCTTCGACATGGCCGTGGTAGGCAGCGAGCATCAATAAGGTGTCGCCGTTGTGATTACGAAAATTGGCCGGCAAGCCTTTGGCCAGCAGCGCAGCCAGCATCGCTGCATCGCCTTTGCGGGCCACATCAAAAACCTGCTCGGCGAATTCGGCGGCTTCATCGTCGGTCATTTGTTTGGGCTGGTCTGACATGCGGGGGCTCCTTGTCTGCGAATGTGTATAAGGCGCTCAGTGTCGCGAGGGAGTTCCCCGCTGTCATGGCTTTTTTGTCAAAAGCATTCATAGCCAGAATCAATAACGGAACTGCCCGCCCTGGATCTGCGCCAGTAATAGCCCGGTGACCGGTACATAACTGTCGGAGCCGGGCAGCCACGCGTACACCGGGTCGTTACCGGCCTTGTCCGGGTCGAAGGCTTCCTCCTTGAGCTTGACCTTCTGGTATTTGAAGGTGCCAGTGGTTTCCATCTTGACCTTGATGCGCAAAAACAACGGCACCGCATAGTGCGGCAACTGGCCGTGGGCAAACTGCAACAGCTCACGCATGTCCAGGGCCGCCAAGGACTCGCTTGGCGTGATGGCGACCATGCCTGCGCGGCCATTGGTGTTCTCGATCTCGACGCCATAGGCCACCACCTCGGCGATCTGCGGGTGCTGCAGCAACACGTTTTCCACTTCGGTGGTGGAGACGTTTTCGCCCTTCCAACGGTACGTATCGCCCAGTCGGTCGACAAATTGCGCATGGCCAAAGCCAATACTGCGTAGCAAGTCGCCAGTATTGAAGTAGCGGTCACCCTTCTCGAACACGTCCGTGAGCACCACCTTGCGGTTCTTTTCCGGGTCGGTGTAGCCGTCGAACGGCGACTTTTCATCGATCCTGGCCAGCAGCAAGCCCTGCCCGCCAGTTTGCACCTTACGCAGGAAACCATCGCTGCCACGCAGCGGCTCACCGGTTTCGTGGGAGTACTCCACCAGCGCCCAATGCTGCAGGCAAAAGCCGATGGTGTTATCGAAATTCAGCACATTGGTAAAACCGATGTTGCCGTCGCTGGCGGCATACAGCTCGCAGATGTGCTCGACGCCATAACGCTGCTTGAACTGCGCCCAGACACCGGGACGCAAGCCATTGCCGACCATCTTGGTGACTTTATTGTCGCGATCCTGCGCACTGGGCGGTTGGTCCAGCAGGTAGCGGCACAGTTCACCGACATACCCCAGGGTGGTTGCGTTGAATTTGCGCGCATCGTCCCAGAACTGGCTGGCGCTGAATTTACGCCGGATGGCGAAACCCGATGCGCCGATAATCGCCGAACCCCAGCACACGCACAGGCCCGTGGCGTGGTACAGCGGCAAAGTGCAATACAGAACGTCGTGCGGCCCCATGTCGAGGGCGATGCTGCCGAAACTCACCGCCGTCTTGGTCCAGCGCCCGTGCTTCATGATGCCGGCCTTGGGCAAACCGGTAGTGCCGGAGGTGTAGATATAGAAGCACGGGTCGTTGAAGAAAATTTGTCCGCTGCTGGCCGGGTTGTCCACCGGGCTGTCAGCGCTGGCGGCCATCAGGTCGGTGTAGCCCTGCGGCACCGCGTTTGAGGACTGATCCGCCACAAACCAGCTGCGTTCGGCCGCAATCGACACTTGCTCGCGCACCGCCGCATAGGCGTCTACCAATTCTGCACCTGCCACGATCGCCGCCGGGTTCACCAGGTTCAGGCTGTGCACCAGCGCCGCCTGGGTTTGCGCGGTGTTGAGCATGGCGCAGATACCGCCCAGCTTGGCCACGGCCAGTACGCTGAGGAGCAGTTCCGGGCGATTTTCAATAAACAGCGCGACCACATCACCCTTGCCGATGCCCTGCGCTTGAAGGTAATGAGCCATGCGATTGGCGCGCTGGTTGGCTTCGCGGTAGCTGAGCACGCTGTCGCCGTACAACAACGCCGCGCCGTCGGGGTTGCGCAACGCAGCCTGTTCAAAGTGCCAACCGAGGCCGCAAGGCTGCGCGGGGTCGGTGACATTCGCGGCGCGCATGCCACGCACTACGCGTGGCAAAGCTCGAACAATCGCAGGCACCTTACGTAAGAGCTTGCCCCACGTGATCATGTCGTCTTGCTGATGGCTCATGGCGGAACGTCCTTTTTCTTATTCTTCGTATGATCCAGACATAGCGGCAGCCCTGTAGGCAGATGCCGAATGCCATGCGGGAAAATACGCCTGCCATTCTTTGACTGTACATGCGGGATTTGAAAAGTTTTGTATCCCGAGTCGGCTTCCACCGAAAAGGAATTTTGCCCAACCGAGGCGGTCTTTATCTTCGAGGCTGACCTGAAACAGCTGGCGCGAATAACGCAAAATGCAGGATGCACGATGGCCATTCATGCAAATTGCACGAAACCGAAAATCTGTAAAATTTTTAACTAATTGATTTATAACGACTTTTTCAGATATCCAATACTGGCACAATCACTGCACCTATCTCTCCATGCTTGCCAACTTGAGCCAACGGAGCTGATAGACATGAGCCTGATCCAAGATAAATTCGCTTCTGTATTCTCCCAATACGACGTCACCACTCAGCCACGTCCAGACGGCGGTATCCTGCTGACCCTGCGCAACAGCGAAGGCAAACAGGTCAAGCGTTCGATCTCGTATCAACAGCTGCACACCGCTGACCAACTGACCTGGGTGATCAGCGCGATCCGCCGCGACCTGGCCGAACAAGCCAGTGAGCTGCCACAGATTTCGATGCTGCAAAGCCAGAACCGCTTTGCCCTGCCGACCTACCACTCGGCATAAACCACCGATAACCAAAAAGGGCCGCGACGCTTACAGGCGTCGCGGCCCTTTTTTGTGTGGCTTCAGCACAAGCCTTGTCGGCTGGCCTCATTCATCGCCTGTACGCGGTTGGTGACTTCCAGCTTGCCGTAGATATTGCGCAGATGGAATTTCACCGTGGCTTCAGAGGTTGCCCGGATCTGACTGATTTCCCAGACGGTCTTGCCTTCCGAGGCCCAGCGCAAAATTTCCAGCTCTGTCGGGGTGAGGGGCTTGCCGCCCAGGCTCAGACGTCTTCTAACGGTCATCGGCGCGTCCACCGGCGTGCGACACGACTGTTCTGGGCCACTCATTGTGCTCTCTCCTTATGTAGTGGATGCCCTATCACCTTTCGGATTCCTGCTATTGACAGGTGATATAAACATCGAGTCTGCAGAGAGTTACATAACGAATGGATTGAAAGCACAGGGCGCAGCAGAAACAGCTACGCCTTACAGATAATCAGGCTTATTCCCACAACAACTTCCAACTTGCCTGGGTTGAACATTTAAATATCTGTGCTTAGTCGTCCAAGCCCGGGAAGCCATCGGCAATAGCATCGCCGGTGAGTTGAGGCTCACAGCCTTTAGCTGTGTTGAACAAACGCAAGGTGACAAAGTGCGGGTTCTCGCCCATGTCGAACCAATGCGGCACGCCGGCCGGAATCACCAGCAGGTCATTTTTCTCACAACGTACGGCATACACATAGTCGCCCACGTGCACGTTGAACAGACCCTGGCCTGCGACGAAGAAACGCACTTCGTCTTCGCTGTAGCGGCGTTCACTGAGGAATTGCGCACGCAGTTCAATGTTCTGTGCCAGATCGCCCGCCGCCCTAAGCACCTGCACGGCGGCGTAGCCAAGGGCGTCGATCTGCGGCTGGTACGCGGCGATCATGTCTGCGTCGCTGGCGCCCTTCTCAATCGGCGCCGGCTGCCAGCGCGCAAAACGCACACCGTGGTCGGCCAGCGTCGAGACGATATCGTCGAAATGGGTCAGGACCTTGTTCGGGGTATCCGGTGTGGTGGCAGCGTAAACAGCGACATAACTCATTGCTCGGTTCCTGTAGTCGGTTCTTGCAATCGAAGGCCAATGATAATGGCGGCGGCCAGGGCGGCGACGCTGGCGATGCTGAAGGTCAGGGTCGGGCCCAACAGGTTCCAGCTGTAGCCGGCGTAGAGGGCGCCCAACGCGCCCCCGGTGCCGGCCAGCGCGGCATACAGCGCCTGGCCCTGGCCTTGTTGTCTGGCGCCGAAACTGCGTTGTACAAAGGCGATGGCGGCCGCATGAAAGCTGGCGAACGTGGCGGCGTGCAGCACTTGCGCCAGCAGCAATACCCAGAAGATTTCAGCGAATGACCCCAGCAGCAACCAGCGGATAGCCGCCAACACGAAACTGGCCAACAGCACCCGCCGCACCGAAAAACGCGTCAGGATCCGGCTCATGGCCAGGAACATCAGCACCTCCGCGACCACACCCAGCGCCCACAGCATGCCGATCACGCCACGGCTATAACCCAAATGTTCAAGGTGCAGGGTCAGGAAGGTGTAATACGGGCCATGGCTCATTTGCATCAAGGCCACGCAGGCATAAAACGCCAGTACGCCGGGGCTGCGCAATTGCTTGAGGAAACCGTCACCGGCCAGGCGATTGCCCTGGACGGCGGGCTGCGCGTTCGGCACCCACAGGCTGGCGCCAATAATGCCGGCCATGATCACCACGACCACCACCGGGTAAATGTCCAGGCTCAGCCCGTCGAACAGGCGGCCCATGATCACCACGGTGAGGATAAAACCGATGGAGCCCCACAGGCGGATCTGGCTGTAGCGCGCGGTTTGCTTTTGCAGGTGCGCAAGCGTGATCACTTCAAACTGCGGCAACACCGCGTGCCAGAAGAACGCATGCAGTGCCATCACCAGGGCCAGCCAGGCGTAGGTTTTGCTGAAGAAGATCAGCGAGAAACTCGCCAGGGTACACACCGCGCCAAAACGCACGATGGCCAGGCGCCGGCCGGTGTAGTCGCCGAGCCAGCCCCACAGGTTGGGCGCCACGCAGCGCATCAGCATGGGGATGGCCACCAGCTCGCCGATACGCGCGCTGGAGAACCCCAAGTGGTCGAAGTACAGCGCCAGGAACGGCGCCGTCGCCCCGAGCAGGGCGAAGTAGAAGAGGTAGAAGCTGGAGAGGCGCCAGTATGGGAGGCTTTGCGTCATATTGTGGGGGGCTGCTGCGCAGCCCTGCGGGAGCAAGCTCCCTCGCCACAGCAAGCTCCCTCGCCACACGCCGTCACAGCTGGCCCAACACCGGCGTACTCACCTGCACATCGGCGTTTTGCCCACGGTTGCGCAGCAGGTGGTCCATCAACACGATGGCCATCATCGCCTCGGCAATCGGCGTGGCGCGGATGCCCACGCACGGGTCGTGGCGGCCCTTGGTGATCACGTCCACCGGGTTGCCGTGCACATCGATCGAACGGCCCGGCGTGGTGATGCTCGACGTGGCCTTGAGCGCCAGGTGCGCAACAATCGGCTGGCCGGAGGAAATACCGCCGAGGATGCCGCCCGCGTTATTGCTGAGGAAACCTTGCGGCGTCATTTCATCGCGATGCTCGGTGCCGCGCTGGGCGACACAGGCAAAACCGGCGCCGATCTCCACGCCCTTGACCGCATTGATGCTCATCAGCGCGTGGGCCAGCTCGGCGTCGAGGCGGTCGAAGATCGGCTCGCCCAGGCCCGGTTTGACGCCTTCGGCGACCACGGTAATCCTGGCACCCACCGAATCCTGATCGCGGCGCAACTGGTCCATATAGGCTTCCAGTTCCGGCACCTTGTCCGGGTCGGGGCTGAAGAAGGCGTTGTCGTCGACGCTGTCCCAGGTCTTGAACGGGATCTCAATCGGGCCCAATTGGCTCATGTAGCCACGGATCACGATGCCCTGGGTGGCCAGGTATTTCTTGGCGATGGCACCGGCGGCCACGCGCATGGCGGTTTCACGCGCCGAGCTGCGGCCACCACCACGGTAGTCGCGCTCACCGTATTTGTGGTGGTAGGTGTAGTCGGCGTGGGCCGGGCGGAACAGGTCCTTGATCGCCGAGTAGTCCTTGGACTTCTGGTCGGTGTTGCGGATCAACAGGCCAATGGCGCAGCCGGTGGTGCGACCTTCGAACACGCCGGAAAGAATCTCGACTTCGTCGGGCTCCTGGCGCTGGGTAGTATGGCGGCTGGTGCCGGGCTTGCGGCGGTCGAGGTCACGCTGCAGGTCTTCCAGAGACAACTCGAGGCCTGGCGGGCAGCCGTCGACAATGGCGACCAACGCCGGGCCATGGCTTTCGCCCGCGGTGGTGACAGTGAACAGCTTGCCGAAGGTATTGCCGGACATGCAGGGCGCTCCGTGAAATCAGTTGAATCAACTCAACCGTAATAACTTAAGGCAGCCAGTATACGCAGGCTAACCGAGTAGTTCATCCTCGAAACCTTACCGGTAGACGTTGGTCCAACCGGCACCTTCCTGATGATGGCGTGATGATGCTGCGAGTTTTGCTTTTGACCCTTACCCTGTTTTCCAGCCTTGGCTTCGCCGCCTCCCCCGTCGTGCTGCAACGGCCGATCAGCCTGGACACCGGCAGCGGCGAGCTGTTTGGTTCGCTGCTGCTGCCAAAATCCGACAAGCCGGTGCCCGTGGTGCTGATCATCGCCGGCTCCGGCCCCACCGACCGCAACGGCAACAGCGCCGATGGTGCGCGCAACGACAGCCTCAAGCGCCTGGCCTGGGTGCTGGCGCGCAATAACATCGCCAGCGTGCGCTACGACAAACGCGGCGTGGCCGCGAGCCTGGCCGCCACCCCCGACGAACGCAACCTCACCCTGGACGCCTATGTGGCCGATGCGGTGGCCTGGGGCAAGCTGCTCAAGGCCGACAGCCGCATGGGCCAGTTGATCGTGCTGGGCCATAGCGAAGGTGCGCTGGTCGCCACCCTCGCCGCGCCGCAACTCGACCCGGCCGGGGTTATTTCGCTGTCCGGCAGCGCCCGGCCGGTGGACCAGGTGATCCGCCAGCAACTGGCCGATCATCTGCCCCCTGCCCTGTTGCTGCGCAGCAATGAAATTCTCGACCACCTTAAGGCCGGCCAAGTGGATGCCGATGTACCGCGCCCGCTGGAAGGCATTTTCCGCCCCAGTGTGCAGCCGTACCTGATCAGCCTGTTTCGTGCCGACCCGTCGGCCGCCTTCGCCAAACTGAACATGCCGGCTCTGATCATCCAGGGCACCAACGATATCCAGGTCGGCGTGGCGGATGCCCAGCAGTTGCAAGCGGCCAAGCCCGACGCGCAACTGAGCGTGATTCAAGGCATGAACCACGTGATGCGCATCGTGCCCAAGGATGTAAAGGAACAGCTTGAGTCGTACAACGACCCCAAACTGCCCCTCGCCGCCGAGCTGGGCCAACGCATCGTGCGCTTTATCGACGGACTTCAACCCCGTTAAGCGATTATTTGCCTCCAGTCCTGAATAAAACGGCCGATAAGCCCAGAGTCGACAGTAAAAAGACTGTCGGCTCGCCGGGCTTGGACAGGATCGCGCCGCATGACTACCACCGAAGCAACACCCGAATCTACCGCCGACACCCCGGCCGAAAAACCCGAGGCTGTCGAGGCCGCGGCCCTGCCGTGGGCGGACGTTCAGGCCGAACACTTCAAGATGCTGCGCCTGGCGCCCCTGGCCACTGATCGTGCCACCGGCGCACGGCCGCTGCGGTTCGTACAGTTTGGCTATACCGAACGCCATGACAAGAAACACAGCCTGTTACGCATGGTGATCCAGTTGCCCGGCCAACGTGTGCGCCGCGAGCAGAACCACCTGGATATCTGGGTCGATCACGAGACGCACCGTGTGCACTTCGGCCCGGGTAACAGCCTGGAAATTGAACCGGCCAACCGTGGCCTGGGACGCTTTCTGGTGGCACAGGCCGCCGCGTGGGCGAAAAAGAAGTGGTCACATTACCGCGTAGACGGCGTGGACCTCGCCAACAAGGATGCACTCAACGAAGCCACGCGCCTGCGTCGCGATCATTTCCTGCGCATCCAGGGTTTTGATGTGGCCTACGCCGATGTGCAGCACCTCAAAGGAACCGTGCAACCCGGCAAAGTCAGCGAAGTGCTGGACAGCTGGAACACCGAGAAGGTGCAGTACGTGGAGATCCTCGAAGCTGCGCAAATGCTGCAGCAGGCCGAGCAGAACCTGGCCGAGCATGAAGTGAAGCTGCGCAAGGAAGAAGAAAAGGTCACCAAGTTCAAGCGCGAGGACAGTGGGCTGCGCTTTACCATTACGTGCCTGGTGGCGTTTACGGTGTTTCAGGCGGGGCTGTTGATCTGGATTGCCACACACCGCTGAAAGGTTGGAATGCATTCCAAATGTGGGAGCTGGCTTGTCGGCTCCCACACTGATCGCGTTCCTATTGCGGAATGAAGTTAAACCCGCGCCGCAAACACCGCCTGATGCGCCCGGCACTGCTCAGCCGTCAGCATGAACACACCGTGCCCGCCGCGCTGGAAGTCCAGCCAGGCAAAGTCGACTTCCGGGTACAGCGCTTCGACGTGCACTTGGCTGTTGCCGACTTCAACAATCAGCAAGCCCTTCTCGGTCAGGTGGTCGGCGGCCTCGGCCAGCATGCGTCGCACCAGGTTCAGACCATCGTCGCCGCAGGCCAGGCCCAGTTCCGGCTCGTGCTGGTACTCATCCGGCATGTCGGCGAAGTCTTCGGCATCCACGTACGGCGGGTTGGACACGATCAAGTCAAAACGCTGGCCCGGCAGGCCATCGAAGCCGTCGCCCTGCACGGTGTAGACGCGTTCATCGACACCATGACGCTCAATGTTCTGGTTAGCCACTTCCAAGGCTTCGAAGGACAAGTCGCCCAGCACCACTTCGGCGTCCTGGAACTCGTAGGCACAGGCGATGCCGATGCAACCGGAGCCGGTGCACAGGTCGAGGATGCGCGCCGGCGGCTGGGCCAGCCATGGCTCAAAGCGGTTTTCGATCAACTCGCCAATCGGTGAACGCGGGATCAACACGCGCTCATCGACAATAAACGACATGCCGCAGAACCAGGCTTCCTTCAACAGGTAGGCGGTAGGGACACGCTCGTGGATACGCTTGTGCAGCAAGCGCTGCACATGGGCGACTTCCTCTTCTTCGAGGTTGCAGTCCAGGTAGCTGTCGGCAATTTCCCAAGGCAGGTGCAAGGCGCCGAGCACCAATTGCCGGGCTTCGTCCCAGGCATTGTCGGTGCCATGCCCGAAAAACAGGTCTTCCCCATGGAAACGGCTGACAGCCCAACGGATGTGGTCGCGCAACGTGCGCAGGCGGGAGGTAATCACGGGGGCAAGCTCCTGGAAAAAACGACTGGCGATTCTAACAGCCTTCGCCTGTACCGACGATGTACGAAAACCCTTCACCATCTGTCGGAAATCATTCAAATTGCCATCATTGCGCTGATCAAGCCCACCTCTTGACATGGCTGCACGTCAACAACGGCGTACCTTACGATGGTAGCGATTCACAGAACCGCTCAGCCAGTGGACAATGTGACAAAAGCCCCCCTCACAGGAGCCCCAGAATGTCCGTTCCAAAGACGATGTTTCAACTCAGCGGTCGCGGTTACGCAGCAGCCAACCTGAACCATGCGACCCTCGTGATCATCGATGCCCAGAAGGAATACCTCAGCGGCCCACTCGCCCTGTCCGGCATGGACGCGGCGGTCGACAACATCAAGCAGCTTGTGACAGCCGCGCGTAATGCCGGGCGCCCGATCGTGCATGTACGTCACCTTGGCACCGTCGGTGGCCTGTTCGACCCGCAGGGCGAGCGCGGCGAGTTCATTCCTGGCCTGGAACCCCAAGGCGATGAAACCATCATCGGCAAACTGCTGCCCAGCGCGTTCCATGGCACCGGCCTGGAGAAACACCTGCAAGACCTCGGCTCCCTGGACTTGATCGTCTGCGGTTTCATGAGCCACTCCAGTGTCAGCACCAGCGTGCGCGCCGCCAAGAACCTGGGCTTTCGCTGCACCCTGGTGGAAGACGCCTGCGCCACCCGTGACCTGCCTTACAAAGGTGGCATCCTGAGCGCCGAGCACGTACAGCAAACTGAAATGGCCATCATGGCCGACAACTTCGCCACCCTCGCGTTGACCAAAGATCTGATCTGATCGCCCTTGAGATGAGCGGCGTATTTATTGCCCCGCTCATCCGCAAAGCCCTCTCATTTGGCGCATTTACCGCTGCTGTCGGAACAACCTGTGTATCTTCCGGTCGAAGGGCCGATACCCTGGAGGAAAGGTCGGAATGAAGATATCCGATGGTTTTGACGCTCGTCGCTTGCGCCCCAAAGGCCCGAGCAATTGGCGTCTGCGCCTGGTAGCCGGCTTTGCCGCGTTGCTGGCCATTGTAGGTTTGCTGTTGGCCGGCGCTGGTGGCGCCGGCCTGTTTGGTCATTCGCCGGCCCTTGGCGAGTTGAATGCCAGCCCCGGCGGTTCGGCTATCCTGTTGGTAATCGGACTGCTGGTGCTGTGGTTGGGTGTGTGGTTATGGCGTCGTAGCCGTCGGAAAATGCGTCAGCCGCTGTCACTGAACATCGCTTCGCACTTGATGAAAAAGCACGACTGATGGCGCTTGGATAGCGTTTCCTGCGCCCTGGCCGCCGCGATTTAGGTAAACTGCCCGCCCTTCGCGGAGGCTGACATGCAAGACGACGATTTTTCCCTGTTCAAAAACGAGCTGCGCGGCGTCAAGCCGATCAAGCATGATCGTGCCGACACCGGTAAACCCAAGGCCGACCGGGCACAGATCGCCAAGTTGCGCCAGGCCGCGACCGTGCGCACCGACGCCACCACGGTGGATGGCCTGTCGGACCAGTTCGTGATCGATGTAGGCCCCGAAGACGAGCTGATGTGGGCTCGCGACGGCGTGCAGGAAAGCCAGATGCGCAAGCTCAAGATCGGCCAGATCCCGTTCGAAGGCAGCCTCGACCTGCACGGCATGAACGTGGAAAAAGCCCGCGAAACCCTTTGGGCCTTCCTGGCCGAAGCGACCAAATTCGAAATCCGCTGCGTGCGCGTCACCCACGGCAAGGCCGTGCGCCTGGACGGCAAGCGTCCCATGATCAAGAGCCACGTCAATACCTGGCTGCGCCAGCATGCCCAGGTACTCGGTTTTACCTCCTGCCAGGCCCGCCACGGCGGCGCCGGTGCGGTGTATGTGATGCTCAAGCGCACCATGATGGAAGGGCGCGACGAGTAACAAGTGCCATCGTCAGGCTTGCAGCGATGTGCCCGCCACCGTAACCTTGCGCTTTGCGAAAATCCCACAGGTAGTTTCATGTCCCTGGAACAGAATTACACCGCGATCCTCGGCCAGCTCGGCGAGGACGTTTCCCGCGAGGGCCTGCTCGACACGCCAAAGCGTGCCGCCAAGGCGATGCAGTACCTTTGCCGCGGCTATGAACAGACGCTGGAAGAAGTCACCAACGGTGCCTTGTTCAGCTCCGACAACAGCGAAATGGTGCTGGTCAAGGACATCGAGTTGTACTCGCTGTGCGAACACCACCTGCTGCCGTTTATCGGCAAGGCGCATGTGGCGTATATCCCGAGCGGCAAAGTGCTGGGCCTGTCGAAGGTTGCGCGGATTGTCGACATGTATGCGCGCCGCCTGCAGATCCAGGAAAACCTCAGCCGCCAGATCGCCGATGCCGTGATGCAAGTGACTGGCGCCCTGGGCGTGGCGGTGGTGATCGAAGCCAAGCACATGTGCATGATGATGCGCGGTGTGGAGAAACAGAATTCGTCGATGATCACTTCGGTGATGCTGGGTGAGTTCCGCGAAAACGCGGCCACCCGCAGCGAATTCCTCAGCCTGATCAAGTAACAGGCTGCGTAAGGAAAAGCCGGCGTTCATCGCCGGTTTTTTTTCGCCCGCGAAATTCAGGTAAGCTGCGGCCCCTTCTTCATGGGCAAGAGGTTTTCAGCCATGTTCGTCAAAGCACTTCGAGTGGGTCTCGGCCAAATCATCATCGCGGGCGACTTCCTGACCCGCCCGCGCAAAAAGCAGCGTTCTGCCGAGCAGCAGGCTCAGGTGAATGCGGCGGCCAAGGAACTGACGCTGTATCAGTTTCACGCCTGCCCGTTTTGCGTGAAGACTCGCCGCACCCTGCACCGCCTGAATGTGCCGGTGGCGCTCAAGGACGCGAAAAACAACGAACAGGACCGCCAGACCCTGCTGGAGCAAGGCGGCAAGATCAAAGTGCCGTGCCTGCGTATCGAAGAGAATGGCCAGACCACCTGGATGTATGATTCCAAGGTAATCATTGATTACCTCGACAAGCGGTTTGCCGCGGTCTGACAGCCGCTGAAGAACCCAAGTGGGAGCTGGCTTGTGTGGGAGCTGGCTTGCCTGCGATACAGGCACCTCGGTGATTCAGGTAGACTGAGTTGATGCTATCGCAGGCAAGCCAGCTCCCACATTTGTTTGGCTGTGTAATTAAGTCAGTATTACCAGATCCAATAAGGCCGAGCCCAGGCACTTGCCATGGGCGTCCAGCGCCAGCGAGCGGGTCACGCCGCCGCGCAGGATCCCCGGCAGCACGAAGTTCAGCGCCTGCACGTTGGGCAATTCATAACGCCGCACCGGCGCTGCGCCCGGCTCACGCAAGCCGGCAAAAAACGTGGCGACGCGCTCGGGCGTGAGCTGTTCGCACAGCAACGGATAATCCTCGGCGCGGTAGGCGATGATCGAGATGTTCGAAGTGTCGCCCTTATCGCCGGTACGGGAATGGGCCAGTGTGTGCAGTTTCATGCTTCGATCCTCGGGTTGACCACGCTGCGGGGCAGCAATAACGACGCTACTGCCACCACCTGGCGCACACTTTTACTCGCGCCGCCGCCGCCCGACGGACCATTGGTGTAGAGGGTCTCCACTTCATTGCCAACCCGCACCGCTTCGCTGCGATTTTCACAACGGGCGGCCACGCGCAGACGCACTTCCCAGGGCTCGACGCTGCTGCGTGGGCCGTGCAATGAATCCATGCCAATCAGCTCGGCGCGTAGCTCTTGCATCTTTACGCCCATCAGTTCCAGGCGCTTGAGTACGATATCCCGCGCCAACTCAGCCCGTGCGACCGCGCCTGGGCCGCCGTAGGACATCTGCCCTTCACCGATCCATCCGTCCAGGTAACCCACGCTGACCTTTAACTGTTCAGGCCGAGCGCGACCACTGGCGTTTTGGACACGGACGCGATCCACGCCCTCCTCCACAAAGCTCACTTGAGAAAAGTCTGCCGTCACGTCCGGCGTGAGATAAGCCGCCGGGTCGTGTACTTCGTAGATCATCTGCTCGGTGCACGTCGCACGGCTGACCTGCCCGCCTGAGCCCGCCACCTTGGTGATCACAGCCTCGCCATCGGCATCGATTTCAGCCAACGGGAAACCCAGGCGTGCCAGCTCATCCACATCCTTGAAACCGGGATCGGCAAAATAACCGCCGCTGACCTGGCCCGCGCATTCCAGCAAATGCCCGACCAACGTGCCGCGCCCCAGCCGCTGCCAGTCGTCCGCAGCCCAGCCGAACTCAAACATCTGCGGTGCCAAAAACAGCGACGGGTCGGCCACGCGCCCGGTGATCACCACATCGGCATCGGCGCGCAAGGCTTCAAGGATGCCGTCGACGCCCAGGTAGGCGTTAGCGGATATCAGCCGCTCGCCCAAAGAGCCAACGGTCCGGCCGTTATCCAGCCAAAAACCGGGCTGTAAAACCTCCAACACGTCATCGCCCACCACCGCCACGACCTTGAGGTTCAGGCCCAGTTCGTTGGCAACCCGCCGCACTTCAACGGCCGCCGCCACGGGGTTGGCCGCGCCCATATTGGTAATTACCCGCAGGCGACGGCGGCCCTTCAAGCCAACAAATGGCAACACCCGGCGCATACGCTCGCTCAGCAGTGGGTCGTAACCGCCCTGCGGGTCGCTGATACGCGCCTGTTGCGCCAGGGCAATGGTGCGTTCGGCCAGGCATTCGAACACCAGGTAATCCAGGTCGCCCTGTTCGGCCAGTTCCACGGCAGGCTCGATACGGTCGCCGGAGTAGCCGGCGCCGGAACCGATGCGCAAGGTTTTCATCTCAAATCACTCCCAGGAGCAATGCGGTCAGGGTCATCAACACCGACGCAGCAAACAGAAACGGAATAGTGAAGCGCTGGTGATCGGCCAGTTCGATCTTGCACAGGCCCACCAGCAGGAAGGTCGCAGGCGTCAGCGGGCTGACCGGGAAACCGGTGGTGTGTACGCCCAGCAACGAGGCCTGGGCCACTTGCAGCGGGTCGACGCCCAGGGCTTTGCCGACCTCGGCGATCACCGGCATCACGCCGAAATAGTAGGAATCGGGGTCAAACAACATGCTCAACGGCATGGAAATAAAGCCCACCACCGCCGGGATCAACTTGCCGTGGCCGGCGGGAATCTGTGCGACCGCCACCTCGGCAATCGCCTTGAGCATGCCAGTGCCTTGCATGATGCCGGTGAACACGCCAGCGGCGAGCAGGATACTGGCCATGGTCAGGGCGGTTTTCGCATGGGCATCGATGCGCGCCCGTTGGGCATCCACATTCGGGTAGTTGATGCACAGCGCCACCACGGTGCCGAGCATAAACATCACCACCGGGTCGACCCAGCCGGCAATCATCACCACCATTACCAGCACGGTCAGCAACAGGTTGACCCAGAACAGCCGTGGGCGCCGCAGCTTGATGTCCTCGTCGCTGAGCACCCGTTGCGGTACCGCCTCCACCGAGGAACCGGCGCCCAGGCCCAGGCGTTTTTCTTCACGACGGCCCAGCCACCAGGCGCAGGCAAACACGAAGACCAGGCCGACAATCTGCACCGGGATCAGCGGCTGGAACAGGTCGGCCACCGGCACATGCAAGGCCGCCGACGAGCGCAGCACCGGGCCGGTCCACGGCAGGAAATTGACCCCGGCGGCCATGGCGCAGACACACGCGAGGATACGTTTGTCGATGCCCAACCGCGTATACAGCGGCAGCATCGCCGGCACCGTCACCAGGAACGTCACCGCCCCGGAGCCGTCCAGGTGCACCAGCAGCGCGAGGGTCGCGGTGCCGACCACAATCCGTGTAGGACGCGTGCCGACCGTGCGCAGGATGCGATCAATGATCGGGTCGAGCATACCGGCGTCGGTCATGATCCCGAAAAACAGAATCGCGAACACAAACATGCCCACCACTGGGGCGACGTTCTTGATTCCGGTAATGATAAAGGCGCTGGTTTGCAGGCCGAAACCGCCGAGCAGTGCGGCGATGATCGGCAAGGCGATCAGCGCCACCAGTGGCGACAGGCGTTTGCTCATGACGGCAGCGAGCAGGCACAGGATGGTGATGACACCCAGGGTTGCGAGCATGGGTTACTCCAGAGCGGCCTTGGTGGCCGGTTATTGTTTTCCCTGGAGTATTGGAAGCAGGTTAGTCTTTGTAAATTGGAATATTCGGCCTGGCACGTTCGGAAAAACAAAATGAAGAACAGCATCCAACATATACAAGCCTTTCTCGCCGTAGCCCGCACCGGCAGTTTCACCAAGGCCGCCAATGAGTTGCACTTGTCGCCCTCAGCCCTGACGGTACAGGTGCAACAACTCGAAGACTGGCTCGGCGTCGCGCTGCTCGATCGCAGCCCGCGCCACGTAAGCATCACCGCCGCAGGCGAAGACGCGCGCGGCCCCATGGAAAAACTGTTGCTGGACCTGGACAACATCGTCACTGGCTCGCGCGACCTCGCCGCCCTGCGCCGCGGCGTGGTCACCATCGCCGCACTGCCCTCGGTATGCGCCGGCGCCCTGCCGCCGGCCTTGCGCCTGTTTCGCGAACGCTTTGCCGGCATCGAAGTACGTTTGCATGACCTGGTCGCCCATCGCATTCATGCACAGGTGCGCGAAGGCGTGGTGGACTTTGGCATCGGCGTGCGTGCCCGGCTGAGCCACGGCCTGGAATTTTTGCCGGTGCTCAATGATCGGTTGTGTGCGTTTGTGCCACTGGGCCATCCCCTCGCCCACCATCGCCAACTGACCTTGGAGCAATTGGCGGACCAGCCGATCATCCTCACCGGGCGCGACAGCAGTGTGCGTGAGCAGGTGGACGCGTTGTTTGATCAGACACGGCTGACAATGAATGCCGGCATGGAAGCCAACTACATGTCGACGGTACTGGCGTTGGTGCGCCAGGGGCTGGGCATCAGCGTGTTGCCGGAGTCGGCGGCGGACAGCCTGGAGGGGTTGAAGCGCATCAATATTGACCATCCCGGCGTGAACCGCGAGATCGGGTTGATCAGTCGCAGCGGGATGGGCCTCAGCCCGGCGGCGCAGCGTTGCTTTGAGCTGCTGAGTGATGAGCTGTCTGGCACAACATCGAACTGAAACTGGACACTATCAATGTGGGAGCTCCCACACAAGCCAGCTCCCACATTTTTGACCGCGTGAACTCAATCAAGCATCGCTACATGTTTTGGATGGCTCGCCACCCGCGCCAGCCACGCCTGCACACCCGGATAAGCGTCCAGCTCAAACCCACCCTCCTCGGCCACATGGGTATAGGCATACAACGCCACATCGGCGATGGAGAATTGATCGCCCACCAGATACGGGGTCAGTTGCAGTTGGCGCTCCATGACCTTGAGGGCCTTGTAGCCACCTTTGTGCAGCTTCTTGTATTCCTCAAGACGGTCTGCGGGCAAGCCCAGGTAAAACTGGATAAACCGCGCCACCGCAATATACGGTTCATGGCTGTACTGCTCGAAAAACTGCCACTGCAACACTTGCGTGCGCAGGCGTGGCTCGGACGGCAAAAATTCGCTGCCATCGGCCAGGAAGTTGAGAATCGCGTTGGACTCCCACAGGCAAGTGCCGTCTTCAAGTTCCAGCACCGGGATCTTGCCATTGGGGTTCTTGGCCAGGAACTCAGCCGTCTGGGTGTCGCCCTTGAGGATGTCGACATCGATCCATTGGTACGGGATGCCCAGCAGGTTGAGCATCAATTTGACCTTGTAGCAGTTGCCCGACTTGTAATCGCCATAAACCTTGTACATGGGGCTCCCCTTATGCCGCTTGCGCGTGCTGTGCTTGACGGACCACCGCGGCCAGGCGCTTGAGACCTTCGTCCAGACGGGCCGGGTCGATATGGCTGAAATTGAGGCGCAACGAACCCAAGTGTTGATCGGGCTCGGAAAAGAACGGTTCACCGGGCATGAACGCCACGTCCTGATCCAATGCTTGCGCCAACAAGGTGCGGGTGTCGAGGGGTTGTTTCAAGGTCAGCCAGAAGAATAATCCACCTTGAGGCACTTGCCAGTCGGCCAGGTCGCCAAAGTGGCGCTCCAGAGCCGACTGAAAGGCATCTCGACGTTCGCGGTAAAAGTCGCGTAACTGCGCCAGGTGTTGCTGGTACTTTTGCGTGCCGATCCACTGCATCGCTTGCCACTGGCCGATGCGGTTGGTGTGCAGGTCGGCCGATTGCTTGAGCTTGAGCAGGTGCGGGAACAAATCCTCGCTGGCGATCAGGTAACCGACGCGCAACCCCGGCAACAGGGTCTTGGAGACGGTGCCGGTGTAGATCCAGCTGGCTTTTTTCAACCGCCCGGCGATGGGCTGCGCACTGGCGCCGTCGAATGTCAGCTCGCGGTAGGGCTCGTCTTCGATCAGGGTTACGCCGAATTCATCGAGCAAGGCGGCCACGGCTGCGCGCTTGGCCTCGCTGTAGCGCACGGCCGAGGGGTTCTGGAAGGTCGGGATGAGGTAGATGAACGCCGGGTGATGGCGTTCGAGGCTGGCGCGCAGGGCAGCCAGGTTCGGGCCGTCGGCCTCCAGTTGCACGGTGAGGCAATCGGCGCCGAACAATTGGAAAATTTGCAGTGCAGCCAGGTAGGTCGGGCCTTCCAGCAAGACTTCAGTGCCCTTGTCGATGTACAGCTTGGCTGCCAGGTCGAGGGTTTGCTGGGAACCGCTGACCACCAGCACCTGACTGGCCTGGCACGGTAAGCCCAAGGCGCGGGCCTCGGCGGCGAGCAGTTCACGCAATTGCGGCTCGCCTTCGCTCATACCGTATTGGCCGATGTTCAGTGGCAGTTCATCCCAATTCAGTACCGGCAACATGGCTTCGGCGGGCAGGCCACCGGCGAACGACATCACTTGCGGGCGCTGGGCCGCCGCAAGAATTTCACGGATCAAGGAGCTTTTGAGGCGCGTAACACGTTCAGAGAAGGCCATAGGGTCACCGGTAGCGAAGTCGGGGGCAAATACGTCAAACTGGTTGACCGAAATTACGACGACTCGCGTGGATACGTCAATATGCTTGACCTTAAAAACCAGGGCAGCCAACAACAAGCCATGGAAGCCTTTTTCTTCGGCTACCAGGCTTTTACCGCCAAGGCCGACGAAATGCTCGAGCGCCGTGGCCTGAGCCGCGTGCATCAGCGCATCGTATTTTTTATCGCGCGTTACCCCGCCTTGAGCGTGAAGCAGCTGCTGGAGTTGCTTGGGGTGAGCAAGCAGGCGCTGAACATGCCATTGCGCCAATTGCAGGAAATGCACCTGGTCGACAGCGTTGCCTCCGAGGCCGACAAGCGCAAACGCCTGTTGGAACTGACTGAAGAAGGCCAACGTTTTGAGCAGTCACTGCGCCGCGAGCAAGTGAAGCTGTTGCAGCGTGCGTTCAGTGAAGCCGGTGAAGACGCCGTGGCTGGATGGTTGGCGGTGAATCAGGCCCTCGCCGGCCAGCCTTAACCCTATGCCACAACAAGCCGAAGAAACGCCGGCGCATCCGCCTTTCATCCCCTTTCGCAGACAAAATAGAAAACATTATTTGCTTTATTTGTATACAAAAGCATAATTCGCTTCGTGCGAGTTCCTGACCTATTGGTCAACAAAACCCGCCAGTACCTCAAAGCGCTGCTGCCCACCTCTGTGACCGGCGTTGGAAATAACAATAAAACTCTTGAGGAGTACTTGCTGTGGATAGCCAAAAAACCGAAGCCCCTACGCTGGACCTCGCCCCACCGCAAGGCGGCTGGCTGGAACGCCTGTTCAAACTGCGCTTGCATGGCACCACAGTGAGGACCGAGTTGATTGCCGGCCTCACCACCTTCATCACCATGGCCTATATCATCTTCGTCAACCCCAACATCATGGCCGACGCCGGTATCGATCACGGTGCGGCGTTCGTCGCCACCTGCATCGCCGCCGCGCTGGGCTGCCTGCTGATGGGGCTGTACGCCAACTGGCCGGTAGGTTTGGCACCGGGTATGGGCCTGAATGCGTTTTTCACCTACACCGTGGTCGGCACCATGGGCTACCACTGGGAAACCGCGCTGGGCGCAGTGTTTATTTCCGGCGTGCTGTTCATGGGCCTGACACTGTCGCGCGTGCGTGAATGGCTGCTCAACAGCATCCCTGTGAGCTTGCGTCATGCCATGGGCGCAGGCGTCGGTTTGTTCCTTGGGGTGATCGGCCTGAAGACCGCCGGCATTATCGTCGACAGCCCGGCCACCTTGATCAAGCTCGGTTCGCTGCACGAGCCTGCGCCATTGCTGGCGGCCGTGTGCTTCCTGTTGATTGCGATCCTCAGCTATCACCGGGTATTCGGCGCGATCCTGATCAGCATCATCGCCGTGACCCTCGCCGGTTGGGGCCTGGGCCTGGTGCACTACAACGGCATTCTCTCAACCCCACCGAGCCTGGCGCCGACATGGATGGCCATGGACATAAAAGGTGTATTCAATGTAAGCATGATAAGCGTGGTATTTGCTTTTCTTTTTGTACACATGTTCGACACCGCGGGTACACTGATGGGCGTCGCGCAACGGGCCGGACTGGTCAACGCCGATGGCAAGATCGATAACCTGTCCCGCGCGCTGAAGGCCGATAGTGCCTCCAGCGTGTTTGGCGCCATGGTCGGTGTGCCGCCGGTGACCAGCTATGTGGAAAGCGCGGCGGGTGTGGCCGCAGGTGGTCGCACCGGGCTGACCGCCGTGACCGTGGGCATCCTGTTCGTGGCCGCGATGTTTTTTGCGCCACTGGCGGGAATGATTCCGGCGTATGCCACCGCCGGCGCGCTGATTTACGTGGCGATGCTGATGATGGCGAGCATGGCCCATATCAACTGGGATGAGGCCACCGACAGCATTCCGGCGATTGTCACCGCGATCATGATGCCGTTGACCTTCTCGGTCGCCGACGGGATTGCCTTGGGCTTTATCACTTACGTGGCGCTCAAGGCAGGCACCGGCAAGTACCGTGAGATTTCTGTCAGCCTGTGGGTGCTGTGCGCGATCTTTATCGCCAAGTTCATCTTCCTGTAGTTCGGGAACGGCTGAAAAACCGCCTCACCTTCGGGTGGGGCTTTTGCATAGAGGGAGAAATGTAGATGAACCTGGATACCTGGCTGTTGTTCAGTGGTGCGGCACTGGTGGTGATCCTGATCCCCGGGCCGTTGTCGCTGTTGATGATCAGTAATAGCCTCAACTACGGCCTGCGCCGTTCGTACCCGGCGTTCCTGGGCGGGGTGTTTGCCTCGATCTGCCTGTTGAGCGCCTCGGCTCTGGGCCTGGGCGCATTGTTGCTGGCCTCCGAGCAGTTGTTCAGCGCCTTGAAAATCATCGGCGCGCTGTACCTGTTCTATCTGGCCTGGCAGAGCTGGCAGCAATCTCGCCTGCCAACCCATGGCGCCGAGGTACCGCAGGCGCCGGCGGTGCCGCGTTTTCGCGCACTGTTCGGCCGGGCCTTTGTGCTCGGCGCCAGCAACCCCAAGGATATCCTGTTCTTCGCCGCCTTCCTGCCGCAGTTCCTCAGTAGCCAGCAGCCGTTTCTGCCGCAACTGCTGATCATGATCGCGACCTGGACCGTACTCGACTTGCTCTGCAAGCTGGCTTACGGCCTCGGCGCCCACGGTGCCGCGCGTTACCTGCGCAGCGGCGCGGGCCAGAGCTGGTTCAATCGCGTCAGTGCCACGCTATTTGGCGGGGCGGCAACCGCAGCGCTGCTCAAGGGTTAAACGGCGCGACTTTGGCAAAATACACACTGGCGGGCTCTCCATAACGAACTTGCCACTGAATGCCTGCAACGATCCGAACCAGACGGTTTTGTGTCATGGCTTGATCAATGGCGGCAAACTCCGCCGAGAATGGCGACTGCGAACCGATACGCTCGCGAAACCAAGCCTCGGAGAGCTGCGGGGCCACCCTGGAACGCAGGCTGACGTTGCGATTATCGACCCAATTATTCAGCACAAAGTAAACCGAACTCGAATGCGGATGGGTGCAGTAAAAGTCCCTCGTACTGGCCCCGCCATGCCGCCTTGGAATGCTCCTGACGGTGAATCCATATCTTTCGAGTATCTGCCTGACAGCTGTGTGAACAGCTCGCGAACGAAGTACGCCGTTGCCGCGGCTGCGCCTGAGCAACGAGGGATCAAGGTGTAAGGGCGGCGTGAAATCCAGCCGCGTGCCTCCCGGCGCTACCCCATCGATCCCTATGTTAATGGTGAGGGCACCCGGCTCGCCCGCAGGCCGTAGCATTCTCAGCAGATCGGGCAGGCGGTCCGGGTTTCCCGGGGCCGTCCAACGGTCGAGTGTCGCCCTGATATTGAGTAAGTGCGTGGCCGTCACCCTGGGGCCGGTGTCCGCCAACTCAGTGAGACGGTCGGCGACAAACCGCCTGCTGCCCGGGGTCATAGCAGGAAAAGCCCGCCCCACCGTGACGTCCAGGCGTTCATTAAACAGCACTTGATGGGGCGTCCACAGCCCATTGGCACCCAGGCTCGCCGGTATCGGCTGCTCAGCAGCAGCCACGCCCAGCCAGCGCTCTATATCCACGGATGCCCTGAACGAAACATCCTGGTTTCTCATTATAAAGACGATGCTCGAAGACGACGCGTTTGTACCCTGGGGCAACAACCGATAGTAATCAGGCCCTAGTCGCAAGAGATCAAAGGCCGCCGCACCCGGCGTTGCAGCCACCCGGTATATATTTCGGCCCAGGGGCGGTACTTCGATCAGTGAGTCACTGCGCCGAAACCCCCACGCCTGCCAGGAACTGGTGGGCACAGGCAACGCGCGCAAATTCGCTTCCAGGCCCGTACGCGAAGGCGGTGACCAATCCGCTGCGCTTCTGGTGGGTGCCCAAGGTTGCCATACGCCTGAACTCGGCCCGGGCACCGGTGCATCGGCCCCTAACTGCCACTCGTGGGGCTGCTCGATGTGTAAAATCAGTTCATCTTGCCCTTCTCCCTGGCTCTTTTTCAGTCGCAGTCCCCATTCGTTCTCACGCTGATATACCGGGTAAATATCTTTACCCTCACGAATAAACTGCCGGCCATCTTTCGCGTACCGCCCTTTAGCGCCCGGCCCCGCCAATTCAATGGCCCCATCCAGTCCATCAGGGGACTGGAAGTGCTCCAGCAGGTGACGTGGCTTGATCGGTGACGGTTTCAGGCCTGCGCGGGTACCGAGCGTGACCCCTTGATGGCGATGCAAGCGGCCTAAAGCGACACGCGACACGCGCGCGCCTTTCGCGGAAGGACCAAAGGATGTCAGCACGTCGAAGAACGCAAGCATCGTCAAGAACGCCACATCCACAGCATCATGGGCAGACCCGCTGTAATGATAGCGCCGCGCTGCAAGCAGCATTTCATACAGGCTGATGCCAACACCCAGTACCGGGACAAAGCCCAGCAGCCCGCGAATCGTCGCGTCGTGCTGCTCCCCCAAACGCTGCTCGCGGTATTGCTCCAGCGCCTGGGAAGACTGGGATTGGGCTTGGGTACGCCGTTGCAGATCGAACACCTTAGCGTGGGCCAACAACGCCATGGCATTGCCACAGGTGGTGGGCGCAGCCGCTAACCAATGTTCAGGCTGCGACTCGATTTGCTCCTTGATCAATGCCTCGATGCTTTCATTGTCCACCGCCGGTTTTTTGTGCGGGGCCAAAAAAAACTCCACAAGCATGGCAACAAAACGATATAGACCGGGTTGACCCGGCTCAAGCGAGTGAGGCCGGCGGGGTTGCACCCCTGGGTCTTTATCGGGGTAGCCGGCCAGCGCCTGCGCCTCCCAACCTGGCGCCACCTGGCGCGCCAACGCCTTCTGGTTTTCGGGGAGTGCGCCGATAAGATTCAACGCCTTTTCTGCTTCGTCCAGACTGGCATACGCAACAATCACCCGGCTTGCCGCAGCCATGGGCCAATACACCACACAGAGCTTTGATAACCTGTCATGAATGAACAATAAGCCAGCAATGTGCCGATCATGTTCTGGGGTTGCGTCCATCAGGCGCAGAACCGCCAACTCTACGTCGAACCCATCTTTTTTCAGGTCACTTGCCGACCCAGCGGCCATCGCCAGGGTAAACAGACGCTGCGCTTTATCACTCAAACCTTGCTGGACCGCAGAGTACAGCTGCATCTGAGCGCGTTGTCGCAAAGCCCTATAGACCAAAGCCTGTGAGAGCCCAGGAGACGTGGCCGGAGTAGACGTCGGCGGATAAAATGCCTTGAGGATCCGCTTGTCGTACTCGCCCCCAAGATCGAGCGATGACAGGGTGTTGATCAGGTAACGCACGCTCAAGCGCTCTTTCCAGGCGGGGTCCAACCAGCGTGCGCGATTTAATCGCCAGCGGGTCCAGGGTGCCTTGGGGTCAAGGTTATGCAACGCTAATTGCAGCAGGCTGAAAGTGGTGCGCTGCGAGCTGACGACCTTTTTTGTATCGCGATCGCCCACTGCGCACTGACTCGACCAGCCACACAATTGGGAGCTGACATCATCGGGCAAATCTATCAGGGGTTTGTCGATATCCAGTCGCGGGTAAAACCCGTCCCGAGTCAATCGCGCAATCAAGCCATTACGGGCGAATGACTCCAAGTCCGGTAAATCCCGCCACAGTTTGTTCTCCACCGCAAAGGCATTCATCAGGTAACGGCGTAACAATCGTTTGTAGTGTCTTCGACTACCGGTTGAGGCAATGCCCAACCACGAGGGGAGTTTTTTCGCCTGAGTGGCTGCCATCTGCAACAGGTTGATATTGGCCAAGGCCAGTGTGCGAGCATCATTGGCGGGTACTTGCAGGCACTCGAACAACTCCTGGGCCAGTAACATTCGGCTCAACTGCGGATCGCTCACCTCACTGAACAACCGAACACCCCTGCCCACACGTTTGTTCAACGCCGCGTAACGTTGCATTAGCTTAATGAACAAGTCTTTGAGCATCGTGCGCTTGATGGCCTCATAACTCACTACCAATGGCGCATCCTTGGGCAACGCCTGGATCCAGCCCCGCGCAGCCACACGATGATCACGCTCGATGCAGCGCCACAACACGGAGCCATCGCGGCTTTTCAGGCTGGCTTGAAGCCCCTTGGCGAACGCGTTCACGTTGTCAAAGGGCACAAGCCCGCCATACAGACCCGTCACGTATAACAATACTGGGTGTGGGCCACTCGGGTGAGCCAGGGCCTGGTGGGTGGTCACGAGCAGAGCCCCCAGCAGCGGGTACAACTGGCCGGACTCACTGCCGACCGTTACTTGCAATACACAGGTATCAGCAGCACTGTCGCCAGGCACCCAAGACTCACTCAATACCGTATTCAATCGCTCCAGATGCACGGAAGGCATCAGGTTCAACTGTTGCTGCATCTGGGCTTCCAGAAGCAAAGCCCGGCGCAGGGCAGT
The DNA here is from genome assembly GCF_002742565.1 of Pseudomonas sp. 2995-3. NCBI lineage: Bacteria > Pseudomonadati > Pseudomonadota > Gammaproteobacteria > Pseudomonadales > Pseudomonadaceae > Pseudomonas > Pseudomonas sp. 2995-3. Next base: position 398,678 of record NZ_LJSB01000176.1, on the reverse strand, counting down.
CCCCACCAATGAGCCGCGATTAGACGTGCCCAAAGGCTGTTCAAGCCAGAACGCCTTTTCAAACATGCGCTCGTGCGGGGCACGGGCCAATTGACTCACGGTGCTCACTTGTTCCTGCCATCGCTGATCGAGGTTCAAAAAGTCTTGATAGGGTGCAGTGCTTTTGCCCACATCCGTCGGATCCAGCAGGGCCATCAAGCCTTTTTCGTAACGTTTGAGTTGCGCTTCACGGGTCTTGAGGGCGAGGTCCGGCGTCAAACTTGCACACACAATCTCACCGCTGCGGCGCTGATGATCCCACTCCGGCAAGGCGTCCAGGCTGTTTCCCAGCAGGAGGCTGCATGCCAGCCGGCGACGGCCTTTTTCGATGAATTTGAGGAAGCGTTTCACCTCAGGAGCGTTGAATTGCCCCACACCTTGAACGCCCACAGCCGCAGGGTTGATTGACAAGGCACAGGCCACCTCGTTATCCCACTGCGCCTCCAGCAGCTCGGTCGCACTGGCAAGCAACACGTCTTCCTGGTGTACACCAATAAGCTGAAGGGTAAACGCCTGAGGCGTAACACTGGGTGTGTTACACAGCTCATGCCAACGGCGCAGTGGCAAACACTGCCATAGCACCTGGCTCAAAGGGCCGTTGACCAGCGCAGGCAGATCACATTGCATTCGATACCAGGAACTGAACTCGTAAAACTCCCGAATCAGACCCGGCAGATAAATCACATGGGGCGTGTCCCCCGCGATGCCTTCACGATAAATATGCAAAGCGCCCGGCACAGGAACCAGTGCCCGATTTGTGCCAGGCCACGCCACCCTGCTCACTTGAATATTCGCCCACTCACCTGCGGCGCGACGGCGCGCATCGGCGCCGGGGATCTCCATGACTTTACGGACCATGGCATAGCCGCGGTCCGAGAGCTGGTAAACGCGATGGGCCAGCAGTGCATGCTCGGCGAACAAGGATTTTCGTAACTGGACCCAACGCTGCTTGCGCGTCAGCCAGGAGCCATAGGCCAGTTGCTGCCAATAGTCTCGTTCAGCCTTCTCAACCTGACCGAGCAGCGCCAACCCCTTCACACGTACCAACGCATCCCAAGCGGTAAACGGCAACGTCCGTGCCGGTTCGTCCTTGATACGCAATGTAGTGAACTGGTTAATGTCCAGCGGCACATCCGGATCAATGAGAAGTGCCAAGCCTTTTTCGGTCAGGCTGTAGACCTTCTGGGGCAAAGGCGGCGGCCGGAACTCGGTGAACAACAGCGTATCGGGGTCCAGCGCAAAGGCATTGCGTAATGCGCCCCGGATAATGCCCAAGACTCTCGGCGCACGCCCAATCAAGTCTTTTAAGAGTTTTACCGCCTCTCTGGCCCTGGCTTGGGCTTCGTACAGGCGATTGATTTCAAGGCTGGGCTGCGTGACCGCGTTTAGCCGTCGGGTCAGGAGTGTGCGAATCGCCGCATCACGCTGCGCGTCCGAGGTTTGCGGGTCATCAAAATTAAGCGCTTGCGCCGCAGCAGCCTCAGCGGCCAACCAGGCGGTGGTGTCGGTACTCATGGCGGACTGTTCCATACAGAAAAGCCGAGCCTAGGTACCTCGACCGCCCCAGGTGCGTTACATACTTGGGCGGCCCGTGAGCCATTCAGAATAAAAAAAGCCCGCAGTGTGGGCGGGCAAAAAACCAACGAAGAGCTTTGGGGGTGTGAAGCGAGGTGACGACTCAGCTACCGCGATAGGTGGAGTAGCTGTAAGGCGAAATCAGTAAAGGCACATGGTAGTGATCCTGTTCGGCGCTGATGCCAAAACGCAGCACGACGACGTCGAGAAACGCCGGTTCCGGCAATTGCACACCACGGGCGCGGTAGTAGTCGCCGGCGCTGAATTGCAGTTGGTAAACACCACTGCGGTAGTCGTCACCTTGCAGCAGCGGCGCATCGCAACGGCCGTCGCTGTTGGTGGTGGCAGTGGCAACCCGTTCCAGCTGCGCGCCGTCGACGCGGTACAGCTCGACCTTGATATTGCTACCGGGGCAGCCGTGTGCGGCGTCCAAAACGTGTGTGGTCAAACGTCCCATGGCGTCTTCGCGCCTCCTGAAGTCAGTAAAAGAGAAACCTGCACTTTTTCAGGGCATCGAAAAAGCCGGCGATGGCTGATTAAGACACTTTTTAAAAAAATTGTACACAATAAAAATCACAAAGCTTTGGATCTTCCCGTCGGTGTTGCTCGATGAGTCAATTCGTGAGTAAACCTTGCTTTTAAACGACCTTTTGTCCATTAACTGACCAGTCAGGCAAGTTTCTTGCTACAGCATCTGAACCCGGCGATACAGAAAAAATGCAGAAATGTAGGCTTACAAAGTGACAGATAAGTTGTATACAATCACTCATCGCTGTGACGCCACCCAGTCTTTTCACTGCCCGGCCGCCACACACACTTGCTATCACGAACAAGAAGGAAGACTGCAGTGAGCGCTGACTACCCACGCGACCTGATCGGTTACGGCAGTAACCCTCCTCACCCCCACTGGCCGGGCAAGGCACGCATTGCGCTGTCGTTCGTACTCAACTACGAAGAAGGCGGTGAGCGCAACATTTTGCACGGTGATAAAGAGTCCGAAGCCTTCCTCTCGGAAATGGTCTCGGCCCAGCCGCTGCAAGGCGCCCGCAACATGAGCATGGAGTCGCTGTACGAGTACGGCAGCCGTGCGGGTGTGTGGCGCATCCTCAAGCTGTTTAAAGAATTCGATATCCCGCTGACCATCTTCGCCGTCGCCATGGCCGCCCAGCGCCACCCGGATGTGATCCGCGCAATGGTCGACGCCGGCCACGAGATCTGCAGCCACGGCTACCGCTGGATCGACTACCAGTACATGGACGAGGCCCAGGAGCGCGAGCACATGCTCGAAGCCATCCGCATCCTCACCGAACTCACCGGCGAGCGCCCACTGGGCTGGTACACCGGCCGCACTGGCCCCAATACTCGCCGGCTGGTGATGGAGGAAGGCGGTTTCCTGTACGACTGCGACACCTATGACGACGACCTGCCCTACTGGGAGCCGAACAACCCGACCGGCAAGCCGCATTTGGTGATCCCTTATACCCTGGACACCAACGACATGCGCTTCACCCAGGTGCAGGGTTTCAACAAGGGCGATGACTTTTTCGAGTACCTCAAGGACGCGTTCGACGTGTTGTATGCCGAAGGGGCCGAGGCGCCGAAGATGCTTTCCATCGGCCTGCACTGCCGCCTGATCGGCCGCCCTGCACGCCTGGCTTCGTTGAAACGGTTTATCGAATACGCCAAAGGCCATGAACAGGTGTGGTTCACCCGTCGCGTTGACATCGCCCGTCACTGGCACGAAACCCACCCGCACACGGGAGCGGCGAAATGACTGCGTTCCAGACCCTGAAGCCATCGACCCTGAGCCGCGATGAATTTGTCGCCGCTTTCGCCGATATCTACGAACACTCGCCATGGGTGGCCGAAAAGGCCTTCGACCTGGGCCAGGACAGCTCGGTCGACCAGATCGAAACCCTGCACCAGCGCATGAGCGATATCCTGTTAAGCGCCGATCATGCCAGCCAGCTGGCGCTGATCAACGCTCACCCGGACCTGGCCGGCAAAGCTGCCGTCCAGGGCCAACTGACCCAAGCCAGCACCGATGAGCAAGCTGGCGCGGGGATTCACCAATGCACGGCCGAAGAGTTCTCGCGCTTCACCGAGCTGAACGATGCCTACAAGGCCAAGTTCAAGTTTCCCTTCATCATGGCGGTAAAAGGCAGCAACCGGCATCAGATCCTCGCTGCGTTCGAAACGCGCATTCACAATTCGGCAGACGCCGAGTTCAAATGCGCGCTGGCCGAGATCAACAAGATCGCGTTGTTCCGTTTACTGACCCTCTAACAGACCATCCCCAGCCACTCTATCTAAGGCAGACAAGAAGAATGAAAGCTTACGCCGTACCTTTCGAAAAGTTCGTCAACCTGGCCGATGCCCGCCTGGGCACCAAGATCATCTCGGTGACCGATGACTGGTTCGCTGACGCCAACCGCCTGTTCCAGCCGACCCCGGCCGTGTGGAAGGAGGGCGTTTTCGATGACAACGGCAAGTGGATGGACGGCTGGGAGTCACGCCGCAAGCGCTTCGAAGGCTACGACAGCGCGGTGATCCGCCTCGGCGTACCCGGCTCGATCAAGGGCGTGGACATCGACACTTCATTCTTCACCGGCAACTTCCCGCCATCGGCCTCCCTGGAAGCCTGCTTCCTGGCCTCGGGCGAGCCGGACGCCAACACCCAGTGGGTGGAAGTGCTGTCGGCCGTGGAGCTGCAAGGCAACAGCCACCACTACCACGAGATCAACAACGACCAGGCGTTCAGCCACCTGCGTTTCAACATCTACCCGGACGGCGGTGTGGCCCGTCTGCGTGTGTACGGCGTGCCGTTCCGCGACTGGTCCTCGGTGGGCGACAACGAACAGGTCGACCTGGCAGCGGCCCTCAACGGCGGTCGCGCCCTGGCGTGCTCCGACGAACACTTCGGCCGCATGAGCAACATCCTCAACCCGGGCCGTGGCATCAACATGGGCGACGGCTGGGAAACCGCCCGTCGTCGTACGCCAGGCAATGACTGGGTGATCGTCGCCCTGGGCCACCCCGGCGAGATCGAGAAAATCGTGGTCGACACCCTGCACTTCAAAGGCAACTACCCGGACACCTGCTCGATCCAGGGCGCGTTCGTGAAGGGCGGCACCGACAGCCAGATCGAAACCCAATCGCTGTTCTGGCGCGAGCTGCTGCCGGCGCAGAAACTGGAAATGCACGCTGAACACACGTTTGCCGAGCAGATCAAGGCACTGGGGCCGATTACCCACATCCGCCTGAACGTGTTCCCGGATGGTGGTGTGAGCCGCCTGCGGGTCCTCGGTAAAGTCGCTAAATAAGCGGTGAGCCCATCGCAGGCAAGCCAGCTCCCACATTTGAATGTATTCACAGATCAAAATGTGGGAGCCGGGCTTGCCCGCGATAGCAATAGAACAAACAACACAGAATCCGGATAAGAAGACAGCCATGCGCACACTAGTGATCGAACCCCTGACCAAAGAAGCCTTCGCCCCTTTCGGAGACGTTATCGAAACCGATGGCAGCGATCACTTCATGATCAATAACGGGTCGACCATGCGCTTTCACAAGCTGGCCACGGTAGAAACCGCCCAGCCTGAAGACAACGCAATCATCAGCATCTTCCGCGCCGATGCGCAGGACATGCCGCTGACCGTGTGTATGCTGGAAAGACACCCGCTGGGCAGCCAGGCCTTCATCCCGCTGCTCGGCAACCCCTTTCTGATCGTGGTCGCGCCACTTGGCGATGAACCTGTATCGGGCTTGGTCCGCGCCTTCGTCACCAACGGCAGGCAGGGCATTAATTACCATCGCGGCGTCTGGCACCACCCGGTGCTGACGATCGAAAAGCGGGATGACTTCCTGGTGGTTGATCGCAGTGGCACAGGCAATAACTGCGATGAGCATTTTTTCAAAGAGGATGAGCGGTTGATCCTCGCCCCCCACCAATAAGAGAAGGTCTGATCACCCGACAACAAGGGTGACAGGCGAGAGGTAAAGACTGTGGAAGCACATTTGATGGAATGGCTGAACCTTAGCGTGCGCTGGGTTCACATGATCACTGGCGTCGCGTGGATCGGCGCTTCCTTCTATTTTGTCTGGCTGGAAAACAACCTTAATCGCGTCAATCCCAAAGACGGCCTGGCCGGTGACTTATGGGCGATTCACGGTGGCGGTATCTACCACCTGGAAAAATACAAACTGGCCCCGCCGACCATGCCGGACAACCTGCATTGGTTCAAATGGGAAGCCTATTTCACCTGGATGTCGGGCATCGCGCTGCTGTGCGTAGTGTTCTACGCCAACCCGACCTTGTACCTGCTGGCCCCGGGCAGCAGCCTCAGTGGCCCCGAAGGCGTACTGCTGGGCATTGGCTCACTGTTCGTCGGCTGGTTCATCTATTCCTTTCTGTGCGATTCGGCGCTGGGCAAACGCCCTGCCCTGCTCGGCTTTATCCTGTTTGTACTGTTGATTGCGGCCGCTTACGGCTTCAGCAAGGTCTTCAGCGGTCGCGGTGCTTACCTGCACGTAGGTGCGGTGATCGGCACCATCATGGTCGGTAACGTATTCCGCATCATCATGCCCGCCCAGCGCGCGCTGGTAGCGGCCATCGCCGAGAACCGCACACCTGACCCGGCGCTGCCGGCCAAGGGTCTGCTGCGTTCGCGTCACAACAACTACTTCACCTTGCCGGTGCTGTTCATCATGATCAGCAACCACTTCCCGAGCACCTACGGCAGCCAATACAACTGGCTGATCCTGGCGGGTATCGCGGTGGCAGCGGTGTTGGTGCGTCACTACTTCAACACACGGCATAACAGCCAGAAGTATGCGTGGACGTTGCCGGTGGGCGCATTGGCGATGATTTGCCTGGCGTATGTGACCGGTCCTAAACCTGTTTCGACTGCGCCTGACGTGGCCAAGGCACCCGCGGCCATCGAGTACCAGCCATTGCCGGAAACCGCATTGGGCGGTGGCTTGAAACCTGCTGCGCCAGCCGCACCCGCTGCAGAACCTGCTGCGGCACCGGCCCAGGCGACGATTGATTTCGACAAGGTGCATGGCGTGATCCAGGAACGCTGCGCCGTGTGCCATTCGGCCAAGCCCACCAGCCCGCTGTTCAGCACCGCACCGGCAGGCGTGATGTTCGATACCCCGGCGCAGATTCAGCAGCAGGCGGCGCGTATTCAAGCGCAGGCCGTGGCCAGCCAGATCATGCCGCTGGGCAACATCACCCAGATGACCCAGCAGGAACGGGATTTGATTGGCACCTGGATCAACCAGGGGGCGCGCACTAACTGACAGCCTGAGTAACACAAATCCAAAATGTGGGAGCTGGCTTGCCTGCGATAGCGGTGCATCAGCCACCAGATGAGTTGCTGAGCCAGCGCCATCGCAGGCAAGCCAGCTCCCACAGGGATTTGTGGTGATTTACAGAGTGCGTTCCAAACAACACAACAATAAAAAAGATCCGAGGTGTTGCATGACCGAGTTAGTCGAACCGCAGATTCCCGCCGCACCCGCCATGGTGCGGCTGCCCCTCTTGCAACTGATTCTGGTAGGCCTGCAACACGTCTTGCTGATGTACGGCGGCGCCGTCGCCGTACCCCTGATCATTGGCCAGGCCGCAGGCTTGAGCCGTGAAGAAATCGCCTTTCTGATCAACGCCGATCTGCTCGTGGCGGGCATTGCCACCATGGTGCAGTCATTCGGCATCGGCCCGGTGGGCATTCGCATGCCGGTGATGATGGGCGCCAGTTTCGCCGCCGTCGGCAGCATGGTGGCCATGGCCGGCATGCCTGGCATCGGCCTGCAGGGCATCTTCGGCGCGACCATCGCTGCCGGTTTTTTCGGCATGCTGATCGCGCCGTTCATGTCCAAGGTCGTGCGGTTTTTCCCGCCCTTGGTGACCGGCACCGTGATCACTGCCATCGGCCTGTCGCTGTTCCCCGTGGCCGTGAACTGGGCCGGTGGCGGCAGTGCCGCCGCCACCTTCGGCTCGCCGGTTTACCTGGCGATTGCCGCGCTGGTACTGGCCACCATCTTACTGATCAACCGTTTCATGCGCGGCTTCTGGGTAAATATCTCGGTGCTGATCGGCATGGCGCTCGGCTATGGCTTGTGCGGCCTGCTCGGCATGGTCGACCTCGGCGGCCTGTCCCAGGCACCGTGGGTGCAAGTGGTGACGCCACTGCATTTCGGCATGCCCAAGTTCGAGTTGGCACCGATCCTGTCGATGTGCCTGGTGGTGGTGATCATCTTCGTCGAGTCCACCGGGATGTTTCTTGCGCTGGGCAAAATCACCGGCCAGGAGGTCACGCCAAGGATGCTGCGCCGTGGCCTGTTGTGTGACGCTGGCGCCTCATTTTTCGCCGGTTTCTTCAATACGTTTACTCACTCCTCATTCGCCCAGAATATCGGCCTGGTGCAGATGACCGGCGTGCGTTGCCGCTCGGTGACGATCATGGCCGGGGCGTTCCTGATTGTGCTGAGCCTGCTGCCCAAAGCCGCCTTTTTGGTGGCATCGATTCCACCGGCAGTATTGGGCGGCGCCGCCATTGCCATGTTCGGCATGGTCGCGGCGACGGGCATCAAGATCCTGCAGGAGGCCGACATTGCCGACCGCCGCAACCAGTTGCTGGTGGCAGTCAGCATCGGCATGGGCCTGATCCCGGTGGTGCGCCCGGAATTCTTCGCGCAATTGCCCCTGTGGATGAGTCCGATTACCCACAGTGGAATCGCCATGGCCACCCTCAGCGCCTTGTCGCTGAACATCCTGTTCAACATCCTCGGCGGTTCGGAACGCCCCGCGGTCGCCCACACGCATTGATTTGGCCTGTTAGCAAACAACAACAAAAATAATAACCAACAGGAAATACCCACATGCACCCTATTCACCTGGGGCCGGCCACAAGCCGCGCCCCATTCTCGCCCCCTGCGCTCTCTAACAGCGCACTTGAGCCAAGGCCTGGGAGCCAGTATTCTCCGCGCCCGCTCGAATCGACTCAAAAAAAAACAGCGAATGTAAAAGCTGACTGCAGGGCCAACTTATCCTGGCCCAATGTCTGCGGCCAACGTGCAGAAAAAAACCTCCGGATTCGACTGCATCAAGTGCAGCCGAAGGCCTTTTATTGGCTTTTTAAACACCTTGGCGCAGCTCTTGCTAAAAGCATTAAAGCTGACCAAACAGACGATTTTTGCAGCGAACCAAAAGGCGCCACACCAGAGCGCCTGCGTAGAAAAACAACCATAAAACTTTGACTCGGGAGCAACCGAATGAAACCTATGTTCAAAGGCCTGATGCTGGCAGGATCCCTGCTGGCCGGCGGCCAAGCCGTGGCAGGCGATTTGTTGCAGTGGCAGAACAACAGCCTGACGTACCTGTGGGGCAAGAACTTCACCGTTAACCCGCAGATCCAGCAAACCGTCACCTTCGAGCACGCCGATGCGTGGAAGTACGGCGACAACTTCCTGTTCGTCGACCGCATCTTTTACAACGGCAAGGAAGACGGCAACGTCGGCCCAAGCACCTACTACGGCGAGTTCAGCCCACGGTTGTCGTTCGGCAAGATCTTCGACAAAGACCTCTCGTTCGGCCCGATCAAAGATGTGCTGCTGGCCTTCACTTACGAGTTCGGCGAAGGCGATAACGAGTCGTACCTGCTGGGCCCGGGCTTTGACCTGAACATCCCTGGCTTCGACTACTTCCAGTTGAACTTCTACCAGCGCCAGACCGAAGGCAACCGCCCGGGCGATGGCGTGTGGCAGATCACGCCGGTGTGGTCGTACACCATTCCCGTGGGCAACTCCAACGTGCTGATCGACGGCTTCATGGACTGGGTGGTGGACAACGACAGGAACGCCCGTGGCACTTACCACGCCAACCTGCACTTCAACCCACAGGTCAAGTACGACTTGGGCAAGGCGCTGCATTGGGGCGAGAAGCAGCTGTATGTCGGCTTCGAATATGACTACTGGAAGAACAAGTACGGGATCGAAGATTCCGGCGCGTTCAAGACTAACCAGGACACGGCGAGCTTCCTGGTCAAGTATCACTTCTGATTGAGCAACACCAATCCCCTGTGGGAGCTGGCTTGCCTGCGATAGCGATCTGTCAGCCAACATAGTTGGTACAGGAATACCGCTATCGCAGGCAAGCCAGCTCCCACATTTAGTTCACTGTCAGCCCAAGGAATTTGGACAATTCCTCGCGCTTGGCAAGTGCGTCCTTGCGCCCCAGCTCAATCAACTCGCTGCAATACCCCGCCTCGAACAACAAGTAACTCAACACCCCCGCCCCACTGGTCTTGGTCGCCCCCGGACCGCGCAAGAACAGACGCAACGCCGCCGGCAATTCCTGCCGATGCCGCGCCGCGATTTGATCGATCGGCTGGCTGGGCGCAATCACCAGCACCTCTACCGGCGCCAGCCCCGGCGCAACATGGCTGAATTGGTTCAGACGCTCCAACAGCTCAATATCGCTTTCCAGGCTGTCAATAAACGTGCTGTTAAGCATATGCCCACCAATCTGCGCCAAGGTCGGCTCCTGGCCAGTGTAAGTACGTTGCACCGAAGGTTCATTGCCACGCGGGTTGCCGCTCACGCCCACCACCAGCACCCGGCTGGCACCCAGGTGCAAGGCCGGGCTGATGGGCGCGGATTGGCGCACGGCACCGTCACCAAAATATTCCTGGTCGAGTTTGACCGGCGCAAACAGCAAGGGGATCGCGGAGCTGGCCAGCAAGTGCTCAACCGTCAGTTGGGTCGGCACACCGATGCGCCGATGGCGCAGCCAGGCATCGATCTTACCGCCGCCCTGATAGAAGGTCACCGCTTGCCCGGACTCATAACCAAAGGCCGTGACCGCGACTGCATGCAGATGCTTGTTGCGGATCGCCTCATCAATGCCGTGCAGGTGCAGTTTGTCGTTGAGCAAGTCGCGCAACGGCGCACTGTTGAGCAACGCCACCGGCACCTGGGCACCCAGGCCCAACAGGCTATGGATAAAGAAACGGCTGGCCTGGTGCACCACGCCCGGCCAATCGCTGCGCAGCACCAGATGGCTGCGAAAGCCCTGCCAGAAGGCGGTAAGGCGTTGGATGGCCGCAGTGAAATCCGTGGCGCCACTGGCCAGGCTCACCGCATTGATCGCGCCGGCGGAGGTGCCGACAATCACCGGAAAAGGATTCGGCGCCCCCGGCGGCAGCAACTCGGCAATCGCCGCCAGTACGCCCACCTGATACGCCGCTCGCGCCCCGCCACCGGAAAGAATCAAGCCTGTGACCGGTTCAGCTGGGCGCATTGCGTCACTCCCTGGAAGAAAAGTAGCGGTTACCGGCGGCGCGGTTCGTACAGCTTAGCCTCGCCGGGCGGGCGGCTCTTGAAGCGCCGGTGCGTCCACAGGTACTGCTCGGGGCATTCGCGCACCGAGGCTTCGACCCACTGGTTGATGCGCAGGCAGTCAACCTCGTCGCTCTCACCGGGGAAGTCGGTCAGCGGCGGGTGGATCACCAGGCGATAACCGCTGCCATCGGCCAGGCGCTCCTGGGTGAAGGGCATCACCAGCGCCTTGCCCAGCCGCGCAAACTTGCTGGTGGCGGTCACGGTAGCGGCCTGGATGCCGAACAGCGGAACAAAAATGCTTTGCTTGGCGCCGTAGTCTTGATCCGGCGCATACCAGATGGCGCGGCCCGAACGCAGCAGCTTGAGCATGCCGCGCACGTCGTCGCGCTCTACCGCCAGGGAATCGAGGTTGTGCCGCTCACGGCCACGGCGCTGAATGAAGTCGAACAGCGGGTTGCCGTGCTCGCGGTACATGCCATCAATGGTGTGCTTCTGCCCGAGTAGGGCCGCGCCAATTTCCAGGGTGGTGAAGTGCAACGCCATCAGGATCACACCCTTGCCATCCAGATGCGCCTGCTTCAAATGCTCAAGCCCTTCGACATGGGCCAGGCGTGCCAGGCGCGATTTGGGCCACCACCAGCTCATGGCCATCTCGAAGAAAGCGATGCCGGTGGACGCGAAGTTTTCCTTGAGCAGCCGTTTACGTTCCTTGGCGGATTTTTCCGGGAAGCACAGCTCGAGGTTGCGCGCGGCGATGCGGCGGCGATCAGCAGCCACACGGTACATGCCGGCACCAAGTAATCGACCAATGGTCAGCAATGCACGGTAGGGCAACTGGGTAATCAGCCACAGCAGGCCGAGTCCCAGCCATAACAGCCAAAAGCGCGGGTGAAAAAATACAGCTCGAAAACGCGGGCGATCCATTACAGATTCCGGTAAAGACAAGGGCCGCGCATTCTACAACGTTCGACTCGGCTTGCGGCCCGTGGTTGTTATCGTTATAAGTCTCGACACTTTTCGTGACAAGCCGCTTTTGCCGACCATGAGCCAAACCGAACCGCTAGACCAAGATCCCGTGTTCCAGCTGAAAGGCAGCATGCTCGCCATCACCGTGCTGGAACTGGCCCGCAACGACCTCGACGCCCTGGACCGCCAGCTCGCCGCCAAGGTCGCCCTGGCGCCGAACTTCTTCAACAATGCCCCGCTGGTACTGGCCCTGGACAAACTCCCGGCCGGCCAAGGCGCGATTGATTTGCCCGGCTTGATGCGCGTCTGCCGCTCCCACGGCTTGCGCACCCTGGCCATACGCGCCAGCCGTATCGAAGACATTGCCGCGGCCATCGCAATTGAACTGCCCGTATTGCCACCCTCCGGTGCCCGCGAGCGCCCGCTCGAACCGCTGGAAGGTGAAGTGAAGAAAAAACCGGAAAAACCGCCGGAACCTGCGGTCAAGCCTACAAAGATCATCACCTCCCCCGTACGCGGCGGGCAGCAGATTTACGCCCAGGGTGGCGATCTGGTGGTGATCTCCTCGGTTAGCCCCGGGGCGGAACTTCTGGCCGATGGCAACATCCATGTATACGGCCCCATGCGCGGACGTGCCCTCGCCGGCATCAAGGGCGATACCAAGGCGCGGATTTTTTGCCAGCAGTTGAGCGCTGAGCTAGTGTCCATCGCAGGCCAGTACAAGGTTTCAGAAGATTTGCGCCGTGATCCGCTGTGGGGGGCCGGGGTGCAGGTCAGCCTGTCGGGCGATGTGTTGAACATCATCCGTCTTTAACGGATACTGCCGCATTTTCCAAGCATCTCTAGACTCTGATAGCAAAGCGAAACCGGCAAGACTTGTGTAGGAATAATTGGAAGTTGGCGTTTCCCTGCGGAAACCACATCTTTTTCCTACAAAGGCTGTCCGCCTGCAGCGAGTTCCAAGAGATGTTTTTCAGGGGCTGAAAAGTCCTTTTTCCTTAGGGGTGAAACACCTTGGCCAAGATTCTCGTGGTTACATCCGGCAAGGGTGGTGTGGGTAAGACCACCACCAGCGCCGCTATCGGTACCGGCCTCGCTCTGCGCGGCCACAAAACAGTCATCGTCGACTTCGACGTCGGTTTGCGTAACCTCGACCTGATCATGGGCTGCGAACGCCGCGTGGTGTACGACTTCGTCAACGTGGTGAACGGCGAAGCCAACCTGCAACAGGCCCTGATCAAGGACAAGCGCCTTGAGAACCTGTACGTACTGGCTGCCAGCCAGACCCGCGACAAAGACGCGCTGACCAAAGAAGGCGTAGGCAAAGTCCTCGCCGAACTGAAAGAAACCTTCGAATACGTGGTGTGCGACTCCCCGGCCGGTATCGAAACCGGTGCTCACCTGGCGATGTACTTCGCCGATGAAGCCATCGTCGTCACCAACCCGGAAGTCTCCTCGGTACGTGACTCGGACCGCATGCTCGGCCTGCTGGCCAGCAAGTCCCAGCGCGCCGAGAAAGGTGAAGACCCGATCAAGGAGCACTTGCTGCTCACCCGTTACAACCCTGAGCGCGTCAGCAACGGCGAAATGCTCGGCGTTGAAGACGTGAAGGAAATCCTCGCAGTGACCCTGCTGGGCGTGATCCCCGAATCCCAGGCGGTCCTCAAGGCTTCCAACCAAGGTGTTCCGGTGATTCTTGATGACCAGAGCGACGCCGGCCAGGCGTACAGCGATGCAGTTGATCGCTTGCTGGGCAAGACCGTGGAACATCGCTTCCTCGATGTTAAGAAGAAGGGATTCTTCGAGCGTATCTTTGGAGGCAACTAAATAATGAAATTTCTCGACTTCTTTCGCGCCAACAAAAAGCCAAGTACCGCGTCGGTAGCGAAAGAGCGTCTACAGATCATCGTGGCGCACGAACGCGGCCAACGCAGTACCCCGGACTACCTGCCAGCCTTGCAGAAGGAACTGGTCGAGGTGATCCGCAAGTACGTCAATATCGGCAACGATGACGTGCATGTCGCCCTGGAAAACGACGGCAGCTGCTCGATTCTGGAACTCAATATCACCCTGCCTGATCGTTAATCGAAAAGGCGGCCGCCACGGCGGCTCGATCACCTTGATCCCGTTTGGGAACCGGGTGGCCGAGCCGCCGTTGGCGTTTGTTACGAGGCTGTTTAATGCCGCTGTCCACTATTCATATCCTGCATCAGGACGCCGCCGTCCTGGTGGTGAACAAGCCGACCCTGTTGCTCTCGGTGCCTGGCCGCGCCGATGACAACAAAGACTGCCTGATCACCCGCCTGCAGGAAAACGGCTACCCCGAAGCCCGCATCGTGCATCGCCTGGACTGGGAAACCTCGGGGATCATCCTGCTCGCGCGGGACGCCGACAGTCACCGCGAACTGTCGCGGCAGTTTCATGACCGCGAAACCGAAAAAGCCTACACCGCCTTGGCCTGGGGCCAGCCGGAGCTGGACAGCGGCAGCATTGACCTGCCTTTGCGCTACGACCCGCCGACCAAGCCGCGCCACGTAGTCGACTATGAGTTTGGCAAAAACGCACTGACCTTCTGGAAAGTGCTGGAGCGTTGTGGCGATTGGTGCCGCGTGGAACTCACGCCGATCACCGGGCGTTCGCACCAGTTGCGGGTGCATATGCTGTCGATCGGCCATCCGCTGCTCGGTGATGGCTTGTACGCCCATGAACAAGCCCTGGCCGCCTGGCCACGCCTGTGCCTGCATGCGAGCATGTTGAGCTTTACGCACCCGCAAAGCGGCGAGCGGCTGCGCTTTGAGTGCCCTGCACCTTTTTAAGCTGAAAATACAGTCAAATGTGGGAGCTGGCTTGCCTGCGATAGCGATCTGTCTGTGCCAAATATATTGGCTTACACACCGCTATCGCAGGCAAGCCAGCTCCCACATTGGCCTTGCAGGGTTTTCAAGCGAGTAGCTTCACTTCAAATGTGGAGCCAATACGGTAAACTCCGCGCATTGCTGTCTGGAGCTATTTATGCGCGAAGCGTTGAATCAAGGCCTGATCGACTTCCTCAAGGCCTCCCCTACTCCTTTTCATGCCACTGCCGCCCTCGCCCAGCGCCTGGAAGCGGCCGGTTACCAGCGTCTCGACGAGCGTGAAACCTGGGCCACCGAGGCCAACGGGCGCTATTACGTCACCCGTAACGATTCCTCGATCATCGCCTTCAAGCTCGGTAAGCATTCGCCGCTGCAAGACGGTATCCGCATGGTCGGCGCCCACACCGACAGCCCGTGCCTGCGGGTCAAACCCCAGCCGGAGCTGCAACGCCAGGGCTTCTGGCAGTTGGGCGTGGAAGTCTACGGCGGCGCGCTGCTGGCGCCGTGGTTCGACCGCGACCTGTCGCTGGCCGGCCGCGTGACCTTCCGCCGCGACGGCAAGGTCGAGAGCCAACTGATCGACTTCAAGTTGCCGATTGCCATCATCCCCAACCTGGCTATTCACCTGAACCGTGAAGCCAACCAGGGCTGGGCGATCAATGCACAGACCGAGCTGCCGCCGATCCTTGCGCAGTTTGCCGGTGACGAGCGGGTGGACTTCCGCGCCGTGCTCACTGAGCAACTCGCCCGCGAACACGGCCTCAACGCCGATGTGGTGCTCGACTACGAGCTGAGTTTCTACGACACGCAAAGCGCTGCGGTGATCGGCCTCAATGGCGATTTCATCGCCGGTGCGCGCCTGGACAACCTGCTGTCGTGCTACGCCGGCCTGCAAGCCTTGCTCACCAGCGAAAACGACGAAACCTGCGTGCTGGTGTGCAACGACCACGAAGAAGTCGGCTCCTGTTCGGCCTGCGGCGCGGATGGCCCGATGCTGGAACAGACCCTGCGCCGTCTTCTACCGGAAGGTGAGGAATTCGTACGCACCATTCAGAAATCACTGTTGGTCTCGGCAGACAATGCCCACGGCGTGCACCCTAACTACGCCGAGAAACACGACGCCAACCACGGCCCCAAACTCAACGCCGGCCCGGTGATCAAGGTCAACAGCAACCAGCGCTACGCCACCAACAGCGAAACCGCCGGGTTCTTCCGCCACCTGTGCATGGCCCAGGAAGTGCCGGTGCAGAGCTTTGTAGTGCGCAGCGACATGGGCTGCGGCTCGACCATCGGCCCGATCACCGCCAGCCACCTGGGCGTGCGCACCGTGGATATCGGCTTGCCGACGTTTGCCATGCACTCGATTCGTGAGCTGTGTGGCAGCCATGATCTGGCGCACCTGGTGAAGGTGTTGGGCGCGTTTTATGCGAGCCGCGATTTGCCCTGACCTCAGGGGCTGAATGCGGTCAAAACTGTGGGAGCGGGCTTGCTCGCGAAAGCGGAGTGTCAGTCAATTCATCTGTAACTGGCACACCGCATTCGCGAGCAAGCCCGCTCCCACAGTTGGTTTTGCATAAACCTGACCCATATCACTCCAACTTCCCACAATCCGGCCTAGACTTGTCAGTATTCCCACTCCGACAAGGCCGTCGCCCCATGATCTCCATGTCTTCGTTCCACGCCATGCTCATTCCCATCATCATCGGCATGATCCTGCTCGCGACCGGCTTCAACTTTCGCGACAAGCCGGTGGGTGTGTTTGGTATGTGGGTCGGTATGCTGTTGATCCTCGGCACTGTGGTTTACAAGATCCTTGCCAAACTGGCGGAATAACAAATGCACTCGCATTGGGCATAGCGGCCTCGTACACTCGGTCAATTCGTCGTTTTCAAGGTTGACCGCCTCGTGCTTTCCCGTCTCTTTGCCCTGCCCTGCTATTTTCTGATCGCCCTGCTCACGCTGCTGCCCCTTGCGCCAGCGCAAGCCGTGAGCCTGCCCGGCCTGCTGGGCAGCACCAACAAGACCCAGCCTCAGGCCGATGTGCCGCTGGGCCAGTCGCTGGACGAGGTGATCAAGACCCTGGAAAACGACCAGCAGCGCACCCAACTGCTGAGCGACCTGAAGAAGCTGCGCGAAGCCACGCAAAAAGCCCAGCCCGCTGCCGAACAAGGCGTGCTCGGCTTGATCGGTAGCACCCTGGCCGAGCTTGAAGCCCAGTTTTCCGGGGCCGACAGCCCGTTGGGGCGCTGGTCCAACGAGATCGACCTGGCCCAGGAAGAACTCACGGCACTGATGCTGCCGGCCACAGAATGGCTGCCGATCATTTTCGGTTTTGCCGTGATCCTGGCAGTGTGGAGCCTGCTGGCCGCCGCGCTGATCTGGCTCAGCCACCGTGTGCGAGAACGTTTCGGCCTGCCCGAAGAACTGCCGCAACACCCGCGTACCTGGGACATGGTGCGCTTCGCCCTGCGTAAACTGGGGCCGTGGCTGATTGCGTTGATCATCACGGTTTACCTCAGCTATGCACTGCCTTCGTCCCTGGGCAAATCCCTGGCGATGGTGCTGGCCTATGCGCTGGTGATCGGCACCTGTTTCTCGGCAATCTGCGTGATTGCCTTCTCGGTTCTCGACGGCCCACACCGTCACCGGGCCTTGTATATCCTGCGCCACCAGGCCTTCCGTCCGCTGTGGTGGATCGGCAGTTTTGCCGCCTTCGGTGAAGCCTTGAGCGACCCAAGGCTGGTTGCGGCGCTTGGCCAGCATCTGGCCCACACCGCCGCGACCGTCGCCAATGTGATGGCCGCGCTGTCCACCGGCGTGTTTATCCTGCGCTTCCGCCGCCCGATCGCGCACCTGATCCGCAACCAACCGCTGTCGCGCCGCCTTACACGCCGTGCCCTCACCGACACGCTCTCGATCATCGGCTCCTTCTGGTACATCCCGGCGTTGTTGCTGGTGGGCATCTCGCTGTTCGCCACCTTCCTGTCGGCCGGCGACACCAGCACCGCGCTGCGCCAGTCGCTGCTGTGCACGGTATTGCTGGTGTTGTGCATGGTGATCAACGGGTTGGTGCGCCGCCATGCGCTCAAGCCGCAACGTGGGCACAAGCGCCACGCGCTGTACTCCGAGCGCCTGAAAAGCTTCGTCTACACCCTGGCCCATCTGGTGGTGTGGCTGGTATTCATCGAGCTGGGCCTGCGCGTGTGGGGCTTGTCGATGATTCGCTTCACCGAAGGTGACGGCCATGAAGTCAGCGTCAAGCTGTTCGGCCTGGGCGGCACGCTGCTGTTTGCCTGGCTGATCTGGATCCTCAGCGACACCGCGATCCACCATGCCCTCACCCGCTCGCGCAAAGGCCTGGCCAATGCGCGTGCGCAGACCATGATGCCGCTGATCCGCAACGTGCTGTTCGTGACCATTTTTATCATCGCCGCCATCGTCGCCCTGGCGAACATGGGCATGAACGTCACGCCGCTGCTGGCCGGTGCCGGTGTGATCGGTATCGCCATCGGTTTTGGCGCACAGTCGCTGGTCGCGGACTTGATCACCGGCCTGTTCATCATCATCGAAGACTCCCTGGCGATTGATGACTACGTGGATGTCGGCGGCCACCTCGGCACTGTCGAAGGCCTGACCATCCGCACCGTGCGCCTGCGCGACATCGACGGCATTGTGCACACCATCCCGTTCAGTGAAATCAAGAGCATCAAGAACTACTCGCGGGAGTTCGGCTACGCGATCTTCCGGGTGGCGATCCCCTTCAACATGGAGATCGACGACGCCATCAAGCTGATGCGTGATGTCGGCCAGAAAATGCGCAACGACCCGCTGCAACGCCGCAACATCTGGTCGCCGCTGGAGATTCAAGGTGTGGAAAGCTTTGAGTCCGGCAGCGCGATCCTGCGGGCGCGCTTCAAGACCGCGCCGATCAAGCAGTGGGAAGTGTCGCGGGCGTTCAACCTGTCACTCAAGCGTCATCTGGATGAAGCCGGGCTGGACCTGGCAACACCGCGCTTGAGCGTGCAGGTGGTGACCGCCGGTACGGTGCAGGAGAAAGATCAACAACAATAAACAAGGAGAGGTCTGTATGCGTTTAAACGGTCTGACACACCAATGGGTTTTCGGCATGCTGTGCGGGCTCGCCAGCAGCGCGGTGATTGCCGCCAGCAGTGGCCAGGGCAATGACCTGGAGAGTGCCCGGGAAGAAATCGCCGCCCAGGCCAAAATCCTCGAACCGGCGTTGCTGGAAACCCGCCGCGATATTCACGCCCACCCCGAGTTGGGCAATACCGAAACCCGCACCGCCGAACTGGTCGCCAAACAACTGCGCGACCTGGGCCTTGACGTCAAAACCGGCGTGGCCCGCACCGGCGTGGTCGCCATCTTGAAAGGCGCGCTGCCCGGCCCGACCGTGGCCCTGCGTGCCGACATGGATGCGCTGCCGGTCAAGGAAGTCGCCGACTTGCCCTTTGCCTCCAAAGCCAAAGGCACCTACCTGGGCAAGGAAGTCGACGTGATGCACGCCTGCGGCCACGATGCTCACACGGCAATCCTACTGAGCACCGCGAAAATCCTCAGCGGCATGCGTGAGCGCCTGCCCGGCACCGTGGTGTTTTATTTCCAGCCGGCCGAAGAAGGCCCGAGCGACTTTATCCCCGACGGCAAAAACACCTGGGGCGCGAAAATGATGGTGCAGGAAGGTGTGATGAAAGCGCCCAAGCCGGACGCGGTGTTCGGCCTGCATGTCTGGGCCGGTGTGCCTGCCGGGCAGATCGCCTATCGGCCTGGCCCGACCCTGGCCAGCTCCGATGACCTGCGCATCAAGATCCTCGGCAAACAGACCCACGCCGGCCGCCCGTGGGACGGCATCGACCCGATCACCGTCGGCGCGCAGACCATTGTCGGTTTGCAGACCGTGGTGAGTCGGCGCACCGACATCTCGTCGTTTCCGTCGGTGGTGAGCATCGGCACCATCAACGGCGGCACCCGCTACAACATCATCCCCGAGTCGGTGGACATGAGCGGCACCATCCGTTCCTACGACTACGGTATTCGCCAGAAACTGCACGCGGACGTGCGCCAGACGGTGGAGAAAATCGCCGAAAGCGGTGGCGCCAAGGCCGAAGTCACGATCATCGAAAAATACGACCCGACCATCAACAACCCGGCACTCACCGAAAAAATGCTGCCAAGCCTGCGTTGGGCGGCCAAGGATGATGTGGTGCAAGGCCCACTGGTGGGCGGCGCCGAGGACTTCTCGTTTTACGCCAAGGAAGCGCCGGGGTTGTTTGTGTTTCTGGGGGTGACGCCGAGGGATCAGGACATGAGCAAAGCGGCGCCGAACCATAATCCGGGGTTCTTTGTGGATGAGTCGGCGTTGGTGGTGGGGGTGCGGACGCTGGCGTCGTTGGCGACGGATTATCTGTATACCAACACAAAGCAGTAGCGAAGCGCTTACTGTGGCGAGCGAGCTTGCTCCCTCGCCACAGAAAGCCCGCTCACAGTGCTCCGACGCATCAGTTGGCCAGCGCAGCGCCATCCATCTTCTGGCGCAGGCTCAACGGGCGCATGTCAGTCCAGACTTCCTCAATGTAAGCCAGGCATTCTTTCTTCAGGCCGCTCTTGCCCACGGTGCGCCAGCCTTCGGGCACCACTTTGTAGTCGGGCCAGATGGAATACTGTTCTTCGTGGTTGACCACTACCTGAAACAGGATGTCGTCGCGGTCAAATACTGAGGTCATTGCTGTTCTCCATCGCTAAAAAACTGGCTGCGCACCACGCGCAGCACTGATATCTGTAGAAACGTACCAGGCCCGCTAAAAATTAGAGGCTGGCGACGGCTGCCACCAGCGCACGCCCGAAGATCTCGGCCACGCGGTCGACTTCGGCGGCGGTGATCACCAGCGGCGGCAGGAAGCGCACCACGCTGCCGTGCCGGCCGCCCAGCTCCAGGATCAGGCCACGCTTGAGGCATTCGCGCTGCACCAGCGGTGCCAGTTGGCGATGCACCGGCGGGTGGCCCTGGATATCGGGCGTGCCGTTGGGGTCGACCAGCTCAACGCCCAGCATCAGCCCACGCCCACGAATATCGCCCAGGTGCGGGAAGTCGCGCTGCAGGATGCGCAGGTGCTCAGCCAGGCGCTCGCCCATGGCCGCCGCATGGCCGGCCAGGTCGTGTTCCTTGAGGTAGCGCATCACCGCCGAGCCCGCCGCCATCGCCATTTGATTACCCCGGAACGTTCCGGCATGCGCGCCCGGCAACCAGGTGTCGAGCCAGTCGCGATACACCACCACCGCCAGCGGCAAGCTGCCGCCAATGGCCTTGGACATCACCACAACATCCGGGATGATGCCGGCGTGTTCAAAGGCAAACATCTTGCCGGTACGACCGAAACCGCTCTGGATTTCATCCACGATCAAGGCCACACCGGCCTGCTCGGTGATGCGGCGCAGACCGCGCAACCAGTCGAGATCGGCCGGGATCACACCGCCCTCGCCCTGCACCACCTCGACAATCACCGCCGCCGGCAACAGCACGCCGGCTTCCGGGTCGTTGAGCAGGTTTTCCAGGTAATGCAGGTTGACCCGCACGCCTTCTGCGCCGCCCAGCCCGAATGGGCAGCGGTAGTCATAGGGGTACGGCAAGAATTGCACGCCATTGCCCAGCAGAGCGCCCAAGGGTTTTTTCGGCCCCAGGCTGCCCATCAGGCTCAGCGCGCCCTGGCTCATGCCGTGGTAACCGCCCTGGAACGACAGCACCGTGCTGCGACCGGTGGCCGTGCGCACCAGCTTCAACGCGGCTTCCACTGCGTCGGTGCCGGTGGGGCCGCAAAACTGGATTTTCGCTTCCTGCGCAAGCGTTGCCGGCAACAGCCCGAACAGGTCCTGGACGAACTGGTCCTTGACCGGCGTGGTCAGGTCGAGCGTGTGCAGTGGCAGCTCGTCGCTCAGCACCTGCCGGATGGCTGCGATCACCACCGGGTGGTTGTGGCCCAATGCCAAGGTGCCAGCACCGGCTAGGCAGTCGATAAAGCTACGGCCTTCGACGTCTTCCACATAGATGCCCTTGGCCCGCTTGAGCGCCAGCGGGATACGCCGAGGGTAGCTGCGGGCGTTGGACTCTTGCTGACGCTGGCGGGCCAGCAGCGGGGTTTCTTCGAAGTGGTAGAGCGTTTCCACCGGTGCTGCGCCTGCATGCACCGGTGCGTCTTCGATACGGCTGGTAGCGACTGACATCTCTCGATCCCTCAATACGCGGGTAGGGGTGACCAAACGGGCGATCCGCGTATGTGCGGATTTCATGTTCTGGAAACGCACCAGCGCTGGGGGGATTTAGGCTTGTTGTGGTTTTTGATCGAAAGCGGGACGCGGAGCGTCCGGGGCGGCATTCCCACGCAGAGCGGAGGAACGCTCAACAGATCCCTCTATACCGCTCATTCAACGCATACAAAATCGCACACGTCTCCCCATCCAGCACCCCGCAATAATCGCGCGGCCGAAAGTGCATCTGGAACGCCCGCGTCCTCCATTCAAACGCCTGCCGGTTCCAGGCCGGTTTATACCCGCACCGCTGAAATGCCCGCTCCACCTCTACTTCCGGCGGCAACCCAAGACAAAACCGTCGCTGGTACATCCTGCGCGTAGTCTCATCAAACCAGGCGCCGATCCCGGCCTCGAACAAGTACCGCCAAGGCAACCGAGGCCCCGGATCACTCTTGCGCCAATACGCCACATCCGAATGCCCGAGCACATCCAGAGGCCCCACCTGCGGATAACGCCCAAGCATGTCGCGAACCAACGCGATCAACGTATCAACCTGCTCCCGGCCATATTCGGGGAAGGTAAAGACCCCGGCATCATCGCGCGCCAAATTGACGATCTCGATGCCGATCGCACGGCTGTTGAGGTTATCCAGCCCGCCCCAATGGCTAACCCCGGCATGCCAGGCCCGTTTGTCCTCGTCCACCAGGCGAAACACCCGCAGTTCGTCATAACCGGCAGCGCCATAGCTGGGCTCATCAGGGTCAGGAAGCAAATAGTGAGCGCTGACGCCACCTTGTGTCAGGGTACGCAAAGACGACGCAAAGGGCGCCGCGGTGTAATGCAGGATCACCTGCCGCACAGCCTCGCCATTGCGTTGATTAAAATCTTTAGCGGGGAAACTGCTGTCGATCACCAACATAAGAACCGTCCTTTTCAATACAGGCTGAGTCATTCAGCCCGTTCAAACGCAAAAAAATTACCGCCATCCTGAAGGGATCAATTTCAGGCTGGCGGTAATTATTCAGTGCTTGAAGAAAAGTCCTCAGCGTCGCAACGGCATCCCCAGATCGACCCGCAGGCCATCCGGTTGGCTGTCGAATTTCAGCGAGCAGGAGCAGCGCTGCACGATGGCCTGCACGATCGCCAGGCCCAAGCCACAACCCTCGCTGCTGCCATTGCGCCAGAAACGTTGGGTCAGGTATTGCAAGTCTTCGGCAGAAATCTGCTTGCCATGGTCGCGCACGCGAAATACCACGGTGTCGGCGCTGGTGAACACGCTCAGCTCAACGCGAGTGTCACCCGGCGTATGGCGCAGCGCGTTATCCAACAGGTTACGCAAGGCCGCTACCGCCAGGGCCACCGGCATTTCCACCGGCGCTTGCGTGAGGTTGTCCGCCAGGATCAGGTCGATGCGGCGGTTATCGCCGGCATTGGCATCCTGAATCGCCAGCCGCGCCACTTGTTCGGCACTTGATTGCAAGCCATCGTCAAACGACAAGCTGCCCTCGACCCGCGCCAGCAGCAGCAATTGCTCCAGGGTGCGATGCAAGCGGTCGGCGCCCTCTTCGGCGTGGGCCAGGGACTGGTCGCGGGCGGCGCCGTCGGTCATGCGGGCCACTTGCAGGTGGGTTTTGATCGCCGTCAGCGGGCTGCGCAGTTCGTGGGCAGCATCGCCGGTGAGGCGGCGCTCGCGCTCGATGGTCTTGGCAATGCGCTGCAACAGTTGGTTCTGGGTGTCGAGCAGCGGCTTCAACTCGCTGGGCAGTGGGTGAATCTGCAGCGGTTCGAGGGAGTCGGCACTGCGGCGCATCAGGGCATCGCGCATGCGGTTAAGTGGCAACAGGCTTTGGCCGATGCCCAGCCACAACAGGCACAGGCAGCCCAGCAGGGCTACGCCCACCGGCACCGAGGCCGCCAGCAGGATCGACAGGTTCAGCGCCTCACGCTCCACCTGGCGGTCGGCGGTGGTGATCAGCAGGTCGCCACGGGACAACGTGAAGCTGCGCCAGCCCACACCGTCGATAATCTGGTCGCGAAAGCCACTTTTGCGCGACTCCAGGCCTTCATCCGGGGTCATGTGGCTGCGCGCCAGGATTTCCCCGCGCAGGGAGCTGACCTGGCAGGCCATGCCGCCTGGCACGTTCAGTTGTTCAGTGCGCAAATGCGTAGGCGCGCCGCTCACACTGGCCAGGCCCGGCATCTGCTCGGTCAGCCCGGCCACCATGCGCGCCGATGCCACCAGACGCTGGTCGAGGGAAAACATCATCTGGTTGCGCAGATCGTTGAGCATCCAGGCGGCTGCCAGAATCCAGATCAGCACAAAAGCGGCGCCCAACTTGAACGTCAGGCGCAGGCGCAAACTCATCACGACGCGTCCTCTCCCCCATCCGCCGTGCCCAGGCGATAACCCAGGCCGCGCACGGTTTCGACGATGCCGTTACCCAATTTGCGCCGCAGGTGGTGGATGTGCACGTTGAGGGCGTTGCTTTCCAGTTCGTCGTTGAAGCCGTAGACGCTGTCTTTAAGCTGTTCGCTGGACAGCACACGGCCCTTGTTATGCAACAGGGCTTGCAACAAGGCTTGCTCGCGGCGGGACAGGTCGACCGGCTGGCCGGCCAGGAAGGTCTCGCGGCTGCTGGGGTCGTAGGCCAGTTGGCCATGTTCGATCAGGTTGACCCGGCGCCCCGCCACGCGGCGCAACAGGGTTTGCAGGCGTGCGGCAAGTTCACGCAGGTCGAAGGGTTTGAGCAGGTAGTCGTCGGCACCGGCTTGCAGGCCGTCGACACGGTTGGTGACTGAATCGCGCGCGGTAAGGATCAGCACCGGGATTTCCAGGCCCTGGCTGCGCTGTTGTTGCAACAATTTGAGGCCGTCTTCATCGGGCAGGCCGAGGTCGAGCACCAT
This sequence comes from Pseudomonas sp. 2995-3, assembly GCF_002742565.1. Lineage (NCBI taxonomy): Bacteria > Pseudomonadati > Pseudomonadota > Gammaproteobacteria > Pseudomonadales > Pseudomonadaceae > Pseudomonas > Pseudomonas sp. 2995-3. The sequence goes on along the minus strand of NZ_LJSB01000176.1, from coordinate 373,731 downwards.
GATGTCGAACGTGGCGGCCTTGAGCATCGCGCGTGCAGCGGCGGCCGAGGCCACGCGCTCGACGGTAAAGCCCTGGGCGCCAAGCCCGGCCACGATGCCGCTGGCGATCAGTTCGTCGTCTTCACAGACCAGTACGTGCATGGTTAACCCTTCATGAAAGATGGGGGAATTAAAGGTTGGGCGGATTAAGCGCCGATTATGCCGTGAAAACCGGCAGGCTCAGTTTAGAATAGCGCCCGGTTAATCATCGGTTAATCAACGCCACACATTGTGTGCCTAACTTGCATCAAACTAAGGCTTGACCATGCGGTATCTGTTTACCTTTCTGCTGGTGTTATTCGCAGGGCTCGCCCAGGCCGCGCCGGGCAATCCATTCGAGAGCAAACCCGACTTCCTGCCGGTGGGCAAAGCGTTCACCTTTACCTCCGAGCGTCTTGATAGCGGCGAAACCCAGCTGTTTTGGCAGATTGCCGATGGTTATTACCTTTATCAGCAACGCATGAAGTTCGACGGGCTGGCGGAAAAACCCGTGCTGCCGCAAGGCGAAGCCCACAGCGATGAATTCTTCGGCGAACAGCAAGTGTACCGCCAGGGCCTGGAAGTGAAGGTCCCGGCGGGCGCCACCGGCCAGCTCAAGCTCGGCTGGCAGGGCTGCGCCGATGCCGGCCTGTGCTACCCGCCGCAGTCGATCACTGTAGACCTGGGCGGCAACCCGGCCGTAGCGGCCACCGCACAAGCCCAGGACCAAAGCCTGGCCAGCGGCCTGCAACAGCGCAGCCTGGGTTGGAGCCTGCTGGTGTTCTTCGGCCTGGGCCTGCTGCTGGCATTTGCCCCGTGCTCGCTGCCGATGCTGCCGATCCTCGCGGGTTTGGTGGTCGGCAGCGGCGCCACCCCCCGCCGTGGCTTTGCCCTGGCCAGCAGCTATGTGGTGTGCATGGCGCTGGTGTATGCGGCGCTCGGCGTACTGGCCGCGCTGCTGGGCGGCAACCTTGCCGCCCTCCTGCAAACGCCGTGGATCCTTGGCAGCTTCGCCGCGCTGTTTGTGATCCTGGCCCTGCCGATGTTCGGCTTCTTTGAACTGCAACTGCCGACCTTCCTGCGTGATCGCCTGGACAACGTCAGCCGCCAGCAAAGCGGTGGCAGCCTGGTCGGCGCCGGTATTCTCGGTGCGCTGTCCGGCCTGTTGGTCGGCCCGTGCATGACCGCGCCACTGGCGGGTGCCCTGCTGTATATCGCCCAGAGCGGCAACGCGCTGCACGGCGGCCTGATCCTGTTCGCCATGGGCATCGGCATCGGTATTCCGCTGTTGCTGCTGGTGACCGTAGGCAACCGTTTCCTGCCCAAGCCGGGCACCTGGATGAACGTGCTCAAGGGCATCTTCGGCTTCCTGTTCCTCGGCACTGCCGTGCTGATGATCCGCCCGGTGGTCGGCGAAAGCCTGTGGCTCGGCCTGTGGGGCGCCTTGGCGCTGGTGATGGCCTACTGCGGCTGGACACTTGCCCGCGAATACGGGCTGGCGGCCAAGGTATTCGGCGCCGGCTCGCTGGTGCTGGGCCTGTGGGGTGCGCTGCTGGTAGTGGGCGCGGCCGGTGGCAGTGACGACCTGTGGCAACCGTTGAAGGTTTACAGCGGCTCCAAGGTTGGCGCTGCACCCAGCGCCCACGATGCGTTCATGACCATCAACGACCCAGCCGTGCTGCAAAGCCAGCTCGACAGCGCCAAGGCCCAGGGCCAGTGGGTGCTGGTGGACTACTACGCCGACTGGTGCGTGTCATGCAAGATCATGGAAAAACAAGTTTTCGGCCAACCCCAGGTGATGGACGCGCTTAAAGACGTGCGCCTGTTGCGCCTGGACGTCACCGCCGACAACGCCGCCAGCCGCGAGCTGCTCGGGCGCTACAAGGTGCCGGGGCCACCGAGCTTCGTGTGGATCGGCCCGGACGGTGAAGAACGTCGCGCCCAACGCATCACCGGCGAAGTGGATGCCGCCGCCTTCCTGCAACGCTGGACGCAAACCCGAGACGCGCGCTGATGCTGACCCTGACCATCGGTACGTTCGCCATCGCCCTGAATCACATCCTGCTGATCAGCGCGCTGATTCTAGCCACGCTGGTGGGTTGGCGCGTGGCCAAGCGTGGCGGTGAAAACCCCGAATCGGTGCTGTTCAGCCTGTTTTTGCTGGGCATGCTGGTGGCACGCTTAAGCTTTGTACTGATGTACTGGAGCGACTACAGCCACAACCCATTGCAGATAGTCGACCTGCGCGACGGCGGCTTCCTGCCCTGGCCCGGCGTGATTGCACTGGTGCTGGGCGCCGTGTTCTACGGCTGGCGCCGTCCGGCCATGCGCACACCTCTGAGTGCCGGGGTAGTCACGGGCCTGGTGTTCTGGGGCCTGACCAGTGTGTCCCTGAGCCTCTACGACAAGGGCGCACAATTGCCGGACATTACCTTGCGCAACGCCAATGGCGACGTGGTGCAACTGGCCGACTACAAAGGCGGGCCGCTGGTGATCAACCTCTGGGCCACCTGGTGCCCGCCGTGCCGCCGTGAAATGCCGGTGCTGGAGCGTGCGCAACACCAACGCCCGGACGTGACCTTCCTGTTCGTCAACCAGGCCGAAAGCATGCAAAGCGTCAGCACCTTTCTCGCCACCCAGGGCCTGACCCTCGACAACGTGCTGTTTGATGCGAGTGGCCGCCTTGGCCAGGCCGTGGGTTCGATGGCCTTGCCGACAACCCTGTTCTACCAAGCCGATGGGCGCCTGATCAATAGCCACCTGGGCGAGTTGTCCCAGGCCAGCCTGGCCCGAGCCATGGAACCCTTCGACACTGCCCCTGCTGCCACAAGGAAACCGACATGCCAAGACTCCGCCACCTGCTGACCCTGCTGCCGCTGACGCTTGCGGCCACACTGGCCCAGGCCGAAGACTGGCCGGCGCCGATCAAACAGATCGAAGCCAAGGGTGCCAAGATCCTCGGCAAGTTCGACGCGCCCAGCGGCCTCACCGGCTACGCCGCGCAATACCAGAACCGTGGCATGGCCCTGTACCTGACCGCCGACGGCAAAAGTGTGCTGGCCGGCAACCTGTACGACGCCCAGGGCAATGACCTGAGCAACGCGCCACTGGAGAAACTGGTGTACGCGCCGATGGCCAAGGAAGTCTGGGCCAAGATGGAACACAGCAACTGGATCCAGGACGGCGACAAAAACGCGCCGCGCACCGTCTACCTGTTCAGTGACCCCAACTGCCCGTACTGCAACATGTTCTGGGAACAGGCACGCCCGTGGGTCAAGGCCGGCAAGGTGCAATTGCGCCACATCATGGTCGGCATCATTCGCGAAGACAGCCCAGGCAAATCCGCCGCGCTGCTGGCCGCCAAAGACCCGCAAAAAGCCCTGGAAGAACACGAAGCCGCCGGCAAGGGCAGCAAATTGCAGGCATTGGACAAGATTCCGGCGGATATCGAAGCCAAGCTCGATGCCAACATGAAGTTGATGGAAGAGCTGGAACTGTCGGCAACGCCAGCGATTTTCTATCTGGATGACAAGGGTGGCTTGCAGCAACAGCAAGGCGCGCCGTCGCCGGACAAGCTGGTGAAGATTCTCGGCCCTAAATAGCCCATCAGATCGCTCCCTACGCTCTGCGTGGGAATGCCTCATGTGACGCTCTGCGTCACGCTTTGGGACGCAGAGCGTCGTGGGCTGCATTCCCACGCAGAGCGTGGGAACGATCAGTGAAGCTCTGTCGGCAACGCCAGCGATTTTCTATCTGGATGACAAGGGTGGCTTGCAGCAACAGCAAGGCGCGCCGTCGCCGGACAAGCTGGTGAAGATTCTCGGCCCTAAATAGCCCATCAGATCGTTCCCTACGCTCTGCGTGGGAATGCCTCAGGTGACGCTCTGCGTCACGCTTTGGGACGCAGAGCGTCCTGGGCTGCATTCACACGCAGAGCGTGGGAACGATCAGTTACAAACCCTCCAGCTCCGCCATCAGATCACTCAACCGATCGACCTTCTCTGCACTGATCTCATTGGCCGCCAGGCCGTCGATATACTCGGCCAACTCCGCCACCGTGCTGCATTCGAACATCGCCCGCAGCGGCACATCCCGTTGCAGGGTTTTCTGCACCCGCGAAGCAATCTGCGTGGCCAGCAATGAATGCCCCCCCAGCTCGAAGAAGTTGTCCTGCACGCCGACCCTTTCGACCTTCAACACCTCAGCCCAAATCGCTGCCAGGGTAGCTTCCAGTTCGTTGCGTGGCGCCAGGTAATCCTGGCTGTGCAACTGGCCAATCTCCAGGGCCGGCAGAGCGTTGCGGTCCAGCTTGCCATTGGCGTTCAGCGGCAGGCGGTCAAGCCATAACCAGTGCAGCGGCACCATGTATTCCGGCAGCTCCGCGCGCAGGCGTTGCTTGATGCGGTCCAGGCGCTCACCCGGATTCAGCGCTGCATCCGTCGCCACCAGGTAACCCACCAAATGCTTGCCGTTGACGCCTTCCTGCACACCCACCGCCGCATCCCGCACATCCGGCTGTTCATGCAGGCGCGCTTCGATTTCACCCAGTTCGATGCGATAACCGCGAATCTTCACCTGATGGTCGATACGCCCGACATATTCCAGCACACCATCACTGCGCCGACGCGCCAGGTCGCCGGTGCGGTATAGCCGCTCGCCCGGCGCGCCGAACGGGTTCGGCACAAACACCTGGGCGGTGCGCAATGGGTCGCTGACATAACCACGCCCTACGCCCGTGCCTGCCACACACAACTCGCCCACCGCACCTTGCGGCACCAGCGCCAGCGCACCATCAAGCAGGTACAAGCGGTTGTTGTCGGTTGGCGTGCCAATCGGCAGGTACGTGCCACGGGTCGACGCCAGGTCAACGCGGAAGAACGCCACATCATCCGAGCACTCCGCCGGGCCATAAGCGTTGACCAAGCCGATCTCGGGGTAACGCAGCAACCACTGGTGCGCCAGCTCCGGCGGCATGGCTTCACCCGTCGGCAGCATCCAGCGCAAGTCGTCCAGGCTCATGCGTTCTTGAGCGAGCATGCCCTGGATCAGCGACGGCACGCTCTCCAGCACGGTAATACCTTGGGCCTGCACGTGCGCCAACAAACCCTGCGGGTCATGGGCGATGGTGTTCGGCACAATATCCACCCGCGCGCCAAACAGCGGCGCGGTGAGGAACTGCCACACAGAAATATCGAAACTCTGCGAAGCGGTCTGCGCGATCACATCTGTCTCGCTCAGTTGCAGATACGGCACCTTGCTCAACTGGTTATTGAGCATGCCGCGCTGTTCCACCATCACACCTTTGGGCAACCCCGTGGAGCCGGAGGTGTAGATCACATAGGCGAGGTTATCCGGCGTGCTGTAGATGCCGGGGTTTTCGCCACGGCCGGGCACTTCTTCCCATACCAGCAACTGGCAGTCAGTGCCGTCCAGCAATTCAATCGCCTGCTCGCGGCACGCCTCGGTGCACACCAGCAACGGTGTGCGGCTCAGGTCGATGATGCGGTTCAGCCGCTGGCTTGGCAGGTCTGGGTCCAGCGGCAGGTAACCGGCACCGGCCTTGAAGCTGCCGATGATCATGCCGAGCAAATCCAGGTTACGCTCGGCCAGCAGCGCCACCGGCTGATCCAGCCCGACACCGGCCTCGATCAGCGCGTAGCCCAGGCCGTTGCTGCGGCGGTTCAATTCATCGTAGGTCCATTGCTGGTCGAGGCAACTGGCGGCGATGCGCTGCGGATGTTGCGCCACCTGCACTTCGAACAACTCGACATAGCTGCGTTCCAGCGGGTAGTCATGCTCACTCTGGTTACAGCCGTCGACCAGAAACGCCCGCTCCTGCTCGCCGATCAGCGGCAAGTCCGCCATGTCGCCATGGAAGCCCTGCACCAACGCCAGCAGCAGGCGCTTGAACTCGCCCAGCATGCCTTGCACGGTGGTTTCATCGAAATAGCGCTGGTCGTAGGACAGGTGCAAGCCGAGGTCATCGCCCGGATAACACACGGCCGTCAGCGGGAAGTTGGTGTGGGTGCGGCCGGAGTCCGAGGTGGCATTCAGGCTTTGCGCACGGTCCAGCACCGAGACTTCCACCGGTGCGTTTTCAAACACGAACAGGCTGTCGAACAGCGGCTGGCCTTTAGGCAATTCGCTGTGTTCCTGGATAGTCACCAGCGGCAGGTATTCGTATTCGCGCAGTTGCATATTGCTGTCGAGCAAGCCGCTCAGCCACTGACGCACACTGCAAGTCTGGTCGTCTTCCGGCAGTTTCACCCGCAGCGCGATGCTGTTGATGAACAGGCCGACAGTGCGTTGCATCTCGGGCATCTCCACCGGCCGCCCGGCGACGGTGACGCCAAACAGCACATCACGATCACCGCTCAAACGCCGCAGCACCAAGGCCCACGCCGCTTGAGCGAAGGTGTTGACGGTGAGTTGATGGGCCTGGGCCAATTCGCGCAATTGCGCACCGTCGCGGGCATCCAGGCGGGTGTAGCAATCGCCTACCACCATGCCGCCGCTGTGGCCTGCGTGTTCACGCAGGAATGGCCGGTCGCTCGGGATCGGCGTGGTGCGCTCGAACCCTTGCAGGTTCTGTTGCCACCACTGGCGCGCTTCATTGAGGTTCTGGCGTTGCAGCCAGGCGATGTAATCGCGGTAGCGCGGCGGCGTGGCCAATTGTGTATCGCGGCCCTCGCCCAAGGCCATGTAGATGTCGAAGAAATCATTCATCAGCAACGAGCGGCACCAGGCATCGATCAGGATGTGGTGGTTGCTCATCATGAACCAGTAGCGCGCCTCGCCCACGCGGATCAGCCGCAGGTGGAACGGCGCCTGGTTGAGCAGATCAAAACCGGCCTCGCGCTCGGCCTTGAGCAAGGCTTGCAGGCGCGGCTCCTGCTCGGATTCGGGGTCATGGCTCCAATCCAGATACTCAATCGGCGTGCTGCCCGGCTTGTGGATCACCTGCAGCATGTCCTCGCCGACGTTCCAGCAGAACGACGCACGCAAGGCTTCATGCCGGGCGATCACCGCCTGCCAGGCCTGGGCGAAACGCTCGGGGTCGAGGGCGCTGTTGATGCGGTAGCGGTCCTGCATGTAGTAGAGGCCGGTGCCCGGCTCCAGCAAGGTGTGCAGCAGCAGGCCTTCCTGCATTGGCGTCAGCGGGTAGACGTCTTCGATGACGTTGGCCGGCACCGGCAGGCTGTCGAGCTGCGATTGAGTCAGGTGCGCCAACGGGAAGTCGGACGGCGTAAGGCCACCCGCCTCGTCGTTGAGGCAATGCGCGATCAGGCTTTGCAGCTCGCTCAAGTACCCATCCGCCAGTTCACGGATGGTCTGTGGGTCATGGCGCTCACGGCTGAAGGTCCAGCGCAGCAGCAACTCACCGCCGTACACCTGGCTGTCGACACTCAGCTCGTTGGGCAGCGGCGCATCCGGGTCGTGGGCCAGGCCCGCCGATTCATCCAGCGGGTGGAACAGTGCATCGGCGCCGAAGCTCTGGTCGAACTGGCCGAGGTAGTTGAAGGTGATCTGCGCCGTTGGCAATGCAGCCATGGTCTGTTTGCACTGATCGTCCGCCAGGTAACGCAGCACGCCATAACCCAGGCCTTTGTGCGGCACGCCGCGCAGTTGTTCCTTGATGGCCTTGATCGAGTCGCCCTGCCCGGCTTGCGGTGTCAGGCGCAACGGGTAAGCACTGGTGAACCAGCCGACGCTGCGGGTCAGGTCGATTTCATCGAACAGGGTTTCACGGCCATGGCCTTCCAGTTGGATCAAGGTCGAGGCGTGCCCCGTCCAGCGGCACAGCACGCGGGCCAAGGCGGTCAGCAGGAGGTCGTTGACTTGGGTGCGATACGCGCTCGGCGCCTGTTGCAGCAACTGTCGGGTATGGTCGGCACCCAGGCGCACGCTGACGGTCTCAGCCTCGCCATTGCGCAGTGAACCCTGTGGACGCGCCACTGGCAATTCCACCGCAGGACCGGCCAGTTGGTCTTGCCACAGGCTCAACTCTTCGCGCAGGGATTCGCTGCCGGCATAAGCGCGCAGACGCGCGGCCCAATCGCGCAATGCGCTGGTCTTGGCGGGCAGGCTGACGGACTGGCCGTCGCTCAACTGGCGGTAAACCGTTTGCAGGTCCTCCAGCAGTACGCGCCACGACACGCCGTCTACCACCAGGTGATGAATCACAATCAGCAGGCGTTGCTGGCCTTGCGGGCCGTCCACCAGCAAGGCGCGCAACAGCGGGCCATGCTCAAGGTCGAGGCTGCGTTGGGTGTCAGTGAACAGCTCAGTGCAGGCCTGCATATCGCGCACTTGCGCCTGCATCAGCACACCGCCTTGGGGCACGGCCAGGTGCTCGGCATGCCAGTGTGCGTCGCGCGTGGAGAAGCTCAGGCGCAAGGCGTCGTGATGCTCCAGCACCGCCAGCAGTGCTTGCTCCAGGCGATGGGGCTCCAGCAATTGCAGCGGCTTGAGCAGCAATGCCTGGTTCCAGTGCTGACGGTTGGGGATCTCGGTATCAAAGAACCAATGCTGGATCGGCGTCAGGCCCGAGCTGCCGGTGAGCAGCCCCTGCTCGGCTGTCACTTGCTCGGAGCGCGTAGCCACGGCGGCCAGGGTTTGCACGGTCTGGTGCTGGAACAAATCCCGTGGGCTGAAATGAATCCCGGCCTGCCGCGCACGGCTGACCACCTGGATCGACAGGATCGAGTCACCGCCCAGCTCAAAGAAGTTATCGTCCAGGCCGACTTGCTGCACGTTCAATACCGCGCACCAAATGGCCGCCAGGCTTTGCTCCAACTCATTGCGTGGCGCCACGTAGGTTTGGCGATTGGCCGTAGGATCCGGCTGCGGCAAGGCGCGTCGGTCGAGCTTGCCGTTGGCGGTCAGCGGCATGCTGTCGAGCACGATCAGGTGCGCGGGCACCATGTAGTCCGGCAGTTGCGCCTTGAGGTGCGCCTTGAGTGCATCACGCAAGGCGGCAGGGTCGGCGTCGCTGACCAGATACGCCGCCAGCTGTTTACCACTGGGTGAATCCAGCGCCAGCACCACTGCTTCGCGCACGGCTGCGTGCTCCAGCAGGCGCGTTTCGATTTCACCCAGCTCGATGCGGAAACCGCGAATCTTCACTTGATGGTCGATACGGCCCAGGTACTCCACCAACCCATCGGCGCGTTGGCGCACCAGGTCGCCGGTGCGGTACAAACGGCCGCCATCGGCAGCAAACGGATCGGCGACAAACCGCTCGGCCGTCATGCCCGCACGTTCGTGATAACCCTGGGCCAGACCGGCGCCGCCCACATACAACTCACCGGTCGCGCCTTGTGGCACCAGCGCCAGGTCGGCATCGAGGATATAGGCCACGCGAGCGCCGATGATGCTGCCGATCGGCACGCTGGCGGCGCCTTCTTCCAACACGTGCGGCGCCAGGCTGGCCAGCGGCATCACCACGGTTTCGGTCGGGCCATAGGCGTTGAAAAATAGCTCGGGCTGGAACGCCGCACGAATCCGCTGCAAGTGCTCGCCGGTCAGCGCCTCGCCGCCGGTGATGCACATGCGCACCGGTAAAGTCTGTTGCCGGGTCGCCAGCCATTGCGCCAATTGGCTGCCGTAGCTTGGCGTGAAGCCGAGGATATTGATGCCATGGGCACGGATCAGTGCGCAGATTTCTTCGGCATCCCATTGGCCTTGGGCGCGCAACACCACCTGCGCACCGCTGAGCAGCGGCACCAGTAGACGCTCGGTGGCGGCGTCGAAGTTGATGGAGTAGAAGTGCAGCTCGCAATCATCCGCGCGCATGCCAAAGCGCTCGATCACCGCCTGGCAATGCATGGCGATTTCACCGTGGGACACCACCACGCCCTTCGGCTTGCCCGTGGAGCCGGAGGTGTAGATCAGGTACGCCTGATGTTGCGGCAGGCTGATAAAGGGCGGCTCGGCGGCAGGGTAATTGGCCAACACCGGCAAGTCATCTTCCAGGCACCAGCACGCGACCGTCGCCGGCAATTCGCCAAGGGCTTCGAACATCGCCGCATCACTGAGCAGCAGGCCGATGCCACTGTCTTCAATCATGTAGTGCAGGCGGTCGAGCGGGTATTCCGGGTCCAGCGGCACATAAGCGCCGCCGGCCTTGAGGATCGCCAGCAGGCCGATGACCATTTCCAGCGAGCGCGGCAGCGCCAGGCCGACCCGCACCTGCGGGCCAACGCCGCGCTCGCGCAGCATCCAGGCCAGGCGGTTGGCGCGTTCATCCAGTTCGCGATAGCTGAGCGTCACCCCGGCAAAGGTCAACGCCGCTGCATCGGGGCGGGCCAATGCTTGTTGGCTGAACAGCGGGTGAATGCACTGATCCAGGCGGTGTTCACCCGCCTCGATACCCAGGCTGCTCTGCAAGGCGCGCTGCTCAGTGGCCGTCAGCAAGGGCAACTCGCTCAGACGCTGTTGCGGGTTGGCGATCAACGCTTCCAACAGGTTTTGCCAATGTGCGGCCATCCGCGCAATACGCGGCTCGTCGAACAGATCGGTGCTGTAGGTCAGGCAGCAACCCAGCCGATGGTCGAGGTCGGTGACTTCCAGGTTGAGATCGAACTTGGTCGCCCGCGCATCGTTGACCAGGTATTCGACGGTCATGCCCGCCAGTTGGCGGCTCTGCTGGAATTCCCAGCGCTGCACGTTGCACATCACCTGGAACAGCGGGTTATATGCCGCGCTGCGCGATGGTTGCAGGGCTTCCACCAGATGATCGAATGGCAAGTCCTGGTGAGACTGGCCTTCGATCACGGTATGGCGCACCTGCTCGAACAACTCGGCCACATTCATCTGCCCATTGAGCTGGCAACGCAGCACCTGGGTGTTGAGGAATGCGCCGATCAGCCCTTCGCTTTCCGGGCGAATGCGGTTGGCCACCGGCGCGCCGATGCGCAGGTCGGTCTGGCCGCTGTAGCGGTAGAGCAGCACCGCCAGGGTGGCGGTCATGGTCATGAACAACGTCAGGCCACGTTCGGCGTTAAAGGCGCGCACGCGAGCGGCCAAGTCATCGCTCAGATCAAAACGGTACAACTCGCCCTGATGGCTTTGCACCGGCGGCCGTGGGCGGTCGGCGGGCAGTTCGAGCAAAGGATGCTCATGGCCCAGTTGAGCAGTCCAGTAGTCCAGTTGGCGTTGGCGCTCGCCAGCCTCCAGCCACTGGCGCTGCCACACGCTGTAGTCGAGGTATTGCACCGCCAGCGGCGCCAGCGGCGAGTCGCGTTCGTCGATAAACGCCTCGTACAGCGCGCCGAGCTCACGGGCGAAGATGTCCATGGCCCAGCCTTCGGTGACGATATGGTGCAGGGTCAGCACGAAGTAGTGCTCCTGCTCGCCGGCCTTGACCACGCAGGCCCGCAACAGCGGCCCGGTTTCCAGGTTGAACGGCGTGTGAGCTTCCTGATCGGCGAAATCTTGCAGGCGCTGCTGACGCTCGGTTTCATTGAGCGCGGAGAAATCCTGCCAGCCCATGCGCATGCCGGTTTGCGGCGAAACCTTTTGGTACGCCACGCCATCGACGCTCGGGAAGGTGGTGCGCAGGGTTTCGTGACGCATGATCAAGGCTTGCAACGCCGCCTCAAAACGCCCCACATCCAGCACGCCGCGCAGACGCGCCATGCCGCCGACGTTGTAGGCCGGGCTGTTGGGTTCCATCTGCCAGAGGAACCACATGCGCTGCTGGGAATAGGACAGCGGCACCGGCGCGCTGCGGTCGACCCGGGCGATAGCGGTTTGCTGATTGCGTTGGCCCGAAGCCTGGATCGCGCCCACTTGCTCGGCAAACGCACCCAGCTCGCTGGCTTCGAACAAGCTGCGCAACGGCAACTCGACGTCGCAGGCCTGGCGGGTGCGGGAGATGATTTGCGTGGCCAGCAACGAGTGGCCGCCGAGGGCAAAAAAGTCGTCGCGCAGGCCGATACGTGGCAAGCCCAGCACTTCGCGCCAGATCGCGGCAATCTGCTGCTGCAACGGCGTTGCAGGCTCGATGTGCTCGCGGGTTTGCCACACAGGCTCTGGTAATGCGCGGCGGTCGAGTTTGCCGCTGGGGCTCAGGGGCATGGCGTCCAGACGCATCAGCAAGGTGGGCACCATGTACTCCGGCAGCTCGGCGGCCAGGGCGGTTTTTACCTCCTGCTCGGTAAGCTTCGCAGGCGCGGTGTAGTAACCGATCAACTGCGCATCACGCACCAGCACCACGGCTTGGGCGATGCCGTCCAGCGCCAGCATCCGTGCTTCGATTTCTTCAGGCTCCACACGGAACCCACGCAGCTTGACCTGCTGATCAAGGCGGCCCAGGTATTCGAGCACGCCATCTGCGCTCCAACGCACACGGTCACCGGTGCGGTACAGGCGTGTGCCGGGTGCGCCCAACGGGTCAGCCACAAAACGCTCGGCGGTCAGCCCGGCGCGGCCAAGATAGCCGCGCGCCAGGCCGATGCCGCCGATGCACAGTTCGCCCGGCACACCGGCCGGTAATGGGTTGAGTTGCTCATCCAGCACGCGGCAGATCACATTGCCCAGCGGCCGGCCGATGGGCGAGCGTTCGCCATCCGCAACCTGGCAATGCCAGTGGGTCACGTTGATCGCGGTTTCAGTCGGGCCGTACCGGTTGTGCAGTTGCACCGCCGGCAGCTGCGCCAATACGCGGTTACGCAGCTCGGCAGGCAAGGCTTCACCGCCGGAGAACAGACGCCGCAGGCTGGTGCACTCAGTCACCAACGGCTCATCGATAAACAGCTGCAGCAGCGGCGGCACAAAGTGCAGCGTGGTCACGCCGTGTTCCTGTACCAGTTGCGCAATGCGGTGCGGGTCACGATGTTCGCCAGGGCCGGCCAGCACCAGGCGGCAGCCGCTGATCAGTGGCCAGAAGCACTCCCACACCGACACGTCAAAGCTGATCGGCGCCTTTTGCATCAGCACATCGGTGTCGTTGAGTTGATAGGTGGCCTGCATCCACTGCAAGCGCTCGGCCAGGGCCGCATGGGTATTGCCCACACCTTTGGGCTGGCCGGTGGAGCCGGAGGTGTAGATGACGTAGGCGAGGTTGTCGCCATTCAAGTGCAGGCCCGGCGCCTGGGTCGGCCAGCTGTCCAGGTGCATGCTGTCCATGGCGATCACACACACGCCTTCGGTGGCCGGCAGCAGTTCAAGCACTGCGGTTTGGCTCAGCAACAGGTGTACGCCGCTGTCCTTGAGCATGTAGGCCAGGCGGTCGGCGGGGTAATCCGGATCGAGCGGCACATAGGCGCCACCGGCCTTGATGATTGCCAGCAGACCGATCAGCAGCTGCGGCGAACGCTCGGCGGCGATGGCCACGCACACATCCGGGCCGACGCCCTTGTCACGCAGGTAGTGGGCCAGGCGGTTGGCCTGGGTGTGCAGTTGGGCGAAGGTCAGGCTGCCGCCTTGCCAGACCAGTGCGGTGTTGTCAGAGATCTGTTGGCTGAGCAGCTCGGGCAGCCACTGCCGGGCCGGGGCACACGGGGCTTCGCTCCATGGCTGCTGCTCGTCTGTGTGCATCAGCTTGAGGTCGCCGATGGCGTGCTCCGGCTGCTCGCACACCGCGTGCAGCAGGTTGATGAAGTGCTCGGCGAGGCGCTGGATGGTCGCGCTGTCGAACAGCTCATCGGCGTAGTCGAACGCCAGGCTCAAACGCCCGTTGCGGTCTTCTTCAGTGTGCAGTTGCAGGTCGAACTTGGCTTCGCGACTGTGCCATGGCAGCTCATCGGCAAGCATGCCCGGCAAGCGGCGCAAGGCGCTCAAGTCGCGCTGCTGGTGGTTGAACATAACCTGGAACAGGCCTTGTTCGCGGGCCTGGGGGAAGGCTTCCAGCAATTGTTCGAAGGGCAGGTCCTGGTGAGCCTGGGCGCCCAGCGCAGCCTGGCGCGTGGCAGCCAACAGCTGATTGAATGGCAGGCGCCCGTCCAGCTCAACGCGCAGCACCAAGGTATTGATGAAGAAGCCAATCAAGCCTTGGGTTTCCTGGCGCGGACGGTTGGCATTGGGCACGCCGATACGGATATCGCGCTGGCCGCTGTAGCGGTAGAGCAGGCTCTGGAACGCCGCCAGCAACAGCATGAACGGTGTGGACTCATGGGCTTGAGCGGCCTGGCGAATGGCTTCGCTGAGCGCTGCGTTCAAGCGCACGCTATGGCGCGAGGCACTGTGGGTGTGCTGCGCAGCGCGTGGATGGTCGGTGGCCAGGCTCAGGGCCGGGTGCTCATCACCCAATTGCGCCTGCCAATAGGCCAATTGCCGCTGGCCTTCGCCTTCGGCCAGCCATTGACGCTGCCAACTGCCGTAGTCGGCGTATTGCAGGGCCAGTGGCGGCAGTTCCAGGGTTTGGCCTTGGGTTGCGGCGGCATACAGACGCGAGAATTCGTCGATCAGAATGTTCAGCGACCAACCGTCGGCGATGATGTGATGCAAGGTCACCAGCAGTTGGTGATCTTCATCGTCCAGGCGCACCAGCGTCACCCACAGCAACGGGCCTTTTTCCAGGTCGAACTGGGTGCGCGCTTCGTCTTCACGGATCTGCTGCGCGCGGGCTTCGCGTTCGGCGCTTGGCAGGTCGCTGAGGTCGATCACTTGCAGCTCGAAACCGGTGTTTGCCTCGACGCGCTGGAAGGCTTGGCCATCGCGTTCATAGAAGCGCGTGCGCAGGGCTTCGTGGCGCAGGATCAACTGCTGGAAGCTCGTGCGCACCGCATCTTCGTCCAGCTCGCCGCGCAACCGCAGGGCGCCGGGGATGGTGTAGGCGCTGCTGTGCGGGTCCAGTTGCCAGGTGATCCACAGGCGGTTCTGTGCCAGGGATTGCGGCAAGTCTGCCTGGCGTGACAAGGCCTGGATCGCGCCTTGGGCAATGCCGCCGTCTTGCTGCAATTGCGCCACATTGGCGGCGAACGCCGAAAGCGTCGGCGCCTCGAACAGCAGGCGCAGGTTCAGCTCCAGGCCCAGGCTTTCACGCAGGCGCGCGACCACCTGGGTGGCGGTGATGGAGTTGCCGCCGAGCAGGAAGAAGTGGTCATCGGCCGCCACGGTTGCGACCTGCAACTGCTCGCACCAGATCGCTGCAATCTGTTTTTGCAGCTCGGATTCAAGCAGCGCATCACTGGCCTGGGCTTGCAGACTCGGGAACTGCGCATAGCTGTCGAGGCTGCCATCGGCATGACGAAGCGCGCACGCCGAACGCTGCACCTTGCCGCTGGAGGTCTTGGGCAAGCCACCGGGGTTGAGCAACACCACCACGCTCGGGGCTTCTTGATAGGCCTCGGCCACCGCCTGGCGAATCGCCTTGATCAAGGCCTCCGGCGGCAGGATTTTCTGCACGCTGCGGCTGATTTCTGCGGCGATGCCGATGCCTTCCAGGCCTTGGTGATTCACGGCAAACGCCGCTACCCGACCCTTGCGCACCACTTCGACTTCGCGCTCGACGGTCTGCTCGATGTCCTGCGGATACAGGTTGTGGCCGCGCACGATCAGCAGGTCTTTGAGGCGACCGGTGATGTACACCTCGCCGTCGCGGATAAAGCCCAGGTCGCCGGTGCGCAGCCAGGTGCGCCCCGCGTGTTGTACAAAGGTTTTGGCGCTGGCCTCGGGGTTGCGCCAGTAGCCGTGGGCGATGCTGGGGCCGGCGGCCCAGAGTTCGCCGACACGGTTGTCGGGCAATTCGGTGAGGGTGTGCGGATCGGCGATCAGCACCGCGTGTTCCGGCTGGCTCGTGCCGCAACTCATGATCGCGCTGCCCTGCCCCGGTTCAGCGCGGTTGGCGGCCAGCGCCTGTTCATCCACACGCAACGCGGGGATGCCTTGACCACGGGTGCCACCGGCGACAAACAACGTCGCCTCGGCCAGCCCGTAGGAGGCGAAGAAATTATTCGAGGTGAAACCACAAACGGCAAACTTCTCGGCGAAACGTTCCAGGGTGTCGAGGCGGATCGGCTCGGAGCCCGAATACGCCACGCGCCACTTGCTCAAGTCCAGGCGTTCCAGCGCGGTTTCACTGACCCGCTCGCTGCACAGGCGATAGGCGAAATCCGGCCCGCCGCTGATGGTGCCACCGTATTCGCTGATCGCTTCCAGCCAGCGCAATGGGCGGCCGAGGAAGTACGCCGGCGACATCAACACACAGGGCACGCCACTGAAGATCGGTTGCAGCAAGCCGCCGATCAGGCCCATGTCGTGGTACAGCGGCAGCCAGCTGACGATTACATCATCCGGGTGCAGATCAATGCCGAAGCCGCGACGGATCAGCACTTCGTTGGCCACCAGGTTGCCGTGGCTGACTTGCACGCCCTTGGGTAGCGCGGTGGAGCCGGAGGTGTATTGCAGGAAGGCGATGTCGTCCGCTTGCAGCGCGGGCTCGACCCAATTGCCAGCGCTCTGCAGGGTATCGACGCTCAATACCGGCGGCGCGTTCTCGATCTGCGCCAGGCCGTCGGCGAGGCAGGCGATGGTCAGCAGCAGGCGCGGCTCGGCATCGCTGATGATCGACAGCAGCCGCTCCTGATGATGGCGCTTGGTCGACTCCGGCGGATAGGCCGGCACCGCGATGACCCCAGCGTACAGGCAACCAAAGAACGCCGCGACGTAATCCGGGCCGCTGGGGAACAACAGCACCGCACGGTCGCCCAATGCCGCATTGGCCTGCAAGGCGGCGGCGATGGTGCGGGCGCGCTGGTCTAGGTC
Source organism: Pseudomonas sp. 2995-3 (assembly GCF_002742565.1). Lineage (NCBI taxonomy): Bacteria > Pseudomonadati > Pseudomonadota > Gammaproteobacteria > Pseudomonadales > Pseudomonadaceae > Pseudomonas > Pseudomonas sp. 2995-3. The sequence goes on along the minus strand of NZ_LJSB01000176.1, from coordinate 357,003 downwards.
GCGGTAACTGAGCACAACGCTGTCGGCGGCGGATTCGGCAAGGAAGCGCAGGGCCACCTGGTCCGGGGTCTGCGCGGCGCGGTGTTGAAGGGACTGGACCAGGGTGCGGGGAAGTTCGAAGGCGTCCATCATGGGGTTCCTGCCTGAAATCGGCTTACGGGAAAATCGGGAATTAGGGCCGTGCTAAACGGCAGCCAGTTGGCGCGCCGCATCATTGCGCCAGCGGGCCAGGTGCTCGTCGGCATAGCGACGCAGGCAGCGCAGCACCGCGCTTTCGTGCTGCACGAGGAAGAAGTGGTGGCCGTCGAACATATCCAGGGAGAAGCCGCTGGCGGCATCCAGTTGCCAGTCGAGCAACTGGTCGGCGCGCACACTGTCCTGCTTGCCGCCAAACACATGGATCGGCATGCCCAGTGGCGCGCGCTCGCCATAGATGAAGCTGCCGCACAACAGGAAGTCGGCGCGCAGAATCGGCAGCATCAACTGCATCAATTCCGGGTTGGCCAGCGCCTCTTCGGCGGTGCCCTGCAGTTCGCGCAGGCGGGCGATCAGTTGTTCATCGGTCTTTTCGATGGCGTATTCGCTCACATCGCGGCGCGCCGGGCCGGCGGTACCGGAAGCAAATAACGCCAGCGGCGCAGGCAGATTGCGTGCCTTCAGTGCATGCGCCATTTCAAATGCCAGCAGGCCGCCCAGGCTGTGGCCGAACAAGGCATAGGGGCTGCCCAGGTCACGACCGATCTCGTCGGCAAGCTGCGCGGCCAAGGTTTTGATATCGCGCTGCAACGGCTCATCCATGCGCATGCCGCGGCCCGGCAATTCCAGCGGGCACACCTGCAACCAGTCAGGCAGAGCCCGGCGCCAGCGTGCATAGACCATCGCGCTGGCCCCCGAATAGGGCAGGCAGAACAGGCGCAATCGCGTGGAAACGCTCATTGATCGCGGTCTCCAAACTGAAAAACGCTGCCTGCACGATAAAAACCCATTTCGCCCTCCTGCGGGTGCTGATCCTTGGCCGTTGGCTAACGGGCCTGTCACCCAGAAGAACGGACGGCCCGGGCAAATAATTAGTCGCCGGGAGCGAGGGAGGCGTAGTTCACAGCGAACAAGAAAGCATAAGATTAGTTCGTCTTCTCATTTGACAATCATTATCATTAAGCATAATTTGTTGCCCGATGTGTAGGAGGCCTCAGCAAGGACGCCCTCCCCTAACTCTTTCGCGACAAGGTGATTTCCATGACGGAACAAGTATCCACAGGCAGGTGCGACTCACCCCTTTTGCAGGCATTCGTCGACAATCGACTTATTTTGGTGAAGATCGCCGCCCGGATTACCGGTTGCCGCTCGCGCGCCGAAGACGTCGTGCAGGACGCCTACTTTCGGCTGCAATCAGCGCCGACCATCACCTCGTCGTTCAAGGCTCAATTGAGTTATCTGTTCCAGATCGTGCGCAACCTGGCGATCGACCACTACCGCAAGCAGGCCCTGGAGCTCAAATATTCGGGGACGGAAGAGGAAGGCTTGAATGTGGTCATTCACGGCGCTTCACCGGAAACTTCGCATATCAACTTCAACACCCTGGAAAACATCGCTGACGCCCTGACGGAGTTGCCCCAGCGCACCCGCTATGCGTTCGAGATGTACCGTCTGCACGGCGTGCCGCAAAAGGACATCGCCAAGGAGTTGGGCGTATCGCCAACCCTGGTGAACTTCATGATTCGTGATGCGCTGGTGCATTGCCGCAAGGTGTCGGGCAGCCATAGCGATACGTTTGCACGCAGGGTGTGAAGCTGTAGAGATATGTGGCGAGCAGGCTTGCCCTGCGTTGGGGCGCGAAGCGGCCCTAAAACCGGACACTCGGTCCTAATTGGAAGAGCGCGGTGGCCTTACTGGGGCCGCTTCGCAGCCCAACGCAGGGCAAGCCTGCTTGCCACAACAAGCCAGGTGGCCACAACAGGCCTGCTCAACGCAGATAATCAGGGCACCGGCCTCACATCAATGCGATACGGCTCGAAGATCTTCAACATCTCCCCGCTCTCACGCAGGTGCTTGAGCAGCTCGGCGAACGCCGCGCCGGTGATCGGCGCTTTGGGCCGTACCAGCGCGTAGTGGTGATACACCTGGTCAATCCGCTCCGAGACCAGGAACTGCCCGGCCATGTCCGCATTACGCACCATGAAGTCGCTCAGGTACGAACGCGTGACCAGCGCAATATCGGCACGCCCGCGCGCCACCATCAGCAGGTTGCTGTCATGGGAGTAGGTCAATGTGGCGTTGAAGTGTTCGGCCATGTTCTTGGGGTCGGGGTTGAAACCGGCAAAGGCGTAGTGATAACCGCTGAACACTGCAAGGCGCTTACCGGCGAGGTCGGTGAAATAGCTTTGGTCGCGGCCGGGCTTACGTTGGGCGACGAAGATTTCTGCATCTTCCAACCCCATGTCGACACTGGTGTGGGAAATATCCTGCCAACCCCAGTCGGGGTTTTCGAAGATGGCCATGTCGACCCGACCTTGCTCGAAATCACGAAAGCGCCGTGGAATCGACGTCGGCACCAACACAAACTGGTAGTCGGTTTGCGCAGCGTTCAGGGCTTCGACCAGTTGCGGCAACAAACCGGTATCGGCGCCCTGCTCGGGCCGAACGGTGTAGGGCGGGAAGTGCGCGGCGCCGATCCTGACCAATTGCGCGGCCGACGCCGGCAGCCACCACGCGGTGCCCAGTGCCCATATAGTCAGTCCTGCAGCCAGCCGCCATGGCGAAAACATTGAGGCACACACCGTTTAACACTCTGATGGCAATAAGCTAGGCGTTTTTGTCAGGGGAGACAACTTTCCGTCGGCAAATTAATAGCTTGCGCCTCAATCAGCTTTAAGCACCATCAACAGCGCCTCCTCGGCCAACTGCTCGAGGGTCAGGCTGCCTTCGGCGCGAAACCAGGTGGTGGTCCAGGACAAGGCGCCGGTCAGGAAGCGTCGAGTGATAAACACATCTCCCCTGATGTAACCCGCCGTCTTGGCCTCGCCCAGCACCTGCAGCCAGATGTCCTCATACACATCGCGCAGCGCCAGCACCTGAGCCTGGCCTTCAGCCGACAGCGAACGCCATTCATAGACCAGCACTGCCATCGCCTCGCCACTGCCACCCATGATCGACTGCAACTCGCAGCGGATCAGCGCCAGCACGCGCTCACGCACGTTGCTGGCCTCTTCAAGTGATGCGCGCATCATCGCGGTGTTGTAGTGGATGGTTTCCTCCATCACGGCACGCAGGATCTCGTCCTTGCTCTTGAAGTGATGAAAGATACTGCCGGACTGAATGCCCACGGCACTGGCCAAATCACGCACGGTCGTGCGCTCGAAACCCTTGTTGCGAAACAGGTGAGCCGCGGTTTGCAGCAACTTGCCCCGGGCACTGTCGGGGTCGGTCAACTGGCCGCCGTCGACCATGGTGCGCATCACCCGCAGGGCTTTTTGCTCATCCATGCTGCTCTCCTTCATCTCTACTGACGTCTTGGGCGGCAATTTAGGCCGTGGCCGCCAGCCAAGCAAGCGCTTGGGCAAAACTTATCTCAACCGTTTACAAACCAAGCGCTTGCTTGGTAGTCTCGACACCAGCCATCAGAGGAAGGATTTCTCATGAGCAAGACGGTTCGTATCGGCTGCGCCAGCGCCTTCTGGGGCGACACCTGCACGGCTGCCGCCCAATTGGTGCACGGCGGCGCCCTGGATTACCTGGTGTTCGACTACCTGGCGGAAGTCACCATGTCGATCCTTGCCGGTGCGCGGATGAAAGATCCCCAGGCCGGTTACGCCACGGATTTTGTCGAGGTGCTCACGCCGTTGCTGGGGGAGATCCAGCGCCAGGGCATCCGTGTGATCAGCAACGCCGGCGGCATCCACCCGCACGCCTGCGCCGCCGCCCTGCAAGCGGCCTGCGACAAGGCCAGTGTGCCGCTGAAAATCGCCGTACTGCTGGGCGACGACCTGCAACCTCAACTCAAGCAATTGCACAACATTACCGATATGTTCAACGGCGCGCCCCTGCCGCCGATGTGCGTTTCGGCCAACGCCTACCTCGGTGCACCCGGCATTGCTCAGGCACTGGCGCTGGGCGCCGATATTGTGATTACCGGGCGCGTGGTCGACAGCGCCGTGGTCAGCGCCGCCTTGGTGCATGAATTCAACTGGTCGTGGCAGGACTACGACCGCCTCGCTCAAGCTGCGCTCGCCGGGCATATCATCGAATGCGGCGCGCAGTGCAGCGGCGGTAACTTCACTGATTGGCGTGATGTACCGGACTACGAGCACATCGGCTTTCCCATCGTCGAAGTCAGCGCCGACGGCCAATTCAGCGTGAATAAAGTCGCCGGCACCGGTGGGCTGATCAGCGAACTCAGCGTGGCCGAACAGTTGCTGTATGAAATCGGCAACCCGCGCGCGTATTTACTGCCCGATGTGATCTGCGATTTCAGCCAGGTCAACCTGCAGCAGCAAGGCCAAAACTGCGTGCGCCTGCACGGCGCCAAGGGTTTACCGCCCACCGACCAGTACAAGGTCAGCGCCACTTACCCCGACGGTTTCCGTTGCACCGCCAGTTGCCTGATTGCCGGGATCGACGCGGTGGCCAAGGCCGAGCGAGTCAGCCAGGCGATCATCAACAAGACCTCGGAACTGTTCAGCCAACGCGGCTGGGCGCCTTACACCGAGGTAAACATTGAACTGCTCGGCAGCGAAGCCACCTACGGTGCCCACGCCCAGCGCCAGGATTGCCGCGAGGTGGTGGTGAAATTGGCGGTACGCCACCCCAGCAAACAGGCCTTGGTGCTATTCGCCCGCGAGATCGCCCAGGCGGCGACCGGCATGGCACCCGGCTTGACCGGCATTGTCGGCGGGCGACCGACGGTGTACCCGCTGATTCGGCTGTTTTCATTCCTGGTCGACAAATCATCCTGCGCACCGCAGGTCGACTTCCAAGGCGCGCGTCACGCCGTTGCATTGCCTTCATCAGCGCCGATGCGCACACCCGCCGCGCCGATTGATCCACCCAAACCCGAAGGCCGCGCGGACGCCAGTGTGCCCCTGGTGAAACTGGCCGTGGCGCGCTCCGGCGACAAGGGCAACCACAGCAATATCGGCGTAATCGCCCGCCACCCCAACTACCTGCCTTGGATCGCCGAAGCGCTGACCCCGGAGGTGATCGTCGACTGGATGAGCCACGTGCTCGACCCACTTCACGGCCGTGTCGAGCGCTGGTACTTGCCCGGCAGCCACAGCTTGAATTTCCTGCTGGAAAACGCCCTGGGCGGCGGCGGCATCGCCAGCCTGCGCATCGACCCGCAAGGCAAGGCCTTCGCCCAGCAGTTGCTGGAAATCCCCATCGCCGTGCCGCAACACATAGCCGATCAACTCTCCTAAAGGACCGTCGCCGTGGCCTTCGACTCGATCTTCAAAGCCGACCTGTTCCAGGGGCAAACCGTGATAGTCACCGGCGGCGGCAGTGGCATTGGCCGCTGCACCGCCCATGAACTGGCGGCCCTTGGTGCCAGTGTGATACTGGTGGGGCGCAAGCCGCAAAAGCTGCAACAGGTGGCCGCCGAAATCGCCGAAGACGGCGGCACCGCGCATTGGCAGGCCTGTGATATTCGCGATGAAGAAGCAGTGACAGCGCTGGTCACGCAGATCATCCGCGAGCATGGGCCGATCCATGGGTTGGTGAACAACGCCGGCGGCCAATACCCGTCGCCAGTGGCTTCGATCAATCAAAAAGGCTTTGAAACCGTACTGCGCACCAACCTGGTGGGCGGTTTCCTGATGGCCCGTGAAGTGTTCAACCAGTCGATGAACAAGCACGGCGGCGCCATCGTCAACATGCTCGCCGACATGTGGGGCGGCATGCCCGGCATGGGCCACTCGGGTGCTGCACGCGCAGGCATGGACAACTTTACCAAGACCGCCGCCTTCGAATGGGGTTACGCCGGTGTACGCGTCAACGCCGTGGCGCCGGGCTGGATTGCGTCCAGCGGCATGGACACCTACGAAGGCGCGTTCAAGGCAGTGATCCCCACCCTGCGTGAGCACGTGCCGCTCAAGCGCATCGGCACCGAATCGGAAGTCAGCGCGGCCATCGTGTTTTTGCTCAGCCCCGCCGCCGCGTTTATCAGCGGTAGTACCTTGCGCATCGACGGCGCTGCCAGCCTGGGCAGCCGCGCCTGGCCGCTGCACAAGGCGCAGCCGCCGAGCGAGCCGTTCAACGGTTTCCACCGCGCGTATTTGCCCGATGTGCTGAAGACGGAGCACTGAACCATGCCGGTGATTGAAAGCCTGATCGACGCCCACAGCCCACAGTTCGCGCACAACCGTGAAGCCATGCTGGCAAGCATCCAACAGTTGCGCCAACTGGAGCACAACCTGCTCGCCAAAGCACAGGAAGCCAAACCCAAGTTCGACAAACGCGGCCAGTTGTTGCCCCGCGAGCGCCTCAACCTGCTGCTGGACCCCGGCGCGCCGTTTCTGGAATTGGCCAGCCTGGCCGGCTACAAACTCCACGATGACAAAGACGGCAGCGCGGCCGGAGGCGGCTTGATCGCCGGTATCGGCTACGTCAGCGGCGTACGCATGCTGGTTGTGGCCAACAACAGCGCGATCAAGGGCGGCACCATTTCGCCGTCCGGCCTGAAAAAATCCCTGCGTCTGCAACAGATCGCCATGGAAAACAAACTGCCGGTGGTGACCCTGGCGGAAAGCGGCGGTGCCAACCTCAATTACGCCGCCGAGATTTTCGTCGAAGGCGCACGCAGCTTCGCCAACCAGGCGCGCATGTCGGCCATGGGCTTGCCGCAGATCACCGTGGTACACGGCTCGGCCACGGCGGGCGGCGCGTATCAACCGGGGCTGTCGGATTACGTGGTGGTGGTGCGCGGCAAGGCCAAGCTGTTTTTGGCCGGGCCGCCGCTGCTCAAGGCCGCCACCGGCGAAGTGGCTACCGATGAGGAATTGGGCGGCGCCGAGATGCACGCGCAAACCGCCGGCACGGCCGAGTACCTGGCGGAAAACGATGCCGATGGCGTGCGCATCGTGCGCGAAATCGTCAGCCTGCTGCCGTGGGATGATCGCCTGCCACCCGCTCCACAACGGGCTTACAAGGAGCCGCTGTATCCTATCGACGAGTTGCTGGGGTTGATCCCCGATGACCCGAAAAAGCCCTACGACGTGCGCGAAATCCTCGCACGCCTGGCCGACGGCTCGCACTTTCTGGAGTTCAAAGGCGAGTTCGACGCCCACACCGTCTGCGGCCACTTGCATATCCAGGGCCGCGCCGTCGGTGTGATCGGCAACAACGGCCCTATCACCCCCAAGGGTGCGAGCAAGGCGGCGCAATTTATCCAACTGTGCGACCAGAGCCGCACGCCGCTGCTGTTCCTGCACAACACCACCGGCTTTATGGTCGGCACCGAGTCGGAGCAACAAGGCGTGATCAAGCACGGCGCAAAGATGATTCAGGCGGTGGCCAATGCGCGGGTGCCTAAACTCACGGTGGTGGTCGGCGGCTCTTATGGCGCGGGCAACTATGCAATGTGCGGCCGTGGCCTGGACCCGCGTTTTATCTTTGCCTGGCCCAACAGCCGCACGGCGGTAATGGGCGGCGCGCAGGCGGGCAAGGTGCTGCGCATCGTGACTGAGGCCAAGCAATTGAAGGACGGTCTGGTGCCCGACCCCAAGGTGCTGGACATGCTCGAACAGGTCACCGCGCAGAAACTCGACAGCCAGTCCACCGCCCTCTATGGCAGCGCCAACCTGTGGGACGACGGGCTGATAGATCCACGCGATACCCGCACGCTATTGGGGTTCTTGCTGGATATCTGCCACGAGGCCGAGGTGCGCCAACTGCAGCCCAACAGCTTTGGTGTAGCGCGCTGATCGTTCCCACGCTCCGCGTGGTAACGCAGCCAAGGACGCTCCGCGTCCCAACAAGGAGAACAACAACAATGATCTTCACCCAGGAACACCAGGAACTGCGCCGCACCGTGCGTGCCTTCGTCGACCGCGAGATCAACCCGCACGTGGACGAGTGGGAAAAAGCCGGGCGCTTCCCCATTCACGAAATTTTCCGCAAGGCCGGCGACCTCGGCCTGCTGGGCATTTCCAAGCCGGAACAATTCGGCGGCATGGGCCTGGACTACAGCTACTCCATTGTCGCCGCTGAAGAATTCGGCACCATCCGCTGCGGCGGCATCCCCATGTCCATCGGCGTGCAAACCGACATGTGCACGCCCGCCCTCGCCCGCTTCGGCTCCGATGAACTGCGCGACGAATTCCTGCGCCCGGCCATCAGCGGCGAGCAAGTGGGTTGCATCGGCGTCTCGGAAACCGGCGCTGGCTCCGACGTGGCGGGGCTTAAAACCCACGCGCGCAAGGACGGCGGCGACTACGTGATCAACGGCAGCAAAATGTGGATCACCAACTCGCCCAGCGCCGACTTTATCTGCCTGCTGGCCAACACCTCCGACGACAAGCCGCATATCAACAAATCACTGATCATGGTGCCAATGACCACCCCTGGCATCAGCGTCAGCCCGCCGCTGGAAAAGCTCGGCATGCACAGCTCCGAGACCGCCCAAGTATTTTTCGACGGTGTGCGCGTGCCGCAACGCAACCGCATCGGCCACGAAGGCGCAGGGTTCATGATGCAAATGCTGCAGTTCCAGGAAGAACGCCTGTTCGGCGCGGCCAATATGATCAAGGGCCTGGAGCACTGTATCGACAGCACCATCGAATACTGCAAAGAGCGCCAGACCTTCGGCAAGGCGCTGATCGACAACCAGGTCATCCACTTTCGCCTGGCCGAGCTGTCCACCGAAATCGAATGCCTGCGCGCGCTGGTCTACCAGGCCACCGAGCAATACATCAAAGGCCAGGATGTGACGCGACTGGCCTCCATGGCCAAACTCAAGGCCGGGCGCCTGGGCCGTGAGGTCAGCGACAGCTGCCTGCAATACTGGGGCGGCATGGGCTTTATGTGGGACAACCCGGTGGCCCGCGCCTACCGTGATGTGCGGCTGGTGTCGATTGGCGGCGGCGCCGACGAAATCATGCTGGGCATCATCTGCAAATTGATGGGCACCCTGCCCGGGAAAAAATCATGAACACCCTGCTGCTCGAGCCGCACAACGGCGTGCTGCACATCACCCTTAACCGCCCCGCCAGCCGCAATGCGATGAGCCTGGAGATGGTCAACGAACTGCGGTCGGTATTGGCACAATTGGACAGCCAGGTGCGCGCCGTGGTGATCAGCGGCGCCGGTGGGCACTTCTGTGCCGGGGCGGATGTGAAAGACATGGTCATGGCGGGCGGGCAGTTGCCGGCGCTGAACCGCGCCTTCGGCACCCTGCTGCAAGCCGTCGAAGCCGTGCCGCAAGTGGTGATCGTGGTGCTGCAAGGCGCGGTGCTGGGCGGCGGCTTTGGGCTGGCGTGCGTGAGTGATATCGCGATTGCCGACCACCAGGCGCAGTTCGGGCTACCTGAGACCAGCCTGGGCTTGTTGCCGGCGCAGATTGCGCCGTTTGTGGTCAAGCGCATTGGCTTGACCCAGGCACGCCGACTGGCGCTGACGGCGGCGCGCTTTGATGGGGTTGAGGCTGAGCGGTTGGGCGTGGTGCATTACGTCGAGCGCGATGCACAAGCATTGGCGGAACGATTGGATGAGGTGCTGGGGCAGGTGTTGCGCTGTGCGCCGGGGGCGAATGCGCGGACTAAAGCGCTGTTGCTCGCCAGTGTGGAACAACCGGTGGGCCCGCTGTTGGATCAGGCCGCGCAGTGGTTTGCCGAGGCGGTGACGAGTGAGGAAGGGATTGAGGGGACGCAGGCGTTTGTACAGAAGCGTAAGCCTGGGTGGTCTCGATGACGCCATCGCAGGCAAGCCAGCTCCCACAAGGGGAATGCATTTCAAACTGTGGGAGCTGGCTTGTCGGGTCGCCGCATCGCTGCGATAGGGGCCGAACATTCACCCAATGTGCCAAGGGATAAACCCATGCCTGCATTCACCAAAATCCTGATCGCCAACCGCGGCGAAATCGCCTGCCGCATACAGCGCACCGCCCAAGCCCTGGGCTATCGCACCGTCGCCGTCTTCAGCGACGCCGACGCCCAGGCCCTGCACGTGCAAATGGCCGACGAAGCCGTCCACATCGGCCCCGCGCCGGTTAACCAGTCGTACCTCAACATCCCGGCCATCCTCGACGCCGCCAGACGCACAGGCGCCGACGCCATCCACCCCGGCTACGGCTTCCTCTCCGAAAACGCCGCCTTCGCCCAAGCCTGCCTGGACGCCGGCCTCACCTTCATCGGCCCCAGCGTTGCCGCCATCGAGCTGATGGGCAGCAAACGCCAGTCCAAACTCGCCATGCTCGACGCGGGTGTGCCGTGCATCGCCGGTTACCAAGGCAATGCCCAGGATGACGCGACCTTGCAGCAAGAAGCCAACCGTATCGGCTACCCGCTGATGATCAAAGCCAGTGCCGGCGGTGGCGGGCGTGGCATGCGCCTGGTCCACGACGGCAGCCAACTGCTCGATCAACTGCGCACCGCACGCTCCGAAGCCCTCAACGCGTTTGGCAGCGACGAACTGATCCTCGAACAAGCTTTGATCGACCCGCGCCACGTTGAAATCCAACTGTTCGGCGACAACCACAACAACCTCATTTACCTGGGCGAACGCGACTGCTCGATCCAGCGCCGCCACCAGAAAGTCATCGAAGAAGCGCCCTGCCCGGTGATGACACCTGCGCTGCGCCAGGCCATGGGCGAAGCTGCGCTGAAGGCTGGGCGTGCGGTCAATTACGTCGGCGCCGGCACCGTCGAATTTTTGCTCGACCGCAACGGCCACTTCTACTTCCTGGAGATGAACACCCGCCTGCAAGTGGAGCACCCGGTCACCGAACTGATCACGGGGTTGGACTTGGTTGAGTTGCAACTGAACATCGCCGCTGGCGAACCGCTGCCCTTGCAACAGGCCGACGTGACCCTGACCGGCCACGCCATGGAAGTGCGCCTGTACGCCGAAGACCCGGCCCAGGGCTTTTTGCCGCAAACCGGCGATGTGCTGCGCTGGGAGCCGGCTGCCCAGGTACGCATCGACCACGGCGTGCTCGAGGGCCAGCGCATCAGCCCGTTCTATGACGCCATGCTGGGCAAAATCATCGCCCACGGCGCCACCCGCGAAGAGGCCCGGCGCAAATTGCTGCGCGCAGTGCAAGACACCGTGTTACTGGGCGTCACCACCAACCAGGGTTTGCTGGTGGACCTGCTCGGGCAAGCGGACTTTATCGCAGGCGAGTTCAGTACCGGGTTTATCGCCAAACACTTCAATGACATCCCACGTCACGCCGCGACAAAGGAGCAGGTCGCGCTGGCCGCCGCACTGTTTTACCAACACAGCGCCAACACCCACCGCCAAGGCTTGTCGGGATGGCGCAACAAGGCCGCCTGGCGCTATCGCCTGGCGGTGAACGACGAGGTGCAGGACCTCGACGTCAACGTATTGGACGGCAACCATCTGCAAGCCAACGGCATCGAGATCCATGACCTGACCACCGACGGCCGCTGGGCCACACTGGTGATCGACGGCATTCGCCGTCGCCTGCCCTACCATCTGGACGACACTCAGCTCTGGCTGCCGGGCGTGAAGATCATCAACCGCACCCAACACGTCGCCAGCCGCCAGGCCGACGCCAGCACCGGCATCGTCAAGGCACCGATGGACGGCGCGATTGTCGATATCCGCGTGAGCACCGGTGAAAGCGTCAGCAAAGGCCAACTGCTGCTGGTGCTCGAAGCCATGAAAATGGAACATCCGCTGACGGCCGGCATCGACGGTGTGATCAAGGGTGTGCAGGTCGTCGCAGGTGATCAAGTGCGCAATCGCCAGGTTTTGCTGGAGATCGAATAACACCCTAGGCGGAACTACACGGCCCAGCTACGCTCTATCCCCATCAGGAAAGGACGAGTACGGGAACCTGCACGATGCCCCATTGGCTGATTATTGACCTTGAAGCCACAACGGATGAAGGCGGCTGGCCCGTGACGGAGATGGAAGTCATCGAGATCGGCGCCAGCCTCGTGAACCGCCAGGGCCGCGAACTGGATCACTTCCAGCGCTTTGTGCGGCCGCTGCGTCGCCCCTTGCTGACGCCGTTCTGTCGCCAACTCACGCATATCACCCAGGCCAACATCGACGCGGCGGCGCCGATCACCGAGGTGTGGCCCTTGTTTGAGCGTTGGCTGGGCCAACATCAAGCGCGCCTGGAAGGCTGGGCCAGTTGGGGCGACTACGACCGCGCGCAGCTTGAACTTGAATGGCAACGCCATGGCCTGACCAGCGCGCTCGCCCAGACCGCGCATGTGAACCTCAAGCAGCGTTTCGCCAAGGCCCGGCGGCTGGACAAGCCCTTGGGGCTCAACGGTGCGCTGCAATTGGCGGGGATGCAGTTCCATGGCCAGCAACATCGGGCACTCGAAGACGCGCGCAACACCGCACGCCTGCTGCCGTTGATTTTGCCGGTCTAGGCAGCACCCCCGGCCTTGGGCATACTGGCCGACCTTTCCAGACCCTTTTCCGAGGATTCACCCATGTTCAAAGTCAACGAGTACTTCGACGGCACCGTCAAGTCGATCGCTTTCGGCACCGCAGAGGGCCCTGCGACCATCGGCGTGATGGCACCGGGTGAATACGAATTCGGCACCGCCCAGCGTGAAATCATGCACGTGGTGTCCGGCGCCCTGTCCGTCAAGCTGCCAGACGCCAACGCCTGGGAAACCTTCGCGGCCGGCAGCCAGTTCAACGTGCCGGCCAACAGCAAGTTCCAACTGAAGGTTGCCGTAGACACCGCTTACCTGTGCGAATACCGCGGCTAAGGGTTACAGCGCAAAAAAATGCCCGTCTCGCAGGAGACGGGCATTTTTTATTCCAGGATCGTCACGGGCATTCCGACGGCTAATTCACCGCTGCCATCGTTGACCAGGTTCTGGCCGAACATCACGTCACCGCCCTGCTCACGGTAGGTCTTGAGTGTCGCCAGCGGCTCACGGTCGGCGCTGCGCTCGCCGCTGGCCGGGTCGATGGTGGTGAGGATGCAGCGCGAGCACGACTTGACCACGCGAAACTCCACGTCGCCGATACGCACGCGTTTCCAACCGTCTTCGGCGAAGGCCTCGCTGCCTTCAATCACTAGATTGGGACGGAAACGCAGCATTTCCATCGGCCGGCCGATGCGCTGGGACAAGTCGTCCAACGAGGCCTGGCCGATCAGCAGCAAGGGGAAACCATCGGCAAAACCGACCTGATCGTCGTCCTTGCCATAACCGGCCTCGGTAGTACGTGCACGTGCCAGCGGCACCTGCACCAGCCGCGTGGGCTTGCCGATAAATTCGCTGACCCAGGCTGCCGCCGCATCGCCGGCATCCGGCACACGCAAGGTGTCGCGCCAAATAGTTACACCGCGCAACTCGGCATCGCTGCCCGGCAGCGCCACGTCCAGCGTGGCAAAGCCAGGCGAATTCAGGGTCAGGCCACCGGCGCTGTTCCACAACGCCGACAACTGGCTCATCTTCGCCACCGCCCGCTGGGTCAGGAATCGGCCACTGGCTTCGTCCACCAGCATCCAGCGTCGATCCCCATCCAGCCCGAGTTTATCCAGGCCGATGTGCTGCAAGGCTTCGGCCTTGCCAGACTTCAAGGGGTAACGGTACAGCGCGCTGAGACGAAGCATGGGCCTGCATTCCTGAGGGGGACAAAGCGCCACCCTATAGGACGGGACTTCCAGAATCAAAGGTCGCTGGAGCTCTTGTGACCGGTAAGCTTACTGTGGCGAGCCTGCTCGCCACAACAAGCCTGCCTGCCATCACAAGACTGCCTGCCACAATAGGCCGCCTGCTCAGGCGGGCACTTCGTCCAACATCAAGCGTTGGCGCACCACATCCACCAGCTTGTCGGGCTGGAATTTGGACAGGAAGTTGTCGCAACCGACCTTCTTGACCATTGAGTCGTTGAAGCTGCCCGACAGCGAGGTGTGCAGCACCACATAAAGGCCACGCAGGCGCGGGTCGTTGCGGATTTCGGTGGTCAGGCGGTAGCCGTCCATCTCGGGCATTTCGGCGTCGGTGAAGATCATCAGCAATTTGTCGGTCATGACCTGGCCGCTGTCGGCCCAGGCCTTGAGCATGTTCAGCGCCTTGAGGCCGTCGCTGGCAATGTGCATCTTCACGCCGAGTTGCCCCAGGGTGTCGCGCAGTTGCGAGAGGGCCACGTTGGAATCGTCCACCAGCAGCACTTCGCGGCCACGGGCACGTTCCAGCACCGGGTCTTCAAGTTTTTCCCGCGAGACTTTGGCGTTGTACGGCACGATTTCGGCGAGGACTTTTTCCACGTCGATGATTTCCACCAACTGGTCATCGACCTTGCTGATGGCCGTGAGGTAATGCTGGCGCCCGGCGCTGGCCGGTGGCGGCAGGATGGCTTCCCAGTTCATGTTGACGATACGGTCCACACCGCCCACCAGGAAGGCCTGCACCGAACGGTTGTACTCGGTGACGATAATCGTGCTGTTCGGCCCCGGCACCAGCGGGCGCATGCCGATGGCCTGTGACAGGTCGATGACCGGCAGGGTCTGGCCACGCAGGTTGACCACGCCGCATACAAACGGGTGACGCTGGGGCATCAGGGTCAACTTGGGCAGTTGCAGGACTTCCTGAACCTTGAACACGTTGATCGCAAACAATTGCCGCCCGGCCAGGCGAAACATGAGGATCTCCAGGCGATTCTCACCCACCAGTTGCGTGCGTTGATCTACCGTGTCGAGAATGCCGGCCATTAAAAGCTCCTGATGTGGGATTGTGCAGCTCACTTAAGGGTGGTTATCGGCGGCAAGCGCCAGACCTTGACCCCGGTAAAATGCCATGTAAATACATTGATGTCACACTGACATCATGGTTTACTGCAATCCGCTCTCCAGACGGCAGTACAGCGACCTTGCGCGACATTCAAATCGACGTAGGGTTCCGCTGTGTAAGGGATTCCCCTATGCACAATCAGGCCCGACCTGATATTCGCGATATCTAATAGCCATTAATGTGACGCCATTCTCATTGCATGAATGGAGTCAGGCTTTTGTTTGCCATCCCAAGCCCTCGGCCCACGGGTCTTCCAGACTTATACGTGGCGGCAACCAAAGTTGTGCAAATGACCCGAATGACCAGGGCCTTCCACGGCTACTCTGATCATTCAAGTAACGGTCCTACTGAAATTTCAGAAGCAGGCTACAGATCTCAGTCATATTTCAGCGGTAGTTTTACGCCATTCACCCGGTGCGACATCTCATCACCCGACCTTATGTTGCGGAGACTTGCATGATGAATAGCGCAAACGAATGGCAGACTGCACTTCCCGAGTTTCTGCTGGAAGCCGAAAAGCTTTTGGCCAAGTCAGAAGAGTGCCTGCACCATTTACATCTGATTCGCAACGACAGCGATGCCATCGACTGCATGAAAACCAGCCTGGCCAAGCTGGCGGAAAAAGCCGAAGGCCTGGCCCTGCAGGCGATCAGCGAGTTTTCCCGACATATCCAATACCTGATCGCCAACGCCGCAAGCCCCATGGAGCTGCACGACCAGGCGCTGAGTGCCCTGCATGACTGCCTGACGCTGCTGGCCTGGCAACTGGAGCTGATCGACATCCGCACCGGCGAACTGACGCTGGACGACAGCGAACAAACCACACTGATCGCGACCGTCACTTTGCAGATCCCGCAGAAAGACTTCACGCATAAACCACAACAGCGCGTACATCACGCGTCCTGAGTACTGACAGGTCGTATTTGATCGTCGAGTTATCTAAAAACGACCGTACATTAAACGGTCGACAATGATGCGTGGGCGATATATATCAATTAGCCATCAACGCAATATCGATACAAACAAACCAAATTAATATAACTATGCTGAGTAAACCGCTGGCTCTTTGAACTACGGAGTCAGGTTCCTCGGCGTTTGGCGCAGATTAGGCGGCACCGGGTAAGGCGCCAGGCGACCGACGGTAATAGTGGTGGTACTATGCCCCGTTCGAAGTGACTCAACTTCATCATGTATAAAAAAACGTTCCAGCACCGTATTCCACACAGAGCCCTGTCAGCCGCAGTGACCGGTCTTCCCGCAGCGAACCTTCATTGGCTCCATCCGCTATGTACGCCAGCCTAAAGTCACTCATCGCAAGGTCCGTGTCCCGCAGCAATGCTCGCCGCCTGGCCCTCGCCCTGTGCCTTTGCTCGCTGTTGGTCAGTCTGTGGGCCTACACACGCTCAGCTCCCCTGCCTTTGTTGATAGTGCTGCTCAACCTGGCCACCCTGGTGGTGGTGGGGCTGCAGCAGTGGCGCTCGCGCAAGTCGATAAAATTCCAGCCGCAGGAACTGGCCGACCGCCTGCTACAGGTCCAGGAAAACGAACGCCACCGCCTCAGCCGCGAACTGCATGACGATATCGGCCAACTGCTGACCGCCGCCAAACTGCAAAGCGAATGGCTCAAGCGTCGCCTGCCCGACGACCTGCAAAGCCAATGCACGGTGTTATGCAATACCTTGAACGAAACCCTGGCCAAAGTGCGCGACGTGTCCGCCATCCTCAACCCCCGCCAGCTGGCCAGCCTGGGCCTTGAGGCGAGCCTGCGCGCGCACTTGCTCAAGACCCTGGAAAACACCTCGGTGCACTGGAGCCTGGAATGCCAGCAGCGCCTGACCGGCATCCCGGAAGAAATGGCCGTGGCCGCCTTTCGCATCACCCAGGAAGCGGTGACCAATATGTTGCGCCATGCCCAGGCGCAGAATTTGCTGGTGCGCCTGCAACGCCTGCCCGAAGGCCTGTCGCTGATGATCTGCGATGACGGCCTGGGCTTTTCACCGGCGACCAACCCAGGCCTTGAAGGCCAACGAGGCATGGCCGGCATGACCGAGCGCATCGACCAACTGGGCGGTGCATTGTCTGTCAGCAGCCAGCCAGGCAAAGGCACACGCATCGACGCGCTTTTTCCCTGGGCGCCCCGCGCCCTCGAACGGGCCAATTCCCCTAAGGTTCTCGAGTGACTTGCAACTTACTCCTGGTGGATGACCACGCACTGATCCGGGCCGGCGTACGCGCGCTGATCCAGGATATCCAAGGCTACAGCGTGATCGGCGAGGCCAGCGATGGCGCGCAATTGCTGGAGACATTCAGCGCGCTGCAGCCAGATATCGTGCTGCTCGACCTGTCGATGAAATACACCGGCGGCCTCGACGCCCTTCAGCAACTCAAGGCGGCCTACCCCAAAAGCAAGGTGCTGATCCTGTCGATGCACACCGACCCGGAGCTGATCATGCGCGCGCTGGAGTCCGGCGCCCATGGCTACCTGCTCAAGGACACCACCGCCAGCGAGCTGGAACATGCCCTGCTGGCCTTGCGTAACAACGAGCGCTACCTGAGCCCTGCGATTGCCCACACGGTGATCAACCAGGCGCTGATCCGCAGCCAGGGGCCTGTCTCCTCCGCCGCCGACAACCATAACCTTACGGCGCGCCAGCTGGAGATCCTGCGTTTGATCGTGCGCGGCAAGTCCACCCGGGAAATCGCCCATGGCCTGGGCTTGAGTATCAAGACAGTGGAAGCGCATCGCTCGCAGATCATGAAACGCCTGCAGATCTTCGACGTGGCGGGCCTGGTGTTATTCGCCGTTCGCGAGCAGATCATCAGCCTGGACGACTAACGGCGAGCCCAGCGGCAAGTGCACGCGCAGGGCCTTGGGCAGCGCGGAAAAACGCAGGTCATCGCCTTTCAATGGCTCGCCATCAAGGTTGATATACAGCCCTTCGGCCACTTTGATCTCGACCCATGGCAGGCGCGCGCGGACAAACATATTGTCCAGGCCCCAGCCGTCACTCATCAGGGTCATCAGCGTGCCGACCACTTCCTGGGGCGCCGGCAAAATACTGATATCAAGCAAGCCATCATCGGCCAGCGCGCCAGGGCACAGCACATGCCCACCGCCCGCCTGGCGGCCGTTGCCGATGCCCAGTGCAAGCAAATCGCCCTTCCAGTGAAAGCCCGGCCCTTCCAGCTCGCCATACGCCGCCTTCAACTCGCTGAAACGCGACAGCCCGGTGAACAGATACGCCGCGCCGCCCAGCACTTTTTTCAGGTCTTCAGAGGTATTGGCGGTGACCTGGCTGCCAAAGCCGCCGGTGGCCATATTGAGGAACATCTGCCCACCGGCCTGACCGAGGTCGATGGCCCTGGGCGGCACATCCAGCAGCGCCAGCGCGCGTTCAGGCTCCAGCGGCACACCGGCGGCGCGGGCAAAGTCGTTGGCGGTGCCCAGCGGCATCAACACCAGGCTGGCGTCGGTCTTGGCCAAGGCCATGGCCTCGGCTACATCACGCAACGTGCCGTCGCCACCACCGGCGATCAAGTGGGTATAACCGTCGGCCAAGGCTTCATTGACCAGGCGCTGGGCATCGCCGCCCTCCCACGTCACCCGTACCGCCAGCTCCCAACCCTGCTCGCGCCGGGCCTGCACGGCAGCGCGCACGTCCTCATTGAGGGCTTGCTTGCCGTGCAGGATCAACAGTGCTTTGGGGGTGGTCATGGGGGCATTCTCCTGGGTTCAAGGGTTCCTGAAGGATGTGGACCTTTGAGGAGAAGAAAAAAGCCATCCGCTTGAAAATTAATTCGTCGCCGGGTTACATCAATTTCAAAGCCTGCGATTAAAAACCGACTACATTAAAACCAATGGTGCAGCGTTAACCGCTGGCGAGTCGCCAAAATTTTTGCTCAGGAGAGCCAGAATGAAAGACGACTCAACAGACGATAAACCCGCAATCGCCGCGCCCCTGGCTCGCCGGGACTTCCTCGGCAAAACCAGCCTGCTGGTTGGCAGCGCCGCGCTCGGGGTTGCTTTTGGCCCGTTGGCGCGCGCGGCACAATCTCCCGGATCAGCCGATGAACAACTGGAAGTGCCGGCCTGGACAAAAACCTTGGGCGGTCCCACCGGTGTGCCCTACGGTAAACCGTCCAGCTTTGAGACGGATGCGGTGCGCAATCTCTACCCCGGGCTTACCGAGCGCATGTCGGCTTACAGTACTTCGCCCCTGCAGGAACTGGACGGCATCATTACGCCCAACGGGCTGTTTTTTGAACGCCATCACGCCGGCGTGCCAGCGATTGATCCGGCCAGGCACTTCCTGGTGATTCATGGGCTGACCGACACAGCCTTGCTGTTCACCCTCGATGAGCTACGCCAGTTTCCCGCCGTCTCGCGCATCCACTTCATCGAATGCTCGGGCAACCCTTCATTCCTGCCGCCCTGGGGCAAAACCGCCGCTGAAGTCGCGGGCCTGGTCAGCTGTGCCGAGTGGATCGGCGTGCCGCTGAAAACCTTGCTGCACGCGGCTGGCCTTAAGCCAGGGGCGAAATGGGTTGTGGCTGAAGGCGCCGATGGCGCCGCCATGACCCGCAGCCTGCCGCTCGAAAAATGCCTGGATGACGTGTTGGTCGCCTACAGCCAAAACGGCGAAAGGCTGCGCCCCGAGCAAGGTTACCCCCTGCGTCTTATCGTTCCGGGTTATGAAGGCAATACCCACATCAAGTGGCTGCGCCGCCTGCATGTCACCGATGCCCCGGCGTACAGCCGTGAAGAAACGGCCAAATACACCGACTTGATGCCAGATGGGCGAGCCAGGAAGTTCTCCTTCGTGATGGAGTGCAAGTCACTCATCACGGCCCCGTCCGGCACCCAGATACTCACCCGCAAAGGCCCGCATGAAATACGCGGGATCGCCTGGAGCGGCAACGGCAAAATCACCCGCGTGGACGTGTCCGTCGACGGCGGGAACAACTGGTATGCGGCCACGCTGCAGGAGCCGGTGCTGAACAAATGCCTGACGGTGTTTCGCGCGCCCTTCCAATGGCTGGGCAAAGAAATGCTCATCATGAGCCGCGCCATCGACGAGACCGGCTACGTGCAACCCAGCCTGGAACAACTGAAAGCCGTGCGCGGGGACTTCTCGTTCTACCACAACAATGCAATCCAGCCCTGGCGCATCAACGCCAATGGGGAGGTGAGCAATGGCCGTGCATAACCTTACCGCCATGGCATTGGGGCTACTGAGCATGGGCGTGGTTGCGTGCGCATCGACGGCTGCGCAATCCGGCTTGGGGCAGCCGGTGACAGAGCACTACATCGCCCGCTGGAACATCGACGTCGCTCCCGATGGCAAGAGCCTGCCCGCCGGACAAGGCACGGTCATGGAAGGCGAAAAGGTCTATCAAACCAGCTGCCTTGGCTGCCACGGCGCGCACCTCGAAGGCGGCACAGGCCCGGCCTTGGTCGGCGGTGCCGGCTCGCTGCCCACGCCCAAACCGGTAAAAACCGTCGGCAGTTATTGGCCCTACGCAACTACCCTGTTCGACTATGTCAGGCGCACCATGCCCTTTCAGCAACCACAGTCATTGAGCAATGATCAGGTGTACGCAGTGGTGGGTTATATCCTGAACAAAAACGAGATAGTGGAAGCGAACGCCACGGTGGATGCTGCCACCCTCACTCATCTGAAAATGCCCAATCGCGACGGCTTCTACGTCGACGACAGGCCGGATGTGCGTGTGGAGCCTTGCTATAAGGAATGTATCGGCAGCCCGAAAGCACATTGATGCGCTTTTGATCCAACCACTCCGGTCGGCTTTCGATCTCAAGCGCAGATCAAAAGACCGCTGATTTTGCCAGCGAAAAGGATGTAATGGCCAGAGCAACAGAACAATACTCGGTCAACTGTGGGAGCTGGCTTGCCTGCGATGCAGGCACTTGGGTACATCAGGTACACCGAGTTGATGCCATCGCAGGCAAGCCAGCTCCCACATTTCGACCGCGGTGTCTCAGAGGATCGCCGCAATCAGCTCTTGTGCAACTTGCTCATCAACTGCGCCTCAGCCTGGGTCAACCCACACGACTGCGTCAGCTCATCCACCGTCGCCCCCATGCCGACCAATTTGGCCGCCTGGGCAAACGACAGGCTTGAAGGATCACGCTGCTCAATCTGCGCCAACTTATCCGGCAACGGCCCAAGAATCGCGCGCAGTTCATGCACTTCATCCCCGACCTTCACCGCACTCTGCTGGAAGTGATCCACACGCTTGACCAAATCCAGAATCCGTCGGTCACGCACAGCATCGCGCTCGGCCTGCTGCACGGCCAGTTCCCGTTGCTGGCGCATATAGCGCAGCAGGAATGCCAACGTCCCGGCCCACAACAGGGCCAGGACAATCACCGCCGCATCAAGGAACAATCAGATGCTCTCCAGTTCCGACCATTCTTCTTCGCTCATCATCTTGTCCAACTCAACCAGAATCAACAGCTCGTTGTTCTTGTTGCACACGCCCTGGATGAACTTGGCCGACTCTTCGTTACCGACGTTCGGCGCGGTTTCCACTTCCGATTGGCGCAGGTAAACCACTTCAGCCACGCTGTCGACCATGATACCGACCACTTGCTTGTCGGCTTCGATGATCACGATACGCGTGTTGTCGTTGACTTCAGTAGGCATCAGGCCAAAACGCTGGCGGGTGTCGATCACCGTCACCACGTTGCCACGCAGGTTGATGATGCCCAACACGTAGCTCGGCGCGCCTGGAACCGGGGCGATTTCGGTGTAGCGCAGCACTTCCTGCACGCGCATCACGTTAATGCCGTAGGTTTCATTGTCCAGTTTGAAGGTAACCCATTGCAGGATCGGATCATCCAAACCTTGTGCGGATGCTGACTTGTTCATACCCCTGACCCCTTCAGTGTGTGCTTCTTCGACCGCGCAACCGCACGGCCCTTATTGTTCAATCAACTGCGTTTGTTCTGTGGCATCGTCTTGACCGCCCCACTGGCGATCAACTCGGCCAGTTCGGCGACGTCGAGCAACGCGCACATATGTTCAATCACGGTGCCCGCCAGCCAAGGCCGCTGGCCCCGGTGGCTGCGCCACTTGATTTCATTCGGGTCCAGGCGCAACGAGCGGCTGACTTGATGCACCGCCAGCCCCCACTCGTAGCCCTGCACCGAGATCACGTATTGCAAGCCCTGGCGAAAATCATCGCGGTAGCGGTCGGGCATCACCCAGCGCGCCGTATCCAGCACCTTGAGGTTGCCGGCCTGGCTGGGTAGGATGCCGAGGAACCACTCCGGTTGCCCGAACAGCGGCGTCAGCTCCTGGCCTTCCAGCGAGTAGATCGACCCCAGGCACACCAGCGGCACCGCCAGGGTCAACCCGGCGACGTCGAACAGCAGGCACTCGAACGGCTCGGCCGCCCACGATGGGCGACCGTCACCCGTGACCGGCGGCGGCGTGATGCTCGGCGGCAGGTGCACATCGACCACCGGTTCAACCACCACGGGCGTGACCACCACGGGCGCAGGCACAATCGGCACCACCACGTGGGCATCACGAGCCTGTTCTTCCAGCACCGCTAACTGAAATTCATCCAGGGTGCTTTCGGGTTCGACTACGGCCGGTTCAAGGACCAGAATCGGCTCGGGCAATTCTTCTGCCGTCGCATCCTGCAACAAGGCATCCAGGTAGGATTCCAGTGCCAGTTGCGGCCGGGTCTTAAGCTCAACGGGACGGTTCATCACGCCACCTGCGCCACAAGTTGCTGGGACAGCAGATGTTTAAGCAACGCACGGTAAGCCAGTACGCCACGGCTCTTGCCGTCGAACTGCGACGGCGTGAGCCCGGCGCGGCTGGCGTCACGCAAGCGCGTGTCCACCGGAATGTAGCCGTTCCAGATCGTTTCCGGGTAAGCATCGCGCAACACCCGCAAGGTGCCCAGCGACGCTTGGGTACGACGGTCGAACAGTGTAGGCACGATGCTGAACGGCAGCGCCTGTTTGCGCGAACGGTTGATCATCGCCAAGGTGCTGACCATACGCTCCAGGCCTTTGACCGCCAGGTGTTCGGTCTGTACCGGGATCACCAACTGCTGGCTGGCCGCCAAGGCATTGACCATCAGCACGCCCAGCAACGGTGGGCTGTCGATGATCGCGTAGTCGAAGTCCTGCCACAGTTGCGCCAGGGTCTTGGCGATCACCAGGCCCAGGCCGCTCTGCCCCGGCGACTGGCGCTCAAGGGTCGCCAGCGCGGTACTCGACGGCAACAGCGAAATGCTCTCGTTGCTGGTGGGCAGCAGCAATTGCCCGGGCAAATCTGCCGGTACGCTGCCCTTGTGCAGGAACAGGTCGTAACAGCTGTGCTCCAGCGCATCCGGGTCATAGCCGAAATAACTGGTCATCGAGCCGTGCGGGTCCAGGTCGACCACGACCACACGCTTGCCCGCCTCGGCCAGCAAGCCGGCCAAGGCGATGGACGTGGTGGTCTTGCCGACTCCACCCTTTTGATTGGCAACTGCCCAGACTCTCATTCAGTTGGTTCCTCCCGGTAGGCTAAGGCGCGACCGAGACATTACATAACATTATTGAGCCGGTGACGGAGAATTGACGGCGCTCTGACGAACCGGCGGCTTAACGGTTGGCGGTGCAGTTTGTGTGCCAGCCCGCTTCAAGGCTGCATCCGGTGTTGCGTTGGCAGTACCGGTGCCGGTCAGGCTGCGGCGCACATCCAGGTTACGTGACACCACCAGCACCACACGGCGGTTGCGCGCGCGGCCTTCGGCAGTGGCGTTATTGGCCACCGGTTGGAACTCACCGTAACCCACCGACGCCAGGCGCCCAGGGTTCACGCCCTGCATCGCGAGCATGCGCACGATGCTTGAGGCCCGTGCCGATGACAGCTCCCAATTGGTCGGGTATTGCGCGGTGCTGATCGGGAAATTATCGGTAAAGCCTTCGACGTGGATCGGGTTCTCAAACGGTTTGAGAATCGCCGCCACCTTGTCGATGATGGTAAACGCCTGATCGCTCGGCAACGCATCGGCGCTGGCGAACAGCAGGCTCGAATTAAGCTCGATCTCCACCCACAACTCATTACCGCGCACGGTCATCTGGTTGGATTTGATCAAGTCGCCAAACGCGGCACTGATGTCATCGGCGATGCTTTTGAGCGGGTCGCTGGTGCCACCGATGCCGGCGGCGGTTTCGTCACTGTCATTGACCAGCGGCTTGGCCGGCGTCACGGTCTTGGGCCGCTCCTCGCCAATCGGGATCGGCTTGAGCGAGCGGTCGGTGTCGTTGAATACGCCCACCAGCGCCTGGGAAATAATCTTGTACTTGCCCTCGTTGATCGACGAGATGGAGTACATCACCACAAAAAACGCGAACAGCAAGGTGATGAAGTCGGCGTAGGACACCAGCCAGCGTTCATGGTTGACGTGCTCTTCAGGCTCGCGGCGACGACGGCTCACAGGCAGATACCTCCCTGACCCCTATTGAGCGCTTCACTGGTGCCCGCTTCATTGTGGCGAGCGAGCTTGCTCGCGCTGGGGCGCGAAGCGGACCCACTCCAGGCAATGCGTTTGTTCAGGCAGGTTGCGGTGTATGGTTTTGGGGCTGCTTCGCAGCCCAGCGTGAGCAAGCTCACTCGCCACAACAAGCTCGCTCGCCACATAACGCTCACTGGCCACAGGTCGATGTGCATGGGCATTAATCCATGAAGCCCTGGAGCTTCAATTCGATGGAGCGCGGGTTCTCGCCCTCGGCAATCGACAAGATGCCTTCCAGCAGCATTTCGCGGTAACGCGATTGACGCATGGCGATCGACTTGAGTTTGCTGGCCACCGGCAACAACACCAGGTTGGCACTCGCCACGCCGTAAATGGTGGCGACAAACGCCACGGCAATGCCGCTACCCAGCTGCGACGGGTCGGCCAGGTTGCCCATCACGTGGATCAGGCCCATCACGGCACCGATGATGCCGATGGTCGGCGCGTAGCCGCCCATGCTTTCAAAGACTTTGGCGGCGTTGATGTCGCGGCTTTCCTGGGTGTAGAAATCCACCTCAAGGATGCTGCGAATCGCCTCGGGTTCGGCGCCATCGACCAGCAGTTGCAGGCCTTTGCGCGCATAGCTGTCGGGCTCGGCATCGGCCACGCCTTCCAGGCCCAGCAGGCCTTCCTTGCGCGCGGTGAGGCTCCAGTTGACCACACGGTCGATGCCGCCGGGCAGGTCCACGCGCGGCGGGAAGATAATCCACACCAGAATCTGCATGGCGCGCTTGAACGAACTCAGCGGCGACTGCAACAGCGCCGCGCCCACAGTACCGCCAATCACGATCAGCGCCGCCGGGCCATTGGCCAAGGCGCCGAGGTGGCCGCCTTCCAGGTAGTTGCCGCCGATAATCGCGACAAACGCCATGGTGATGCCAATCAGGCTCAAGACATCCATCAGAGGCAGGCCTCCACCAGATGTTTGCCTATGTCGTCCAGGCTATAAACCGCGTCAGCCAGGTCCGCCTTGACGATGGCCATGGGCATGCCATAAATCACGCAGCTGGCTTCGTCCTGCGCCCAGATCGCGCTGCCACCCTGCTTGAGCAGGCGTGCGCCTTCACGGCCGTCGGCGCCCATGCCGGTGAGTACCACCGCCAGAACTTTGTCGCCGTAGGACTTGGCCGCCGAGCCGAAGGTGATATCCACGCACGGCTTGTAGTTCAAGCGCTCGTCGCCCGGCAGGATTTTGATCGCGCCACGGCCGTCGACCATCATCTGCTTGCCGCCCGGTGCCAGCAGTGCCAGGCCAGGACGCAGGATGTCACCATCCTCGGCCTCCTTGACGCTGATGCGGCACAGCTTGTCCAGGCGCTCGGCAAAGGCCTTGGTGAAGGCGGCGGGCATGTGCTGGATCAACACGATCGGCGCCGGGAAGTTGGCCGGCAGTTGAGTCAACACGCGTTGCAAGGCCACCGGGCCGCCAGTGGATGTACCAATGGCGACCAGCTTGTAGGCTTTGCGCTTGGGCGCAGGCGAATGCGCGCTCGGTGCCGGGGCCCGCGCCGGCGCCACTGCGGGCCGGGCTATCGGTGCCGGGGCCGGGCGAGCAAACGTCGAGGTGCTCGGCGTCGGCGCGGCAACTGGCGCGGGCGCAGGCGCAGGCGCACTGAACAGGCTGCGACGATTACTGCGCGAAATGCTGTGCACCTTCTCGCACAGCATCTGCTTGACCTTGTCGGGGTTGCGCGAGATGTCTTCGAAATTCTTCGGCAGGAAGTCCACCGCACCCGCGTCCAACGCATCCAGGGTCACCCGGGCGCCTTCGTGGGTCAGCGAGGAGAACATCAACACCGGGGTCGGGCAGCGCTGCATGATGTGCCGGACTGCGGTGATGCCATCCATCATCGGCATCTCGTAGTCCATGGTGATCACGTCCGGTTTCAACGCAATGGCTTGATCAATCGCCTCTTTGCCGTTGGTGGCCGTGCCGACCACCTGGATGGTTGGATCGGCGGAAAGAATTTCCGAGACGCGGCGGCGGAAGAAACCCGAATCGTCCACCACCAGGACCTTGACTGCCATAAACACTCCGTTAGGCGGGGCGGGCAAACCGCCCTGCCCCGCCAGAATCAAATACGCCGTGCGGCGTAACGCTTGAGCATGCTCGGAACATCGAGAATCAGCGCGATCCGACCGTCACCGGTGATGGTCGCACCCGACATGCCCGGGGTTCCCTGCAGCATTTTGCCCAAAGGCTTGATGACCACTTCTTCCTGGCCCACCAGTTGATCGACCACAAAGCCGATGCGCTGGGTGCCCACGGACAGAATCACCACATGGCCCTCGCGCTGCTCTTCATGCTTGGCCGAAGCCACCAGCCAGCGCTTGAGGTAGAACAGTGGCAACGCCTTGTCGCGCACGATCACCACTTCCTGGCCGTCCACCACGTTGGTGCGTGACAGGTCGAGGTGGAAGATCTCGTTGACGTTGACCAGCGGGAAGGCGAACGCCTGGTTGCCCAGCATCACCATCAGGGTCGGCATGATCGCCAAGGTCAACGGCACCTTGATCACGATCTTGGAGCCCTGGCCCTTGGTCGAGTAGATGTTGATCGAGCCGTTGAGCTGGCTGATCTTGGTCTTCACCACGTCCATGCCCACGCCACGGCCGGACACATCGGAAATCTCGGTCTTGGTCGAGAAGCCCGGCGCGAAGATCAGGTTGTAGCATTCGGTGTCGGTCAGGCGGTCGGCGGCGTCCTTGTCCATCACGCCGCGCTTGACCGCGATATTACGCAGAATCGCCGGGTCCATGCCTTTGCCGTCATCGGTGATCGACAGCAGGATATGGTCGCCTTCCTGCTCGGCCGCCAGAATCACCTTGCCGTTACGCGACTTGCCCGAGGCTTCGCGTTCTTCCGGGGTTTCGACGCCATGGTCGACGGCGTTGCGCACCAAGTGGACCAGCGGGTCGGCCAGGGCCTCGACAAGGTTTTTGTCGAGGTCGGTTTCTTCACCCACCAGTTCCAGGTTGATTTCTTTCTTGAGCTGGCGCGCGAGGTCGCGAACCAGGCGCGGGAAACGGCCGAAGACTTTCTTGATCGGCTGCATGCGCGTTTTCATTACGGCGGTCTGCAAGTCTGCGGTGACTACGTCGAGGTTCGACACGGCCTTTTGCATGGCTTCGTCGCCGCTGTTCAGGCCCAGGCGCACCAGGCGGTTACGCACCAGCACCAGTTCGCCGACCATGTTCATGATGTCGTCCAGGCGCGCGGTATCAACCCGCACGGTGGTTTCGGCTTCACTGGCAGGCTTTTCGGCTACCGGCGCCGCTGCGGCACGCGCAGGTGCGGCAGCCGGTGCCGGTGCGGGCTTGGCAGCCACAGGCGCGGCGGCTTTGGCAGGCGCAGGTTTGGCAGCCACAGGCGTTGCAGTCGCTGCTGCGGCCGGGGCCACTTCAGAGAACTTGCCTTTGCCATGCAACTCGTCGAGCAGCGCTTCGAATTCGTGATCGGAGATCAGGCCGTCAGCGCCAGGCTCAACGCTGGCAGGCGCGGCGCTGGCGGCAGGTGCGGCCGCGATGGCGGCGACTTCCGGCAAGGCTTCGGCGGCAAACGTGCCCTTGCCATGCAGTTGGTCGAGCAGTGCTTCGAATTCGTCGTCGGTAATGTCAGTGGCGCTTGTAGATGTGGCAGACGCGGCAGGCGCTGCCGACTCAGCAGCAGGTGCCACGGCGTCCGGCGCAAACTGGCCTTTACCGTGCAACTGGTCGAGCAGGGATTCGAATTCTGCGTCGGTAATGTCTTCGCTGGTCGGCACGGCAGGCGTAGCCACCGCTTGCGGTGCTTCAGCTTCGGCTTTCACCGCGCTCAGGGAGTTGAGCAGCTGTTCGAACTCGCTGTCGGTCACATCCGGCTCGGCTTCAACCTCAGGCTCAGGCGCGGCGACCGGCGCAACCGAGGTATCGGCAGGTTCGGCCAGACGTGCCAGCGCAGCCAGCAGCTCCGGCGTGGCAGCCGTGATCGGCGCACGCTCGCGCACCTCGCTGAACATGCCGTTGACCGCATCCAATGCTTCGAGAATCACGTCCATCAGTTCCGAGTCGACGTGACGCTCACCCTTGCGCAGGATGTCGAACACGTTCTCGGCGATGTGACAGCACTCCACCAGCTCATGGAGCTGGAGGAAGCCGGCGCCCCCTTTTACAGTGTGAAAACCGCGAAAAATTGCATTGAGCAGGTTCGCATCATCCGGTCGGCTTTCCAGCTCGACCAGTTGTTCGGACAGTTGCTCTAAAATTTCGCCGGCCTCTACAAGGAAATCCTGAAGGATTTCTTCATCGGCGCCGAAGCTCATGTGGGTGCTCCTTAGAAGCCTAAACTGGATAACAGGTCATCTACGTCATCCTGACCTGACACAACGTCTTCACGTTTATCGGCATGAATCTGCGGACCTTCACCCTTGGCGAGATGTTTTTGTGGATCTTTTTCCGAGAGGATCGCTGCGCGGTCATGTTCGATGCCGGCAAAACGGTCGACCTGGCCGGCCATCAGTACCAATTTGAGCAAGTTGCTTTCCACTTCGGTGACCAGTTGGGTCACGCGCTTGATCACTTGACCGGTGAGGTCCTGGTAATCCTGGGCCAGCAGAATGTCATTGAGGTTGCTGGCCACCGTGCGGTTTTCCTGTTCGGTGCGCGACAGAAAGCCCTCGACCCGACGCGCCAACTCACGAAACTCCTCAGCCCCCACTTCCCGGCGCATGAAGCGGCCCCAGTCAACGCTGAGCGCCTGAGCTTCGGTGGCCATGCCATTGACCAAGGGCGTGGCGTTTTCCACCAGGTCCATGGTGCGGTTGGCCGCCGCCTCAGTCAGCCGGACCACATAGGACAGGCGTTCGGTGGCATCGGTGATCTGCGAGATTTCTTCGGCCTGGGGCATGTGCGGGTCAATCTGAAAATTGACGATTGCACTGTGCAGCTCGCGTGTGAGCTTGCCCACTTCCTGATACAGGCCGCGGTCACGGGTCTGGTTAAGCTCATGGATCAACTGCACCGCGTCGCCGAACTGGCCTTTTTCAAGGCTGTCGACCAACTGGTGAGCATGCTTTTTCAGGGTCGATTCAAAATCGCCCTGTGACGTTTCTTTATGCTCCATAGCTCCCCCGTGGTGACATCAGCCGTGGATGCGTTCGAAGATTTTTTCGATCTTCTCTTTCAAGGCCAATGCAGTGAATGGCTTGACCACGTAACCGTTAACCCCGGCTTGGGCGGCTTCGATGATCTGTTCACGCTTGGCTTCGGCGGTCACCATCAACACAGGCAAGCTGCGCAGTTTTTCATCGGCGCGCACGTGACGCAGCAAGTCGATACCGGTCATGCCCGGCATGTTCCAGTCGGTTACCAGAAAGTCGATGCTCCCGCTGTTGAGGATCGGAATCGCCGTCAGGCCGTCATCCGCCTCGACCGTGTTGGTGAACCCAAGGTCACGCAACAGGTTTTTTATGATCCGCCGCATCGTTGAGAAGTCATCAACGATGAGGATTTTCATGTTCTTGTCCAATTCGACCTCCAAGCAGTCTTAAACGCGCCCAGCACCTGGACGCGCCATTTCAATCAACAGGCGTTACACAAAAAGGACTGCCCAGGGCACCACGGCACGAACCCGCAAAAGCGTAGAGCCTTTGCGGTAGCGTCTGCAGTGTCCCCACACTGCCTGTCAGCGCGCGCGCCACTCTCCCAATCGCCCCCGCAAGCGGGCGGCGCACTGGCTATGCAGCTGGCTGACACGCGATTCGCTGACCCCCAGGACCTCACCGATTTCCTTGAGGTTCAGCTCTTCGTCGTAGTACAGCGCCAACACCAGTCGCTCACGCTCCGGCAAATTGGCAATCGCCTCCGCCAACGCGCTCTGGAAACGTTCGTCTTCCAGGTCGCGCGACGGTTCCAGATGTGCACTCGCGCCGTCCTCGTGCAGCCCTTCGTGTTCGCCGTCCTGCAAAAGGTCGTCGAAACTGAACAGGCGGCTGCCCAAGGTATCGTTCAAAATCCCGTAGTAATCGTCGAGACTCAATTGGAGTTCGGCCGCAACTTCATGATCTTTAGCGTCACGACCGGTTTTTGCTTCAATTGCACGAATTGCGTCACTGACCATACGCGTATTGCGGTGTACCGAACGCGGCGCCCAATCCCCTTTACGCACTTCATCGAGCATCGCACCGCGTATGCGAATACCCGCATACGTCTCGAAACTCGCGCCCTTGCTCGCGTCGTATTTGGTCGACACTTCGAGCAGGCCGATCATGCCGGCCTGGATCAAGTCCTCAACCTGCACACTGGCAGGCAGGCGTGCCAGCAAGTGATAGGCAATGCGCTTGACCAAGGGCGCATAGCGCTCGATCAGTTCGCCCTGACTGTCACGTGCCGACTTTTTGTACAGGTTGTAGCCGCTGGATGTCATAGCACAGGTCCCGCGCTCGTCTGATGCACCAATCGCTCGACGAAAAACTCCAGATGCCCCCGAGGGTTGGCAGGCAACGGCCAAGTATCGACCTTCTGAGCAATAGCCTTGAACGCCAATGCGCACTTCGAACGAGGGAACGCTTCATAGACTGCACGCTGCTTTTGCACAGCCTTGCGCACACACTCGTCATAAGGAACTGCGCCCACGTATTGTAAGGCGACATCGAGGAAGCGATCCGTGACCTTGGTCAACTTGGCAAACAGATTTCGCCCTTCCTGCGGGCTTTGGGCCATGTTGGCCAGCACGCGGAAGCGGTTCATGCCGTAGTCACGGTTAAGCAGTTTGATCAGGGCATAGGCGTCGGTGATCGACGTGGGTTCGTCGCACACCACCAGCAGCACTTCTTGCGCGGCGCGCACGAAGCTGACCACGGACTCGCCGATCCCGGCGGCGGTGTCGATCACCAGCACATCGAGGTTGTCGCCGATGTCGCTGAACGCCTGAATCAGGCCGGCATGCTGCGCCGGGCTCAGGTGCACCATGCTCTGGGTGCCTGAGGCAGCCGGCACGATGCGAATGCCACCGGGGCCTTGCAGCAGCACATCGCGCAGCTCACAACGGCCTTCGATCACATCGGCAAGAGTGTGTTTGGGTGTCAGCCCCAGCAGAACGTCCACGTTCGCCAGGCCCAGGTCAGCATCCAGCAGCATGACGCGACGGCCAAGCTCTGCCAGGGCCAGGGACAAATTCACTGACACGTTAGTTTTCCCGACGCCACCTTTGCCGCCGGTCACCGCGATCACCTGTACGGGATGCATGCTGCCCATTTTATTTCTTTACCTTGTCTTGCTTAGACGCAGGCTACATGGCTTGGCCGCGTGAATCGCTTGCAGACCATCGATGTAGATACATTTCACGGTGTTCATCCTGCCTCACCCCACCCGCTTAGCCGGGTTGTGGTAAAGGTCGGCGAACATATCGGCCATCGCTTCCTCGCTAGGCTCTTCTTGCATTTGCACGCTGACAGCACGGCTGACCAACTGATGACGGCGCGGCAGATGCAAATCATCCGGGATCCGCGGCCCGTCGGTCAGGTAGGCAACCGGTAACTCATGACTGATAGCCAGGCTCAACACCTCGCCCAGGCTCGCAGTTTCGTCGAGCTTGGTGAGAATGCAACCGGCCAGGCCACAGCGTTTGTAGCTGTGGTAGGCAGCGGTAAGAACCTGTTTCTGGCTGGTGGTTGCAAGCACCAGGTAATTTTTCGACTTGATGCCACGCCCGGCCAGGCTTTCAAGCTGCATGCGTAGTGCCGGGTCGCTGGCTTGCAGGCCGGCCGTGTCGATCAACACCACGCGCTTGCGCAGCAGTGGGTCGAGCGCATTAGCCAGCGACTGGCCAGGGTCGACGTGGGTCACCGTCACATTGAGGATGCGGCCCAGGGTCTTGAGCTGCTCCTGGGCGCCGATGCGATAGCTGTCCATGCTCACCAGCGCGATGTTCTGCGCGCCGTACTTGAGCACATAACGCGCGGCCAGCTTGGCCAGGGTGGTGGTCTTGCCCATGCCGGCGGGGCCGACCATGGCAATCACACCGCCCTCTTCCAGCGGTTCGATTTCCGGCGTGGCGATCATGCGCGCCAGGTGCGCCAGCAACATGCGCCAGGCTTGGCGCGGCTCTTCGACTTCAGCCGTCAGTGCAAGCAAATCGCGCGACAACGGGCCGGACAGGCCGATGCGTTGCAGGCGACGCCACAGGTTGGCCTGGTGCGGTTTACTGCCTTGCAGCTGCGTCCACGCCAACGAGCCCAACTGCACTTCGAGCAACTCACGCAGGCCATTGAGTTCAAAACGCATCGAGTCGAGCGCGCGCTGGTCGACAGCGGCGGCCGGGGCTGGCGCTGCAGGGCGTGGCGGTTCTTTGAAGGTCGGTTCTACCAACGGCTCGGCGGCGGTCAGCGGCAAGCCGGCGAACAATTGGCGATTGGTGCTGGCATCGCTGTCGCCACGCATGCTCAATTCAGCCTGGGCCGAGACAATGCGCGAGGCGGTCTTGCGCAGTTCGTCTTCGAGTTCCATGTTCGGCACGCGCGGCGCCAGCGCCGACGGGGTGTAATCCAGGGCAGCCGTCAGCTCGACACCGCCGGCAATGCGACGGTTTCCAATAATCGCGGCATCGGCGCCCAGCTCATCACGTACCAGTTTCATGGCCTGACGCATATCGGCGGCGAAAAAACGCTTAACTTGCATAACCCACTACCTCAGCCGTTGGGCCCTACTGTCGCGACGATAGTCACTTGCTTATTGTCAGGAATTTCCTGATAAGCCAAAACGTGCAAATTCGGAACTGCCAGGCGACCAAACCGCGACAACATCGCTCGAACCGGGCCTGCCACCAGCAGAATCACCGGGTGGCCCGCCATTTCCTGACGCTGGGCGGCTTCGATCAACGAACGCTGCAGTTTCTCAGCCATGCTTGGCTCCAGCAGAACGCCCTCTTCCTGGCCAAGTCCGGCCTTCTGAATACTATTGAGCAATATTTGTTCCAACCTTGGTTCCAAGGTGATCACAGGCAGCTCAGACTCAATGCCTACAATGCTTTGCACGATGGCGCGGGACAACCCGACACGCACCGCGGCCACCAAAGCGGCAGTATCTTGACTCTTGGCGGCATTGTTGGCGATGGCCTCGGCAATGCTGCGAATGTCGCGCACCGGCACCTGTTCGGCGAGCAAGGCTTGCAGCACCTTGAGCAACTGCGACAGCGACAGCACGCCGGGTACCAGTTCTTCGGCCAGTTTCGGCGAGGCTTTGGCCAGCAAACCCATCAATTGCTGGACTTCCTCGTGGCCGATCAGCTCATGGGAGTGCTTGTAGAGGATCTGGTTGAGGTGGGTAGCGACCACGGTGCTGGCGTCGACCACGGTGTAACCGAGCGATTGTGCCTGGCTGCGCTGGCTGACTTCGATCCATACCGCTTCCAGGCCAAAAGCCGGATCTTTGGCGGTAATGCCATTAAGCGTGCCGAACACCTGGCCAGGGTTGATCGCCAACTCACGATCCGGGTAGATCTCGGCTTCGGCCAGGATCACGCCCATCAGGGTCAGGCGGTAGGCGCTGGGGGCCAAATCAAGGTTGTCGCGGATGTGCACGGTGGGCATCAAGAAGCCCAGGTCCTGGGACAGCTTCTTGCGCACACCCTTGATCCGCGCGAGCAGTTGGCCACCCTGGTTACGGTCCACCAGCGGAATCAGGCGGTAGCCGACTTCCAGGCCGATCATGTCGATCGGGGTCACGTCATCCCAGCCCAGCTCCTTGGTTTCCTGGGCGCGGGCCGGGGATGGCAGCAAGTCTTGCTGGCGGGCGATTTCCTGCTGGGCCTGGACCTTGACGGCATTTTGCTTGCGCCAGAACAGGTAGGCACCACCGGCGGCCATGGCCGCCATGCTCAGGAACGACACGTGCGGCATGCCCGGCACGATGCCCATGATCGCCATGATGCCGGCGGCTACGGCCAGCGCCTTGGGCGAGGCGAACATCTGGCGGCTGATCTGCTTGCCCATGTCTTCGGAGCCCGAAGCACGGGTGACCATGATGGCTGCAGCTGTGGATAACAACAGTGATGGCAATTGCGCCACTAAACCGTCACCAATGGTCAGCAAGGCGTAGACCTTGCCCGCATCGCCGAAGGTCATGCCGTGCTGGAAGATCCCGACCGCCATGCCGCCAATCAGGTTGATAAACAGGATCAACAGGCCAGCGATGGCGTCGCCGCGCACGAATTTACTCGCGCCGTCCATGGAGCCATAGAATTCGGCTTCCTGGGCGACTTCCAGGCGGCGGGATTTAGCTTGGTTCTGGTCGATCAGGCCGGCGTTGAGGTCAGCGTCGATCGCCATTTGCTTGCCGGGCATGGCGTCGAGGGTAAAACGCGCGCTCACCTCGGAAATCCGCCCGGCGCCCTTGGTCACCACCACGAAGTTGATGATCATCAAAATCGCGAACACCACGATACCAACCACATAGTTACCGCCGATCACCACCTCACCAAAGGCCTGGATCACCTTACCGGCGGCGGCGTGGCCGTCCTGGCCGTGGAGCATCACCACCCGCGTGGATGCCACGTTCAGCGCCAGGCGCAGCAGGGTCGCGATCAGCAAAATGGTCGGGAATACGGCGAAATCCAGCGGCCGCAGGGCATACACGCAGACCAGCAGCACCACCACCGACAGCGCAATGTTGAAGGTGAAAAACACGTCGAGCAGGAACGGCGGCATTGGCAACATCATCATTGCCAGCATCACCAGCAACAACAACGGCACACCCAGGTTGCCCCGCGACAAATCAGTCAGGGTGCCACGGGCCGTGTTGAGCATTTGAGAGCGATCTACCACCGGTATTCCTCGTGTTCCTTGAAGCAAAGTTTTGACGCGGGAGAGCGTCCTGGAGGCGGTATTGCAAGAAGCCTTCCAACTTTGGTTTCAGGGCGACGATCGTCGAGCGGTCACCGGTTCAACTGTGGGAGCTGGATGGGGGGGTGATGATCGTTCCCACGCGCAGCAAAGGAATGCAGCCAGGGACGCTCCGCGTCCCGACTTGAGCCCGGCGCAACGGTGACGCAGAGCGTCACGGGAGGCATTCCCACGCGGGAGCGTGGGAACGATCTTCAGCGGGCTTGCTCGCGAAGGCGGTGGTTCAGTTAGAACAGTTTTGGCTGACACACCGCTTTCGCGAGCAAGCCCGCTCCCACAGCTGGATGGGGGTGTACCTGTTGTAAAGATCGTTCCCACGCTCTGCGTGGGAATGCAGCCAGGGACGCTCCGCGTCCCGACTTGAGCCTTGCGCAACGGTGACGCAGAGCGTCACAGGAGGCATTCCCACGCGGGAGCGTGGGAACGATCTTCATAAGGGTTGGATGTTGGACGCTTGCTTGCCTTTGGGCCCTGTCGTTACGTCATAGCTGACTTTTTGGTTCTCTTGCAGAGATTTGAACCCAGCACTCTGAATCGCTGAAAAATGCGCAAAAAGATCCTCGCTACCATCATCTGGAGTAATAAAACCGAACCCTTTTGTTTCGTTAAACCACTTCACAGTACCCGTCGCCATAACCCTTCTCCTGACATTGCGCGCAAAAAATCCCGCTAGATAAGCCTGATACAAAACGCAAACACACCCTTTGGCCGGTGAATCCTGGCGAACTGTACCCGCTGGCCTTCTCTCCACCGGGTACACGCTGAACTCAAGCGGTCCAAACACACCGGTTCATCATCGCCATCCAACGCAATCAGCCCTTCACCGGTCTTGCGGTTATAAACCTTGATCGTCCCCGTCACCGCTTCCATCACCCTTCCCCTGCATCTCGTTACTACTTGCGTACAGTGCCTGGCACCATCAAACCGCGAGAACGCAGAGCTGACTACTGTCAGAGTTGACAGGTAGACGGGGATTAACGACCAGTGGTAGTGATTGTTTGCTGAGCAGGCGGGGGGGTATTTTTTTCGTTTGCGGGATTTGCGCGCCTTGGGCGGCGCATCGATTTCGCTGCAGGGATTGCCCGTTGCCTGAACGGGTACTGCATTGCCTTCGCGGTCGCGGGCGACAAAACCAATGCCCTTGACGGCGTCAAACCACCTGACCGTAGCCCTGTCCATGACCGCTCTCCCGAGCCGCGCATGACGGCGCACCTCGCCGCTCTATGTAACAGTGAAGGCGGTGCAATGGATACTGTCAAAGTTGACAGGTAACGCTGAACTTTAGACAGATGGCAGCGCTGGTTGTTATGCCGCCAAGGGCTCCGCCCGCCGTGCCTGCACCGCAGCCAGTCCGGCAAGTTCGGACAAGGGAGCAACCGAAGGGGTTGCCCAAGCAGGGTGCGGAGCTTCAAGGCTGGTGTTCAAACGTTCCGATTCTCATCTACGAGGTGTCAGCGCTTGGTAGGTCGTATCAGTTTGAAGTAGTCATGGTCTTGTTCCAGAACAGCTTTGTAACCGGCGCCTGCTTTGAGGGGAATCCTTACACTTTTGAAAATGTCATCCCATTGGGCAAATGCGGCTAGCGTTTGCTCAATGTAGTCGTTCGGCTTGAGGTACTTGTAGTCTGCGCACAGCTCCTGAATCAGCCTCCGGATTGCCTTCCCTCGACCGTTATATGCCGTTGTGTGTTCACCCCGAGCCTCCGAGAAAGTCAGGTCGTATGCCGGCGCGAGCGTCCACCTTGCTTCGTCGCCAGGCTTCTCTGGCTCACGCCCGATGAACGCGAAGTTCTTGGTGTGATCGTCGTAGTTGTGAAACAGTGCATTGAAAACCATCACCCTGGCCATTTTTTCGACCTCTGCGGCACTACGCGTCAGCATGTTTGTGAGCTTCAGTAGCCCGCTGTAGTCCATGGATGGCAGTTTGTACGTAGCGTACATAAGCGCAGAAACCGTGATCATGTGAAGCTTTTTATCGCGCTGCCGGTCAAAGCGCTTTGTTGCGAAGAAGCCCTCGCGACTACCGTCATGCATGGTCATGTTCAGGACAGTCGACTCAGCCATTTCGACACCTGCGTCCCTGGCCATCAGGTAGTAAGCATACTCAATTGCGCCGGTTTCAACCGGCTCATCTGGTGCCCTGAATTTGACTATCCAGTGATCATAGCCCGGCAGAATTGGCCCAAAAGCGGACGTTGCATGCTGCCCATCAGGAGACATTGCGACAATCGCTTTAGGGCGGGCACCACCAGGCGATCCCCCTGCAAGCCTGAGCTTGGTAAGCACTGCCGAAGTGTCTCCTGACAGGACTTCCACGGAATTCTCGAAGAGCTCTGCAAGGTTAATTGTCCCCCTCAGCTCTCCTCTTTCCGCTTTTGGATGGTACTCAAACGCTCCCATGGCTCTGTCGCCCATGTAAGCGAGCCGATCCAGGGCAGTAACTGTGTAAGCAGTTCCCTCACCGAATGTGGCATTAAGGAATCTGTCCATCAGCAGCATGCCCCAGCCGTCTGGAAGAGAGTCCGCAAAGGGGCCGTGCAATCCTTCGAACAGTTCAGGAGCACGAGCAAGCTGGGGTTTGTCGTCAAACTTCATCGTGAACGGCGACAGGTTGAAGCCTGTAGCGAGCCATACCGGGTCGTAAGTGAAAAAAATCCCAACCCCCTCCTCCCTGTACAGATCACCGACTTTCACACCGCTTTTGGTGACCTCAAGGGATTCGAAACGCTTCAGCTTCGGATAATCCTGGCGCGGTTTCATTTAGAACCCCGTTTGCGCTTTGAGTTTTTCAGCTCTGTGAGGGAGTTCGGCTGCGAAGGTTTAAACAGAGTCGTTAGCGGAGTCAGCTCATCGAGCGCGGTGGCGAGCAGAATCATCGATTCGAGAGTAATAGAACCTGCAGTCTCGAACCGCTGGATCGACGACTCCGATACCCCTGAAAGCTCTGCCAAGGTCTTCCTCGTGAGGTTTTTCGATAGCCGTAGCTTTTTTGCATTTTTCCCCACATCGCGAGCGATCTCTGCGGGGGAGCTGAGCAAATGCATGAAGGACATGGCAGGCCTCGTTTAATTTTTACTAATGGCTAAATCTGACTTATTAAGGGCATGAAATCAGCATTATTAGTCAGTTTTGACCATTATAGTGCTATTGGCGTGCGCGAGGAAAAATCATATACCTTGCTAACAGTCAGATATGACTATTTATATGGAAAAATTCGCTTTAATAGGTCAGTTATGACTAATTATATTTTCCCTGCGCACAACTCAAACTTTGGTTGTCCGTGAGGCTCCCTATCCATTGGGGTTTAGATCATGCGCCGAACGGCGCGCTGCAAGCTCGGCGCACGGGCAGGAAAAAACGCGAGGTCGGAGCCGGGCTTGCCTGC
This sequence comes from Pseudomonas sp. 2995-3, assembly GCF_002742565.1. Classification (NCBI taxonomy): domain Bacteria; kingdom Pseudomonadati; phylum Pseudomonadota; class Gammaproteobacteria; order Pseudomonadales; family Pseudomonadaceae; genus Pseudomonas; species Pseudomonas sp. 2995-3. The sequence continues at coordinate 318,254 of NZ_LJSB01000176.1, read as the reverse complement.
GATGGCGTCGGTGCAGGACGACTCAGGAATCGCGGCGCAGCTCCGGCGGAATCGGCAGGTCCTTGAGCGGGTCTGGCCGCTTGCCCTTGCCCGCGCGGTATTGGCGGATCTGGTACACGTAGGCCAACACCTGCGCCACGGCCAGGTACAGGCCAGCGGGGATCTCCTGGTCGAGGTCGGTGGAGTAGAAGATCGACCGCGCCAGCTCCGGCGATTCCAGCAGCAGAATGTCGTTGGCCACGGCGATTTCGCGAATCTTCAGCGCGGTAAAGTCGCTGCCCTTGGCCAGCAACATCGGCGCGCCGCCCTTCTCCGGGTCGTACTTGAGCGCCACGGCGTAGTGGGTCGGGTTGGTGATGACCACGTCGGCATCCGGCACCGCCGCCATCATCTTGCGCTGGGACATTTCGCGTTGCAGTTGGCGAATCCGCTGTTTGACCTCGGGGCGACCTTCCTGGTCCTTGTGCTCGTCGCGCACTTCCTGCTTGGTCATCAGCAGTTTCTTGTGGCTTTCCCACAGCTGAATCGGCGCGTCCACGGCGGCGATGATGATCAGCCCGCAGGCCATCCACAGCGCACTCCAGCCCACCACCTGCACGCTGTGAATAATCGCGGATTCCAGCGGTTCATGGGCGATGCGCAGCAAATCGTCGATGTCGGAGGACAACACCGTCAACGCCACAAACAGGATCAGGATAAATTTCGCCAGCGCCTTGAGCAGTTCCACCAGCGCCTTGGTGGAAAACATACGCTTAAGCCCAGGCCCAGGGTTCATGCGGCTGAACTTGGGCGCCATGCTGCCGGCGGCAAACAGCCAGCCGCCGAGGGACACCGGCCCGATCAGCGCCGCCAGCAACAGGGTGATAAGCACCGGCTGCACCGCCAGAATCGCGATCTTGCCCGAGTGCAACAGGTACTGGCCCATGGCGCCGGGGCTCAGCAGCACTTCGCGCGGCAGCGAAAAGTTGAGCTTCATCAGCTCCATCAGGTCCAGCGCCAGGCCACCGCCGTAGATCAGCAGCCCCCCGGCACCGGCGAGCATCACCGCCAGGGTATTGAGTTCTTTGGAGCGGGCAATCTCGCCCTTTTCCCTGGAGTCCTTTTTACGTTTCTCCGTGGGGTCTTCTGTTTTGTCCTGGCCACTCTCGCTCTCGGCCATGTCTCAACGCGCCCGTGCCAGATCACGTAAAAACTGCAAGGCGTCGGTGGCCAGCGGTTGATACTGATTGAGAATGTCGGCCATGCCGATCCAGAAAATCCCCATGCCCAACACCAGGGTCAGCGGGAAACCAATCGAGAAAATGTTCAGCTGCGGCGCCGCGCGAGTCATCACGCCAAACGCGATGTTGACCACCAGCAGCGCAGTAATCGCCGGCAACACCAGCAACAACGAGGCGCCCAATACCCAACTCATGCGGCCGACCAATTCCCAGAAGTGATTGACCACCAGCCCCGAGCCCACCGGCAAGGTGGTGAAGCTTTCGGTCATGACCTCGAACACCACCAGATGGCCGTTCATCGCCAGGAAAATCAAGGTCACCAGCATGGTCAGGAACTGCCCGATCACTGCCACCGACACGCCGTTGGTAGGGTCGACCATGGACGCGAAGCCCATGCCCATCTGGATCGAGATGATTTGCCCGGCGATTACAAAGGCCTGGAAGAACAACGTCAGCGAGAAGCCCATCAGCGCGCCGATCAATATCTGCTCGGCAATCAGCAACAACGCACTGAGGTCCAGGGCATTCACCGGCGGCATCGGCGGCAAGCCGGGCACGATGACGATGGTAATGGCGAAGGCAAAATACAGGCGGATGCGCCTCGGCACCAAGGTAGTCCCGAACACCGGCATGGTCATCAGCACTGCCGTGACGCGAAACATCGGCAAAATGAAAGACGCCACCCAGGTGCTGATCTGGGTGTCGGTCAAGGCCAGCACAGATTGCATCGGTCAGCCGATCAACTGCGGAATACTGCCGTACAGCTGCAGGATGTATTCCATAAAGGTTTGCACCAGCCACGGGCCGGCGACGATCAGGGTGATCAGCATCACCAGCAAACGCGGGAGGAAGCTCAAGGTTTGTTCGTTGATCTGGGTCGCGGCCTGGAACATCGCCACCAGCAGGCCCACCAACAGGCTCGGCACCACCAGCACGGCGACCATCATGGTGGTCAGCCACAGCGCTTCACGGAACAGGTCGACCGCTACTTCTGGCGTCATGTCACTACACCCCGCCGAAACTGCTGGCCAGGGTGCCGATAATCAGCGCCCAGCCGTCCACCAGCACAAACAGCATGATCTTGAACGGCAACGAAATAATCAGCGGCGACAGCATCATCATCCCCATGGCCATCAGCACGCTCGCCACCACCAGGTCGATGATCAGGAACGGGATAAAGATCATGAAGCCGATCTGGAACGCGGTTTTCAATTCGGACGTGACGAAGGCCGGCACCAGAATGGTCAGCGGCGCCTGATCCGGCGTGGCAATGTCGGTGCGCTTGGACAGGCGCATAAACAGCTCAAGGTCACTGGAACGGGTTTGCGACAGCATGAAGTCCTTGATCGGACCCTGGGCCTTGTCGATCGCGTCCTGAGCCGAGAGTTTCTCGGCCAGGTAGGGTTGCAAGGCTTGCTGGTTCACCTTGTCGAACACCGGCGCCATGATGAACAAGGTCAAGAACAGCGCCATGCCGGTGAGGATCTGGTTCGACGGTGTCTGCTGCAGGCCCAGGGCCTGACGCAAAATCGAGAACACGATGATGATCCGCGTAAAGCTGGTCATCAGCATGACAAACGCCGGGATAAAACTCAGCGCAGTCATGATCAGCAAAATCTGCAGGCTGACCGAGTATTCCTGGGCGCCGGCCGCGTTGGTGCCCAGGGTGATCGCCGGGATCGACAACGGGTCGGCTGCCAACGCCAGCGGCGCGGCCAGCAACAGCATGAGCGTCAATAAAACGCGCATTACTTCTTATCCTTCTGATCCTTGCCCAGCAACTCCATCAGGCGCTGGGCGAATTCCGGCGTGGCGGTCTCGGTCCTGGTTGCTTCCACCGGCGTCTTGAGTACGTGCAACGGGGTGATGCGGCCGGGCGTGATACCCAGCAGGATTTGCTCTTCGCCCACCTGCACCAGCACCAGCCGATCACGCGGGCCGAGGGCGCGCGAGCCGATCATCTCGATCACCTGGGCATTGCCCGGCCCGATGCGCTGCACGCGGCGCATCAGCCAGGCGAGCACGAAGATCAGACCGACTACCAGCAACAATCCAAGCACCAGCTGGGTCAACTGGCCGCCGATGCCACTGCTGACCACAGGTGCCGTAGCCGCCGCTTGGGCGACCGGCTCAGCCGCCAGGGCGCTCAATGGCAGCGCCAGAAACAGTCCCGCCATCGAATACTTCATCTCAGCGCAACTTCTTGATGCGTTCGCTTGGGCTGATCACGTCCGTCAGGCGGATGCCGAACTTCTCGTTGACCACCACCACCTCGCCATGGGCGATCAGGGTGCCGTTGACCAGCACGTCCAGCGGCTCACCGGCCAGGCGGTCGAGCTCGATCACCGAACCCTGGTTGAGTTGCAGCAGGTTGCGGATGTTGATTTCGGTGCTGCCGACTTCCATGGAGATCGACACCGGAATGTCGAGAATCACATCCAGGTTCGGGCCGTCGAGGGTCACCGGGTCGTTGTTTTTCGGCACGCTGCCGAATTCTTCCATCGGCAGGCGTTTGCCGGCCGGCGCCATGGCGGCGTCGGCGGCCAGCAGCGCGTCGATGTCGTCCTGGCCGACATCGCCGGTTTCTTCCAGGGCCGCAGCCCATTCGTCAGCCAGGGCCTGGTCTTCGGCGGAAGTGTTTTCGTGTTCGGTAGCCATTACATGTCCTCGGCGCAGCAAAAATTCATCGATAGAAGGGGCAGATCAGCGACGGTTGATCGGTTCGATCACTTGCAACGCCAGGTTGCCCTTGTGGGAACCGAGCTTGACCTTGAACGACGGCACGCCATTGGCGCGCATGATCAGCTCTTCCGGCAACTCCACGGGGATCACGTCCCCCGGTTGCATGTGCAAAATATCGCGCAAACGCAGCTGGCGACGGGCCACAGTGGCGCTCAAAGGCACGTCGACGTCCAGCAGGTCTTCGCGCAGGGCCTTGACCCAGCGTTCGTCCTGGTCGTCGAGGTCGGACTGGAAACCGGCGTCGAGCATTTCGCGCACCGGCTCGATCATCGAGTACGGCATGGTCACGTGCAGGTCGCCGCCACCGCCATCAAGCTCGATGTGGAAGGTGGAGACCACAATGGCTTCGCTGGGGCCGACGATGTTGGCCATGGCCGGGTTCACTTCCGAGTTGATGTACTCGAAATTGACTTCCATGATCGCCTGCCAGGCTTCCTTCAAGTCGATGAAGGCTTGCTCCAGCACCATGCGCACCACACGCAATTCGGTAGGGGTGAATTCACGCCCTTCGATCTTGGCGTGGCGGCCGTCGCCGCCGAAGAAGTTGTCCACCAGCTTGAACACCAGCTTGGCGTCGAGGATGAACAGCGCGGTACCGCGCAACGGTTTGATCTTGACCAGGTTGAGGCTGGTGGGCACATACAGCGAATGCACGTACTCGCCGAACTTCATCACCTGCACGCCGCCTACCGCTACGTCTGCCGAGCGGCGCAGCATGTTGAACATGCTGATACGGGTGTAACGGGCGAAACGCTCATTGATCATCTCCAGGGTCGGCATGCGCCCACGGACGATGCGATCCTGGCTGGTGAGGTCATAACTTTTGACGCTGCCGGGTTCGGCAGCCATTTCGGTCTGTACCAGACCATCGTCGACGCCATGCAACAGCGCGTCGATTTCATCCTGGGACAGCAGGTCTTGCACGGCCATGTCGTGATCCTACTGCAATACGAAGTTAGTGAAGAGCGCCTGCTCGACCACGACTTTGCCGAGCTCTTTCTGGGCCACTTCCTGCACGCTGGCAGTGACCTTCTGGCGCAGCATTTCCTGGCCGACCGGGGTGGCCAGGCTGTCGAAGCTCTGCCCGGAGAACAGCATCACCAGGTTGTTGCGGATCACCGGCATATGCACTTTAAGCGCATCCAGGTCCGCCTGGTTACGCGCCAGCAAGGTGATGCTCACCTGCAGGTAGCGTTGGCGACCGTTCTGATTGTAGTTGGCGACAAAGGCCGGCAGCATCGGCTCGAAGATTGCCGGTTGCTTGACGTTAGTGGCGGTTTCGGCGGCGGGAGCCGGTTTGCTCGCGCTGCTGTGCATGATGTACCACGTGCCGCCAATCGAGGCGCCAATGGCCAGGAGCAGGCCCAGCACAATCAGCAGGATCAGCTTGAGCTTGCCTTTGCCTGCGGGTGGGGTTGCTGCTGCGTCGTCACTCTTCGCCATGCCAATAATCCGTCACTATTCGGGGATTCATAGATCTACGGGAAGGCAAGAGCAAGTGTTATGCCAGAGTTGTCTGGCAGTTGGGGAGAGAACTAACACCACAAACCAAATGTGGGAGCTGGCTTGCCTGCGATAGCGGTGGGTCAGTTAATACTTCTGTAACTGATGCACCGCCATCGCAGGCAAGCCAGCTCCCACATTGACCGCGTTTTTTGGCTCAAGTCAGGCGTAGTAATCGACGGCGCTGGAGCCGATCACGGTCTGGCTCACCGGCGCGACCGCCGCCGCCACTTCAGCAGCGTCACCCGCATCGCCGCCATCACCACGCCCACCACTGCCGCTTATGCCGCGGGCCTGATTCTGCTGCTGTTGCTCCTGGCCCTGACCCTGCCAGCCACGCGACTGGTCGGAGACGTTGACGTCGACCTGCCCCATGCCTTGCTGGGCAAACATCTCGCGCAAACGGCCGGACTGGCTTTCCAGCGCTTCACGTACCACGGCGTGGCCGCTCATGAAGTTGACCTGGGCTTGCTGGTCGGCGGTCAAATTGACCTTGATATCCAGGCGCCCCAGTTCAGCCGGCTGCAACTGAATCTCCGCCGACTTGAGGTTGGCGCTGGACAGGTACATCACGCGGTTGACCACCTCTTCGGTCCAGCCGCTCTGGTGCATGGCCAATGGCGCATTGGCCACGGGCGGCAAGGCGTTCGCGGTTTTCGGCGTGGCAGCCTGGGTCAGCGCGGCCAGGCGGTTGGCGAAATCATCCACCCGCGTGTCGCTGCCGGCGTCTTTCAAATCCTTGAGGCCACCTTCGATCAGCCCACTGAAGGCCTTGTCGCCGCCCTGGTCAGTGCTGTCTTTGGTGGCTTGCTGGTCGACCATGTTGGCAAGACCTGCGGCAAAGTTCTGCGCGGCGGTTGGCTGGTCCTGAGCGGTGGTCGGCGCGGCTTTCTGTGGCGTCTGGCTGCTGGCCGACACATGGCCGCCCTGCTCCATGGCCAAGCGCACGGCCGGCATCGAATCCAGCGGATCGGCTTCGGGGTCGAAGGCCGGTTGCTTGGCGTCATCGGTGGCTGCAAGCGGCGCCGCGACCACCGGCTGGGCCGTGTCGTCATGGGTGGCTACCGGCGCGGGCGCTGGCACCGGAACAGGCACCGGCGTAACAACGGCGACCAATGCCGGGTCGACCACCGGATCAGCCGGGGGCTGCTGCGCCACGGCCGGGTCGGCGGGCTTGTCGTCATCACTGCTGGCGCTGTCGTCAGCCTTGGCCGGCTTGGCAGGCAAGGGATTGCCGCTATCGGCAACCGCTGGCGTGCTGGCGGCAGGCTTGTCGTTGTTGGCGACCGGCTTGGTGTTGGTATCCGAAGGCTTGTCACGCGAGATTTTGACCGGAGTGTCATCGGTCTTCAGCGTGGGCTTGGGGCTTTGGTTGGCAAACACTTGAGCGAAACCAGGGCCCTTGTCCCGTGGGTCCGCGGCCGCTACAGGCGGTGTGGCGGCCGGCGCTTGAGGCTTGGGCGCAGCGGCAGCCTGAAGGAGCGAATTGGGGGCGACTGGCATAGTTAAAGGTCTCCACTGCATTGGGGGTCGGGGATGCAGTATCGGGAGATAGAGCAAGAGTCGGGCCAGGTTTGGTTTTTTGACGGTAGATCCATTGTGCTCTGTGGGAGCTGGCTTGCCTGCGATGCAGACACCTCGGTGTATCAGGCAAAACCAGTCGATGCCATCGCAGGCAAGCCAGCTCCCACATTTGGCCGAGACCGGCTTGGCGACTCAATTCAAAGCTGAAAGCGCTGCCTTTCCGACTCATACAGCGGACGCACCAACGCAAACTCATGATCAATCTGATCAACCAGCGCACCCAAGTCCGCCGACAACTCGACGGACTCCACCTCCAGCCGCTGACACAACTGCGCCAACCGCACCGCCCCAAGGTTGCCACTGCTGCCCTTGAAGCTATGGGCAATCCGGCCCAACGCCTTGGCGTCACCACGCGACTTGCGCAACGCATCGATACGCTTTTGCGAATCGTCCAGAAAGGTATCCAGCAATTTCGGATATTCGCTTTCCATCACTTCCTGCAGGCCCGTCAGCACATCAGGGTCCAGATGAATCTCAAGCACTTGTTCGCTCCTTGATCAAGAATCGGCGGATTATGCCAGAGCCCCCCAGCAAAACTCCACGCACACACTGCGCCCGCCATCGGTCCAGCGTACATCGCTGCTCAGTTGCCGTACCAGGCTCAGCCCCCGGCCAGACAAACGGTCGATATCCAGCGGCCGCGCCAGCACCTGTTCCACGTCAAACCCTGGGCCACTGTCTTCGATGCGCAGCGTCATTTTGCCGCCCGTGGCAGTCGGCGCCACCTGCACATGTACCCGCACATAACCGCTGTTCAACTGCGACAGGCGCTCGTTGCGCTGGCGGTAATACTCGGAAAATCCTTGGGCATCGCGCTTGAGTCGCGAATCCAGGCCCAGCACGCCATGCTCCAGCGCATTGGAATACAACTCGGCCATCACGCTGTACAGCGCGCCGCTTTGCCCACGCAGGCCATGAATCTCCAGCAGCAATTGCAACAGGTACGGCAACGGGTTGTAGCTTTTGAGCGTTCGCGCACGAAACTCGAAGCTCACCGACCAATCCAACGGGCACGACTGGCCACTGTCGGCATACAGCGGCTCAGCCGCCCGCGACGGCTGGCCAGGCTGCAAGGTAATCTCCACCATGCTGACATCATCGCGCGCCTCACCCCGGAACGCCGCCAGGGCCTGCTCAATCTCCTCAAACAAGCGGTCGGGCTTGCGATTGCTGGCAAATACCTGCTGCAAACGCGCCGCGCCAAATAACTGTTCACTGGCGTTGGCGGTATCCAGCACCCCATCGGACAACAAGAACACCCGGTCGCCCAAGGCCATGGGCCAGACTTCGGTACTGTCATCAAACGCCTGTGCCGAAAGCACACCCAGCGGCAGGTGCCGGGATAACAAAGGCGTACGCTTGCCGGTGGCGATCTCATGCACATAGCCGTCGGGCATGCCGCCGTTCCATACCTCCACCACGCGCCGCTGGGTACTCAGGCACACCAGCGTGGCGCAGCAGAACATGTCCACCGGCAAGATGCGCTTGAGCTTGGCATTCATCTCGCGCAGGGTCTGCGCCAGGCCGTAACCCTTGGCGGTCATGCCGTAGAAGACTTCCGCCAGCGGCATGGCGCCCACTGCGGCCGGCAGGCCATGGCCGGTGAAGTCACCGAGCAGCACATGCATGTCGCCGGACGGCGTATACGCCGCCAGCAACAGGTCGCCGTTGAACAGCGCATAGGGCGATTGCAGGTAGCGAATGTTCGGCGCCGCATTGATGCAACCCGAATGCGCCACTTTGTCGAACACCGCCTTGGCCGCGCGTTGCTCATGCAACAGGTAATCGTGGTGCCGGGCGATCTGGTCGCGCTGGCGCAGCACCGTGGCCTGCAGGCGCCGCAGACGGTCCATGGCATTGATCTTGGCAGCCAGGATCAGCGGGTTGTAGGGTTTGGGCAGGAAATCATCGCCACCGGCATCCAGGCATTGGGCCAGGGCTTCGCTTTCGCGCAGCGAGGTGAGGAAGATGATCGGCACCAGCGCCTCACCCGCCAACTGTTTGATCCGCCGCGCCGCTTCAAAACCGTCCATCACCGGCATAAGGGCGTCCATCAACACCAGTTGCGGGCGCTCGCGGGTAAACACCTCGACGGCTTGCGCGCCATTGGTGGCGGTGAGCACCTGGTGGCCCTGACGCCGAATGATGGTCGACAGCAACAGCAAATCAGCGGCGCTGTCTTCGGCGATCAGGATCGTCAGTGGTTCAAGGACCGGGGCCAAGGTGCTCAACTGATGTCGAACAGTTTGTCGAAGTTGGAGATGCCGAGGATCTTGCGCACATCGGAGTTGCTGTTGATGACCTGCACTTCAGCGTCATCGCCACCGGCATGGTCGCGCAATAGCAGGAGCATGCCCAGGGCCGAGCTGTCCAGATAGGTGGCTTCTTTCAGATCTACCACGTAGATGTCGGGCACTTTGTAGAACCGCTCGTAGGCATCGCGAAAGGTCTGGTGGCTTCCGAAATCGAATCGGCCTCTTACTTTAATCGTCAACTTCGTCCCATCCAGGGATACTTCTGACTCGACTGACATACGACTGCTTCCTTGTCATTGCAATGTGCAACAAGGTTTAGCAGCTGAACCGGATCTGGGCAACACCGAGCACTCAATGTGGGAGCTGGCTTGTGTGGGAGCTGGCTTGCCTGCGATAGCATCACCGCTGTATCACTGATACACCTCGTCGCCTGCATCGCAGGCAAGCCAGCTCCCACCTAAGCCAGCACCCACACAGCCCAGCTCCCACAGTAGGCAAGTGGAAACTGTTAGTACTGTGACTGCCGTGGAAGTCGCTGTGACAGCTCATCGAGCAGCTTCTGCTCACGCTTGTCCTCAATCGCCCGCGCTTCGTCGATATAACGCTGCACCAGCTTGCGCAAGCCTTCAACGCGGGCAAACGCCGCCTGCCAACTTTCACGGGCTTTATCAAGATTGTTCTGGTGCCAGGCCAGGCTCTGGCGCTGCTGGCCCACAGCGGTTTCCAACTGGTTGAGAAAGCCCTGGTAGCCCATCAACCACTGGCCGGAGACGCCCTTGCTGCCACGCTCGATCCACTGCTGCTGATATTCGCCGCGAAAGCGCTCCAGGTCGCCCAGCTTGCTTTCCGCCAGGCGCACCTGACCCTGGAAGTAACCCAGGCGTTGCACGGCGGTTTTTTCGGCCTTTTCGGCCATGTCCACCACTGGGGCCAGGCGTGAAGAACGGGTGCTGGCCATGGCTTAACCGCCCGGCGCCGGAGCGAAGATCGAGCCCAGGTGAGCTTCGCTTTCTCCCATGCTGATCTTGTCGTTGAGCCCCTGGCGCAGGTAGCTCACCAGTTGCGGTTGCAGCGCGATGGCCAGGTCGGTTTCGCGATCACCACCGGCCACGTAGGCGCCGACGCTGATCAGGTCGCGGCTCTGCTGGTAGCGCGACCACAGTTGTTTGAAGTGCTGCGCACGGGCCATGTGCTCCGCGGTGACCACCGCCGGCATCACCCGGCTGATCGAGGCTTCGATGTCGATGGCCGGGTAGTGCCCTTCCTCGGCCAGGCGCCGCGACAGCACGATGTGGCCATCGAGCACGCCCCGCGCCGAGTCGGCAATCGGGTCTTGCTGGTCATCGCCTTCGGACAACACCGTATAGAACGCGGTGATCGAACCACCACCGGCCTCGGCATTACCGGCGCGCTCCACCAGCTTGGGCAGCTTGGCGAACACTGAAGGCGGGTAGCCTTTGGTGGCGGGCGGTTCGCCGATGGCCAAGGCGATTTCCCGCTGGGCCTGGGCGAAACGTGTGAGCGAGTCCATCAGCAACAGGACGTTCTTGCCCTTGTCGCGAAAATATTCGGCGATACGCGTGCAGTACATGGCGGCGCGCAGGCGCATCAGCGGCGCATCATCCGCAGGCGACGCGACTACCACCGAGCGTTTGAGGCCTTCTTCACCGAGGCTGTGCTCGATGAACTCTTTCACTTCACGGCCGCGCTCGCCGATCAGCCCGACCACAATAATGTCGGCCTCGGTAAAACGCGTCATCATGCCCAGCAACACCGACTTACCCACGCCCGTACCGGCAAACAGGCCCAGACGCTGGCCGCGACCGACCGTCAATAAACCGTTGATGCTGCGAATGCCCACGTCCAGCGGCACACTAATGGGGTTGCGGTTGAGCGGGTTGATGGTCGGGCCGTCCATCGGCACCCAGTCTTCGGCCTTCATGCCGCCCTTGCCGTCGAGTGCGCGGCCGGCGCCATCGAGCACGCGGCCGAGCATGCTCATGCCCATCGGCAGGCGGCCGGTGTCGGCCAACGGCACCACGCGGGCGCCAGGGGCGATGCCCGCCAGGCTGCCGACCGGCATGAGGAAAATCTTGCTGCCGGAAAAGCCCATCACCTCGGCTTCGACCTGCACCGGGTGGTAGCTGTCGTCGTTGATCACCAGGCAGCGGCTGCCCATGGCGGCGCGCAGGCCTTCGGCTTCGAGGGTCAGGCCGACCATGCGCAGCAGGCGCCCTTCGAGGATCGGCTGGCCGGGCAACTCCGTGGCCTCGGCGTAGCCACTCAGGCGCTTGGCGAAGCTGGTGCGATCAAGGCGCATCGGTGGCGTCCAGGTCCACACTCAGGTCAGGCTCGGCCGGGTGCAGGGCTTGTTCATGCAGTTGATCAAACAGCTTGGCCATGATCTGGCTGATGCGGGTTTCCACCGTGGCATCGATGCGGCTGTGTTCGGTTTCGACGCGGCAGCCACCGGGTTGCAGGTTGGCGTCTTCGACGATGCGCCAGGTTTCTTCATGGCGCTCGCGCAGGGCTTTGACCTGTTCGAAATCCTGCGGGTTGATGTACAGGCGCACATTGCCCACGCCCAACGGCAGCAGCTTGAGGGCTTCGCGCATGACGCTTTCGATATGGCTGGAATCGAGCACCAGCTCGCGCTGGATGACCTGCCGGGCAATGTGCTCGACCAGGCCGACCATGGCTTTTTCGATCTGCGAGTCCTGCTCGGCAATCGGGTCGAACAGCGTACCCATCAGCCGCTCAAGGCTGGCGAGTTTGACGCCGAGCGCCTCTTCGGCTTCCTGGCGTACTTTGAGGGTAGTGCTGCGAAAGCCGTCTTTTTCGCCGGCCGCAAAGCCTTCGTTGTAGGCTTCCTGGCGGATGGCTTCCAACTCTTCAAGGGTCAGTGGCTGGACTTCATCCAGTGGCACTTCTTCCATCTCTACCGGCGTTTCAACCAACGGCTCGGGCTCAGGTTCCGGCACATGTGGATCGAAGCTGGGCAGCGACCAGATGTCGAACCCGCCGACATCCCGCGCGCGAATCAGATCGCTGGGCGTCTCATCTTTGTTCGACATGGGACGCGCCTTAGATCATTTCTTCGCCGCCCTTCCCACCGAGAACGATTTCTCCGGCTTCGGCCATACGGCGGGCAATGGTGAGGATTTCTTTCTGCGCGGTTTCGACGTCGCTGACGCGCACCGGGCCTTTGGCTTCGAGGTCGTCGCGCAACAGCTCGGACGCACGCTTGGACATGTTCTTGAAAATCTTCTCTTTGACGTTTTCGTCCGAGCCTTTGAGGGCCAGCACCAGCACGTCGGAGGAGACTTCGCGCAGCAACGCCTGGATGCCACGGTCATCGACATCGGAGAGGTTGTTGAACACGAACATGAGGTCTTCGATCTGGCCGGACAGGGTGTCGTCGATCTCGCGGATCGAGTCCATCAACTGGCCTTCGACCGAGCTGTCGAGGAAGTTCATGATGTCGGCCGCACGCTTGATGCCGCCCAAGGTGGTGCGCGAAGCGTTCGAGTTGCCAGAGAACTGCTTCTCCAGAATCGTGTTGAGTTCTTTCAGGGCCGCCGGCTGCACGGTGTTCAGCGACGACACGCGCAGGATGATATCCAGGCGTACTTTATGGTCGAAGTGGCCGAGCACTTCACCGGCCTGGTCCGGGTCGAGGTAAGCGACGACGATGGCCTGGATCTGCGGGTGCTCGTAGCGGATCACGTCGGCCACCGCGCGCGGCTCCATCCACTTGAGGCTGTCCAGGCCACTGGTGTTGCCACCCAGCAGGATGCGGTCGATCAGGCCGTTGGCCTTGTCTTCGCCAAGTGCCGAGGTGAGCATCTTGCGGATATAGCTGTCGGAGCCGACGCCCAGGCTGGTCTGGTCGCCGACGATCTCGACGAACTCACTCATCACCTGCTCGACTTGCTCGCGGTGCACATTGCGCATCTGCGCCATGGCCACGCCCACGCGCTGGACCTCTTTAGGCCCCATGTGGCGCAGCACTTGGGCAGCGTCGGTTTCACCCAGGGACAGCAACAGGACTGCGGCTTTGTCGACCTTGGTGAGCTTGGCAACAGCGGCTCGATTATCACTCATCTGCGTTGATCCACTCTTTCACGACCTGGGCCACACGGCCCGGGTCTTCTGCTACCAGACTCTTGATTGCGTTCAGCTGAGCGTCATAGCCTTCGCTCGGGCTTGGCAACAGGATGCTTTGCGGGCCGCCGAGGCTGACGCGGTCGTTGGCCAGTTCGCCGTCCAGGCCGCCCATGCCACCCAACTCGACGTCGCCACCGGCCAAGGCCAGCTGTTTCTTGCCGTTGCCGGTGATGTTGTTGAGCACCGGACGCAGCACGCCGAACACCAGCACCAGAATGAACAACACACCCAGCACTTGTTTAACGATGTCCCAGAACCACGGCTGCGTGTAGAACGCAGGGTCGGCGATCACTTCGGCGCGCTCGGCGGAGAACGGCATGTTGATCACGCTGACGCTGTCACCCCGGCTGGCGTCGAAGCCGACGGCGTCCTGCACCAGGCGCGTGAAACGGGCCAATTCATCAGTGCTCCACGGCGCACGGGTGACGGCGCCGTCAGCCGGGTTGACCTTGACCTGATCATCGACCACCACCGACACCGACAGGCGATTGATCTTGCCCTGCTGCTGCTTGGTGTGGCTGATGGAACGGTCGAGTTCGAAGTTCTTGGTCGACTGGTTACGCTTGTCCGCCGGGTACGGCGCGAGCATCGGCTGGCCGGTGGCCGGGTCCATGATCTGCTGGCCGTTGGCGTCCAACAATGGCTGCCCAGGCTGGATCGCGCCAGCCGTAGCGGCCGCGCCACCGGTGGTTTGTGGTGCAGTCGCCGGAGCCGGTGGCTGGTTGCTCAGGGCACCCGGCACACCTTGCGGGCCATTGCTGGCGGTGCGTTGTTCGCTGGTGGACTGCTCGCTGCGCAGCGCCGGCTGGTCGGGGTTAAATTGTTCGGACGTCGACTCGACCGCGCTGAAATCCACGTCGGCGGACACTTCAGCCTTGTAGCGATCGTTGCCCAACACCGGTTGCAGGATGTTGTGCACGCGCTGGGTCAGCATGCTTTCCATGCGACGGCTGTAGTCGAACTGCTTGCCAGCCTGGGTCAGCGCGGAGTTCTCGGCCTGGTCGGACAGCAGGTTGCCCTTCTGGTCGACCACGGTGATTTGCGACTTGCTCAATTCGGGAACGCTGGTGGCCACCAGGTTGATGATCGCCAGTACCTGGCCAGGCTCCAGGGAGCGGCCGGAAAACAGTTCAACCAACACCGAGGCACTGGGCTTGCGTTCGTCACGCACGAACACCGAGCTTTTCGGGATCGCCAGGTGCACGCGGGCGCCCTTGACGTTGTTCAGGCTGCTGATGGTGCGCGCCAGTTCGCCTTCCAGGCCACGCCGATAACGGGTGGCTTCCATGAACTGGCTGGTGCCCAGGCCCTGGTCCTTGTCGAGGATTTCAAAACCGATATTGCTGTCAGACGGCGTTACGCCGGCTGCAGCCAGCTTCATGCGCGCACGGGCCACGTCATCAGCCTTGACCAGCAAGGCGCCGGAGTTGGGCTCCACGGTGTAGGCGATGTCGGCGGCGGCCAGGGTTTCCATGATCTGCTTGGAATCCATGCCGGCCAGGCTGCCGTACAGCGGGCGGTAATCAGGTTGTTGCGACCACAACACCACGGCAAAACCAATCGCCACACTGGCGGCCAGGCCGACCATCAGGCCCACCTGACGCAGCATGGTCATTTCCGAGAGGTTTTCCAGGAACGACAGGCCAAACAGCGGCGGCTTGCCGTCTGCCTTGGCGGGTACGTTGTCGGAGACTGCTTCTGCCATGACTTAAATCTCGTCCTTAAACCGGCATCTGCATGATGTCTTGATAAGCCTGAACCAGCTTGTTACGCACTTGGGTCAAGGCTTGAAAGGAAACGCTGGCCTTTTGCGAGGCGACCATCACATCGGTGAGGTCCACGCCGCTCTTGCCGATCTCGAAGGCGGTGGCCAACTGACTGGAGGCTTGCTGGGTGTCGCTGACTTTGTTGATTGCCTGACCGAGCATGTCGGCAAAACTGCTTTGGCCCAATTCCGGCGCTGGCGCGACGGATTTCGGTTGAGCCATGGCATCCATTTGCATGGAGCGCATATCCAACATCAACCGATTGAACTCAATACCCTGGCTCATGACCTTCTCTCTCCGACGACCCGCAATTTTTTGACACTACGCAGCGGTTACTACGGGTGGTAGCAACAAGGGTGCCAGCTCCGTGGCAATTCGTAAGAAAAGGCGACAAAACCTGTCAGCCCAAGAATTTTTCACGTGGCGAAAAGGTAGGCTTCCACGTCCATCCCGGCGTCGCGCATCTGTGCCAGCTTGTAGCGCAGGGTGCGCGGGCTGATGCCCAGGCGTTCAGCGGCCTCTTTGCGACGGCCGCGCTCGGCACGCAAGGTGTCGATGATCATCTGGAATTCGCGGCGGCGCAGGTCGTCGCCCAGGGCACCGCCGGACTCGGTTTCGGCAGCCGCCACCGGTGCGGGCGCCAGGCTCGGCAACGGCGCGCTGCCATTGCCCATGGCCAGGCAGAAGTCTTGCGGCTGGATCAAGCCGCCCTGCTGCAAAATCAGCGCGCGCTGGATGGCGTTGTCCAATTCGCGCACGTTGCCGGGCCATGGGTAGCTGATCAGGCAAGCCTGGGCCTCAGCCGACAACCGCGCCTGGGCGTGCTTCATTTTTTTGACGTGGTTGTTCAGCAGGCGCTCGGCCAGCGGGATGATATCCGCCGGGCGCTCGCGCAACGGGCGCCAGGCCAGCGGGAATACGGATAGCCGGTAGAACAGGTCTTCACGAAAGCGCCCCGCCGCCACTTCGCCCGCGAGGTCGCGGTTGGTGGTGGCAACCACGCGGATATCCAGCTGGATCGGCTTGCGTGCGCCCACGCGCTCAACCTCACGCTCCTGCAACACCCGCAGCAGCTTGGCTTGCAGGCCAAGGGGCATTTCCGAGATTTCGTCAAGCAGGATGGTGCCGCCGTCGGCCTGTTCGAACTTGCCGGCCTGGGCCGCGATGGCGCCGGTGAACGAGCCTTTTTCATGGCCGAACAAGGTGGCCTCAAGCATGTTGTCGGGGATGGCCGCGCAGTTGATCGCGATAAAGGGTTGTTTGGCGCGGCTCGATTGCTGGTGGATATACCGCGCCAGCACTTCTTTACCGGTGCCGGACTCGCCGGAGATCAGCACGGTGGAATCGCTACGCGCCACACGCGCTGCCAGTTCCAGCAACTGTGCGCTGGCCGGCTCAAAGGCAATCGGGCCTTCGCCTTCGGCATTCGAAACAACGCCGAGTGCATGCCGGGCAACCAGTTCGATCAGGGCTTTGGGCTCAAAGGGTTTGACCAGGTAGTCCGCCGCGCCCTGGCGCATGGCGTCCACCGCCCGCTCCACGGCGCCATGGGCGGTCATCAGCAGCACCGGCAACTGCGGCTGGCGCGCGCGCAGCAGGCCGAGCAACTGGTGGCCGTCCATGCCGGGCATGTTGACGTCACTGACCACCAGGCTGAAAGATTCCTGCTCGACCGCCTCCAAGGCTTCCTCGGCAGAACCGACCGCCCGGTAGTCATGGCCCGCCAACAGCAGCGTGTCAGCCAATGCTTCACGCAGGGCGCGATCGTCTTCGACCAATAAAACCTTGATAGCCATAGTCCTTTTACTCCGCGCTTGCCGTGCTGGAAAACAGCGGCAAGGTCATCAATGCACAGGTGCCACGCCCCAACCGGGAGTGCAGCTGCAATTCTCCCTGATGCGCGCGTGCCACGGCCTTGACCACGGTCAGGCCGAGGCCGGTGCCGTTGGTCTTGGTGGTAAAAAACGGTTCGCCCAGGCGTTGCAGCACACACGGCTCAATGCCGCTGCCGCTGTCGCTGATACACAGGCGCAGGGTTTGCTCGCGGGTGTACAGGTGCACCTTGAGCCGCGCCCCGGGCAGGCTTGCCTGGGTGGCGTTTTCGATCAGGTTGAGCAAAGCGCCGACCAGGGTGTCGCGGTTGCACAGCAACTCGCCCTGGTGGCTGTCGCACTGCCAGCGCACCTGGGCGTCCTGGATATGGGTGGCCGCCGCCGCTTGCAGCGACTGCATCAACATAGCCGGCGTAACGCGGTCGGTCAGCGGCAATTCACCGCGGGCAAACACCAGCATGTCGCGCACCTGGTGCTCCAACTCGTGCAGACGCTCTTTGAGGCGGCCAGCAAAACGTTGGTGGGTGGCGGCCGGCAATTGCTCATCAGTCAAATGACTGGCGTAGATCAGCGCCGCCGACAACGGCGTGCGGATCTGATGCGCCAAAGAAGCAACCATCCGCCCCAACGACGACAAGCGTTCATGGCGCGCCAGCTGGTCTTGCAGGTGGCGGGTTTCCGTCAGGTCGTTGAGCAGCACCAGTTGGCCAGGCTCGGCGTCCAGGGAACGGGTGGCGATGGACAGACGCCGGCCGTCCTTGAGGGAGATTTCGTGGCCGTCGTCTTCACGGGGGGCGAAGCAGCGGGCGATGACTTCCCGCCACAACTCGCCTTCCAGCGGCAGGCCGAGCATGTCGACGGCAGCCGGGTTGGCTTCACGCACGCGGCCCTGATCATCAATGACGATCACGCCACCGGGCAGCAGCGACAGCAGGTTTTGCAGACGGTTGGCCAGGCGCTCTTTCTCGGCCAACTCTTGCATGCGCTGGGCACTGACCACCGCCAGCTCGCCTTTAAGCTCGGAAACCCGCGCCTCCAGCAAGCTGTAAGAGTCAGTCAGTTGGCTCGACATCTGGCTGAACTGCGAGAACGCCTGCTCAAGACCCTGCCGGGTAAGCGGCTCTGCAGACGGAACGAGCCCCGGGATAGCAGGGGCTGTAGAAAGTTGGGCGGCGTGGGGCATCATGCTCTCTCGCTTGGCTGACCGTCAGTTAAACGGAACGTTGCGAGGGCTATAGCAATACCCGTGCCGAAAAAAAACTACTGATATTTCAGTAGCTTAAAAAACAGGCGTCAATCATCCGCCTGTTCATCCCCTTCCCGGCGGCTCATACCGTACTTGCGCATCTTCTCAACCAAGGTGGTTCGACGGATACGCAAGCGCTCGGCGGCACGGGCGACAATGCCGTTGGCATCGTCCAGCGCCTGCTGGATCAGGCCTTGTTCGAGGCTACCGAGGTAGTCCTTCAAGTCCAGGCCTTCGGGCGGCAGCATGGCGGTGGAGCCGAAGTCCGGCGTGTGGCCGTTGATGGCTACGCGTTCTTCCAGGTCGGTGCGCAGGCTGTCGACCAGTTGTTCGTCTTCGTCGTCGACGTAGCGAAATTTCTTCGGCAACTCGACCACGCCGATCACACCGTAGGGGTGCATGATCGCCATGCGCTCCACCAGGTTGGCCAACTCACGCACGTTGCCCGGCCAGCCGTGGCGGCACAGGGACATGATCGCCGCGGAGTTGAAGCGAATCGAACCGCGCTTTTCGTGCTCCATGCGCGAGATCAACTCGTTCATCAGCAACGGGATGTCTTCCACGCGTTCGCGCAGCGGGGCCATCTCGATGGGGAATACGTTGAGGCGGTAGTACAGGTCTTCGCGGAAGCTGCCGACCTCGATCATGCTTTCGAGGTTCTTGTGGGTGGCCGCGATGATGCGCACGTCGACGCTTTGGGTCTTGTTGCTACCCACGCGCTCGAAGGTGCGCTCCTGCAACACGCGCAACAGCTTGACCTGCATCGGCAGCGGCATGTCGCCGATTTCGTCGAGGAACAAGGTGCCGCCGTTGGCTAGCTCAAAACGCCCGGCACGGCTGGTGATCGCCCCGGTAAAGGCGCCCTTCTCGTGGCCGAACAGTTCGCTTTCGAGCAGCTCTGCCGGGATCGCCCCGCAGTTGACCGGCACGAAAGGCCCGTCGCGGCGCTTGGAGTGGTAGTGCAGGTTGCGGGCGACCACTTCCTTGCCGGTGCCGGATTCGCCAAGGATCAGCACGCTGGCGTCGGTGTCGGCGACTTGCTGCATCATCTGGCGCACGTGCTGGATCGCACGGCTGGTGCCGACGAGGCTGCGGAACAGGTTGGGTTCACGGTGACGGCCGCGCTCGCGGGCCTGGTCGTACATCTCGCGATAGACCTGGGCACGGTGCAGCGAATCGAGCAATTTGCTGTAGCTGGGCGGCATTTCCAGGGTTGAAAGCACGCGGCGGCGCTGGTCTTCCGGCAGGTCCACGGAAGAAATATCGCCCATCAGCAACACCGGAAGGAACTCATCCCAGGTCGACAGTGTCTTTAACAGGCCCAAAATGGCGCCAGGAGCATTTACCGTCCCGATCAGCACACAGATAACTTCACGGCTCGACGACAAAGAGCTGACCGCCTGCTGCCAGTCATGGCTGCCGCAGGGTAAATTTTCTTCACCGAGAAAATTTAAAATCACCGCTAAATCGCGGCGGCGGACGCTATCGTCATCAATCAGCAGAATTTTGGTTTCACGCCACATGCAATAGCAACTTCCCTAGTAAAACTTCCTGCCCCAGAGTGAGGGCAATCGAGACGCCTGTAGGACTTCATACCTTACTGACGCCTGAAATCTGAAAACAGCACTAGTTAAGTCAAAAATACGAGCACAGTCAAATATATGACGCGCTGTTCGGATTAACTGAGCCAGTTCAGCCGAACAGATGGTAAACCTTTGACGCACTTTGCGCGCGGTTGATCTGCGACATCTCTTCGAAAATCGCCTGGCGCTCGCCGGTCGTCACCTCCAGCAACTGCTGATACACCGCCAGCAAACTCTCCAGCTTCTCCCGCAGCGCATCCTCGTCCACCGGCGCGTTATTGAGCGCCTCGTCGATGACCGCGCGGCACCCCATGTCCAGTTCGCCGATGGCGTCCCAGTTACGTTGCGCCAATGCGTCGACCAAGGCTTCGCGGGTCTCGTCAATCCGTTGCAGGGCGTGGCTCATGACATCATCCTCAGGCCAAAGGCCTACAGTGTTGCAATACCGTCCCAGCCTTCCTTGAGCGTAATCATCAGGCCGGCTACTTCATCGATCATGCTGACATCGCTCTTGCTGTTGGCTTCAAGCAAACGCGTGGTCATGTAGGCATACAGGTTATCGAGTTGCTGCAACGCGGCCGGATCATCGGTTTTTTCCGGGTTCAGGCCATCACGCAGGCCGATCAGGATGTCGATCGCCTTGCCCAGCAGCAAACCCTTCTGCGCGATATCACCACGAGCCATGGCGCCCTTGGCCTGAGCCATGCGGTCCAGCGCGCCTTCCATCAGCATCTGCACCAGACGGTGTGGGCTGGCTTCGGAGACCTGGGCATGGGAATTGACCTTCTGGTATTGGCGAAGGGCTCTCATGGGATTCATGTTTCTACCTCGTGACAGGCAACAGCTAAATTAGGATGGGCTCTGACTAATATGTCGACGGGATGACAAAAAACTTTAATCCGGCGATCTGCTCAAGGCCGTGCCCGGTGCAGGAGCACCGGGCGGCGCCAGCCGGAATCAACTGTCCGAATTCGACTTGTTCAGCGCGTTGAGCGTGGTCATGACACTGGAGCGCTGGCTGGTGAGCTGGGCGACCAGGTTGTTCATGGTGGTGTACTTGGCGGTCAGGCTGGTCTTGAGGGCAGCCATACGCGCGGTCAGGGTGTCCTGCTGGTTTTGCAGGTCCTTGAGGTTGTTCGACAGCGTGGTCGAACGGGTAGCCAGTACACCGGTGTTGCTCAGGGCAAAGCTGTCGGTCGCGGTTTTCATGCGGGCGAGCAGGCCTTTGTCGCCGTTGAAGATACCGCCGATGTCGGTGGGGTTAGTGGCGATGGCAGCGCTGAAGATTTTATCGTCAATGCTCAGCTTGCCGGTGGTCTGATCGGTGTTCACACCAAATTGAGCCAGGGACTTCAACGTGCCCGAGCCACCCAACGCGTTCAGCTCGCTACGCAGCGCCTGCTGCAGGGAGCGCATGGTGGCATCGCCAGTCAGCGCAGAAGGCGTGGTCGAGCCATCGGCATTGGTGGTGACTTTGGTTTCGGTGCCGATCGCGGTCATCAAGGCGTTATAAGTGTCGACGAAGCCTTTAACCGAACTTTTGAGGGTGTCGTTGCTGCGGGTGACCGTGATGGTCGAGGCGATACGCTTGGACGGGTCGGTGACACCAGTTGGCAACGGCGACACAGCCGTCAGCTTGATGCTCACACCACTGATTGCTTCAGTCAGGGTATTGCTCTTGGACTCTTGTGAAGTACCGTCAATGGTGTACTTCGCGTTTTGCGGTGGGTCACCCACAACCGCGGCCCCAGCTTGCAGGCCAGAGTTACCGCCCAAGGTAATGTCGGTACCAGCGCCGGTATTGGTCGAGGTCACGACCAGACGTGAACCGGTGGAGTCAGTCAGGATGTTGGCACTCAGACCCGCGCTGCTGTACTGCGCGTTGATCGAGTCACGCACCTGCTGCAAGGTTGCGCCCGGTGGAACACTCACCCCGTAACTCTGACCAGACTGGGAAATTTCCAGGGTCGTAGCGGCAGTGCCGGCATTGACGACAGTCTTGGCCCCACCTGGGTAATTTTGGGTAGCGATCTTCGAGGCAGTCGCCAACTGGTTGACCACCAGCTGATAACTGCCGGCCGAAGCACCAGCGCCCAAAGTGACCGTGGACACGTTGGCATCCGAGGTGGTCGCCGTCAGGCCACCAATACTGGCGTCCTTGGCCATGTTGTCCATGGCGCCACGAAACGCATCCAATGCCGCTTGAATCTTGCCGATCGAGGACAGTTGGGCGGTCTGCGTCTGCGTCTGTTTGTTGATCTGCGACTGCTTGGGCGCTTGTTCAGCGTTCACCAAGGCCGTAACGATCGACTCGGTATTAATCCCCGTAACCGGGCCGCTTACCGTGATATCACCCATGACACTTCTCCTGATCGGGGCTGGCGCTTTATTGACGGACGACGCCTCAAGCAGCTACAGCAACAAAATTCATGCCAGCTCAGACTTTCGCGTCAAACAACACGTTGCTGGCGTCGTGAAGGCTTTGTGCGAGTTTCAATGCAGTTTCCGACGGGATCTGACGAATGACTTCGCCACTGTCGGTTGCAATCACCTTGACCACCACCTGATGGGTGGAGTCATCGATGGAAAATTCCAGGTTGCGCTGGGCAGCCTGAACGAAGTTGCGAATATCCGTAACGGCCTGTTCGAGGTCGGACGGTTTCGAGTCTTGCTGGGGTTGAACCGTGGCCAGCGCGGGGTCTACCTTGGTTTTCTGCAGGCCGTTGTTCACGGGGGCAGGCGCGCTCTGCGGCGCCACTGCCGGATAAGACAGGTTCAGCTTCACACTCATGTCCATGTCCAATCTCCTCATCACGCAAAAGACGAAAGGGCACGTAAACGCGCCCTTCCGTCATTCATCTGCCGATGGCTATTACTGAAGCAGCTTCAGTACAGCGGATGGCAGTTGGTTGGCCTGGGACAGGATCGCAGTGGAAGCCTGTTGCAGGGTTTGTTGCTTGGTCAGCTGAGCAGTTTCAGCAGCGTAGTCAACGTCCTGGATCTGACCGCGAGCGGCGCTGGAGTTGTCGGCAATGCTCTGCAGGTTGGCAACGGTGTTGTCGAAACGGTTCTGAACAGCACCCAGGCCGGCACGCTGGGAGTCGATGTCGGAGATCGCTTGAGTGATCACGTCGATCGAGTTCTGTGCGTTGGCAGCAGTGGTGATGTCAGTGTTGTTAACGGTGGTTTTGGTGGAGTTGGCAGCAGTACCAGCGGCTGCGAACAGACCGGTCACACCTGCACCGCTCAGCGAGTAGCTGCTGGAGGAGTTCAGGGAAACAGCACCAGTAGCGATGATCGCGGTGTTAGCCAGAGCAACGGCAGTACCGGCGGTACCAGTACCGTCCAGGGTAGCAACCTTGACACCTGCGATAGCACCGGCGTCACCAGCGTTGAAGGTCAGGTTCTCACCGGTGTCGGACTTGACCGACAAGGCTTGGGTGGTCGAATCGTAGTTGACGCTGATGCCCAGCTTGGCAGCGTTGGACTTCAGTTGGTCAGCCAGGTCGGAAGTGCTGGTCACACCAGTGAACTGCACTGCAGTACCGCTGCCCACTTGCAGGGTGAAGTTGGCGCTGGCCGGAGTAGCAGCAGCAATGGCAGTGGCGTCAACGGTGAACTGTGCAGTGGTGCTGGCAGTAGCAGCCAGGCCGCCTACAGCGCCGTTCATCTGAGCAGCGATCTGCTTGGCGGAAGCGCCGGCAGCGATGGTCAGGGCCTTGGACTGGCCACCACCGGTAACGGTGATTGCGCCGCCGGCAACGCCTGTTGCACTTGGAGCAACGCCTTGGCTTTTCAGCTGCTGCGAACCAATGTTGTTGGCTGCAACGTTACCGATGCTCATGTCGATGGTCTGGTTGGCGTTGGCGCCGACCTGGAACGACGTAGTACCGAAAGAACCGTCCAGCAGGTTCTTGCCACCGAAGGTGGTGGTGGTAGCGATACGGGTCAATTCAGCAGTCAGGGCTGCGTATTGAGCCTGGTTCGACTTACGGTCTTCAGCGCTTGGCGAGCCGTTAGCGGATTGCAGTGCCAGGGTACGCATGCTTTGCAGGATGTTGGTGGACTGCTGCATTGCGCCTTCAGCGGTCTGAGCAATCGAGCTGCCGTCGTTGGCGTTTTTGATTGCAACGCCCAGGCCGTTGATCTGGCTGGTCAGACGGTTGGAGATTTGCAGGCCGGCCGCATCGTCTTTGGCGCTGTTGATACGCAGGCCGGAGGACAGACGCTGCATGGAGGTTTGCAGGGCGCCGGAAGCCTTGTTCAGGTTGTTCTGAACGGTCAACGAAGCAAGGTTGGTGTTTACTGTTAAAGCCATGACGAAATCCTCGTGGGTGGTGTACTGCGGCTTCCGGCCCTGGCAACCGCCGGGTGTGGCCTAGAGAACCTTCGTAATAGTTATCGTCGTGAAAGCAGGTTGCTTGAGGACTTTTTTGATTTTTTTTACTAGCACGGGGCCACCCTTTGTAATTCAAGGGCTTAAAGCGGCTGAAAAGTCCTGAATTCATGGGCCGCTGACATCTTGGGGCTGCTGCGCAGCCCAACGCGGGGCAAGCCCGCTCGCCACAATAAAAAACGCCCAGGCTTTTTGAGCCTGGGCGTTTTTGTGCGCAGCCTATTAGAGCGTTACGGGCGATAGAGAATCGCCGAGCCCCACGACAGGCCCACGCCGAAACCGCTGATGGCAACGCGCTTCCAGTCGGCGTCCATCATGTGCTTTTCCAGCAGCAACGGAATGCTCGACGACACGGTGTTGCCGGTCTCGACCATGTCCTTGATGAACTTCTCTACCGGCGCCTCTTCGAAACGCCGGGCAACCGCGTCGACAATCGCCGCACTGCCCTGGTGGATGCAGAATGCGTCGATTTCGTCAGCTTTGAGGTCCGACTCATTGAGCAGCTCGTGCAAATGTGCCGGCACCTTGAGCAAGGCAAAGTTGAACACCTGGCGGCCGTTCATGAAAAACACGCCATCACTTACCTTCAAATGCGGCGCGCCGGAACCGTCGGTGCCGAACTTGGACTTGCCCAGCAACCACGGCGCGTCTTCACCCATCCAGGTGGCGGTGGCGGCATCGCCGAACAGCATGGTGGTGTTGCGATCTTCCGGGTCGACGATCTTCGAATACGGGTCGGCGGTGATCAACAGGCCATTTTTCAGGCCGGTGGCTTCCATGAAGCCCTTCATCGCATAGATGCCGTAGACGTAGCCCGAGCAGCCCAGGGAAATATCAAACGCAGCCACGTGGGTGTGCAGGCCCAGCTTGTCCTGGACGATGGCGGCGGTGTGGGGCAAACCCTCTTCGTCGCCGTTTTGCGTCACAACGATTAGCGCGTCGATGGATTCGCGCTTCAAATCCGGGTTGGCCGCAAACAAGGCGTTGACTGCCTCGACACACAGATCAGAGGTTTCCTGCGCAGCATCCTTGCGCGGCAGGAACGCCGAACCGATCTTGCCGATGATGAAATCTTCATCCTTGGCGAATTTGGCGCCCTGGGCGTAGTTATCAACCCCGTCTGCCGGCACGTAACTGGCGATGCTTTTTATGCCAATCATTGTGGCTTCCCAATACTAAATAGCTGGATAACACCCCTCGGGCTTGGCCGGGAGCGCTGACAATA
Source organism: Pseudomonas sp. 2995-3 (assembly GCF_002742565.1). Classification (NCBI taxonomy): domain Bacteria; kingdom Pseudomonadati; phylum Pseudomonadota; class Gammaproteobacteria; order Pseudomonadales; family Pseudomonadaceae; genus Pseudomonas; species Pseudomonas sp. 2995-3. The sequence continues at coordinate 292,735 of NZ_LJSB01000176.1, read as the reverse complement.
AAGGGGATAACCCCATGAAAATATCGCTGAAAGCCGCCGCGTAAAGACTCGCAAGCGACTTATCCTTTTCACACGATACAGTGAAGATGCCCTTTATGACTCACAGGTCACTCAATTTTGTGCGCTTTATGCAAAACCCGGCAACATTCACGGCACCAGAAACGACAACGGCCCACCCTGTTGCCAGGGTGGGCCGTGTGTAGGACTGCCGATTACATGCGGCTGAACAGGCTCAACTGGGAGATTTTCACAAAGGCCAGTTGCGAGGCTTGCAGCATGGTTTGCTGCAAGGTCAGGTCAATGGCGGCCTGCCCCATATCGACGTTGGCCAATGAGGACATGGTCGATGTGTTGGCCAGGCCCAGGCTGGTGTTTTCCTGGCCTTGGATATCCAGGGCATTCTGGCGCGCACCGATGGAGCCGCGCACCTGGTTGATCTGTGCGTCGGCATTCGACAGGTTGCCGATGGTGGTGTTAAGCACATCCTTGAGCTTGTTCATAGCCACCGGGTCGCCATCGGCCGGGGTCTCCAGCGCCTTGCGCAGCTGGCCCAAGGTATCCAGGGCGTTCATGTTCTTGTTGCTGGTGGCACTGAGCGAAAACTGATCACCGGCCCCCGGCGTACCGCTTACATCGAAAGTTACCCCGGCGGCGGTGATCGATGTCGCGCCGGTGGCCATGGTACCTGTGGCAATCGATTTGCTGTCGGCCGTATAGGGCTGGGCATAAACCTCGTAGGCATTGCCGCTGGTGAACTTGATCACCGCCCCCGAGTTGGGAAAGGTACTGGCGTAGGCCGCCTGATCCGTGACGCGGCCACCGGTCAGCTGCGCCGTGGACGGATTGCTCGCCGTACGCGAACTGCTGAAGGTGTCCGGCTTGCTTTCCAGCGTAAACGCCTTGCCCGCCACCAACGCATCAGACGGCGCACCCGTGGCAACATCCGGCCCCAGGTTCAGGCTGATATCGAACTTCACGCCGCGCAGGTTAACGCTGGAAGCGCCTTCCTTGGTGGCATCAAAGGTGCCGTTACCGGTGATCTCCGAGGTAACGTCATTGCCGTCCTTGTCGGTCACGCTGTACTGGGTGCTGCTGGCGAAGGTCAGCTTATACGGCTGGCCGTCGGCAAAACTCTTGGTGTACGCGGTGCCGGACGTGACCAGGCCTGCCGAGATCGCGACTTTGCCGTCATTCACAGCCGGTGGCAAAATCGAGGTCTGCGTGCGACCGGTATTGGAGGAGCTCTCCAGCAGGGTCTTGCCGGTATCACCCATGGCGACCGTCAGGTTGCTCGAGACCTGCAGGCTCAGCGGTGTTTCGTCGCCCTGATAAGTGTAGGTACCATCGTTATTGCGACTGTAGGGCGGCGTATCGGTCTTGGCCCCAGAGAACATGTAGTTGCCACTGGAATCCTTGGAGTTGAGCAGGCCCAACACATGGTCCTCAAGCGCACCGACCTGGGCGGCAATCGCCTTGCGATCATCATTGCTGAGCTTAAGGTTACCGGCCTGCAACGCCAGACCGCTGGCGGTTTGCATAGCCAGGCTGATGCTGGCAAGCACGCTTTCTTCATTATTCAGCGAGTTCTGCAAAGTCGTAATGTTGCCGTTGTACTGCCCCAGCATGTCTTTCTGCTGCTGCAACATCAGCAATTGGGCGGCAGCCACCGGGTCATCGGACGCGGTTTGCACACGCACGCCGGAACTCGCCTGGTCCTGGGCCTTCACCACACCCGAATAGTTGTCCTGATACTTGCTGGAGCTGGTGTCGAAATACTGCTGTGTAGAGATACGCATCGTTCCAGACTCCTTTAAAGGGCGTTGATCAGTGTGCTGAAGGTTTCCTGCGCGGCCTTGATGATCTGCGACGACGCGGTGTAGTACTGCTGGAACTTGATCATGTCGCCCGCTTCCTCATCCAGGTTGACCTGGGACACCGAGTTGCTGGCCGCCTTGTTCGCCGCCAGCAAGGCGCCGGTGGCGGTGCTGTCGGTGTTGGCCTGGGCGGCCTTGGAGCCAACCTGGGACACCAGCCGGCTGTTGGCACTGACCAGGCTGACACCCGCATTCCCGTCCACCGCACCCACCGTGGCCTTGGTCTGCAACCCCAGCAGTTCCTGGGCGTTACGGCCATCGGAGGTGGCGCCGCTGTTGAACGAAAAGGTGGTGCTGTCGCCGTTGGCCGGCGAACCGGACACAGTGGTGTCAAAACTGAAGCTTTTGCCGGGGATCAACGCACCGCCGGCATCACGCATCGGCACGTTCACACTGATCTTGTTGCCCTGGCCCGGAATGATGGTGCCGGTGCCGATCGGGTTGCCCTGGGCATCACTGATCGCATAGGACTGGGTGCCGTCCGCCGCCGGCTTGCCGAACACCATTTTCACCGGCATCGAGTTTTCGATCCCGGTGCGCAATTGCGCAGTCGCGGCGCCGCCGTCGATATCGATCGGCACGGTCAAGGTCGGCTGGGTGAACGTACCGGTGCCGGTATTGGTCTTGCTGGCATTGCCGGCCAAGGGCGCGGCGAAGGCGAGTTTGTTCGGGTCTTTGAGGTCGACACTGATGCCGCTGGCGCCATTGGCCGTCGGGCTGACCTTGAAGCTGTCGCCGGCCGCCACCGGTCCCTTGCCGTTCAAGGCCAGGGTGAAGCCGTCAATCACCGGCGGTGGCGTGGTGGTGGTGTCGAACGAGCCCATGGCTTTGCCGTCGGAGCGCACCACGTTGTATTGATTGCCGCTGGTGAAGGTCACCTTGTAGTCGAAGGTCGACAGCTTGCTGCTGTCGGCAATCGTCACGTTCAGGTTGCCCGAGCCTGCACTGTTACCGGCGGCCGCCTGGCTGCGCTGGGAAATCGCCGCAGCGCTGTTGATGTCGCCAAACAGCGAGGAGCCGAAATCGCTGTTCAGGTCCAGGCCCTGGCCCAACTGGCTGTTAACGCTGTCGGCCGTGGCAATGGCGATGCGCCCCAGGTCGTTGATGGCCGGCATCAGCGCATCGCTGCGATAACGCAACAGGCCGCCAATGCTGCCGCCACTGACCACATTGCCGATGTCCATCGGCGTGTCGCCCATGTTCAGCTGGATGGTGTACTGGCTATTGTCGTTCTTGCTCGGCACTGCCGAAATGGTATTGGCAACGCTGCCTTCTACCAGCGATTGGCCGGTGCCGGTGGTGATGCTGAACTGGCCGTTCTTTTCGGTGGCCGTCACGCCGATCAGCTCATTGAGCGAACGCACCGCCTCATTGCGCGCATCCAGCAGGTTGGCCGGCGCACTGGTCGAAGAACCCTGGGCCGTGGCAATTTGGCTGTTGAGCGAGGCAATCGACGAAGTCAGTTTGTTGACCTGGTCACTCATGGTCTGCAACTGACCGTTGATGCTTTCTTTCTGCTGGGTCAACTGCGTGGAAATCGCATTAAAGCGGTTGCTCAAGGTCTGGGCGTTGGTGATCAGCAACTGCCGCGCAGACACGTCGCTGGGCGTTGCCGCGGCGTTCTGCAGAGAGGCAAAAAACGCGCTGAGCACGGCCGACATACCCGTGGACTTGTCCGACAGGGTCTTGTCGATGGCGGCGGCCTGGCCCGCGTAGGCGTTGGCATCGCTGTTAAGAGCGGTGCTGCTCTGGTAGGCAGCGCCCAAGAAGTCGTTATAAATGCGGCGCACATCCGCAAGCGTTGTACCACTGCCGATAAACACGCCGCCATACTGGTTGCTGGCGTTGGCGTTCTGGGTGGTCTGCTGGCGCGAGTATCCCGGGGTATTGACGTTGGCAATGTTGTTACTCAAGACCGACAACGAGCCTTGAGCGGCATTGAGTCCTGACATCCCGATACTGAGCAAACTCATGATTCAGACCTTATAAATGTGTGGTTGCGCCAGCGGCAGCGAAATTCTGGTAACTGTTCATCGTTTTGGCGATCTGCGAAATCTTGCTGGCGTAGTCCGGGTCGGTTGCATATCCGGCTTTTTGCAACTCGCGTACAAACTGTTCCGGGTTGTCGGCTGATTTCACAACTTCTTTATAGCGATCATTGCTTTGCAGCAATGTCACGAGGTCGTGGAAGCTGTCCTGGTAGGAGTTGTAGGAGCGAAATTGCGCCGTTTCCTTGACCATCGACCCATCACGAAACTCGCTGGTGATTGCACGCGCCTGGCCGCCCTGCCAGCTCTGCCCGGCCTTGATGCCGAACAGGTTGTGGCTGCTGCTGCCGTCCTCGGCGCGCATCACCGATTTACCCCAGCCGGTTTCCAGCGCGGCCTGGGCCACCAGGTACTTGGGATCCACGCCGATGCGCGCGGCGGCCGCCTTGGCCATCGGCAGCATGGTGGCGACAAATTCATCCTGCGAGCTGAAGGCTTTTTTCGCCGGCGCCAGCGGTGGCTGGGCAATCGCTCGGCCATAAACCTGCATGCGCCCGCTCGGCACGGCAAAGTTGCGCGCGGTGCTGTTGACCACGTTATCGGTGGCGGCGCTGTTACGCAGTGGCGCACTCGCGGCCTGCGTGGCGGGCTGAGTGCTCGGCACGATGCCGGCCAGCAGGCGGTCGGTCAGCTTGCTCGGCAACGCCATGCGGCGCTGGTTCATCAGTTCCATGTCGTTGGTGTGCGCACTGGCGCCTTGCGGCTCTGCAACGCGGTAAGCCCACAACGGCCGCTGGCCATTGGAGCGCCCCAACGGGCCATTAGCCAGGGTGCCGGCGCCGATTTCAGTCGGCACATCAACCTTCTTGGCCTTGACCGGCTCGGCCGCCGCCGGGCCTTGCAAGGTCGAGGACTGCGCCTCGACCGGCTTGTTCTTCTGCATCTGGCGCATCAGCACGTCAGCCAAACCGATACCACCGCCTTCGCGGGACATCGAGACCGCCAACTGCTGGTCGTACATTTCCTGGTACTGCTTGGCAGCCGGGGTGTTCAGCGGGTTGTCCTTGCCCAGCGCCTCGGTGGCCGAACGCATGGACTTGAGCATCTCGCTCAGGAACAGCGACTCGAACTCCTGCGCCACTTTGCGCATGTTGCCTTCGCTGTTCTTGTCGGCGCCGACCTTGAGCTGGTTCAGCCGGTTGAGGTCGGAGTAAGACCCCGAATCCGCCGTGCTGGTGAACCCGCTTTTGTGCATATCCATGGCCATGGCCTTAGATCACGATCAGGTCGGCTTGCAAGGCGCCGGCCTGTTTCAAAGCTTCGAGAATCGCCATCAAGTCGCCGGGCGCTGCGCCCACCTGGTTCACCGCGCGGACAATCTCATCCAGGGTAGTTCCGGGGCCGAACTTGAACATCGGCTTGGCTTCTTGCTGGGCATTGACCCGCGAGCGCGGTACCACTGCCGTCTGGCCATTGGACAGCGGCCCGGGCTGGCTGACGATCGGGTCTTCGGTGATGGTCACGGTCAGGCTGCCGTGGGTGACCGCCGCCGGCGAGACCTTGACGTTCTGGCCGATCACGATGGTGCCGGTGCGCGAGTTGATGATGACTTTGGCCACTGCCTGGCCCGGGTCGACTTCAAGGTTTTCCAGGATCGACAGGTAGTCGACACGCTGGCTTGGGTCGAGCGGCGCCGTCACACGGATCGAGCCGCCGTCGATGGCTTGTGCTACGCCAGGGCCGAGCATGTCGTTGATCTTGTCGACCACACGCTTGGCGGTGGTGAAGTCCGAACGGTTGAGGTTCAGGGTCAGGCTGTTGCCCTGGTTGAAACCGCTGGGCACGGTGCGTTCAACCGTGGCGCCGCCAGGAATGCGGCCGGCGGATGGCACGTTCACAGTGATTTTCGAGCCGTCACGGCCCTCGGCGTCAAAACCGCCGACCACCAGGTTGCCCTGGGCAATGGCGTAGACGTTGCCGTCGATACCTTTGAGCGGCGTCATCAGCAAGGTGCCGCCGCGCAGGCTTTTCGAGTTACCGATGGAGGACACGGTGATATCCACCACCTGGCCCGGCTTGGAGAACGCCGGCAAGTCGGCACTGATCGACACGGCCGCGACGTTCTTGAGCTGCACGTTGCCCGACCCAGGCGGCACCTTGATGCCGAACTGCGAGAGCATGTTGTTGAAGGTCTGCAGGGTGAACGGCGTCTGGGTGGTCTGGTCACCCGTACCGTTAAGCCCCACCACCAGCCCGTAGCCGATCAATTGGTTGGAGCGCACGCCGGAAATACTGGCGATGTCTTTCAACCGCTCGGCGTGTGCTCCTGCGCTCAAGGCCAGCAATAACGCGGCAGCCATCAGCTGTTTGAGGTTCAAAATGGCCACCTAGAAAGGGAACAGCGGGCTAAGGAAGAAACGGTCGAACCAGCCCGGCTGACTCGCATCAGCAAACGAACCCGTACCCGAGTAGGTAATGCGTGCATCGGCAATGCGCGTGGACGGCACGGTGTTGTCGGTGGAAATATCATCGGCACGCACCATGCCCGCGATACGCACCAGCTCGTCGCCGGTGTTGAGGGTCATCCACTTTTCACCGCGTACGGCGATGATGCCGTTGGGCAATACATCCGCCACCGTTACGGTGATCGAACCGGTCAGGCTGTTGCCCTGCCCCGCCGCGCTCTTGCCATTAGTGGCACGGTCGCCGCTGTAACCGGCGTTGAGGCTCAGGTCGCCATCGCCCAAAGGGTTATTGGTGGTCAGGCCGCCACCAAACAGCGAGGTCAGGCCGATGCCGGTCTTGCTGGTCTTGCCGATCTGCGAGTTGGCATTCTTGCTGGCCTGGGTCTTCTCGTTCAACGTGATAGTGATGATGTCACCCACACGGAAGGCCTTGCGGTCGCTGTACAGGTTCTGTTCGAAACCGGCCTGGTAAATCGAGCCATTGTTGGCCGCCGCCGGCAACGGCGTGCGCGGCAACACCGGCGCGTAGTACGGGTCATTGGGTTTTGGCGTCGGGGCGACACAGCCCGCGAGCACGGCGATCCCACTCAATGCCAGAACAGAAACATAGCGATTCATGACCCTTACCTCACGGTGTTGCAGGCGCCGCAAAAGGCGCCCCATAGACTTGATTACAGATTCTGCGTTACGAACGAAAGCATCTGGTCGGCGGTGGAAATCACCTTGGAGTTCATCTCGTAGGCGCGTTGGGTGGTGATCATGTTGACCATCTCCTCAACCGTGCTGACGTTGGAGGTTTCCAGGGTTTGCTGCAGGGTGGTACCGAAGCCGTTGAGACCTGGGGTGCCGATTTGCGGCGCGCCGCTGGAGGCTGTTTCCAGGAACAGGTTGTTACCCATGGCCTGCAGGCCGGCCGGGTTGATGAAGTCGGCGGTTTGCAGGTTGCCGATCACTTGCGACGCCGGGTTGCCGGCCACGGTGATGGACACGGTGCCGTCGGTGCCGACGGTAAAGGTCTTGGCATCGGCTGGAACCACCACAGCCGGCTCCAGCGCGAAGCCGTTGGCGGTGACGATCTGGCCATTGGAGTCGAGGTGAAAAGTACCGTCACGGGTGTAGGAAGTAGTGCCATCCGGCTGCAGGATCTGGAAGAAACCCCGGCCGTTGATGGCCATGTCCAGCGGCTGGTTGGTTTGCTGCAGGTTACCGGCGCTGAAGTTCTTCTGGGTGCCGACGATCTGCACACCGGTACCCAGTTGCAGGCCCGACGGCAGTTCGCTGTCCTGGGTCGACTGGGCGCCTGGCTGGCGCTTGATCTGATAAAGCAAGTCCTGGAACTCGGCGCGATCACGTTTGAAACCCGTGGTCGACACGTTCGCCAAGTTGTTGGAGATGGTGGTCAGGTTGGTGTCCTGCGCGGCCAAACCTGTTTTGGCAACCCATAGAGCCGGAAGCATAGTGTTCTCCTTCGTGCGCCTGTTTGTTGGCGCTGTGCTGCAAAATTAGTCTTCAGTAAACCGGCAATCAGCTCATCGACAGAACGCGGGTCATGGCCTGGTCGTCTTCTTTAGCGCTGTTCATCATCTTGATGTGCAGTTCGAACTGCTTGGAGAGCGACAGCACGGCGGTCATTTCTTCCACCGCATTGACGTTGCTCGCCTGCAGGAAACCCGAGGTCAGCCGCACGTTCGCGTCGGCCTGGGCCGGTTTGCCATCCTTGGTATGGATGGCGCCATCCAGGCCCTTGGTCATGTTCTTGAGGTCGGGCTGGACCAGCTTGATGCGGTCCACTTCAGCCATCACACGCGGGCCTTCGCCCATGGCGCGGATGCTGATGGTGCCGTCGGCGCCCACTTCGATTTTCTGCTCGGGCGGCACGGCAATCGGGCCACCGTTGCCCATCACCGGCATGCCGTTGCCGGCACGCAACACGCCCAACGCATCCACATTCATGCTGGCGCTGCGCACGTAGGCTTCGCCGCCATCCGGGGTTTGCACGGCCATCCAGCCGTCACCGCTGACCGCCACATCGAGGTCGCGACCAGTTTCAATCATGGCGCCCTGGGAGAAGTCGGTGCCCGGCCGTTCGGTCATGGCAAATGCCCGCGCCGGAAAGCTGTCACCGAACACCGGCATCGAGCGCGCCTGCTCCAGGTCCCGTTGAAAACCGTTGGTGGAAATGTTCGCCAGATTGTTGGCATGGGCCTTTTGCGCCAGTGCATTCTGGCTGGCGCCGGTCATTGCCACATAAAGGTACTTGTCCACGCTCTATCCTCTTTCTGACGGACGCTTGCCGCCCACCGTTGCTCTGATGAGGCTTAAGCAATTTGCGAACCAACTTTTGAAAATAGATTGAAGTCCATGTACGGCGGGGGTTTGCGGGCAGGCTTAGAGATTAGGTGGCAGGGATAGAGTCGAAAAAACGGCGGACTACTGCCGCCTGCGGCAAGCACCGGTCTTAAGGACGACAAAGATCAACTGTGGGAGCTGGCTTGCCTGCGATAGCGGTGTATCAGCGACACATGAGCCAACTGACCCACCGTCATCGCAGGCAAGCCAGCTCCCACAGGTTTAACCGCGTTCATTCTTCAGAATTTCGTAATCACGCAACTTATTCGCGATCGTGGTGTGCGACACGCCTAGGCGCTTACCCAACTGCCGACTGCTCGGGTGCTCGGCGTACAAAGCCTCCAGCACCGCCTTTTCAAACCGCCCAACGATATTCTCCAACCCGCCTTCCAGGGAAAAATCCCCAAGGGGCTGGCGCACCCCATAATCCGGCAGGCGAATATGCTCAGCCTTGACCATGCCGCCGTCGCACAACGACACCGCCTGAAACAACACGTTTTCCAACTGCCGCACATTGCCCGGCCAATGGTAGTGACTGAGCCGGTCCATCGCCGCCGGCGCCAGCTTGGGCAGCGGGCAACCAATCTGTCGGCTGGCCTGGTCAAGAAAGTGCTCAACCAGCGGCGCCAGGCCATCCAGGCATTCACGCAGCGGCGGGATATGCAGCGACAGCACGTTGAGCCGGTGATACAGGTCCTGACGGAATTCGCCACGGGCGCAGAGTTCCGACAGGTCCACCTGGGTGGCACAGATCACCCGCACATCGAGGTACACCTCTTCATCACTGCCCACCCGGCGAAAGCAGCCGTCCTGCAAAAAGCGCAGCAATTTCACCTGCAAGCGTGCGCTCATTTCCCCCACGCCATCGAGAAACAACGTACCGCCCGCCGTCAGCTCCAGCAGGCCCAACTTGCCCTCGGCCCGCGCCCCTTCAAATGCGCCGGGGCCGTAGCCGAACAGCTCGGTCTCGGCCATCGACTCCGGCAGGCCCGCGCAATTGAGCGCCATCAAGGGCGATTGCCCGCGCGGACTGGCCAAGTGGCAAGCGCGTGCCAGCAACTCTTTGCCGGTGCCGGTTTCGCCTTCTATTAATAGCGGCGCATCCAGCGGCGCCATGCGCCGGGCTTCGCGCACCACCGCGGCCATGACCCTGGAGCTTTGGAAAATACTGTCGAAGCCGCGCAGCTCTTGCTTGCGCACATTGTAGATACGCTCGCCCACACGGTCGGCACGGTGCAGGGTCAGCACGGCACCGGCCATGGCCTCGCTGTCGTCGTGTTCGGAAGACTGCAGCGGCGCGATGTCCGCCAAAAACACGTCACCCTTGACCTTGACCCGCAAGCCGTTGATGCGCGATTTGCTCGCACGCACCAACTCCGGCAGGTCGAAATCCTCGGCATAACGCGACAGCGGAATGCCCGGCACCTCGTCCACCCGCACCCCGAGCAACTGCGCCGCCGCGCGGTTGGCGGCGACGATGGAGCCGCCCATATCAATCGACAACACCGGAAACTCCAGGGCGCCGAGCAGCGCATTGAGCTCCATATGCCGACGTTCGCTGGGCATCAGCCCTACCCTTTTAACGCCAAATACCCCGGCAATTGCTTCGAATTGCGGGCGCAGCGCCTGGAACTGCATGTTCACAAGGTTTGGGCAAAACAGGTAAATGGCGTTGCCATGTTCACCGCCCACCTCGCCTTTGGCGACGTTGACGCCGTATTCCACCAGCAGGTTGAGAATGTCCCGCAGGATGCCGATACGGTTCTGGCAGTGCACTTTAATACGCATGAAAAAGCCCAAATGGTGGGAAAGCGCCGGGTCTTTTTGCCGCTGGGCGCAGATAGTCGTCAAGATTATGTGACAGCTTGTGACCTTTTCCCAGCCCAAGACAACGAGAGGCCGGCATACCGTAACGAAAACTTTACGAATAACGGTAACTTTTCCTACGCGCAAGCACCGGAGCCCGATGGAATCCGTCGCCTTCCGCGTTATCAATAGGCTCATCGCAGGACATAACAAGAACGAATGCCTAGCAGGAGAGCCGTATGAAGCAGACGCACTACGTGGCCCGCGAGCCCGATGCGCAAGGTTTTATCCACTACCCGCCGGAAGAACACGCGGTGTGGAACACCCTGATCACGCGCCAATTGAAAGTGATCGAGGGGCGCGCCTGCCAGGAATACCTGGACGGCATCGACAAGCTCGGCCTGCCCCTGGACCGCATCCCGCAACTGGGTGAGATCAACAAGGTGTTGGCCGAAACCACCGGCTGGCAAGTTGCCCGCGTCCCCGCACTGATCCCCTTCCAGACCTTCTTTGAATTGCTCGCCAGCAAGCAATTTCCGGTGGCGACCTTTATTCGCACCCGCGAAGAACTGGACTACCTGCAAGAGCCGGATATTTTCCACGAGATCTTTGGCCACTGCCCGCTGCTGACCAACCCATGGTTTGCCGAGTTCACCCACACTTACGGCAAGCTCGGCCTCGCGGCCACCAAAGAGCAACGCGTGTACCTGGCGCGCCTGTACTGGATGACCATCGAATTCGGTTTGGTGGACACGCCGCAAGGTCGACGCATCTACGGTGGCGGCATCTTGTCGTCGCCTAAAGAAAGCGTGTATTGCCTGTCGGATGAACCCGAACACCAGGCCTTCGACCCGCTGGAAGCAATGCGTACGCCGTATCGCATCGACATCCTGCAACCGCTGTACTTCGTACTGCCCGAGCTTAAGCGCCTGTTTGAAGTGGCGCAGGAAGACATCATGGGCATGGTCGAGCGCGGTATGCAGTTGGGTCTGCATGCGCCGCTCTTCACCCCAAAGGCAGTGCCGCCCAAACCCGAAGCTGCTTGAACCTTACATTTTGAGGCCAGGTGAATCTGTTCCCTGGCCGCGCGTTGCTTTAGGGTAACGCCCACTGATCTCAATCTTTCGAATTCAGGACACCCCCATGACCACCTTGAACCAAGCCCACTGCGAAGCCTGCCGCGCCGATGCCCCACAAGTCAGCGACGAAGAGCTGCCGGTACTGATCAAGCAGATTCCCGACTGGAACATCGAAGTACGCGACGGCGTGATGCAGCTGGAAAAGGTTTTCCTGTTCAAGAACTTCAAGTTCGCCCTGGCCTTTACCAACGCCATGGGTGAAATCTCCGAAGCCGAAGGCCATCACCCGGGCCTGCTCACCGAGTGGGGCAAAGTCACCGTGACCTGGTGGAGCCACTCGATCAAAGGCCTGCACCGCAACGACTTCATCATGGCCGCGCGCACCGACGAAGTGGCCAAGGACGCCGAGGGCCGCAAGTAATGCATTTTGATGCCATTGGCCGCGTACCCGGGGACCCGATCCTCGGGCTGATGGACCTGTATGCTCAGGACGCCAACCCGAACAAGTTCGACCTGGGCGTGGGTGTGTATAAGGACGACCAGGGCCTGACGCCGATTCCGCACTCGGTAAAACTGGCCGAACAGCGCCTGGTGGACACGCAAACCACCAAGACCTATATCGGCGGCCATGGCAATGCGGCCTTCGGTTCGCTGATCAGTGAGCTGGTGCTGGGCGCCGATTCAGCGCTGATTCGCGAGCGTCGCGCCGGTGCTACACAAACCCCTGGCGGCACCGGCGCGCTACGCCTGAGTGCCGACTTTATCGCGCAAAACCTGCCCGGCCGCGGCGTGTGGCTGAGCAACCCGACCTGGCCGATCCACGAAACCATCTTCGCCAAGGCCGGGCTCAAGGTCAGCCATTACCCGTATGTGGGCGCGGATAACCGCCTGGACGTGGCCGCGATGCTCGCAACGCTGGCCACCGTGCCCACAGGCGACGTGGTGTTGTTGCATGCCTGCTGTCATAACCCGACCGGTTTTGACTTGTCCCAGGACGACTGGCGCCAGGTGTTGCACATCGTGCGCGAACGGCAATTGCTGCCATTGATCGACTTCGCCTACCAGGGCTTTGGCGACGGCCTGGAGCAGGACGCCTGGGCGGTACGGTTGTTTGCCGCCGAGCTGCCGGAAGTGCTGGTCACCAGTTCCTGCTCGAAGAACTTCGGCCTGTACAGCGACCGTGTCGGCGCGCTGATCGTGTGCGCGGCAGACGCCGAGAAGCTCACGGACGTGCGCAGCCAACTGGCGAATATCGCGCGCAACCTGTGGTCGACGCCGCCGGATCATGGCGCCGCAGTGGTAGCGACCATCCTGGGCGACGCCGAGCTGAAAAAGCGCTGGAGCGATGAAGTCGAGGCCATGCGTTCACGCATTGCCCAACTGCGCTCCGGGCTGGTGGAGGCGCTGGCGCCCCACGGGCTGGCCGAGAAGTATGCGCATATTGGTGCGCAGCGCGGGATGTTTTCCTATACCGGCTTGAGTGCTGAGCAGGTCAAGCAACTGCGCGAGAAGCACAGCGTGTATATGGTCAGTTCGGGGCGGGCGAATGTGGCGGGTATTGACGCGACACGCCTTGCATTACTGGCCGAGGCCATCGCCGACGTCTCGAAATAACTGAAGAAATCCAATCAAATTGTGGGAGCTGGCTTGCCTGCGATTACGGTGTGTCAGTCACTGAATAAGTTGACTGAACAACCGCCATCGCAGGCAAGCCAGCTCCCACATTTTTGACCGTGCGAACCTTCTAGCCCGCAACCATCTCAGCTTTGAGCAGCGCCTCTTTGGCCTGCGCATCCGCCAAGCGATACAGCTCGATACTGCCATCCCAGTGCTCGATCAACGCGGTGCACGACTCCACCCAATCCCCGCAATTAAGGTAGTCCACCTCGCCCACCTTGCGAATCTCGGCATGGTGAATATGCCCGCACACCACACCATGCAACTCGCGCTTGGTCACTTCGTGGGCGATCGCCTCTTCGAAATCACTGATAAAACTCACCGCCGTCTTGACCTTGTGTTTCAGGTACGCCGACAGCGACCAGTAGCCATAGCCATACCGCGCACGCCAGTGATTGAGCCAGCGGTTGAGCGTGAGGGTGAACTCATAGGCCGAATCGCCCAGGAAAGCCAGCCAACGGTGGTATCGGGTGATCACATCAAATTGATCACCATGAATCACCAGGAGATGGCGGCCATCGGCGGTAACGTGTACGGCCTCATCCACCAGCTGGATATTGCCCAGGATCAGCTTGGAGTAGCGACGCAGGAATTCGTCGTGGTTGCCGGTGACGTAGATCACCTCGGTGCCGCGCTTGGCCATGGTCAGCAGGCGGCGGATCACATTAGTATGAGCCTGAGGCCAGTACATGCCGCCGCGCATTTTCCAGCCGTCGATGATATCGCCGACCAGGTAGACCTTGTCGGCGTGGTAGCCCTTGAGGAACTGTGACAGGTGCTCGGCCTGGCAATCCCGGGTGCCCAAGTGCACGTCGGAGATCCACAGGGTACGAACCCGTTGTTTGCGGCTGGGTTTGGCGAACTCGGCACTGGTCATGGGCATCCCTCGACGGTGTTTTCGCGAGCTTGCGCCCAGGCGGTTAATAGCCCATGACAACTGCGCGTCATTCTGATGACAGCGATCAAAGCCCTTGAAGCGTTGTAGACTGCGGGCCTGCTGCCCAGGAGACCGCGATGAGACCGACCCTCACGCTGCGCCACTACATTGAAGAGCCGCTCGCCCACAGCCATGACCACGCCCAACTGGTGTTCGGGTTGTCGGGGCACCTGGACCTGGAAGTCGATGGCCTTGGCAGCCAGGTGCACGCCAGCAGCGTGATGGTGCTGCCCTTCTCGGCCCACCATGCCTGCGGCAGTCGCGACGGCAGCCGCTGCCTGGTGCTGGATGTGCCCGACGAACACTGGGTGGCGCAGTCCTTGGGCGAGCACGCCGACACCAGTCGCCGCCTGCTCGATCAACCGGCGCGACTGACACTGGACGCCCGGCAAAGCCAGTTGGTGCAATGGCTGGCACACAGCCCGGTGGATGACCCGCTGATCGCCCAGCAAGGCGCGGTGTTGCTGCTGGCCAGTCTCAATCATCCGCTGGCCCAACCGATACCGGGCAAGCGTTTGCCGTATGCCGCGTTCAATGCGCATATCGAACGCCACGCTGCGCGCCCGTTGCAGGTGGCCGATCTGGCGCGTATTGCCGACCTCTCGGTGGCGCGCTTGCATGCACGTTTTATGGCCGAGTGCGGGCAAACACCGATGGACTACCTGCGTAGCCGTCGCCTGCACATGGCGTTGAAACTTTTGCGCGAGACGCCGCTGCCTGTTGGCGAAGTTGCCGAACGCGTCGGTTACGCCTCGCAAAGTGCCTTCTCTGCCGCCATGCTGCGTGAGTTTGGCGCCTCACCGGGCACGCTGCGTCGCTCATCGTAAGCATAAACTCTGACCGCCCAGGCGGCTGATCCCAACCGCGAACACCGTCACTGTGGCGAGCGGGCTTGCCCCGCGTTGGACTGCGCAGCAGTCCCATTTTTGGGGTCGCTTCGCAACCCAACGCAGGGCAAGCCTGCTCGCCACAGGTTATTCGTTGCCTAATGGGATGATTGTGATGAGAGGCTGGCGCTAAGATTCGCGAGGTCCGCGACAGACACCGGCGCCCTCGAACCTCTAGACTGCGATTCTGTCACCCCCGTTGTTTCAAGGATCGCAATGACTCCCCGCTCAGCCCTTGGCGCCCTGCATATCGGCGCACTGATGTTTGGCCTCACTGGTGTTTTCGGCAAGCTGGCAGCCGCCTCGCCGGCCATCATTGTGTTTGGCCGCGCCGCCTTTGCCGTAATCGCCCTGGCGATCTTTGCGCGATTTGCCAGCAACACCACCTGGAAAACCCTGGAGATGCGCGACTGGCGTCGCCTCGTGGTCAGTGGCGTGCTGCTGGCGGCGCATTGGGTGACCTTCTTCATTGCCGTCAAAGTCGCCGGGGTGGCCGTCGCCACCCTTGGCTTCACCGCGTTCCCGGCCTTTACCGTGATGCTTGAAGGGCTGATCTTCCGTGAGCGCATTCGCGCCAACGAAGTGTTGCTGGTGGCGCTGGTCACGGTGGGCCTGGTGTTGGTCACGCCAGACTTCGACCTCGCCAGCCAGGCCACGGGCGGCCTGCTGTGGGGGATTCTCTCGGGCCTGTTGTTCTCGCTGCTGTCGCTGAACAACCGCGCCAGCTCCGGGCGCATTCCGGCGGTGCAGGCTGCGCTGTGCCAGAACGTGGTGGTCGCGGCGTGCCTGCTGCCAGTCGCAGCACCGGGCCTGGCGGATGTACGTGCGATTGACTGGCTGTGGATCGGTCTGCTCGGGGTGTTCTGCACCGGCCTGGCCCATAGCTTGTTTGTCGCCAGCCTCGCGGTGATCAAGGCGCGCACCGCCTCGGTGGTGTTCGCCATGGAGCCGGTCTACGGCATCACCGTGGCCTGGCTGCTGTTTGCCGAAACCCCGACCTTGCGCATGCTGCTGGGCGGCGCGCTGATCATTGTCGCCATCGTGCTCTCAGGCTTGATGGGCAGTGCCAGCCAGGCCAAACAGCCGGCAGCCACCGCGTAGCCTTCAGGCTTGGCGGTCGTTGTGCCCCAGGTCGCGCTGCGGGTCGATCTGGTCGCGCACGCGCTGCTTGAGTACCTTGGCCTCTGGAAAGCCGCCGTCGGCCTTGCGCTCCCAAATCTGCACACCGTCGCAGGTGATGCGAAACGCCCCGCCGGTGGCTGGCTCAAGCGCCACACGGCCCAAGTCATCGGCAAATGTACTCAACAATTCCTGGGCCAGCCACGCCGCGCGCAACAGCCATTGGCATTGGGTGCAATAGGTGATGACGATCTCGGGTTTGCTGGCAGACATAATTAGAGAAGTTCCTGACATATCGGGCACGGACGATCGAGTGACTATAATACCGGCCTTTATCGCCCAGCCTCGAGATTCATGATGCGCCGCCTGTTGTCCTGCCTGTTTCTGTGCCTGCTTCCCCTGATCGCCGATGCCGTCGAAAGCCCACGCCCCAAAATCGGCCTGGTGCTGTCCGGCGGTGCCGCCCGTGGCCTTGCGCATATTGGCGTGCTCAAGGCCCTGGAGGAGCAAGGTATCCATATCGATGCTATCGCCGGCACCAGCATGGGCGCGGTGATTGGCGGCCTGTACGCCTCGGGCTACAAGATCGATGAACTGGAAAAGCTCGCGCTCAATATCGACTGGCAGCAGGCATTGTCCGACGCCCCGCCGCGCGAAGATGTGCCGTTTCGGCGCAAACAGGATGACCGCGATTTCCTCGTCAAACAAAAACTCAGCTTTCGCGATGACGGCAGCCTTGGCCTGCCGCTCGGCGTGATCCAGGGCCAGAACCTGGCGCTGCTGCTGGAAAGCATGTTCGCCCACTCCAGCAATACGCGTAACTTCGACAAGCTGCCAATCCCGTTCCGCGCTGTGGCCACCGACATCACCACCGGCGAAAAAGTGGTGTTCAGCAAGGGCCACTTGCCCCAGGTGATCCGTGCGAGCATGTCGATCCCGGCAGTGTTCGCTCCGGTGGAACTGGACGGACGGCTGTTGGTGGACGGCGGCATGACCGACAACATCCCACTGGATGTGGCGCGCGAAATGGGCGTCGACATCGCTATCGTCGTGGACATCGGCACGCCGCTGCGTTCACGCAAGCAACTGGCGACGGTCGTGGACGTGCTCAACCAGTCCATCACCCTGATGACCCGGCGCAACTCAGAAGAACAACTCAAGGCCCTGCATCCCAAGGATGTGCTGATCCAGCCGCCGCTGGCCGCCTACGGCGTGACGGACTTCGGCCGCGCCAAGGACATGATCGACGCCGGCTACCGCGCCACCCGCGCCCTCGACGTGCGCCTGGCGCATTTGCGCCCCGCCGAACCGATCGACCCACAATTGGTTGAGGCCCGCACCCCGGGCGAACGCACGCCGGTGATCACCGCCATCAAGGTGGAGAACGACTCGAAAGTCAGTGACGACGTAATTCGCTACTACATTCGCCAAACCCTGGGCGAGCCGCTGAACCTGGGCCGCCTGCAAACCGACATGGGCACGTTGTACGGCCTGGATTACTTCGAGCAGGTGCAATACCGCGTGGTGAAAAAGGGCCAGGACAATACCCTGGTCATCAGCGCGCGCGGCAAACGCAGCGGCACCGACTATTTGCGCCTGGGCCTGAACCTGTCGGATGACATGCGCGGCGCCAGCGCTTACAACCTCGGCGCCAGTTACCGCATGAACGGCATCAACCGCCTTGGCGCCGAATGGCTGACGCGCGTGCAGATTGGTGATCGCCAAGAGCTGTACAGCGAGTTCTACCAGCCACTGGATGTGGGCTCGCGCTATTTCGTCGCGCCTTATATCAGTGCCCAGGCGCAGAACGTCGACCTGGTGCTGGACAGCGACCCTATCGCCGAATATCGCCTGGAGCGCTACGGTTTTGGTTTGAACGTGGGGCGCCAGATTGGCAATAGCGGCGAGATCCGCTTCGGCGTCGGTGAAGCCTGGGGCAAGGCAGATGTGCGTGTTGGCGAGCGCGACTTGCCGAGTGTGAGCTTCAATGAGGGTTTCTATGAGCTCAAGTACTCGTTCGATTCGCTGGATAACGTGTACTTCCCCCATACCGGCGAAGACATCGGCCTGGCCTTCCGAGAGTTCGAGCCCGGCCTGGGTTCAGACCAGCGCTACCGACAGTGGGAGTTCAAGCTGGACAAGGCCATGAGCCACGGCCCGGACACCTTGATACTCGGCGGTCGTTATGGGCGCACGCTGGATAAATCCGACGTGGTGGTTTCCAGCTTTCTGCTCGGCGGTGCGCGGCAATTATCAGGCTTTCGCGAAGACTCAATCTCGGGGCAGAACATCGCCCTGATGCGTGCTGTGTACTACCGCCGCCTGACGCCGCGCTCATACCTGCCGCTGGATTTCCCGCTGTACCTCGGCGCCTCGGTGGAACGCGGCCGGGCGTGGAACAACGATAACCAGTTCGACAGCGGGTACATCAATGCCGCGAGTATTTTCCTCGGTTTTGATACGCCGTTAGGGCCGCTGAATTTCAGCTATGGGTTCAATGATGACAAGCAGCAGGCGGTGTACCTGAACCTGGGGCAGACGTTCTAGCTGGATGCCAGGCTACTGTGGCGAGGGAGCTTGCTCCCGCTGGGGTGCGAAGCGCCCCCAATGCGGTGAATGCGATCATTCAGGTGCAACGAGGTTGATGGCTTTGGGGCTGCTACGCAGCCCAGCGGGAGCAAGCTCCCTCGCCACACCTCAGGACTTTTCCAGGTTCGCCAGAATGTGCCCATGCACGCGCATGCACACGCGCAAATCTTCTTCATCCACGCCCACGAACAACTCATGGCGCAAGGCCGTGGCGATGGTTTCGATCTGATCAATCAACGGACGGGCGGTGTCGCACAACAGAATGCGTTTGGCGCGACGATCCTCCAGCACCGCCTGGCGCTGCACCAGGCCCTGGCCTTCAAGGCTGTCGAGCAGGCGCGCCAGGGTCGGACCTTCTACGCCGACGCTTTGCGCCAGTTCACGCTGGGTGGGCGCATCTACAAAACGGGCCAGGTGCAACAGCACCAGCCAACGCGCCTGGGACAAGCCCAGCCCCGCCAAACGGCGGTCGAGTTCGGCGCGCCAGCCTCGGGACATTTGCGCCAACTGCATGCCAAAGCGGTGTTGTTCGGTTAACGGCATAAAAAACTCATGATTTAGACTGAAAATAGAATGTGGCTAATTATTAGTCAGCTAAGCATGAGCCATGCCAGGAGGCAAGTGGTGCTATGTACTGATTCGTTACATTGTCGTAATTGGCACATTAAATTTCGAATTCAGACTGCAAAGCGGCACGTACGCAATACAAAACCCCCTCAGGAACACGCCCGGTAAACAGCGGTGCGATCTCCGTGACAGGTGGCAATTCGCCTTCTCCGTCGAGGAAGGCATCCTGGATTTCACCGAGCAAATCTTCCGGTAAATCAAGGGCCTGCTCCAACGACAACTGTTGCTTGCCGATGGATTCAGCCAGCAAGGTGTAGACGTTTTTTTCCGAGCATTGCAGCTGGCCGGCGATCTGGATCGGGGTCATGCCGGCACGTGCCAGGCTGATCAGTTCATGGCGGATGTCGGCGACTTCCTTGGGCGCCTCGGCCTGGCCGCCGAGCACCTCGAGGAAGGCCTGGCCGTAGCGTTCCAGCTTGCGCGCACCCACGCCGCTGACCTTGGCCATCTCGGCCATGCTGGTCGGTTGCTCGCGCAACATCTCCAGCAACGTGGAGTCGGGAAAGATGACGTAAGGCGGCACGCTGTGTTCCTGCGCCAGTTTGCGCCGCAGGGTGCGCAAGGCTTCCCACTGTTCGCGTTCTTCGCCACGCACCAATTGGCTGGCCGGGCTGGTGCTGCTGCTTTTTGCGGTGGTTTGCGGCTTAAGGTCGCGGCGCAGCTCCAGGCTCACCTCGCCCTTGAGCAATGGCCGGCAACTGTCGTTCAGGCGCAAGCCGCCGTAGCCTTCGATGTCGATGTCCACCAGGTTGCGCGCGACCATCTGCCGGAACAACGAACGCCATTCGCCTTCGGCGCGCGCCTTGCCGACGCCGTACACCGAGAGTTTTTCGTGGCCGAAGCTGCGCACTTTCTCGTTGTCCTTGCCCAGCAATACGTCCACCAGATGCCCCACGCCGTAGCGCTGGCCGGTACGGTAGATGGCCGACAACGCCTGGCGCGCCGGCTCGGTAGCGTCCCAGGTCTGTACGCCATCGGTGCAATTGTCACAGTGCCCGCATGGCTCGGGCATGTCCTCGTCGAAATACGCCAGCAGCGTCTGTCGGCGGCAGCGGGTCTCTTCGCACAGCGAGAGCATGGCATCGAGCTTGTGTTGTTCCAGGCGTTTGTGGCGCTCGTCGCCTTCGGAGTTCTGCAACATCTGCTTGAGCATCACCACGTCTTGCAGGCCGTAGACCATCCAGGCATCCGCCGGCAGGCCATCACGGCCGGCGCGACCGGTTTCCTGGTAGTAGGCCTCAAGGGACTTTGGCAGGTCCATGTGTGCAACAAAACGCACGTTGGATTTGTCGATGCCCATGCCGAACGCGATGGTGGCCACCATGATCAGGCCTTCCTCGTTGAGGAAGCGCTTCTGATGGGCAGAGCGCGTGTCATTGGGCAGCCCCGCGTGATACGGCAGCGCCGGGTAGCCTTGCTCGCAGAGAAACGCGGCCACTTCATCGACCTTCTTGCGCGACAGGCAATACACGATGCCTGCGTCGCTGCGCCGCTCGGACAGGAACGCCAGCAACTGCTTGCGCGGTTGTTCCTTGGGCACGATGCGGTAAAAAATATTCGGCCGGTCGAAGCTCGACAGAAAGCGCTCGGCGTTCTGCAGATGCAGGCGCTCGACGATTTCTTCGCGGGTGCGTTTGTCGGCGGTAGCAGTCAGGGCGATGCGCGGCACGTCGGGGAACAATTCCGCCAGTTGGCCCAGTTGCAGGTATTCGCGACGGAAATCGTGGCCCCATTGCGACACGCAGTGGGCTTCGTCGATGGCGAACAGCGCAATTTCCAGACTTTGCAGGAAGGCCAGCATGCGTGGCTGCACCAGCCGTTCTGGCGCCAGGTAGAGCATCTTCACTTCACCGCGCTTGATGCGCGCAGCCAGCTCGCGCTGCTGTTCGGCACTCAAGGTGGAGTTCAAGGCGGCGGCGGCGACACCGAGTTCTTCTAGGGTGGCGACCTGATCGTCCATCAACGCGATCAGCGGCGACACCACCACGGCCAAGCCATTGCGCAACAGCGCCGGCACCTGGAAGCACAGCGACTTGCCGCCGCCGGTAGGCATCAGGACCAGGGCATCACCGCCACTGGCCACGCGCTCAATGATCGCACCCTGGCGGCCACGAAAACTGTCGTAGCCGAAGATGTCCTTGAGGACGCGTTGAGCCTGTTCGAGCATGTAAAACTCCAAAATGGTGCCGAAATCCCTCTGTACAGGCTGGCCGAAAAAACACCGCTTCACGGGAAATAATCCGTAAGCGAAGTTTTCGCGGATTGGCGCTTGGCCTGCAGGGGCATCACAAAACGCGGCAGTATACCCGAGCGTTACCTGGCAAAGGGCGCCACTGACGAATAGTCACCCCGCTCCAGAACCCGGCAAATATGCCTTGCAGCTGGCCTGGACGCTCAAGAAAGCCTAGAATTGCGCATCGTTTATTCCCAAGGTAGCCCTTCAATGTCCTTCGCTGAGCAACTAACCCGCCTGCAAGCCTTCCTCGACGCCGATGAGCTGCATGACGAGGCGCTGGACTACGTGGCCGCTCACGGCTACCTGACCGCCCTGTCGATCTGCGCCGACGTCGTGCCCGACCGTGAATGGATCGACGCGCTGTTCGCCGAAGAACCGCACTACGCCGACGCCGCCCAACGCGAAGAAATCGAATCCACCCTGCTGGCCCTCAAGGCCCACATTGGTCGCCAGCTGGCTTCCGATGAGGAATTCGAGCTGCCGTGCGAGCTGGACCTGGGCGAGGAGCCGGATGACTCCGACCTGCGCGGTTGGTGCATCGGCTTCATGGAAGGTGTGTTCCTGCGCGAAGCCGCCTGGTTCGAAACTGCCGAGGAAGAAGTCAGCGAAATGCTGCTGCCGATCATGGTCGGTTCGGGCCTGTTCGACGACCAGCCGGAATTCTCCGACATCGCCGCCGATGCCAACCTGATGGACGACATGATCGTACAGATCCCGGAAGCCCTCACCGCCTTGTACCTGCTGTGCAATGCGCCTGACGAAAAACCGGCGATCCTCAAGCCACGTCACCACTGAGTCGGTTGCCCATGACGCCCATGGGCAAGCGCTCACTGCTCCTGCGCTACGTGCTGCTGGCCATCGGCTGGCTGAGCGTAGCGCTGGGAGTGATCGGTATCTTCCTGCCGGTATTGCCGACCACGCCCTTCCTGCTGCTCGCAGCCGCCTGCTTCGCTCGAAGCTCCCCGCGCTTCTACCAATGGCTGGTGGAACACCCGCGCCTGGGGCCGTGGATCAAAGACTATCTGGACGGCAATGGCATTCCGCTCAAGGGCAAGGTCTACGCCATCGGCCTGATGTGGCTGAGCATTGGTTTTTCCTGCTACCTGGTGCCGCTGCCTTGGGCACGTGGGTTTATGCTGACCAGTGCAGTGCTGGTGAGCATTTACATCTTGCGTCAGAAAACCCTGCCACCGCGTTGAACACGCGCTGCGACATTCGATCCCACACGACCTTGGTCGACACTGACTAACCCCCAGCATCATGCGAGACTGTCCCACCGGGCTCGGAATGCCCGGGTGTTCTTATGCTCGGAGTTACCATGACGCTGTCCAGCGGGCTGATCGCCGCCGTTGCCCTGGCCTATATGGCCATTATGTTTGCCATCGCCTTTTACGGTGATCGCCGCCACGCGCCGCTACCGCCACGAATACGTGCCTGGGTATACAGCCTGTCGCTGGCCGTTTACTGCACCAGTTGGACCTTCTTCGGCGCCGTAGGCCAGGCCGCCGAGCAGCTGTGGGCGTTTTTACCGATCTACCTGGGACCTGTCCTGCTGCTGGTGCTGGCACCTTGGGTGTTGCAGAAGATGATTCTGATCAGCAAACAGGAAAACATCACCTCCATTGCCGACTTTATCGCCGCACGCTACGGCAAATCCCAATCGTTGGCGGTGGTGGTGGCGCTGATCTGCCTGGTCGGCGTGCTGCCCTATATCGCTCTGCAACTCAAAGGCATCGTGCTGGGCGTGAACCTGTTGATCGGTTCCGGCCCCGACACCACCGGCACCCGCGCCCAGGACACCGCGTTGATCGTGTCGCTGGTATTGGCGCTGTTCACCATTGTGTTCGGTACCCGCAACCTCGATGCCACCGAACACCACCGTGGCATGGTGCTGGCGATCGCGTTTGAATCCCTGGTCAAGCTGTTCGCCTTTCTGGCGGTAGGCGCATTCGTGACCTTCGGCCTATACGATGGTTTTGGCGATCTGTTCAGCCAGGCCATGCTCGCCCCGCGCCTTGAGGAATACTGGACAGAAACCATTAACTGGCCATCGATGGTGGTGCAGACCGGCGTAGCGATGATGGCGATTATCTGCCTGCCCCGGCAGTTTCACGTCACCGTGGTAGAGAACATCGACCCGCAGGATTTACGCCTGGCCAAGTGGGTGTTCCCGGCGTACCTGATCCTCGCCGCGCTGTTCGTCATCCCTATCGCCCTCGGCGGCAAAATGCTCTTGCCCGCCTCGGTATTGCCGGACTCCTACGTGATCAGCCTGCCCATGGCCGAAGCGCACCCGGCCCTTGCCGTGCTGGCGTTTATCGGCGGCGCCTCGGCGGCCACCGGCATGGTGATTGTGGCGAGCATTGCCTTGTCGACCATGGTCTCCAACGACATGTTGCTGCCGTGGCTGTTGCGCCGCTCCAGCGCAGAGCGGCCGTTCGAAGTGTTCCGCCACTGGATGCTGTCGGTGCGCCGCGTCAGCATTGTGATCATCCTGTTGCTGGCCTACGTGAGTTACCGCCTGCTCGGCTCCAGCGCGAGCCTGGCAACCATCGGCCAGATCGCGTTCGCCGCCGTTACCCAACTGGCGCCAGCGATGCTTGGCGCGTTGTATTGGAAGCAGGCCAACCGACGAGGCGTATTTGCCGGCTTGGCGGCTGGCACTTTCTTGTGGTTCTACACCTTGGTCCTGCCGGTGACGGCGAAAAGCCTGGGGTGGTCGTTGAGCCTTTTCCCCGGCCTGACGTGGATGCATTCGCACCCCTTTGGTTTCACCGTCACCTCGTTGACCCTGGGTACTGTGTTTTCTCTTGCGGGCAATTTCACGCTGTTTGTGTGGGTCTCGATGCTGTCGCGCACACGGGTATCCGAGCATTGGCAGGCCGGGCGCTTTATCGGCCAGGAAATCAGCCAGCGCGCCAATGCGCGCTCGATGCTGTCGGTGCAAATCAGCGACCTGCTCAGCCTCGCGGCACGTTTTGTCGGCAAGGAACGCGCCGAGCAGAGCTTTATCCGATTTGCCTATCGCCAAGGCAAAGGTTTCAACCCCAACCAGAATGCCGATAACGACTGGATCGCCCACACCGAACGCCTGCTGGCCGGCGTGCTCGGCGCCTCTTCGACACGCGCAGTGGTAAAAGCCGCGATTGAAGGCCGGGAGATGCAGCTGGAGGACGTAGTACGCATCGCCGACGAAGCCTCCGAGGTGTTGCAATTCAACCGCGCATTACTGCAAGGCGCGATCGAAAACATCACCCAAGGCATCAGTGTGGTCGACCAGTCCCTCAAGCTGGTGGCCTGGAACCGCCGCTACCTGGAGCTGTTCAACTACCCTGAAGGCCTGATCAGCGTGGGCCGGCCGATTGCCGACATTATTCGCTACAACGCCGAGCGCGGCCTGTGTGGGCCGGGTGAGGCCCAGGTGCACGTAGCGCGCCGCCTGCATTGGATGCGCCAAGGCCGCGCGCACACCTCCGAACGTTTATTCCCGAATGGCCGCGTGATTGAGCTGATCGGCAACCCGATGCCCGGCGGTGGGTTTGTCATGAGTTTTACCGACATCACTGCGTTCCGGGAGGCCGAGCAGGCGCTGACCGAGGCCAACGAAGGCCTTGAGCAACGGGTGACCGAGCGTACCCATGAGCTTTCCCAGCTCAATGTCGCTTTGACCGACGCCAAGGGCGTGGCCGAATCCGCCAGCCAGTCGAAGACCCGCTTCCTTGCGGCTGTCAGCCACGACCTGATGCAACCCTTGAACGCTGCACGCCTGTTCTCCGCAGCCCTTTCCCACCAGCACGACGGCCTGTCTGCCGACGCGCGGCAATTGGTGCAACATTTGGACAGCTCGCTGCGCTCGGCCGAAGACTTGATCAGCGACTTGTTGGATATTTCACGCCTGGAAAACGGCAAGATCAACCCGCAGCGGCAGCCCTTTGTGCTCAACGAGCTGTTCGACACCCTCGGCGCCGAATTCAAGGCGCTGGCTCAGGAGCAGAACCTGCGCTTCCGCCTGCGCGGCAGCCGGTTGCGGATAGACAGTGACATCAAGTTGCTCAGGCGGATTCTGCAGAATTTTCTCACCAACGCGTTCCGCTATGCCGACGGCCCCGTGCTTTTGGGCGTGCGCAGGCGCAAGGACGAATTGTGCCTGGAAGTGTGGGACCGTGGCCCTGGCATCCCGCTGGATAAACAGAAGGTCATCTTTGAAGAGTTCAAGCGCCTGGACAGCCACCAGACCCGCGCCGAGAAGGGTCTGGGCCTGGGTTTGGCAATCGCTGACGGCCTGTGCCGCGTGCTCGGGCATACGTTGAGCGTGCGCTCGTGGCCGGGCAAAGGCAGCGTGTTCAGCGTGCGCGTGCCGCTGGCGCGTAACCAGGCCAGCCCGCAGGCCAAGATCGCGCCAGACAATGGACTGCCATTAAGCGGCGCGCAGGTGCTGTGTGTGGATAACGAGGAAAGCATCCTGATCGGCATGCGCAGCCTGCTGACGCGCTGGGGCTGCGAAGTGTGGACGGCCACCGACCAGGCGCAGTGCGCGGCACTGCTGGCCGAGGGCGTGCGCCCGCAACTGGCGTTGGTGGATTACCACCTGGACCACGGCGAGACGGGCACGGAGCTGATGGGCTGGCTGCGGGCGCAGTTGGCAGAACCGATTCCCGGGGTGGTGATCAGTGCCGATGGGCGACCGGAGATGGTGGCCGAGGTGCATGCGGCAGGGTTGGATTACTTGGCCAAGCCGGTGAAGCCGGCGGCGTTGCGGGCGCTGTTGAGTCGGCATTTGCCGCTTTAAACAGAGTGTACTCGGCCCCACATTATGGATTGCATTTACTCAGGCAGATGCGCCACACCGTCTGAATCGGTCATCGCCCGTTCAAGCAAATCCGCTGGCAGACTTTTACTCGCACGCGCACCCAGCAACCGCAATTGCTCGGTACGGCTGACCAGATTCCCACGCCCATCTGTCAGCTTGTTACGCGCCGCGCTGTAAGCCTTATCCAACTGTTGTAGACGGTTGCCCACTTCATCCAGGTCCTGGATGAACAGCACGAATTTGTCGTACAGCCAGCCGGCCCGTTCGGCAATTTCCCGCGCATTCTGGCTTTGGCGCTCCTGCTTCCACAGGCTGTCGATCACTCGCAGGGTAGCCAGCAAGGTCGTGGGGCTGACAATCACGATATGGCGGTCAAACGCCTCCTGAAACAGGTTCGGCTCGGCCTGCAGGGCGGCGGAAAATGCGGCCTCGATGGGCACGAACAGCAACACGAAATCCAGGCTGTGCAGCCCTTCCAGACGCTTGTAATCCTTGCCGGCCAAGCCTTTAACGTGGTTACGCAGGGACAGCACATGCTGCTTGAGGGCCGCCTGGCCAATCACCTCATCATCTGCCGCGACGTATTGCTGATAGGCCGTGAGGCTGACCTTGGAGTCGACCACCACCTGCTTGTCGCCCGGCAACATGATCAGCACGTCCGGCTGGAAGCGCTCGCCGTCCGGCCCTTTGAGGCTCACCTGGGTCTGGTACTCGCGGCCCTTCTCCAGCCCGGCATGTTCCAGTACCCGTTCAAGAATCAGCTCGCCCCAGTTGCCCTGAGTCTTCTGGCCCTTGAGGGCACGGGTCAGGTTGGTGGCTTCGTCTGACAGGCGCAGGTTCAATTGCTGCAGACGCTCAAGCTCTTTAGCCAGGGAAAAACGCTCGCGGGCTTCGTTCTGATAGCTTTCTTCCACACGCTTTTCGAAGGACTGGATGCGTTCCTTCAGTGGGTCAAGCAACTGGCCCAGGCGTTCCTGGCTGGTTTCGGCGAAACGCTGCTCACGCTCATCGAAGATCTTCCCGGCCAGCTCGGCAAACTGCGCGCGCAACTCATCGCGCGAGCCTTGCAGGTCGGCGAGGCGTTGTTGATGACTGTCCTGTTGTTCACGCAATTCGGCGCGCAAGGCAGCTGACAGCGCATCGAGGCGGCGCAGCTCGGTTTCCTTGGCGCTGCGGTCGAGGTTCCAGGCATGGGCGGCATCGCGGGCGTTATCGCGGTCGATTTGCAGCAGTTCGACTTCGCGGCGCATGGCGGCCAGGTCGGCCTGTTTCGCGGCATTGGCTTGGCTGAGGTCGCTGATTTCATCGCGGCTGGCGTCCAGTTGCGCGGCCAGCCCTTCCTGGGCCAGTTGCGCGGTTGCCAGGCGCTCTTCGAGCAGCTCCCAACCGGTCATGCGCGCGGTCAGTCGACGTTGAATCTGCCAGCACAGGGCCAATAAAGGCACTGCTGCACCCGCCAGACCCAAGGCAATACTGGTCCAGTCAAAAACCATAGCCATTTCTGCCATCACCGAAAAGGAGCAAGGTTAACCAAGCATGGGGCTTGAGGACAGCTCAGTCTTCGACCTGCCCCAACTCGCGCAGGGCGCGGCGGTCGCCAGCGCGAGCCGCCAGGCGCAGCAGGTCGTGGCCAATGCGGCGGTCGCGGGCGTTGCCGCACTCGCGGCACATCAACTGGCCCAGCCGACTTTGAGCGGCGACCACGCCATCGCGGGCCGGCTGCTTGAGCAAGCGCCCGGCGAAGTGCTTGATGTTGGCGTTATGCCCCAGCCGCGGGCTGTCGAGCAGCCACAAGGCAACCTTCAACGAAAATCGCTTGGGTGTGGTAACAGTTTGAGGGGTATCGGTAACAGAGGGTGATACTGAGCGAAACTTCATAAAGCACTGTGGGACAGATTGGAAGGCGCGCCACTCTACTCTTTTTTTCGCGCAGGTAAAGCTGGATAAATCCTACACGCCCGTTCTAGAGCAAGCGCTCGGGACAATCCACAGAAGCTGTGGATAACTCAGTGGACAACCCACCTTTAACCCGCTCAAAGCCCCATGAAACGGGGGCCGCAGTCAAACTGACGATTTTTTCACCAATAAAAAAAAGCGATGTTTTTCATTGACTTAAATTTTCGTTGCAGGCAAACGACGGCACTTGCGGGCAGTTGACAGAGTGGTTACACACCGCGCAACGAATGTGCACAAGTACCCATCCACTGGTTATATCGCCGACACTTTTTGCTTCAATCTGTCCGAAAATGTTACCGCCACAGAGCAACCAGCCTGCAAAACAGAGCACTTTTCAAAACCGCCCGCGCTCGCCACACTGCTGCACCAACGATGTCACTCTCCTGTAGGCGCAGATGAAAGGAATCCTGTTGTTCGCCGTGTTGCTGCTCGCCATCTGCGCGACATCATTGGGAATCAATGCAGCTTTGCCCTCGCCTGACGGGGCGTTGTTTGCCATCGCCATCCTGTTATCAGCGGCCTTTACTGCGGTAAGCCTGTGCATCGAGCTGGGTGAAGGCCGGATCAATGACATGCGCGACGTGATGAAGGTGATCGAAACCGGCCGCTCCTGGCGCCTGACCCTCGCGGCCTACGTGCTGGGCTGCTCGCTGGCGGCCGCCGTAACAGTGCTGGTCTATCGTGGTTTTCTAGGCAGCTGATAAAAGTTTTTTGCTCAGCCGCTTCCCTTCCCGGTTTCGATCCGTTACTATCCGCGGCGTTAGTACCAAGCTGAAAGTCAATTCTGGTCGAACAACTCCCCTGAACAACACGGGACCGACCACCTCGATGGTTTCCAGGTATCACTTGCGACGACACTGCCTTTGAACATGCAAAGGGTGCCGCGAAGTCTCAATACTCTGACCGAACCAACCTGCAAATTGATCAGGATCTTCACCCCGGGCCCAGAACCTTTGCCCCTGTTGTGCTGCCTGCCCTCCTAAGTACCTACCTGCCAGCCCAAGCGCGCCAACTTAATAGCGCTTCAAACTGGCTGCTTTGTTCCAGTCGGTTCTTCGTTTGATCAATGGTGATCAACGTTACTGGAACGTTTTAACGCTGCACGGTTCTTATCCGTGTCATTTGTAGGAACACCAATAATATGAACGCTCAAATCCACACTCAGGATGCCATTCGCACCCTCACCAACGCTTTTGCACCAATGAACTGCCTGATCATGGCCGCTCGCAAAGGCTGCTTCAGCTTCACCCTGGTCAACGAACACGGCATCGCTCGTCACAGCGAACGCCTGTACCCCGATCAATACTCCAGCGCAGAGCCGCTGCAGGCCGTGATCGAGCGTACCCGTCAGGCACTGACTGCCTGATCGACCCGAGTCGCTGAAACACAAAAACCCTGTTTAAAAAGCAGGGTTTTTTATTGCCTGAAATTCGGCATTGAAACATTTTCGCTAAGTTCAAATAGATATAAACGTTATAACTAAATGAAGAAGATGTTTTAAAAACAGTCCTTTACATCGTAAATATGACACTACACTTCAACTCAAGCGGCTTGATCCGCTTGCGACGGGCCTGAGATCCGATTCACAGCTGCCAAGCCCCCTCTCAGGCACCGTCGACCACTTTCATGGACCGAGGCTTGTATGGGTATCGCCGCCAGCGAATTGTGTCGTTATGTGATCCGGCCGACGTTGATTTACCTCGGCCGCCATAATGCGACAGCCGAAGCCCTGCTGCTGGGCATTGCTGCCAGCCAGTCGGAACTCGGCTCGGCCCTGCACGACCGTCGTGGCCACGGCCTGTACAGCATCACCGAACCGCGCCACCGCGCCCTTTGGGACCATTACCTGGCGCGCGACCCCGAGCGCGCCAGCCTGGTACGCGGCCTGGCCAGTCAGCACGCATTCCTCAGTGCGCCCCAGCTTGAGTTAACCGTCAATCTGCGTTACGCCACCGCCATCGCCTGGCTGCTGGTGGAGCAGCACAGCCCTGCCCTGCCGCAGCCGGGCGATGTACTGGCAATGGCACGTATCTGGAAAGAAATTTTTCACCCACAAGGTCGGCTGCGGGACTTCACCCAAGCCTGGCAGACCTGTGTTTCACCCATGAATCAGGTCACTTGTTGACCAGGCGTTTTGCAAGATTCGGCTAAAAACCCCGATTTTGGTCGGATTGTCCTACAAAACCGCTCTATCTCCTGCATTACAGCCTATAGCGCTAACCTAAATTTATTGTTACTTTCCGCAGCGGTGATCACCACGGAGTTCTAATAATGAAAAAAGTAATGCTCAAGACCACACTTAGCCTCGCCGTTGCCATGGCCTCCACCCAACTGTTCGCGAGCGGCTTTGCCCTCAACGAGCAAAGCATCAGTGGGATGGGTACAGGTTTCGCCGGGCGCTCTTCATCTGCCGATGATGCAAGCACTGTCGCTGGCAACCCTGCCGGCATGTCACGCCTCAAGCGCGATCAAATCACTGCCGGTGTCGCAGCTATCGACGCCAAGACCGATATCAAAAACACCAGCGGTGGCCCACCCGGCAGCAGCAACGACGGTGACATGGTTCCTTTTACCAAAGTCCCGATGTTGTTTGCCGTGAAAAAAGCGACCGATGACCTGGCGTTCGGCCTGGGCGTGTATGCGCCGTTCGGCCTGATCACCAACTACGAAGACAGCTTCGGCGGCCGTTACTACGGCAAGAAGAGTGACGTTAAAGTCGTCACCCTCCAGCCGACTGTCAGCTACGCCTTCAACGAATACGTGTCCGTGGGTATCGGCCCGACGTTCAACAAGATCAGCGGTAACCTGACCTCGTCGACGCCGCTGGCGCAAACCTTCGGCCGCAATGATGGCCTGGTGGACATCAAGGGCGATGACACCGCATGGGGCTACAAAGTCGGTATCCTGGTGACGCCATGGGCGAGCACCAACATCGGCCTGACGTACACCTCCAAGGTTTCCTACAACCTGTCGGGTCACACCGATATTTCCGGCCGTGGTTTTGGTCCGTTCAACGGCGGGCGTTTTGACGCCAAGTTGAACATCACCACCCCAGAATCCTACGACATGTCCATCACCCACAAGCTGGATGACCAATGGACGTTGTATGCGGGTACCACATGGACCCGTTGGAGCCGCCTGAAAGAAATCACCGTCAACAACTCGGGCGTTTCGCCTGCACTGGGTGGCGCGGCTGGCCCGATCGGTCGCATCAACGAGCCACAGAACTGGCATGACACCTGGGCCTCGGCCATCGGTGCTTCGTTCCAGGTCAACAAACAGTGGGTACTGCGCACCGGTTTCTCGGTTGACCAATCGCCTACCAACAACACCGACCGTTCGGTGCGTATCCCGACTGGCGACCGTAAGGCTGTCAGCTTTGGTGCCGGCTTCAGCCCTACTGAAGACTGGACGATCGACGCTGCCGTCTCCTACCTGTGGGAAGAAGAAGTCAACGTCAACCGTACCGGCAAGGGCAACGCCTACAACGCCGAGTACAAAAACAGCGCTTGGGGTTACGGCCTGGGTGCGACTTACAAGTTCTGATTCACTGCGAGCCTGACCGGCTCGCCAGCTGAATCTAAAAAAGCCCCGCTCTCCTGCACAGGAGGCGGGGCTTTTTAATCGCCGACGATCAGGGTTTGGAAGCCAAGGCTTCTTCCACTGCCTTGATCAAGTCCGGGCTGTCCGGCTTGGTCAAACTGGAGAAGTTGGCAATTACCTTGCCTTGGCGGTCGACCACGTACTTGTAGAAATTCCATTTCGGCGCGCTGGTCTGCTGCGCCAGCACCTTGAACAGGTGTACCGCATCCGGTCCTTTGACTTTTTGCGGTTCGGTCATGGTGAAGGTCACGCCGTAATTCACGTAACAGACCTTGGCGGTCTCTTCACCGGTCTTGGCTTCCTGCTTGAAGTCATCGGACGGCACGCCAATCACTTCCAGCCCCTGGCCCTTGTAGCGCTGGTACAAGGCTTCGAGGCCTTTGAACTGTGGCGCGAACCCGCAGAAGCTGGCGGTGTTGACGATAACCAGGGGTTTGCCGGCAAAGCGCTGGCACAAATCGATGGATTCCTTGGCGCGCAGCTTGGGCAATTGGCCCTCAAGCAACGGTGGGCAATCAGCGGCCATGGCAACACTGCCAATGGCCATCAGGACGGGTACTGCAAGCCAGCGCATCTGCATGTCGTGAGTCCTTAACATTTCCAGACCACGAACTTAACAGATCGACATACCCAGTTGCATCAATGCCAGCCCACCACGCTGCCAGCCCCACCAGGCCAGCAGCATCAGCACGACCAGCGCCGCTACTGTCAAACACCGTGCCGTCACACTCATGCCGCCTCCATCTGCGCCTGCAAGCGCGCCACCGGCCGCTCGCGCACCGGCCAGTTCAGCGCGGCGGCGAGCACGCTCAGCAGAATCGCCACCTGCCAGATCAAATCGTAGTTGCCGGTTCGATCATAGACCACCCCGCCCAACCAGCCGCCGAGGAACGACCCGATTTGGTGGAACAGGAACACGATCCCACCGAGCATCGAGAGGTTTCGCACACCAAACAAGGTTGCGACGGTGCCATTAGTCAGCGGCACCGTAGACAGCCACAAAAAGCCCATGGCCATGCCAAACAGGTAGGCCGTGATTTCGGTGACCGGCGCCCACAGGAACAACACAATGACGACCGCACGCAGCAGGTACAGGCCGGTAAGCAAGCGCGGCTTGGACATGCGCCCGCCGAGCCAGCCGGCGGTGTAGGTGCCGAATACATTAAACAGACCGATCAAGGCCAGCACCGTGGTGCCCACCGTGGCCGGCAAATGCTGGTCGACCAGATACGCCGGCAGGTGCACGCCGATAAACACCACCTGGAAACCGCACACAAAAAAGCCGAATGCCAGCAACCAGAAGCCGGAATGGGAACAGGCTTCCTTCAAGGCTTCACGCAAGGTTTGCTGGCCAGTCACCACCGGCAGCGGCTTGTCCTTGAGCATCGCCACCAGCGGCAGAATCAGCGCCACCATCAGCCCCAGCGCCAACAAGGCGGCCGACCAGCCCAGCCAGCCGATCAAGCCCAATGTGCCGGGCACCATGGCGAACTGACCAAAAGAGCCTGCGGCGCTGGCGATGCCCATGGCCATGCTGCGTTTTTCCGGCGGTACGGCGCGGCCCACCACGCCGAGAATCACCGAAAACGAGGTGCCCGACAGGCCGATACCAATCAGCAAGCCGGCACTTAGTGACAATGACCACGCCGAATCGGACATGCCCATCAACACCAGGCCCACGGCGTACAGTACGCCGCCGACGAACACCGTTTTGGTCGCGCCGAAACGGTCGGCCAGGGCGCCGGTAAACGGCTGCGCCAAGCCCCAGATCAGGTTCTGCAGGGCAATCGCGAAGGCAAACGTCTCACGCCCCCAGCCAAATTCGTTGCTCATCGGCGCCAGGAACAGGCCGAAACCGTGCCGCACGCCCAAGGACAACGCCAGGATCAGCGCACTCCCCACAAGGATCCAACCACTGGTGCGCCACATCGAGGTCATGTTCTTATTCTCCGCTCGCGGGTATATACCCGCTTGTAATCGAACAAACCCGCGCTCAGGCGAGTTCATCCAGCAAGGCCAGCAAGGTTTCGCGCTTTTCGGCGCCTAACTGATCAATCAATTTTTGCTGCGCCGCTTCCCACGCCGGCAACGCCGCAGCCAGCCGTTCTTCGCCGGCTTGCGTCAACAGCACCAGGCGGTTGCGCAAGTCATCACCCTCGACCAACTGCACCAGGCCTTCGCCTTCCAGCACCCGCAAGTTGCGCCCCAAGGTGCTGCGATCCAGGCCCATGGCGTCGGCCAGGCTGGAAATGCTCGGTTGGTCGAGACGCTGCAAGTTGCACAGCAAAGAATACTGGGCGACGTTGATCCCGAAGCCGTCGAGAGCGCCGTCGTAATGCCTGCTGACGCCACGGGCGGCACGTCGCAGGTTGGTGCATAAACATTGGGAGGCAAGCATGGAACGTGTATATACCCGCGATTAAGGAAATGCAAGAAAGTGTTACAGAGCCAAACCGATCAACACCGCGACTTCCAGCAACTCCAGGAGTGCGCCAGCTGTGTCGCCGGTGGTGCCACCCAGCCGGTTGACCATCAATTGGCGCAGGCCGATAAAACACAGCGCCGCCAGCAGAACAGCCATGCCGCCGCTGAAACCGCCGATCAGAATGCAGGCCAGGCCACTGAGGATCAGCACCTGTTGGCCGACAACCCGCGGTAAATGGTCCGACAGCGCCTGACCCAAACCGCCTGCACGCACATAGCGCGTGGTAAGGAACAGCGCCAGCATCGACGCCCGCCCGATCAACGGCGCCAGGATCAATGCCGCGTCATTACGTTGCTCGATCAACGCCACCAGCGCGGTGAACTTGAGCAACAGCACCAAGCCCAGGGTAACCACCGCAATCGGCCCGCTGCGTGGGTCTTTCATGATGGTCAGGGTGCGCTCGCGGTCGCCGAAACCACCGAGCCAGGCATCGGCGCTGTCCGCCAGGCCGTCCAGGTGCAAACCACCGCTAAGCAACACCCACGCGGTCAGCAATAAGGCGGCATGCAGCAACAACGGCGCGCCCGCCAATACGCTGTTCAGCGCCCATAACAGCACGCCGAACAACAGCCCGACCACGGGATAAAACAGCAGCGAACGCCCCAGCTCTTGAGGCTGCGGCATGCCCGGCAAACGAATCGGCAGGCTGCTGAGAAATTGCAGGGCAATCCAGAACGGCAGCATCGTCAGGTTCCTTCTTTCAACACACCATCGGCAGCCACGTGCAGGCTGAACAGCCCACCATGGCCGACCTCGACATTCAACAACTGCTCGCGCGGCAAACCTCGCGCTCGCGCCAATAGCAGACGCATCACGCCACCGTGGCTGATCAGCAACACGCGCTCACCAGCATAAGCCTGGTGCAAGCGCGAGACGGCGCTGAGGACACGGTGTGAAAAGTCGCTGACCGGCTCACCCTCAGGGGGGGTGAAGCTGTAGGGATCGGCCCAGAACAGCCCCAACCCTTCAGCGTCGGTTTCCATCAGCGCCGCTGCGCTATGCCCTTCCCACGCGCCGAAGTGCAGCTCCTGCAGGTCTTTTTCCAGATTCACCGGCACACTCAGGCGTGCGCCCAACTCTTGGGCGAATAGCGCGCAACGCTGCAACGGCGAACTGATCACGCGATTCCACGGCCCCTGCTCCGCTACGGCGGCGCGCATCTGCGCCCAGCCCTTGTCGGTGAGCGCGTCGTCGAGGCTGCCGCGCAGGCCGCCGCCCAGCTCGGTTTCGCCGTGGCGCAACAGGTCCAGGTGCAAGGTCATGCCGGGCGGTCTGCCACGGCCGCTTCGGCGAATGTCGCCATTTGCCCGTGGAGCGCACACGCAAGGCGCAGCAACGGCACCGCCAGCGCCGCACCACTGCCCTCGCCCAGGCGCAGGCCGAGCTGCAGCAAGGGTTCGGCGTTGAGGCTTTGCAGTACGTGACGATGGCCCGGCTCGGCGCCACCATGGCCGAATACCAGCCATTCTCGACACGCCGGGTTCAGGCGCGTGGCGACCAGTGCGGCGACGGTGCAGATAAACCCGTCCACCAGCACGACGATGCCTTCTTGTGCGCAGGCCAGATAGGCACCGACCAGCGCGGCGATTTCAAACCCGCCGAGGTTGAACAGGGTGTGCAATGCGTCATCGCGCTGTCCGGCATGCAGCGCCAGTGCGCGCTCGATAACTGCCACTTTGTGGCTGACGCCCTGGGCGTTCAAACCGGTGCCCGGGCCTGTGAGGTCGCTGACCTTGCAATCGAGCAGCGCACAGGCCAAGGCGCTGGCGGCGGTGGTATTACCGATGCCCATTTCACCGCCGATAAACAGCTGGGCGCCACCGGCCAAAGCGCGCCGAGCGCTATCGCGACCGGCTTGTAGCGCCAGGCAGCCCTGAGCTTCAGTCATGGCCGGGCCGTTGACGAAATTCGCCGTGCCCGCGCCGATGTTCAGGTGACGCACTCCGGGCAGGTTCAGCGAGGGCGTCACCGTACCGAGGTCGACCACTTCCAGCTGCGCATCCAGCTGACGTGCCAACACACTGATGGCTGCGCCGCCAGTGACGAAGTTGTGCAACATTTGCCCGGTCACTTCCTGGGGAAACGCCGACACGCCTTCTGCGACGACGCCATGGTCACCGGCAAAAATGGCGATCCACACCTGGTCCACCAACGGTTTGACCTGGCCTTGCAGGCCGGCCAGTTGCACCGCTACAGCTTCGAGCTGGCCGAGCGAACCGGCCGGTTTAGTCAGCTGTTGTTGGCGCGCCAGCGCTTGTTCGTACGCTGAGGCGTCGACAGCCTTACAAGGGTTGAGCCACCAGGTGTCAGTCATAACGCAGTACCTTTCAAAGTCAGGGGCAGGCCGGCAACCGTCAGGACAACACGCTGACACCGCTCGGCCAAGGCTTGATGCAGCCAACCGGCTTCATCCACATAGCGGCGAGTCAATTCGCCCAGCGGCACGACACCCATTCCGGTCTCGTTGCTGACAAAAATGATTTCACCCGGCAGTGCAGCCAGGGTTTGCAGCAATTGATCGCGCTCCAGCGCCAGGCGCGCCGGGTCTTCGAGCATCAGCAGGTTGGTGAGCCACAGGGTCAGGCAGTCCACCAGCAGGCAGCGATCGGCAGCGGCGTTTTCGCGCAGTACGCGGGCCAGCTCGATGGGTTCTTCAATCAGGCCCCAATGATCGGGACGCCGCGCACGGTGATGCGCGACGCGCGCGCTCATCTCGCCATCCAACGGCTGGCTGGTGGCGATGTAGATGACGGGCAAGGTGCTGTCGCTGGCAAGTTTTTCGGCCAGGCGGCTTTTGCCGGAGCGGGCACCGCCGAGGATTAATTGATGCATGGGGTGGCACCTTGTTCGGCGGGTGGAGAGGTTGAGGTGTGCCGCGGCAAGTGGGGTGAGTCAGGTAGGCATGCAGTGGCTGAGCCATGGCCATCGCAGGCAAGCCAGCTCCCACATTTGGACTGGGTGTACACCGTCAGAGCCCGCATAGCTTGCGCAACAACGCGGTATCCAGATGATTTTCCACCAGGTCCGCCAAACGCTCGATATCGCGCTCGCGCAAGGCGTGGTAATCCACCTCCTGCACATCCTGCAACCCAGCCCAGCGCAACAAGGCGCTGCACGCCGCGGGGCTTTCGAACAGGCCATGCAGGTAGGTGCCGAGAATCTGCCCGTCGGCACTCTGGGCGCCGTCACTGCGGCCGTCATCCAACCGCACGGCGGCGTTCGCCAGCGCTTCACCGCAAGTCACGCCGGCGTGGATCTCATAACCACTGACCTCGGCATCTTCCAGCAACAAGCGCCCACGCACATTGCGCAGCTGCTTCTCTTCCTCCAGCGTCGTACTGAACGCCAACAGCCCCAAGCCTTCACTGGAGCCAGCCGGCCCTTCCAGCCCGAGCGTGTCATGCAGCTGCTCGCCGAGCATCTGCAAGCCGCCGCAAATCCCCAGCACCTTGCCGCCATAACGCAAGTGCCGCACCACGGCAGTGTCCCAGCCGTTGGCGCGCAAATAGGCCAAGTCACTGCGCACGCTTTTGGAGCCCGGCAGGATAATCAGGTCGGCAGGCGGAATCGGCTGGCCCGGCCCGACAAACTGCAAATCCACCTGCGGGTGCAGGCGCAGCGGGTCGAAATCGGTGTGGTTGCTGATGCGCGGCAATACCGGCACCACCACCTTGAGCACTTGGGCGGCCTTGTCGATCTGGCGCTGGTCGATGCCGTCTTCGGCTTCCAGGTGCAGGTCCATCACGTAGGGCAGTACGCCCACCACTGGCTTGCCGGTGCGCGCTTCCAACCAGTCGAGGCCAGGCTGCAGCAAGGCGATATCGCCGCGAAAACGGTTGATAATGAAGCCCTTGACCCGCGCCTGTTCGGTTGGCGAAAGCAATTCCAGAGTGCCGACCAGGTGGGCGAACACGCCGCCGCGATTGATGTCGGCAATCAGTAGCACCGGGCAATCCACAGCCTCGGCAAAACCCATATTGGCAATGTCATTGGCGCGCAGATTGATCTCGGCGGGCGACCCCGCGCCTTCCACCATCACCACCGGGTAAGCCGCGCTCAGGCGTGTGTGAGAGGCCAGCACCGCCTGCATCGCGATGGCTTTATAGTCGTGATAGGCCACGGCGTTCATGCTGGTCACGGCGCGGCCATGGATGATGACTTGGGAGCCGGTGTCGCTGTTGGGTTTGAGCAGCACCGGGTTCATGTCAGTGTGTGGCGCCAGGTTGGCGGCCTGGGCTTGCACCGCCTGGGCGCGGCCGATCTCGCCACCTTCAGCGGTCACGGCACTGTTGAGCGCCATGTTCTGCGGCTTGAACGGCGCCACCGCGATGCCTTGGCGCACCAGCCAGCGACACAGCGCGGTCACCAGGGTACTTTTGCCCGCGTCGGAGGTGGTGCCTTGCACCATCAGCGTACTCATGGTGCTTCCTTGTAGACAGCCAGGGCTTCGTCGAGTCGCAGCCAATCTGCCTCGGTATCGGGCAAGCCAAAGCGCAGGCTGCTGTCGTGGACAAACAGGCGCAGCAGAATGCCGCGCTGGGCCATGAATTCATGCATGCGTTCGGCGTGCGGGGTGATCAGCCACTGGAACAGGGCGCAGCCACCGTGGGGTTGAAAGCCGTGGCGTTCGAGCAGGTCAAACAAGCGCCGGCCCGCTTCGACACAGCGCTCACGCTGACGAACCTGCCCGGCGGTATCACGCAGGCACACTTGCCCGAGCACGCGGGTCGGCCCGCTGACGGCCCACGGCCCAACCTGCTCGGCCAACAGCCGCAGCAACCGGCGCTCAGCCAGCACGAAGCCCAGGCGCACACCGGCCAGGCCGAAAAATTTGCCGAACGAGCGCAATACAATCAGGCCGACATGATGGGTGTGGCTGGCCAGGCTGAGCTCTGGTGTGACGTCCATGAATGCCTCGTCCACCACCAGCCAACCGCCGCGTTGGGCCAGCCGCGCGTGCCAGTCCAGCAGGCGTTGCGGGCTCAGGCTAAGGCCGGTGGGGTTGTTGGGGTTAACCACCACCAGCACGTCAAGGCTGTCGAGAAAGAAGTCGACTTCCTGCTCCTGCACTTCGCGCACCACATACCCGGCGCGGCGCCAGGCTTCGGCGTGCTCGGCGTAACAGGGCGACAACACGCCAACCTTGCCGGAGCGGCGCAGACGCGGCAGCAGCTGGATCGCGGCCTGGGAGCCCGGCACCGGCAGCAGGTGGGCGGCACCGTAATAGTCGCAGGCGGCCTTTTCCAGGCCGTCGTCGGCTTCCGGCAAACGCGCCCAGGCGCGCAGCGGGATGTCCGGGATCGACCAGGGCCAGGGCGCGAGGCCGCTGGACAGGTCAAGCCAATCGGCCTCGGCAATCCCGTATTCAATCACCGCCTTACGCAGGCGCCCACCGTGCTCAAGCATACAATTGCGCCCCCGCGCAGAGGATCAACAGCCATAACCAAACGCCACGCTGCACCAGTTGCCAGCCACGGTCGATGGCGTCGGCATCGGCGGCCGGGCCTTCGCCCAACTGCGGACGCTGATGCAGCTCGCCGTGATAGATCGCCGCGCCACCCAGCTCGACGCCCAGGGCGCCCGCCCCGGCCGCCATCACCGGACCCGCGTTGGGACTGTCCCAGGTGGGGCCTTGGGTGCGCCAGCATCTGAGCGCCAAGCGAGTTTTGCCTAAAACGGCGTAGGTCAGCGCCACCAGCCGTGCAGGAATATAGTTGAGCACATCGTCGATCTTGGCCGCTGCCCAGCCGAAGCGCTCGAAGCGTTCGTTGCGATAGCCCCACATGGCGTCGAGAGTGTTGCTCAGGCGGTACAGCACCACGCCCGGCACACCGGCGACCACAAACCAGAACAACGCGGCAAATACTGCGTCGCTGCCGTTCTCCAGCACTGACTCGGTGGCGGCGCGGGCGACTTCGGTGCTGTCCAGCTCGCTGGTCTGGCGGCTGACCAGATAACTCACACGTTTGCGCGCTTCATCCAGGTCACCGCTGCGCAACGCCTGCGCAACCGGGATCACATGTTCACCCAGGCTGCGCATGCCGAGCGCCAGGTACAGCGCCAGGATTTCCAGGACCCAGCCGATATAGGGCGCCCACGATAACGCGGTCGCCAGCAGTGTCAGCGGCACCACGGCGATAAACCATGCGGTCACGCCGTGGCTGCGCCAGCCACGGCCACCGGTGTTGAAACGTTGCTCGATGCGCCCGGCGAAATTGCCGAACGCCACCAGCGGATGCCAGCGCCTGGGTTCACCCAGTAGCGCATCCAGCGCCACCGCAGCGACACACAGCAAGGCCACACTCATTGACTCACTCCCCACACATTCTCATACAACATGTCACTCAGCGGCCGTGGTTCGGTCCAGCCTTCGAGTTGCAACATCGGTGCCGGGTAGAACTCGGCCACCGGGCCCAGGCACAACACGGCCAGGGGTTTGGCGCCGGGCGGCAGGCCCAGCAGGTCGGCCAGGGCTTGTGGCTCGAACAGCGAGACCCAGCCCATACCAATGCCCTCGACACGGGCGGCCAGCCAGAGATTCTGGATCGCGCAGGACAGCGACGCCATGTCCATCTCCGGCAAGGTGCGCCGGCCAAAAATATGGCGCTCGCGGTCGTCCATCAACGCGGCCACCAATACTTCGGCGCAGTCGTGGATGCCTTCGACCTTGAGCTTCATGAATTCGTCGGAGCGCTCGCCCAGGGCTTCGGCGGTGCGCACGCGTTCTTCCTCCACCAATTGCTGAATATTCCCACGCAGTTGACGGTCGCTGATGCGGATAAACCGCCAGGGTTGCATCAAGCCCACGCTGGGCGCCTGGTGTGCGGCCTGGAGCAGGCGGTGCAGCAATTCGGGCGCGACCGTGCCGCCGGTGAAGTGGCGCATGTCGCGGCGTTCGGCGATGGCGCGGTAGACGGCTTGGCGGTCGGCTTGGGGATAGGCGTTGTTGGTCATGGCCCTATCGCGGGCAAGCCCGCTCCCACATTTGCAATGCATTCCCCTGTGGGAGCTGGCTTGTCGGGTCGCCGCATCGCTGCGATAGCGGTCTCAATGCTCGGCGCGAAGAGTGCGGCCACCGCCGTTGGATTCGACGGAAAATAAAAGTGCACATATGAAGCCGTCATCCGCCCCTGCCGATACACCGCCTCCGCCCCGCGCCCGCCATTGGGGCTCAGGCCGCGGGCAATCGGCTGCCATTCGGTGCTGGTCAGGGAATGGTGATAGGTATGGCCGCGCAGCACGCCTTCGGGCAACTCGACACTTTGCAGGGCCAGGGCGGCAAGTTTCTTTTGCATCACCGCATCGCCTTGCAGCAGGCCGACCAGTTCGGCACGGGCGCCGTCCACATCGGTGAGCGAATCCAGCAGGTAGAGCATGCCGCCACATTCAGCCAACAGTGGTTTGCCAGCCGCATGATGGGTGCGAATAGCCGCAAGCATCCGGGTGTTTTCAGACAGTGCCTGGTGATGCAATTCGGGATAGCCGCCGGGCAAGTACAGGCTGTCGGCGTCGGGCAATTGGTGATCATGGATCGGCGAGAAAAACTTCAACTCAGCGCCCATTGCCCGCAACAGATCCAGGCTGGCGCCGTAGGTAAAAGCGAAGGCTTCATCACGGGCTACGGCAATACGCACACCGGCCAACAGCGGCTCAGCCTCAATCAGTTGCGGCGCGGCGAACGTCACCGGCGGCGGCAACGCCACTTCGCAGCTGCTGCCCAGCGCCTGGGCTGCGGCGTCCAGGCGCGCATCGAGGTCATTGAGTTCACTGGCTTGCACCAGGCCCAGGTGACGGCTCGGTAATTCAATCCCCGTTTCACGGGACAGCGCGCCATACCAGCGCAGGCCTTCGGTGAGGCTGCCCTCGAGCAGCTGCGCATGACGCAGGGTGCCAACGCGATTGGCCAGCACACCGGCGAATGGCAAGTCCGGCTGGTAGCGCGCCAGGCCCAAGGCCAAGGCACCAAAGGTCTGGGCCATGGCGGTGCCATCAATGACCCCG
This sequence comes from Pseudomonas sp. 2995-3, assembly GCF_002742565.1. Lineage (NCBI taxonomy): Bacteria > Pseudomonadati > Pseudomonadota > Gammaproteobacteria > Pseudomonadales > Pseudomonadaceae > Pseudomonas > Pseudomonas sp. 2995-3. The sequence continues at coordinate 250,247 of NZ_LJSB01000176.1, read as the reverse complement.
AGCACCGGCACACCAAAGTGCCGCGCCAGGTCGGCGCTCGACGGTGTGCCGTCAAACAGCCCCATTACGCCTTCGATGAGAATAAGGTCAGCCTCGCCGGCTGCTTCCCACAGCAAGCGGCGACTTTCTTGCTCGCCCACCATCCACATGTCCAACTGATACACCGGCGCACCGCTGGCGCGCTCGTGGATCATCGGGTCGAGAAAATCCGGCCCGCATTTGAACACGCGCACCTTGCGCCCCAGGTTGCGGTGCAAGCGGGCGAGCGCGGCGGTGACGGTGGTTTTGCCCTGGCCGGACGCCGGTGCGGCGATCAATACGGCTGGGCAATGACGGGGCTGATTCAAAGTTCGACGCCCTTCTGTGCCTTGATACCGGCTTGGAACGCGTGCTTGAGCATGCCCATTTCGGTGACGGTGTCGCCCATTTCGATCAGTTCAGGCTTGGCGCCACGGCCAGTCACCACAACGTGCTGCATGGGTGGGCGGGCCTGCAGGTCGCTGAGCACCTGGTCCAGATCGAGGTAGCCGTGCTTGAGGGCGATGTTCAACTCGTCCAGCACCACCAGGCCGATGGACGGGTCTTGCAGCAATTCGCGGGAAACTGCCCAGGCGGCTTCGGCGGCGGCGATGTCGCGCTGGCGGTCCTGGGTTTCCCAGGTGAAGCCTTCGCCCATTACATGGAAACGCACTTGCTCGGGGAAACGCCGGAAGAACAACTCTTCGCCGGTGCTGTTACGCCCCTTGATGAACTGCACCACGCCGCACTGCATGCCGTGGCCCATGGCGCGGGCGAGCATGCCGAATGCCGAGCTGCTTTTGCCTTTGCCGTTACCGGTCAGCACCAGCAGCAAGCCGCATTCGTTTGGGGAATTGGCGATACGCTCGTCGATCACGGCTTTTTTGCGCAGCATGCGCGCCAGGTGGCGTTCGTCGCGGTCGGGGGAATCAGTCATGGCAGCTCTCCGTTGGGGCTGGACAAAAACGGCGGGCAGGAAAAAGAAAAACAGACAGCCAAGCATCGCCCACCGTGATGCTGTTGGATGATCCAGGCCGGTCTCCGGGCTCATGAGTGGCGCTCTGCTGATAGCGCGAGCAGGCCAACGGCGCGCCTTCCCATATCACGCGGATACAGTGGCAAAAGGCACCGTTTTGACTCATTTACCGTTGCGGGGGCAGCGCCGGAATTGTGGCTGCGCTGTGTACAAACGCGCTCACTCACCGGCTTCCCTGTTTCACTCTGTCGGCACATGGGCCACAGAGCACCTGGAACAAGCCGCGAAGGTTAGTGGGTTGGGGGTGGAGCGTCAATTAAAGCTGGCCTTGCACTTGAACCATCCGACTGCCGCGCTTCTCTACCTTTACAGGTATTAAGGAGAAAACCATGCACAAAACCAGACTCGCCTTACTGATCATGCTGGCAGGCACCCTCGCCGCCTGCGGTGAAAGCTCTACCCTGCAGGTCTCGGACGGCACCGGGCCATCGCCCAAGCTGCCGGAGCCGAACAAAACCCTGATCCCCACCGTAAACATCGCCCCGGCGATCGGCTGGCCGGAGGGTGCCAAGCCGACAGCCGCTGCCGGGACTCAAGTAGCGGCATTTGCCGAAGGCCTGGATCACCCGCGCTGGCTCTACGTTTTGCCTAACGGGGATGTGCTGGTAGCCGAAACCAATTCGCCACCCAAACCAGAAGACGCCACGGGCATTCGTGGCTGGGTGATGGAGAAGGTCATGGGCCGCGCGGGCGCGGGCGTGCCGAGCCCGAACCGCATCACACTGCTGCGCGATGCCGACCATGATGGCGTGGCCGAGACGCGCACGGTGTTTCTGGAGAACCTCAATTCACCGTTTGGCATGACCCTGGTGGGTAACGACCTGTACGTCGCCGATTCGGACAAGCTGCTGCGCTTCCCTTACCAGCCGGGTGAAACCGCGATCAAGGAGGCCGGCACCAAGGTGATCGACCTGCCGGGCGGCAGTATCAACCACCACTGGACCAAAAATGTGGTGGCCAGCAAGGACGGCAGCAGGTTGTATGTGAGTGTCGGCTCCAACAGCAATGTCGGTGAGAATGGCCTGGCGGCGGAGGAAGGCCGAGCGGCGATCTGGGAGGTCGACCGCGCCACGGGCCAGCACCGTATCTTTGCCTCCGGTTTGCGCAACCCCAATGGCATGGCCTGGGAACCGCAGAGCGGCAAGCTGTGGACGGCGGTCAACGAGCGCGACGAAATCGGCAGCGACCTGGTGCCGGACTACATCACCTCGGTCAAGGATGGCGCGTTTTATGGCTGGCCCTTCAGTTACTACGGCCAACATGTGGACGTGCGGGTCTCACCGCAAAACCCCGACCTGGTCGCCAAGGCCATCGCCCCGGACTATGCCGTGGGGCCGCATACCGCGTCCCTTGGGTTGACGTTTGCCGAGGGCAGTAAACTCCCGGCACAGTTCAGCAACGGCGCTTTTATTGGCCAGCATGGTTCGTGGAACCGCAAACCGCACAGTGGCTACAAGGTGATCTTCGTGCCGTTCGAGGGTGGGCAACCCAAGGGGCAGCCGGTGGACGTGCTGACCGGGTTTCTCAATAAAGACGAAAAAGCCATGGGCCGGCCGGTGGGCGTGGTGATTGATCAGCAAGGGGATTTGCTGGTGGCCGATGATGTGGGGAATAAGGTGTGGCGGGTGTCGGCGGTTAAGTAACTGCCTTGTATGGGGCCCATGTGGGAGCTGGCTTGCCTGCGATGGAATCGCCTCGGTTTAACTGACAGACCGAGCCGCCTGAATCGCAGGCAAGCCAGCTCCCACACAAGCCGGCTCAGACACTTGGGCCCGAGTGGCTTAAGGATTACGCGCCAGGCTTGCCGGCAACACGCGCTTGGCGCTCAGGTAGGCATTCTGCCAATAGGCCTTGGACAAGGTGTCCAGCTTCACCGTACCGCCCGTTTGCGGGGCGTGTACGAATCGCCCTTCACCCACGTAGATACCTGCGTGGCTTACTCGCGAGCCGCCGCCGGTGGCGAAGAAGATCAGGTCGCCGGTTTGCAGGTTGTTTTCGCTCACATCCTGAGCGCGCATCACGATCAGTTCGCGGGTGGTGCGCGGCAGGCTGATGCCGGCGGCGTCACGGTACACAAAGCCGATCAGGCCGCTGCAATCGAACCCGGAGTCCGGGGTGTTGCCGCCCCAACGGTAAGGCGTGCCGACCAGGCCCAGCGCACGGAAGAGCACGTCTTCGGCAGCTGGCGAGAAATTTTGGGTCGAATAGTTGAACACCGGCCTGGGCTTGACCGCGACAGGCGCAGGCGGCGGTGGACGGCTTGCGCAGGCGCTGAGGAGCGCGGCGCAAACAAGAAGAATGAGGCGGGCTGAGGTCGACATGGGCAGAACAATCCTGATCTGGATGCGGCTTTCGCTGCCGAACGCTGAAAACCAGAACGCGCAAGCAAAGCTCGCGCGAACGGATTACAACAATGTCCAGGGATTCTAGCGCTTACGCGTCAAACTTCAAGTATCACTTTAACTTTACTTACTAGCGGTAACCGTAGTCGGGGCCATGGCGAGGGCGCGCTTGGCTTCGATGAAGGTTTTGCTCCAGTAGCTGTCACCCAGGTTGTCGACTCGAACACCGCCACTGCGACGGCTGCTGGAGTGGATAAACTGGTTATCGCCCAAGTAGATACCGGCGTGGCTTACACGACCACGGCCTGCCGTACTAAAGAAAAGCAGATCACCGGGCTTGAGGTTGTTGCGTTCGACCAACGGTGCATCCACGTTGATCATTTCGCGTGTCGAGCGTGGCAAATTCATGCCGGCTTCTTCACGGAACAGGTAGCCGATAAAGCCGCTGCAGTCGAAACCGGCTTCAGAGGTACCGCCGAAACGGTAACGGGTACCGATCAGGGACATGCCGCGTTCGAGGATGCTGTCGGCCAGAACGGGAAGCTGGTAAGGCTTGTTGCCGGCGAAGGCAGCCAGTTCTTTCTCAGTAGCCTGCTCTTCTTTATAAAGAGCTTCTTCATAGACAGTAGAAGACTGCGCTGCAACGAACTTTGCCTGATTTTGAACCTGTGGTTTTTGCTGCTCAGCCACGTTTTGAGTGTGGGTGGCGCAACCAAACAACAGGGTAACGAGTGCGAGAGGCACGAGGGGTGCGAAGCGATTTAGCATGGGCACGACCGTGGCTGATGTGTAAAGAAGTCGAGACTATGCCCTCTATCACATCGATTTGCAAATTCAATCGTGATCTATGTGACTTCTGGTTTGGACTATGACATCTAAGCCCTTAACACCCTATTCATGCCTGTTGCGTGGCCAAACCGGCCCAAACGCAGGTTTTCTGGCGCCTGGAAGTTGCCGAAAACCCCACTGGACAAGGGCTGGCTACCAGCCGAGGGTTTCCTTGAGAAACGGAATGGTCAGCTTGCGCTGGGCCTGCAAGGAGGCTTGATCGAGCTGTTCGAGCAAATCGAACAACGCGCTCATACTGCGGGTGCCACGGGTGAGAATAAAGTGCCCGACTTCGTCGGTCAGGTGCAGGCCACGGCGCGATGCGCGCAATTGCAGGGCACGCAGCTTGTCTTCGTCGGAGAGTGGGCGCATTTGAAAGATGAGCGCCAGGGTCAGGCGTGATTTGAGGTCAGCCAGTTTCACCGGCAGCTCACGCGGCGAGGTGGACGCAGCAATCAACAAGCGCCGGCCGCTGTCACGCAAGCGGTTGAACAGGTGAAACAGCGCCTCTTCCCAATCTGCCTTGCCGGCGATGGCCTGCAGGTCATCCAGACACACCAGTTCGTATTGCTCAAGGTGGTCGAAGATGCCAATGCCACGGTCCATCAACTCAGCCAGCGGCAAGTAAACCGCCGGCTCGCCCATCTGCTCGAAGCGCAGGCACGCGGCCTGCAACAGGTGGGTACGCCCCACGCCGTGCTTGCCCCACAGATAGATCAGGCTTTCAGTCCACCCGGCGTCGGCTTCGCAGAGTCGCTCGACATAGCCGAGTGCAGCGGCATTGGCGCCTGGGTAGTAATTGATAAAGGTGGCGTCGTCACGCAGACGCACACCCAAGGGCAGCTGAATCGGTTTCATGCTGACTGAACGGCTCCAAACGAACCGTTAGTGGCCTCTGTGTAAAGTTTGCAAAGTTTATACCCGTGAAGCCGGGCGCACAATGCAGCAGACCACAAGCAAAATCAAAGGTTTGCGTTAACTTGGGGCGATTTGCGCAAATTGTTTGACACCCCGCCCCAGAAACAACAAACCCGGCTTAGGCCGGGTTTGTTGCGAAACGGTTACAGGTCCGGGTCTTCAACCCCGGTATACGCATCCGAATCCTTATATAGATCATGGACGTGGCGCACCAACACCATGATCACCGCCGCCACCGGCAGCGCCAGCAAGATGCCAGTAAAACCAAACAGCTCACCACCCGCCAGGATCGCAAAGATCACCGCTACCGGGTGCAAGCCAATGCGGTCACCCACCAGCAGTGGCGTCAGCACCATGCCTTCCAGAGCCTGGCCGACCATGAACACCGCGACGATCCCAAGCATCGGGTACAGGTCGCCGCCAAACTGGAACAACCCGGCCACCAGCGCGGCGCCGATGCCAATCACAAAGCCCATGTACGGCACGATGGCGGCCAAGCCGGCGATCAAGCCGATCAACAGTCCCAGCTCCAAACCAATCGCCATCAAGCCGGCGGCATAGATGATCCCCAGCGCCAGCATTACCAGCAACTGACCGCGTACAAACGCGCCGAGCACCTCATGGCACTCTTGTGCCAGGGAAACGATGCGCTCTTCGTTATTGCGTGGCAGCAGGCTGCGGATCTTGGCCATCATGATGTCCCAGTCACGCAGCAGGTAGAACGCCACCACCGGGATCAGCACCAGGTTGGTCAGCCAGCCGATCAATGCAAGGCTGGAGGCCGTGGCCTGGCTGAGCACCACACCGACAATGTCGGTGGTCTGGCCCATATGCTCACTGATCGCGGCCTTGACCTTGTCGAACTTCCAGAAGCCATCCGCCAGCCCCAGCTTGGCCTGAGCCCACGGCATCGCCGTGTGCTGCAACCAGTCGAGCATTTGCGGCGCCAGCTCATAGAGACGGAACAGCTGCTTGGCCAGCATCGGCACCAACACCAACACCAGCACCGTGATAATCAATGTGAACAGCGCAAACACCGTCACCACACCCCAGGTGCGCGACATGCCGATTTTCTCCAGTCGATCCACCACGGGATCGAACAGGTAGGCGAGCAGCAACGCCACCAGGAACGGCGTCAGGATCGAATGCAGCAAGAACACAAAAACGCACAGCAGGACAACCCCACCAAGCCACACCCAACGACGCGTATCCGCCATAAACCACTCCATCTATCATTTGTTTCCTTCTATCTATATAGAAGGAAGATCACCTACCAACGAAAACGTAACTGCGCCTGGGGCTCCGGGGCAGCCGGCGGCTGCGTACCATCGGCCACCGGCGGTTGAACCGGCGCTTCGCCCGCAGGCACTTCCTGCAACTTGGCCAGGCTCAACTGAGTGCGCAACTGATCGGCACTGCCGTTGACCCGATACACAATGCGATTGCCATCCACCCGCTGTGGCTGAGCGCCAAAGGGTTCAAGCAGATGGCCCAAGGCGGCATAGCGCTCCAGATTCATGCCCTGCACTTCGAGCAGCTGTTCGGTGCTCACACCTGGTTTGACGGCAAAACGCGGTGCCAGTTTTTGACTGACCGCCAACATCACGGCATCGGCCACCGCGCCAGTGTCAGCGCCCTGGGCGGTGCCCTGCTCGCTTTTGTCGCCCAGCCACAGGCGCCATTTGGCCTGCCACTGGCTGCCTTCCTGGCGCGCGTGCACGGCCAGCAACGCGTCGGCGCCGTAGCGTTCGGAGGCGGCGCGCAAGGGCGTGGCATCGGCACTTTCCAGATTCGGTGCAGTGGCGACGACCTGCTCATCCAGGTCACCCAAGGGCAAACGCAACGGCAAGCCGCGGTGTTGTGCGGCACGGCGCAGTGCACCGGCTATCGCCTGGCCATCACCGACCAGGCTGCTGCCGTCAGTGGAATCGTTGAGCCACCAGCCGAGGATCGACGGCCGATTGCTGCCCCAGATCGACAAGCCGGCCTCACGCAATGCGCGATCAGTGCTCACAGGGTCGAAGTCTACTTGCAGGCTTTCCGGCGGGCCGGCGTCGTAGCCGTATTGGCTGATGATTTGCTGCGGGTCTTTGCGAATCGCCGCCAGGCCTGGGCCGTCGGCAGCCTTGGCATCGCCGGTCAGGCGGATCACCAGGGTTTGCACCGCGCGCTGGGTGGCCTGGTCACGCTCTTGGGGCGACTGGCTGGCAACCGGTTCAAGTACTTGATAAAGGCCATTGAGGGTTTCGGCATGACTCGCCAGGCTGACCAACGACAAGCAGCCTACAAAGAAGAAATTACACAGACGCATGGAAGATTCCCGAACGACAAATTTAGCGGCTGGAACAGACCGCGTGAACTCGGCTTGGCAAGGCTGTGACCACAGCAGCCGGTAAAACATTCACAGGGTCATGGCAGTTTTTGTACTGTCATAACGATAGCGGGTTAAAGGCTATACCTTAATACACGCCATTACCGGCACGTTTAGCATTTTTTTAACCGGCTTTTTTAACCTATATGGCCCTGCCCGTCGGCCCGAGGATGGCCGCTGCCCCTCAAGCCTGATAAAATCGCGCGCCTTCGCAGACCGTCAGCGGCTGGGCCTTTTACCAAAAGCGCCTGCCGGCTCGGTCGTTACCCAGAAATCCCCCCTAAAGGCCTGGATCATGAGCAAGCAACCCTCCCTGAGCTACAAGGACGCCGGTGTAGACATCGACGCCGGTGAAGCATTGGTCGAACGCATCAAGAGCGTCGCCAAGCGCACTGCGCGCCCCGAAGTCATGGGCGGCCTGGGCGGTTTTGGCGCCCTCTGCGAAATCCCGGCCGGCTACAAGCAGCCTGTGCTGGTGTCCGGCACCGACGGCGTGGGCACCAAGCTGCGCCTGGCGCTGAACCTGAACAAGCACGACACCATCGGCATTGACCTGGTTGCCATGTGCGTCAACGACCTGGTGGTGTGTGGCGCAGAGCCGCTGTTCTTCCTCGACTACTACGCCACCGGCAAGCTGAACGTGGACACCGCTGCTCAAGTGGTCACCGGCATCGGCGCCGGCTGCGAGCTGTCGGGTTGCTCTCTGGTCGGCGGCGAAACCGCTGAAATGCCAGGCATGTACGAAGGTGAAGACTACGACCTGGCCGGTTTCTGCGTCGGTGTTGTCGAAAAAGCTGAAATCATCGACGGTTCCAAAGTCGCAGCCGGTGACGCCCTGCTCGCCCTGCCATCGTCCGGCCCGCACTCCAACGGCTACTCGCTGATCCGCAAGATCATCGAAGTGTCCGGCGCCGACATCGAGAATACCCAGCTCGACGGCCAGCCGCTGACCGACCTGCTGATGGCCCCGACCCGCATCTACGTGAAGCCTTTGCTCAAGCTGATCAAGGACACCGGCGCCGTCAAAGCCATGGCCCACATCACCGGTGGTGGCCTGCTGGACAACATCCCGCGCGTGCTGCCTAAAGGCGCACAGGCGATTGTCGACGTGGCAAGCTGGACGCGTCCTGCCGTGTTCGACTGGCTGCAAGCGCAAGGCAATGTCAACGAAACCGAAATGCACCGCGTGCTGAACTGCGGCGTAGGCATGGTTATCTGCGTGGCTCAAGAGCACGTTGAAACCGCGCTGAACGTACTGCGTGAAGCGGGCGAGCAGCCTTGGGTTATCGGCCAGATCGCAACCGCTCCAGAAGGCGCGGCCCAGGTTGAACTGAAGAACCTCAAGGCTCACTGATGCCTGAGACCTGTGATGTCGTGGTGCTGCTCTCCGGCACCGGCAGTAACTTGCAGGCCCTGATCGACAGCACGCGCACCGGCGATAGCCCGGTGCGCATCGCTGCGGTGATCTCCAACCGCAGCGACGCCTACGGCCTGCAACGCGCCAGGGACGCGGGTATCGACACCCGCTCCCTGGATCACAAGGCTTTCGAAGGTCGCGAGGCCTTCGACAGCGCCTTGATCGAACTGATCGACGCCTTCAATCCCAAACTCGTGGTGCTTGCCGGTTTCATGCGCATCCTCAGCGCCGATTTCGTGCGGCACTACCAAGGGCGCCTGCTCAATATTCACCCGTCCCTGCTGCCCAAATACAAAGGGTTACACACACACCAACGCGCCCTTGAGGCCGGCGACACGGAGCATGGCTGCAGCGTGCACTTTGTCACCGAGGAACTCGATGGCGGGCCTCTGGTCGTACAGGCAGTGGTTCCGGTAGAGTCTGCAGATTCGGCGCAGACACTTGCGCAACGGGTTCACACCCAGGAACACAGGATTTACCCGCTGGCTGTTCGCTGGTTTGCCGAGGGACGATTGATTCTCGGCGAACAGGGTGCATTATTGGACGGTCAGTTACTCGCGGCCAGCGGCCACTTGATTCGAACCTAGGAGATTTTATGCGTCGCGCCCTGCTCTTCGCTTTTGCGCTGTTCGCCTTGCCCGCTGTGCAAGCAGCAGACCTTCACCCGTTCTCCGCCAGCTACACCGCCGACTGGAAGCAGTTGCCCATGAGCGGCTCGGCCGAGCGCAGCCTGGTCAAGAATGACAATGGCTCGTGGACCTTGAATTTCAAGGCGTCCATGATGATCGCCAGCCTCACCGAGACCAGTGTTATCCGTCTCGACAAAGATGCCCTGCAGCCCGTGAGCTACAGCTTCGAACGTGGCGGCCTGGGTAAGTCGAAGAAGATCAACCTGGACTTCGACCAGACGGCCAAGAAAGTCACCGGCTTTGAAAACAAAGACCCGGTCAACGTCGCCCTGCAAAGCGGCATGCTCGACAAGTCGACTTACCAGTTGGCACTGCAACGCGATGTGGCGGCCGGCAAGAAGAGCATGAGCTACATCGTCGTTGAAGGCACCGACACCGACACCTACGACTTCCGCGTAATCGGCCCGGAAAAAGTCCAGACCAAGGTCGGCGCCATCGATGCGATCAAGGTTGAACGTGTACGTGACCCGACGCAAAGCAAGCGCATCACCCAGATGTGGTTTGCCAAGGACCTGGGCGGCATTTTGGTAGCCTTGCGCCAGGTGGAAACCGACGGCAAGGAATACAACATCATGCTGCAGGACGGTACCGTTGATGGCCAGGCTATCAAAGGTAGCTGATACCGTGATGTGATTAAAAAGAGCCTCGCTGAATGCGGGGCTTTTTTTCGCCTGGAGGTTTTGTGTTGAAACCACTACCGCTATCGCAGGCAAGCCAGCTCCCACAGGTGAATGCATTTCAAATGTGGGAGCTGGCTTGCCTGCGATAGGGCCAACACGGTCACCACAAGACTTTAAGCCCATCCGAACATGAAACTTTTGTCATAAAACTCAGCACCCTGCGACGCAATGTCGCGATTTGCGTGGCCTGCAGCACTGTTGCATTTCCTGCAATAAATAGTTGCGCGCAAAATCGGTTTACTTAGCAAGCTAACAAAACATATAAAAGAGACCTGCGACGACTTGCCGCAGATCAACCAGAGATTGGAGCAAGCAGATGACTGTAAAAGTAACTGAACGCGACGATGCACACATGTCCCACGAAGCACTGGGCCATGGGATTCACATCTGGGATGTACATCAACAAGACCAACTGGTCGGCATGTTCCACAACGAGAACGAAGCCCACAATTATAAAAACGAGCTCGAATCTCTTGAGATGAAACGCCAGGCTGAAGGCTCCTGAAACTCTGAAATCTGCCAGTCACCCAGCCCCACACAGCAGCTGGTGTGCCTACACACAAAAACCCCGCCTTTGAGCGGGGTTTTTCGTTTCTAACAGCCACCGTTTTCCTGTGTTCTGCCACGACCGCATGAAAGCAGATACACCCTACAGAACCCCAGGCTTCGTACTACAAGTCACCTCAAAGACACTGAACCAGCCTGACTTAGCCCCTTCAACCCTGATTCCAGACCTGCATGGTCGCTCTCTCCGGCTTCGAACCGCCCTCCTTTCGCCCCTGAATAATCGTTTCCGCAAAAAGCGTAACAACAAATAGACATTTGGTAATGATTCTCGATAGTATCCGTTCGCTTTTCACTCAGCCCTACGGATAAGGAGTTCGATTTGATGCACGGACAGGTCGCCACACCGGAAAAACTACTGCTGGAACGCTGGGGTGAAGCACTCTCCACTCGCCAATTCCTGGCTAAGCACGTCACGCTTGATGCCCTGATCGATACCCTCGCACCTGCCGCCGAACGCAGCTTCCAGCGCCTGATCCAAGCCCTGTTCCGTGAAGGCCTGCTCAACCCCACCACACGCACTTATGACGAACACAATCGCTGCTGGCTGGAGCTACCCGACCACACCCGCCTATGTTTTGATCACCTGCGCCCAGGCCGCATGGCCAGCTGGGATTTGCGCGGCACGGTGAGTGTCCTGCGCGCTGGCCAGCCCGAACAGAAAATCCGATTCCCCTCGCAGTTGCTGACATTACTCAACAGCAGCCTCGAATCATCTGCCGCCCCAGACGTCTTGAGCCGCCTCAACCGGGAGATAGACGACAGCTTTATCAACGATACGCTGTGCCTCGCCTTCCACGAGCAGTGGACCCTCGAGCTGCACGCCGCAATGGCCCCCGCGCATCAAAACAATTTGCTCAGCTACCTCAAGAACAACCCAAGCGTTTCCAACCCGACATCAGTACTCGAGCAGTGGGGCACCTTGGGCCATCCATGGCACCCCAACTACAAGACGAAGTTGGGCTTGGGTACAGAGCAGGTGATTGAATTCTCGCCGGAGTTCGAGGCGCGCTTTCCGGTATTACTCTGCGCGCTGCACCGCCAGTTCGCCCATGTCGAAAGCCTGGCCGGTACTGCAGATTACTGGCAGTGGTGGCAAAACCACTTCCCGCAGGCCGCCCGCCAACTGACAGCGCACTTAAGCGCTCAAGGCCTTGAGGCTGGCGACTACCTGCCGATGCCCGCTCACCCTTGGCAAGCTCGCCAAGAGCTGCCGCAACTGTTCGCCAATGAAATCGGTGACAGGCTGCTGGTGCTGACCGACATCGTCGCGTTCACCGCCCACCCCACCATGTCATTCAGGACCGTGTTGCCTGAAGGCCGGTACGACGCGCCAATGGTTAAACTTCCCGTGTCGCTGCGCTTGACCAGTGTGCAGCGCACCGTGTCGCCACGCTCCGCGCGCATGGGGCCACGGATCAGCCATTTACTGCAAACCATCCTGGCACGCGAACCGCAGATTCAACCTATTCTCAGCATCGTGCCCGAACGACTCGGCGTGCATTTCCAACCACAACCTGCCAATGACGAGCACTCCCGGCACCTGGCCGTCCTGTACCGTGACAACCCGCAGAGCCTGCTCGAACCGGGCGAAATGGCCATTCCGGTAGGCAGCCTGTTTGCCATTGATCAGCATGGGCAACCCTTGCTCAAGCAGTGGGTACGCCTGAGCAAAGGCGCTGATGACGCGCAGGCCATGCAGGCGTTTTTTAAAGACTATGCATCGATTGCAGTGCCGGCACTGCTGGGCATGTACTTGCGTTATGGCGTGGCCTTCGAGGCCCATCAGCAGAACTCCTTTATGGTCATGGGCACAAACGGGCAAGCAAACCGCCTGTTGCTGCGTGATTTCGGTGATATCCGCATCGACCGCAAGACCTTGCATGCCCATGGTCTGGACATCGAACTGCACGACCCGAAGATGACCTTGTACGACGATGCCGGCTTCGTGCGCGACAAGTTGCTGCACACCGTGTTCATGTGTCACTTGGGCGAACTAGTATTGCTCAGTGCGCGCCATTTCGATATTCCGGAGGGGCTGCTGTGGGACGAGCTGTCAGCCCAGGTCCGCGAGTGTTTCGATAATTTGCGCAGCCAGGTCGAACCCCAACGTTGGCAGACCGAACGTGCCGCGCTGCTGGAGCAGGACTGGCCAGCCAAGTCGTTTATGCGCATGCGCCTGATGGAAAGCCACGCCGATATCGTCGGACGCCTGCCGAACCCGCTGAGCACTGCCGCCAATGTCGGCTAACAACACTGCATTGCGCCTGTTGGTGGTGATTCAGTTGGTGTCGATGGGCGCCATGGAGATGAGCGGCCCCTTCTGGCCGTTGCAGATCCAGAAACTGCTGGGCGTTGCCAACGCCCAGTACACCGGCCTGCTGTCATCGCTGGTGTATGCCGGGCCGATGATGGCGGCGATGATCCTCACGCCAATGTGGGGGCGCCTGGGTGATCGTACCGGCCACAAGCCGATGATCATTCGCGCGCTGCTGGCCCTGGCGGTATGCCAGGCGCTGGCCGCTGTCACCACCGACCCGTGGCTGCTGGTGGTCATCCGCGTGGCGCAAGGCGCGCTGGCAGGTTTTATTGCAGCGGCCCAAGCCTATGCGCTGGCGTACTGCGCCGAAGGTGGGCGCGGGCACATTCTGGCGCGGCTGCAATCGGCCACCGCCGTGGGCTCGCTGGCCGGGCCGGTGCTGGGTGGCTGGCTGATGGATATTTCCGGTTTCGCGTTGCTGTGCTACAGCGCCACGGCGGTCTGCCTGCTGTGCGCGCTGATCAGCCTGTTTCTACCCAGCGATGCGCCGCGCTCAAGACCGGTACGCGCCTCAACGCCTACGGCACTGCCCAAAGGCTGGCTCGGCGCAATGCTCGCCATCATCGTGCTGATCCAGGCCGCCAAGATGATGCCCCAACCGTTTTATGCCCTGTACGTCGCCGATGTTCTGCACGCCCCTGCCTGGCTGATCGGCGCCAGCTACGCCGCCAGCGCACTGACGCTCGCGCTGTCCGCGCCGCTGTGGGGCCGCCTGTTTGACCGACACCCCGCGGCGCAAACATTACGCATCATCGAATGGGTCACGTGGTTTTGCGCCTTGACGCTGGCCTTCACGGCGATGGCCGGTGAATGGCTGGGGTTCCTCGCCAGCCGGCTTCTGTGGGGCGTGTGGCAAGGCGCGCTGCTGCCGGTCGCCTACACGTTGATCGCCAACACCGTTGCACCCAGCCAGCAGGGGTTTGCCTTGGGCCTGGGCAATAGCGCCGCAAAAGGTGGCGCGTTGTGCGGTGCGCTGTTGGGAGGCGTCGGCATGGCAATGGTGGGCTTGGCGCACAGCTTTTGGCTGGTGGCACTGACCTATGCCTTGGCGGCCCTGGGTATCCGCGCCATCCGTTCGTTCACCCGAACACCTGAGACTACCGATTTTTCTGTCAATACTTCTAATAACTCAAAGGCAAGATCATGAACAAATCACAATGGGCCGTCCTGCTGCCCCTGCTCGGTTCGATAAGCGCGCCTGTCTGGGCCGATCAACCTGAAGACGCGCCAGCGGCGGCTACCAACCTGCAATTGCAGGCGACGGTCGTTTCGGCCACTCGCAGTGAAACCAGCATTGCCGCGATCCCAGGCTCGGTGCAGGTCATCGACGAAGCACAGATCCGCCAGCAGACAGCAGCAGGACGCCGGGTTGCCGATATCCTCGGGCAACTGGTCCCGGGCATAGCACCCTCCAGCGGTGGCATGAGCAACTTCGGCCAAACGCTGCGCGGGCGCAACACGCTGATTCTGATTGATGGCGTGTCCCAGAACGCCACGCGTGACAACTTCCGCCAGCTCAACAGCGTGGCACCGGAAAGCATCGAGCGCATCGAAGTGATATCCGGCGCCAGCAGCGTCTACGGCGCCGGCGCCTCAGGCGGCATCATCAACATCATTACCAAGCGCAACAAAGGCGAAGACCTGGCCTTCAGCAGCAAGATCGGCATGACCGCCGGTAACAATTTCAGCCATAAAGGGTTTTCCTACGAAGCCTTCCAAAGTGCCACCGGCCGCAAGGGCCCGGTGGACTGGTACGTGTCGGGCAATACGGTGCAACGCAACGACCAGTTCGACGGTAACGGCAAACGCATTCCCCAGGACACGTCCCAGGGCAGCAACATGGACACCGACACCTACGACCTGCAAGGTCGCTTCGGCTACGAGCTGGATGACGACAAGAAGATCAGCCTGTCGCTGCAAGACTATAAAGATGAACAGGACACCCGCTACACCAAGAACCCACGCATCACCAGCACTGCCGTCGCGGTAAAAGGCCTGGACCTGGATGACCAACCCTTCACCCACAACCAGGCGGTCAACCTCAATTACGCCGACAAGGACTTCTACGGCCAGGGCTTGCAGGTCGAAAGTTACTGGCGGCGTGCCGATGCACTGTTCTTCCCGGACCTGTCTCGCGGTCGTGCCGGGGTGTCCGACAACAACAGTGTGCAAGACGTCTATGGTGTGCGGGCAGCGATTGATACACAAATGCCGGACATCGGCTCGGCGACCGGTAATCTGGTCTGGGGCGCCGACTATGACCATGAAACCTCGCGCCAACGCGGTGACCAATACCGGGTCAACGGCCTGAGCTATACCAAGACCGGCACCACCTTTGAGATGGGCCCGGACATCGCAACCAGCACCAAAGCCATTTTTGGTCAGCTGTCCTACGATATCGATGACTGGACCTTACGTGGCGGCATCCGTCGTGAGTGGATCGAAAGCGAAGTGTCCGACAGCATTGCCTACGGCGAGATCGTGCAGACCGGCAACCGCGCCACACTGCCGGGCGGCACCCTCAAATACGATGACACGCTCTACAACCTGGGTGCGGTGTACCACCTGAATGAAAACCAGGATGTGTTCGTCAATTTCAGCCAGGGGTTTTCCCTGCCGGATATCCAGCGCTTCCTGCGTGACGTCAACAGCAAGTACGACATCCAGGACCTGAACGCCCAAGCCCTCAAGGTCGACAGTTACGAGCTGGGCTGGCGTGGCAACTGGGACAAGTGGCTGGCCAACGTCACCGCGTATGAGAACACTTCGGACGTCACCCAGTTCTATGATGCCAATGACCGTGTGTTGCGCCTGATCAACCAGAAAGAGCGCGTGCGCGGCATCGAAACCAGCCTGACCTACAACGTCACCGATCAATGGTCGGTAGGCGGCACGTACGCCTACGCCAAAGGCGAGACCCAGCAAAACGGCAAATGGATCGACCTGCCCGCCACGCGTATCTCGCCTGCCAAGACCACCGCCTTTGTCGGTTATGACCGTGGCGACTACAGCCTGCGCCTGCAAGGCATGCAACTGGCCGACTATGACGCCGCGGCCAAAGACAACAACGGCCGCGATATCAAAGGTTATACGCTGGTCGATCTGCTCGGTTCGGTCAGGTTGCCGGTCGGTCGCCTGGAAGGCGCGATCTACAACCTCAGTAATCGCAATTACCAGAACATGTTTGCCCAGGCCAACGCCCGTGCGCCGTACCCGAACGCTGAAGGGCGTACCTTCAGCGTGAGTTATGCAGTGGATTGGTGATCGGCTGAAGCTGCAGGTTAAAAACACAAACCCCGCCTTTTGAGCGGGGTTTGTTGTTTTTAACGCCTTACCACATCAGATCATCCGGGATCTGGTAGGCCGCGTATGGATCGTCCTCATCCGGCACCTGGCTTTCGGTGAGGATATTGAGCTGCACGATACGCTCTGGTGCGCGCTCCTGGATCTTCAGCGCCGCTTCACGCGGGATCACCTCGTAGCCGCCACCGTGGTGCACGATCGCCAGGGAGCCGTTGCTCAGTTTGTTGCGCATCAACGTGTTGACCGACAGGCGCTTGACCTTCTTGTCATCCACGAAGTTGTAGTAGTCCTCGGTAGTCAGCTTGGGCAGGCGCGAGGTTTCGATCAGTTGTTTAACCTGAGCCGTGCGGGCCTTGGCCTCGGCTTTTTCCTGCTGCTGGCGGTTCAGTTCCTGGTCGCGCTTGACCTTTTCGGCATGCGCTTCGGCGGCCAGGCGCGCCTGGGTGTCATCAGCCTCGATCTGGCCTTTGTGGACCAGGCGCTGCTGCTTCTGTTTGTCTTTGCCGACCTGCTTGGCCTGCTTTTGGTTGACCAGACCTGCTTTGAGCAACTGGTCGCGAAGGGAAAGGCTCATGGTGCTTACTCACTTAGGCAACTGCTCAACCGCAGCTGGACACATTCTTTTCCTGGCGTTTGGCTTCGCCCCACAGGGCGTCCAACTCTTCGAGGGTGCAATCTTCTATGGGTTTGTGCGTATCGCGCAATGCCTGTTCGATAAATCGGAAACGTCGTTCGAACTTGGCGTTGGCGCCACGCAGCGCGGTTTCCGGGTCGACCTTGAGGTGACGGGCCAAGTTGACCGCCGCAAACAACAGGTCACCGACCTCATCGGCGATCGCCACCGAATCGTTATCAGCCATGGCTTCGAGCACTTCATCCAGCTCTTCACGCACGTTGTCGACCACCGGCAAGGCAGCCGGCCAGTCGAAACCGACCTGGCTGGCGCGCTTTTGCAATTTGGCGGCGCGGGATAACGCGGGCAAGGCCGCAGGTACGTCATCGAGCAGGGACAATTGCTCGGGTGCGTCGGATTTTTCTGCGCGCTCCTCAGCCTTGATCTGCTCCCAGCGTTCTTTAACCTGTTCTTCGCTTAACTGGGGAATATCCAGCGGCGCGTACAAATCACCCGTCGGGAATACGTGCGGATGGCGACGAACCAGCTTGCGCGTAATGCTGTCGATTACCCCGGCAAACTCAAAGCGCCCTTCTTCCCGCGCCAGCTGGCTGTAATACACCACCTGGAACAACAGGTCGCCCAACTCGCCTTGCAGATGATCAAAGTCGCCGCGCTCGATGGCATCGGCAACCTCGTAGGCTTCTTCAAGGGTGTGCGGCACGATGGTCGCGTAGGTTTGCTTGATGTCCCACGGGCACCCGTATTGCGGGTCGCGCAGGCGATTCATCAGGTGCAGCAGGTCTTCAAGTGAATACATCGGTCAATCTCTGCCCATTGTCTGGAACCGCTGAAGATCTAATGTGGGAGCTGGCTTGCCTGCGATAGCCTCGACTCGGTCTATCAGACAGACCGAGTCGCCTGCATCGCGGGCAAGCCCGGCTCCCACAGAAAGCAGCCCACAGATACTTTCAGACCGCATCAAGGTGTGCGATTACGCCGCGTCTCGATGATGTTCGGCAACTGGGAAATCCGCCCCAGCAACCGCCCCAACGCGTCCAGCCCCGGGATCTCGATGGTCAGGGACATCAACGCAGTGTTGTCCTCTTTGTTCGAGCGGGTGTTGACCGCCAGCACGTTGATGCGCTCGTTGAGCAGCACTTGCGACACGTCACGCAGCAAACCGGAACGGTCGTAGGCACGGATGATGATGTCCACCGGGTAGGTGAGCACCGGCACCGGGCCCCAACTGACCTGGATGATGCGCTCGGGCTCGCGCCCGCCCAGTTGCAGCACCGAGGCGCAATCCTGGCGGTGAATGCTCACGCCACGCCCCTGGGTGATGTAGCCGACGATGGCATCGCCCGGCAATGGCTGGCAGCAGCCGGCCATTTGCGTCATCAGGTTGCCCACGCCCTGGATCTGGATATCACCGCGCTTGCCAGGCTTGTAGCCGGTGGCTTTGCGCGGAATCAGTTCCAACTGCTCGCTGCCGCGCTCCGGCTCGACCAGTTGCTGGGCCAGATTGACCAATTGCGCCAGGCGCAAGTCGCCAGCACCGAGGGCGGCGAACATGTCTTCGGCGATCTTCATGTTGGCTTTTTCGGCCAATTTGTCGAAGTCCACCTGTGGCAGGCCCAGGCGCGCCAATTCGCGTTCAAGCAAGGTCTTGCCGGCCGCGACGTTCTGGTCGCGTGCCTGCAACTTGAACCAGTGAACGATCTTCGCCCGCGCCCGCGACGTGGTGATGTAGCCCAGGTTCGGGTTCAGCCAGTCGCGGCTCGGTGTGCCGTGCTTGCTGGTGATGATCTCGACCTGTTCACCGGTTTGCAGGCTGTAGTTGAGCGGCACGATGCGCCCGTTGATCTTGGCGCCCCGGCAGTTGTGGCCGATTTCGGTGTGTACGCGGTAGGCGAAGTCCAGCGGCGTGGCGCCCTTGGGCAGGTCGATGGCGTGGCCGTCGGGGGTGAAGATATAGACCCGGTCGGGCTCGATATCCACCCGCAGTTGCTCGGCCAGGCCGCCGATATCGCCCAGTTCTTCGTGCCATTCCAGCACTTGGCGCAGCCAGGAGATCTTCTCTTCGTACTGGTTGGACCCGGCCTTGACGTCGGTGCCCTTGTAGCGCCAGTGCGCACAAACTCCAAGCTCGGCCTCTTCGTGCATGGCGTGGGTGCGGATCTGCACTTCCAGCACCTTGCCCTCGGGACCGATCACGGCGGTGTGCAGCGAGCGATAGCCGTTTTCCTTGGGGTTGGCGATGTAGTCGTCGAATTCCTTGGGGATGTGCCGCCACAACGTGTGCACGATGCCCAGCGCGGTGTAGCAGTCGCGCATTTCCGGCACCAGTACGCGCACGGCGCGCACGTCGTAGATCTGGCTGAAGGCCAGGCCCTTGCGCTGCATTTTGCGCCAAATGGAATAGATGTGCTTGGCGCGGCCGCTGATGTCGGCGTCGACGCCGGTGGCTTGCAACTCGGAACGCAGCTGGCCCATCACGTCGGTGATAAAGCGCTCACGGTCGAGCCGCCGCTCGTGCAACAGCGTGGCAATTTGTTTGTATTGGTCGGGTTCGAGGTAGCGGAAGGACAAATCCTCCAGCTCCCACTTGATATGGCCGATGCCCAAGCGGTGCGCCAGCGGCGCGTAGATGTCGAACACCTCGCGGGCCACGCGGTTGCGCTTTTCGTCGTCGGCGGTCTTCACCGCACGGATCGCGCAGGTACGTTCGGCCAGCTTGATCAGCGCGACGCGCACGTCGTCGACCATGGCCACCAGCATTTTGCGCAGGTTTTCGACCTGGCCCTGGGTGCCCAGCACCATGGACTGACGCGGGCTGAGGCTGGCGCTGATGGCGGCCATGCGCAGCACGCCGTCGATCAGCTTGGCCACCACCGCGCCGAAACGCTGGCTGACCGTCGGCAACGGGATATGCCCTTCACGCACGCCACGATAAAGCACGGCGGCGATCAGCGAATCCTGGTCCAGCTTGAGATCGGCGAGGATCTCGGCGATTTCCAACCCGGTGCGAAAGCTTGAAGTGCCTTCGGCCCACAGGTTCTTGGCCGCATTGTCTTGCTGTTCAGACTCACGAGCGAACTCGCAGGCTGCTTTCAAGGCTTCACGGTCCAGTGCCGGGTCGACACTGACGGCATGATCCAGCCATGCCTCGAGATTGATACTGCCGTCGGTGTTGATCGGCTGGTGTGCTCTCACCTGTACCATCTTGCTTACCTTCCCTACGACGCACCTTGGATGCGCCAAAAATCATCGCTGACCTGCTGCGTAACCCTAGCGGTGCAACCATTAGGCTAGGTACCACTCCCTGACAGGTCACGGCCCAGGAGACGACAGGCCAGTCGGATTAAACGGGCATCCTAGCCCGCTTCAAATAACGCCATGGCCTCGACATGCGCTGTTTGCGGAAACATGTCGAGGATCCCGGCACGTTTTAGCCGGTAGCCTTGCTTGACCAACTCAACCGTGTCCCGCGCCAGCGTGGCCGGGTTGCAGGACACATACACCAAGCGCTTGGCCCCCAGGGTGGCGAGCTTGCGCACAACCTCCAGGGCACCGTCACGGGGTGGGTCCAAGAGTACCGCAGAAAAGCCCTGTTTGGCCCACTCCGCGTCGGTCAAAGGCTGGGACAGATCGGCCTGAAAAAACTGCACATTATGCAAATTGTTGCTGACGGCGTTCTGCGCCGCCCGCTCGACCATGGCTTGCACGCCCTCTACCGCCACCACTTCGCGCACCTGTTTGGCCAGTGGCAGGGCAAAGTTGCCCAGCCCGCAAAACAGGTCCAGCACCCGTTCTTCGGCCTTTGGCGCCAACCACTCCAGGGCCTGGGCGACCATCGCATCGTTGACTCCGGCGTTGACCTGGACAAAATCTCCCGGACGGTAAGCCAGTTCCAGATCCCACGCCGCCAGTCTAAAACCAAGCGCCTGACCCGGCTCTACCGGCTCCGGCTGGCCCTCGCCATGCAGCCACAATTGGGCGTCATGGAAGGTGCAAAATTCTTTCAATACCTGCAGGTCCGCTTCGGACAGCGGCGCCATGTGCCGCAGCAACACGGCAATTGACGAACCACTGAACAACTCCACATGCCCCAACGCCTGTGGTTTGCTCAGGCGGCGCAGCATGTTCGGCAAACGCTGCATGATCGGTTGCAAGGCTTGTACCAGCACCGGGCAATCATCGATAGCGACGATATCCTGGCTGGCCACGGCGCGAAAACCCACCTCAAGCTGTTTGGCCTTGGCATCCCAGCGCACCGCCACACGGGCGCGGCGACGGTAGCCGAACTCCGGCCCGCTCAACGGTGCCGCCCACTCTTGCGGTTCGACACCGGCCACACGGGTCAGTTGCTCGGCGAGCATGCGCTGTTTCAGGGCAAGTTGTTCGTCATGGGGCAGGTGCTGCACGCTGCAACCGCCACAGCGGCCGAAGTGCGCGCACGGTGCCGGGCGACGCAGTTCGCTGGCCTTGAACACACGCTCGGTACGCGCCTCGACGATTTTGCCGTGGGCGCCCAACACCCGCGCTTCGACTTCTTCGCCGGCCAGCGCGCCATTGACGAACCAGGTGCGACCTTCAAAGAACACAATGCCGCGGCCATCGTTAGCCAGGCGCTCGATGGTCAGGCGTTGCTTCTTGCCCACCGGAATCTGCGGGGCGCGGCTGCCGCCCGTCGGCTGAAAGCGCAGGCCTCTCTCGTGCTTGGCCATCAGTTGGGTTCGTCGAAGATGCCGGTCGACAGGTAGCGGTCGCCTCGGTCACAGATGATCGCGACGATCACCGCGTTTTCAACTTCTTTGGACAGACGCAACATACCGGCCACAGCGCCACCGGAGGACACGCCACAGAAGATGCCTTCTTCACGCGCCAGACGGCGGGTGGTGTCTTCGGCTTCACGTTGGGCCATGTCGATGATGCGGTCCACGCGCGTCGCGTTGTAGATCTTGGGCAGGTACTCTTCAGGCCAACGACGGATACCGGGAATGGCCGCGCCTTCCATCGGTTGCAGGCCGACGATCTGGATCGCCGGGTTCTGCTCCTTGAGGTAGCGCGAGTTACCCATGATGGTGCCGGTGGTGCCCATGGAACTGACGAAATGGGTGATGCTGCCTTGGGTCTGGCGCCAGATTTCCGGGCCGGTGCTGGTGTAGTGTGCCTCGGGGTTATCGCCGTTGGCGAACTGGTCGAGCACCACGCCACGGCCTTCGGCGGCCATGCGCTCAGCGAGGTCACGCGCGCCTTCCATGCCTTCTTCCTGGGTGACCAGGATGAGTTGGGCGCCATAGGCGGTCATCGCCGCCTTGCGCTCGGCACTGCCGTTGTCGGGCATGATCAAGACCATCTTGTAACCCTTGATCGCCGCGGCCATGGCCAGGGCGATGCCGGTGTTACCCGAGGTGGCTTCGATCAGGGTGTCGCCCGGCTTGATCTGCCCACGCAGCTCGGCGCGGGTGATCATCGACAACGCCGGGCGGTCCTTGACGGAGCCGGCCGGGTTGTTGCCTTCGAGCTTGAGCAGCAAGGTATTGCTGGTTTCACCCGCCATGCGTTGCAAGCGGACCAGGGGCGTGTTGCCGACGCAATCGGCGATTGTAGGGTACTGCAAGGTCATGGCGTATTCGCAATCCAGACTGCGGGGGCGAACATCATACCGGGAAAGGCCGGCGGGCCATATCACGCAAAGTGTGGTGCTTATTCAATACAGATATAAGCGCAGTCAGTCGCTGCCGACAAATGCCGCCCATTCCTGCGCCGTCAACTGCAGAACGAGGTCATTCTTGGCTGAGAGCATTGCCACAGCAATCTCGCCCCCCTTGATAAGGTAGGCATTTTCGCTCAAATCCCCGACTTGGACTTGCTCTAAAGCCTGCTGATACCGCTCATCGTACGGGCTTCGCGCCGCCTCAAACATTAAAGGGTATTTGAGCTCCAGAAACGTCACCCAATATTCTTTATCCTTGAGTAAATCCGGCCAATTGATTCGAGCCTCATCACGAATAATGGCCAGGCGATATTCATTCAACACCTGCGGATCAATTTCCACGACGGGTGTAGAAAAACGCATCGTGAGCGGCAGGGGTAGATTCAGATCCTGCGCCAGGGCGAGCCGACAACCCAGCAAGAACATACTGTGTTCAACGCCTGAATGGGCTGGATAGTCTAAAGTGGCTCGCTGCTTGATGGACGCGATCCGATTAGATCCTCGGTAATAATTCAAAAAGTCTGCTGCCACGGCTTGACTGCCTGGTGCCAGCATCTGCAACGGCAACACTGCAAGCTCCAGATCATTCAGGCACAGCAGCCAGCCATCAGCCTGGGCCCGGATGTACTCCAAGGGCTGCTCAAACAAAACCCGTTCAATGTGTGTGTCATGGGTGGCGCAGTCAATCAATTGCCAGACTCTGCGGCTGATGTCCTCGCGCAATGCTCGATACTTGGCAGCTAAAAATGGCGGATAGGCGGCAAAAACCCCTAGCAGCACGCGAAAGTTCTGGGAATTACGATTCGCATCGATCAAAGACCAAAGCGCTCGACGTTGCGCTGTCTCGCCGGCGGGAATCGATATCAACCAGGGGTCAACGGAAGACAACACCGTGAGTGAAGCGTCCGACACGCCGAAATGAACATTCTGGTAACCCGGTCTTTGTTGGTATTGGCGGATTACCTCCAATGTGCTCGCAGCCAACTCGTTGCCCTGCAAATCCATTGCACGATGGACATTGAGGTTCAGGCCCAGATCCATTTCGGTCAGTACATGAAGCTGATTGTCGCGCAGATCGAAGCTACTCAGACGTCGCAGAGTCACCGCGCCCCGGGGCAACTGATGGATGTGTGTATTCTTGAGGTTGAGGACTTCCAACGCCTTCAGACGATACAGGTTCAGCCGGCTGCCTTGCCCCAGAGGGTTATAGGACAGGTCCAGCCAGGTCAGGCGTGTCAACTCTTTCAGACCCAGAACATCCTGCAAATTGGGCCGAATACGATTGTTCGACAAATTCAGTTGCTGCAAATACCGCAGCTCTGACAACCCTTGAGGCACATGATCCAACAGGTTGCCATCAACAGAGAGACTGCGCAGAAACCCAAAGCACCGGAGGAACTCTGTCGGCAGTGTTTGCAACTGATTGTTCCTCAAGCTCAGCAGATCGACGTGGGAAAAGCTCGCAGTCGTCTCAGGCAGGTCATTCAGGGCAAGGTCGTCGAGGTAAAGCTCATAGGGCATACCACGTACGGACTCCTGTCGGCTCCAGCAACGTCGAATACGTTCAGAGGCTTGAAGGTGTGCGCTCAAGTTCACACTATCGCCCAGCAAGCACCATCGCTCCAGGCTGGCATTCAAGGCCTCCTGTTCAGAAAAAAGTTGATTGATGGCGGACTGTCGCTCCGCGAAGGATTCCCCCAGGTTGAGGACTCTCTCACTCGCCTCTGCATCGGTCTTGGTCGGAAACAACTTGCGCCACTGCGCCACCTGCGCAGCCGCTACGCCACCTGAACCGCCATCGCCGCTCAGCGGATAACCAATACGCCCATCACTGAGCCGTTGCGGCGGGTTAAACCAGGGGCGTGGCTCCATACCGAGCAGCTTTTCAATATTAAACCGAGAGTCGCCGAGCGCTGGCTGGGTTTCCAGTCGCCGCGCAATTTCCTGTGTCAGTTCTTCAACACCCGTCACATGGGTGTAGCCCAAGGCCTGGCGCTCCGCCGTCGGCAGTGCATTTAACAAAACCACCAGAAACTCACCGTAGCCGCCTATCGGTTGGCGCCCGCCGTTGATTTGCACCGTGTACGCCTGGTACTGACCGTCCTGCACCTCCAGCACACGCTTATGCGGCGAGTCAGTGGCGCCGATGCTGTCAATCAGACGCCCTCTTTCCCACACCTCGACCCGCAGGTTCTTTGGCCATCCATTGATGTCCGACAGTGTCCGCAGGATTAATTTCGCGCTGTCTTCATCACCGGTGATAGGCATATGTACCCCCTCCAAGGCGCGCGCCTTGCGCAGAGAATGCAACCACCAACGCACGAGTGGCGTAAGCGTCAACGGCACGCGACCGGCCTCCAGACTACTTCGCTCAGCAGGCGTGGACTGACTCACCAAGTCTTGGGCAATGACCGCAGTCAAACCGGGAAAATCGCGCTGCAGCACTTGCGCCAGAGGGTCGGACGACTGCGCGCTTTTATGACACAACGCCTTGAAAAAAAGCCGCTCCATCCTGGGTTTATTGGTCATAACCTTGGCCTCCAGCACGGACACCTGGTCCGCCCTGCTGACTCCGGCGCGCCCGACCAGTGCATCGGCATTGGCCGGCCCAATCTCTCCCAGCAGCTCATCAAGGAAATCGCGCCCCAACGCGGTGCCCTCAAGCGTCTCCATACCTTCCAGATGCGTCTTGAGCCGCTGATGAATCGTGAAGCGCTCGACGGTCTCTCTCAAGATAGCGGGAGGCCGTTCATTACGTGCGTGCATCCGGCGCAGGATGTCCGGCGTCACTCCACTTATCTGCTGGATCTGCACAATGGCATCCGGCGTCAACGCACGAAACGATGGCCCCAGGCGATAAAACGGCTTCTGCCCGTCCCAGGTCAGCGGGTTCTCCCATTCGTGGCGCCAGGCGCCCGCGCCATTGTGGGTCAGCACGGGTGCATAGGCCTGCTCCAGCAATGGGTGTTGAATACGCCAGGGGACCAGCCCTTGCCCCTGGATGACTTTGAAATAATTTCCCTCGATAAACACGAAGCGATCGTTGCCCGGGCTGTAAAGGCCGAGCGCGTCAGGCTCGGGCACCATATTTGACGTCTCGACAACGCTGGCGTATTGCCCGATCTCACGGCGTGCCGGATAAAACCTGCCATCGGCCGTACGGTTATTGAGCAAGGCCTGGGCGACTGTGTGCCGGAACTGAGAGGCAGCGCCCTGCTCGTCCCACCCCAACCGTAACAGGTCGGTTTCAGAGATTTGGCTCACGACCGTTTGATATAAATCATCGGTTTCGGTCGACCTTGGTTTGGGGGATTGAATGTCAAACAACGAGAACTGTCCGCGCCCGTGATCGATCACGACGATGGTTTTGTCCAGCGGTCCCCGCGAAACATAAGGTATCGCTTGCGCTTCAGGGCTGATGACGAGTACCTGGCCGGTCAGGTCGCGCAGTGCGCGGACGGCAAACTCCGTAGCCCAGTTCTGAATTTTCTGACTGAAGCGCCGAGGATGGAGTACGCCGTCAACCATGGTTTCTGCGCGTGCCACCTGACGGGCAGAGCGCAGCGCGGTGTAAAGCGCTTCGGGTTGCAGTTGCGATTGCAGGAGTTGTGCCTGCTGATGTTCCGACAACGGATTTCGGCGCAGCACTTCCAGCAACCGTGCCCGGCTCAATCCGGGGTGCAAGGTATGTAACTGCTCAATCACGGGGTGCGGCGGGGTAGCGCTGGCAACGCTGTCAGGCAGTAATCGAAGCACTGATGCTGGTGCGCCCGTGGCCGCGGATCGACTGGTATCGGCATACACCGTGAGTGCCTCAAACAGATCAATGCGCAACGCGTCGGCTTTATCGGCAAGTTGCTCGACCAACGTCGACCTGCGCGATAAAAAAAAGTCGGGTAGCAAATCGACAATAGCCTGGGGCAAATGAGCGCTGATCCGGCGTGGCGTTGAATAAGCGAACAGTCCGCTTTCCAGCACGGTGACCATGACCACTGCCGTGGTCTTGTGATCCGCACGTTTGCTATAGCGCCGTACTTCCACGCCTTGCGGGTTTTGAATGCTCAAGGATGTGCTTTTCGGCCAATCCTTATGCTGGGTGAGTAGCGGAGCGAGAATCTCAACGGCACCGACCGCCTCGGGAAGGTTAGCGTCGGCCCCCTTGGCAGCCCAGTCGATCAGCTTGTCGACATTAAACCGATTCACCGCCTCAACCAGCGATGCCGAGGGCGGTGCTCCATCCCATACCTGGTCCAGGTCGGCTCGCGAGCTATTACTGAGGCTGACGATCCGCTCTAACGTTTGTGTGGGTACGTCGGTGGCGCCCATCATTTTTTCAACCAGTTGGCCGCCTGTCTGACTCTTGCGCTCAGTGGTCGTCATCAGTCTGCTTTGCTGGGCCAGCCGGCTATACAACGCTTGATGCCGGCGCCTGACCGTCGGGGCCAAACGTCGGTGCAAAAACCTGCTGCTGAGCAAGTCAGCGATATCTATCGCCAATTGCACCAAGTTTGCGCGGCTATCCTCTTGCAGCGCCTGGAAAAATGTCAGCCCTATTGAAGTGAACAGGGCGAACGCTCTCAACCGCCCAAGGCCTTTCAAAGGCCCTGGCACCGGGATCAACAGCAGGTTGATGATTTCACCGAACAGCGTCTGGGAAAACTCAAGCAAGGTGGCCATGGCGCCCGGCGTTTCATGCGCCAATACCTTGAGGTTGGCTCGGCAACGCTCGATGTAAAAACGATAGAGGCTGACTGTCGGCGCGTTGTAAACGCTATCGCGCTTGTAGCCGATGTGGTTGACCTGGGTAAGCCTGCTTGCACGCCCGCACAACCGGTATAAGAACTGCGCAAATGCATTGAGCTCCTCCGGCCTGCTTTCTTTCGCCGGCCTGGCGTTCAAGCGCGCGTAGTCGGACAGCGACATGGACTGATACAACCACCCCATTTCCTTTCGCGCATGAAACGCCTTGAAGCCGACATAAAATTCGTTGGCAGCCTCCGAAAACTTGTCGTAGTGCTTGAGGGCACCGCCAGGCCGGTCGGGGAAATAGCTGAACGCGCCTTTGCATCCTTTGACCGAGAAAATCACATAAGGAATACTCAGGTAGTCACCTCTTGGCAGGTCCGTGTATACGCCAAGCAGGCCATAGCGTTCGGTCCCATTGATATTGTTCGGGCCATAGGGAATGAACAGTTTCACTTCTTGAGTGACATCCCAAGGCGACTCGCCTGACAACGCACCCACCACAGCGTGGTATTTTTCCCGGTCAACCCGGCTTCGGTCGGTGGTCCTCAAGGCCTCTAGCAACGCGAATTCAAGTTCTGCAGTTGCCAGCGCCAACACCTGCGCCCCCAATAGCGTAGAGCTCTGCAGCGCGCTGTCCAGGCGGGTGCGCAATTGGGTGCCAAGATTGAGTTCGCGCACCAGCTCGATGAAATCCGCCGCGCTGATTCCGACATTCGAATCCAGATAGCTGGCCTCCTTCAGGCTGACATGCCCCGGAAAGCCCCACCCCGACAAACCGCTGTAGTTCATGCAGGCGGCCTCCCACAGGGTGACGCTGGACAGGCCCTCGCTGTCCACGCGGTCATCTATCGCGCGTGGAACTCGCAGGGTTGGGTTGTTTGGCGTCGATGTATCAGCCGGTTTCACATAGCGGGTATGGATACGCGCAACCTTGGGATCAACCTCTTTGCCGGCCAGTGCTTTCAGCCTTGCAGTCAGGCTCGCCAACAAGGTGGTTTCAAGGTCCGCGCCGAGTTGCTTGATAGCCGCTTCGAATGTGGTTTGTGCGCTGACGTAGGCCTTTTGCAAACGTATGTAGTCTTGCTGCTCTTGCTCATCAAGGCCGCCGAAAAAGCGCTCAAGTGTCTTGCGCAAAGGTAACAAGACGCGTGTTATGGACCACTCTGCGCCAGTCATCAACGGCCCTTGGGCTTGTTGTTCCTGGATATACGCAGACAACGTATCCATGGGTCGAAGTGGGAGTGTCTCTTCAGGCTCTGTCATTTTTCCCTCAAAGGGTGTGATAAATGACGAGCCTAATCAGCGGCGCTTACGCCAGGCGGTAGCTATGTAGCCTCTACGTGATTACGCTGGTAGACCGCCTCGCCCATGGCGGCAATCTGGCCTTCGATCAACGCATCGAAAGGCTTGAGCAACGCGTCAAATGAAGCCGGGGCTTCGAGTACCTGCAACGCTTGCACGATTGCTTCCACCGTCGACAAAGCGCCCGGGCCGGGTGCCTTGCGTAACCGATAACGCGACACGCGCTCGCCCGCCAGGGCCACGCGCGGCAAAGCCGCCAACAGCGGGTTGAGGTGCAGCAGCTTGCGCGCCTTGCGCCAAGTGCCATCGGGCACCACCAGCAACAGCGGTTGATCGCTCGGCGTATAGGTTTGCAACGGCTCAGCATCGTCCGCCGGGAACAGCAGGCGTGCCTGATAACCCGGCGGGCTCAACAGCATGGCCAGGTCATCAAACACCTCGCCCACCACCAACTGCGCATTGTTCAAGCCCAGTGCCGCCAAGCGCGCAGTATTGAGCGCGTGATTAACCTCACTCGGGTGCTGCAACAGCAAGATGCGGGTGCGGCTGTCGAGGCTGGGGATCAGCGCGCACAGACAGTGGGTAACGGGCCTGAGGCAGCGAGGGCATTGGGGTCTGGACATGGTTTATCAGGCCTGGTTGAGCTGCGCTTTGAGCAGATCGCGGAAAGTCTGGATCAGCGGTTCGCGACTGCGGCCACGGCGCATGATCATGGAAAACGGCGCCTGGTAGCCGAAGGTTGCCGGCAACAAAACGCGCAAGTCACCCTTGTCGGCCCAGGCCTGGGCGTAGTGCTCGGGCAGGTAGCCGATATAGGCGCCGGACAGCACCAGGATCAACTGGGCTTCCATACTTTCCACGGTGGCCGCGCTGTGTTTGAAACCATGCCGCGCCAGTTCGGCCTGGCTCCAATAGCCACGGCCGACCATGCGTTGCTGGGTGATCACTTGTTCGGGGATACGCCGCTCGTTGAACAGCGGGTGGCGCGTGCTGCAATACAGCCAGTGCTGTTCGCGATACAGCGGCATGTAGATCAGCCCGCTCATGCGGTTGGAGAACGCGCCGATGGCCAGGTCCAGTCGATTGTCCTGCACGCCCAGTTGCAGCTCGTAAGGGCTCATCACCGACAGATGCAGATGCACGGCCGGGTGTTCGAGGCTGTAGGCGCCGATCACTTCGGCGAACGGCAAGGCCTTGTCGCTGACGGTGGAGTCCAGCACGCCCAGCTTGAGGGTGCCGCGCAGCTCGCCTTTGAGGGCGGCGGCGTATTGCTCGAAGCCTTCGAGTTCACCTAAGAGACGCAAGGTTTCCTGATGGAACAGCTCGCCTTTGCTGGTCAGGCTGAATCCGCCCCGGCCGCGATGGCACAGCACCAGGCCCAAGGCCGATTCGAGTTGGCTCATGTAGGTGCTGATGGCCGACGTCGACAGGTTGAGTTCGTGCTGGGCATTGGCAAAACCCTGGTGGCGCACGACGCTGACGAAGATGCGCAGGAGTTTCAGGTCGGGCAAGGCGTTGGCCATTTGTTCTCCGCGGAACACAAAAATCCTGTGGGGGCTGGCTTGCCTGCGATAGCAACAGTGAAATCAACGCCGCCATCGCAGGCAAGCCAGCGCCCACATTTGGACCGAGTTTACCCCAAGCATTAGTTTAGAAAAATCTGAACTAAGTATTTGCCTCTGCCGATTCTTCCCGCCACGGGCTTTTCGCAGAATCGGCCCCTAATAAACAAAACAACGATGAGGCACTCCCGTGGACAAGATTTTCCACCAACCACTGGGCGGCAACGAAATGCCGCGCTTCGCCGGCATCGCCACCATGATGCGACTTCCCCACCTGCAAACGGCCAAAGGCCTGGATGCTGCCTTTATCGGCGTGCCTCTGGATATCGGCACGTCGCTGCGCGCCGGCACCCGCTTCGGGCCGCGTGAAATCCGCGCTGAATCAGTGATGATCCGCCCTTACAACATGGCCACCGGCGCCGCACCGTTCGACTCGCTGTCGGTTGCCGACATTGGCGATGTGGCGATCAACACCTTCAACCTGCTCGACGCCGTGCGCATCATCGAAGAAGCCTACGACGAGATCCTTGAGCACGACGTGATCCCGATGACATTGGGCGGTGACCACACCATCACCCTGCCGATCCTGCGTGCTATCCACAAAAAGCACGGCAAGGTCGGGCTGGTGCACATCGATGCCCACGCTGACGTCAACGACCATATGTTCGGCGAGAAAATTGCCCACGGCACCACCTTCCGCCGCGCCGTGGAAGAAGGCCTGCTCGATTGCGATCGTGTTGTACAAATCGGCCTGCGTGCCCAGGGCTACACGGCCGAAGACTTCAACTGGAGCCGCAAACAGGGCTTCCGTGTGGTCCAGGCCGAAGAATGCTGGCACCACTCCCTCGCCCCCTTGATGGCCGAAGTGCGCGAAAAAGTCGGTGGCGGCCCGGTGTACCTGAGCTTTGATATCGACGGCATCGACCCCGCCTGGGCGCCCGGCACCGGCACACCGGAAATCGGCGGGCTGACCACTATTCAGGCGATCGAGATCATCCGTGGTTGCCAGGGCCTCGACCTGGTTGGTTGTGATCTGGTAGAAGTTTCGCCGCCTTACGACACCACCGGCAACACCTCGCTGCTCGGCGCCAACCTGCTGTACGAGATGCTCTGCGTACTGCCCGGCGTGGCGCACCGCTGATGAGCGCCCAAGAGGTGCTGAAAGCCGCCGCCGACCTGGTGGCAGCCTTCGCCGCTAATGACCGCGAGGCTTACTTTGGCGCGTTCACGGCCGATGCCAGCTTCGTGTTTTACACCCTGCCCCAGCCTCTGCTCAGTCGCGACGCCTACCAGGCGTTGTGGGACAGCTGGCGCGCGGACGAGGGGTTTGAAGTGCTGTCCTGCAGCTCAAGCAATGCCGTGGTCAGCCTGCAGGGTGACGTGGCGATATTTATTCATGACGTGGCCACCGAGCTGCGCATGAACGGGGAGCAATTTTTTAGCCAGGAGCGCGAGACCATTGTCTTCAAACGGCAAGCGTCTCACCTAAAACAACAAGGCCTGTGGCTGGCCTGTCACGAACATTTGTCCGCTATGCCGGAAGGGCTGCCGCCCCCTTAGCCAATGTGATCGGAGCTGATCATGAATAATAAAAACAACGAAAACAGTATTCGCAGAATAGAAACCAACGGGGTCGAACAGATCCCGGACCACGAACGTACCGCCAGACCCAAGGATCTGTTTCGCCTGATCTTCGGCGGTGCCAACACCTTTGCCACCGCCGTGCTGGGCTCGTTTCCGGTGCTGTTCGGTTTGTCGTTCCAGGCTGGGGTCTGGGCAATTGTGCTGGGCGTGTTGGTGGGCGCGCTGATCCTGGCGCCCATGGGCCTGTTCGGGCCGATCAATGGCACCAACAACGCCGTGTCTTCCGGTGCGCACTTTGGTGTGCATGGGCGGATTGTCGGCTCGTTTCTGTCGCTGCTGACGGCGATTGCCTTCTTCTCACTGTCGGTGTGGAGTTCGGGTGATGCGCTGGTCGGTGGTGCGAAACGCCTGATTGGCCTGCCGGAAACCGACCTGACGCTGGGCTTGGCCTACGGCCTGTTTGCCTTGCTGGTGCTGACCGTGTGCATCTACGGCTTTCGCTTCATGCTGTGGGTCAACCGCATTGCGGTGTGGGCGGCGAGCCTGCTGTTTCTGCTGGGCATCTTCGCGTTCGCACCAGCGTTCGACAGCCACTTCGCCGGCAGCGTCGCCATGGGCCAGGCTGGTTTCTGGGCTGCCTTCATCGGCTCGGCGCTGGTGGCCATGAGCAACCCGATTTCCTTCGGCGCGTTCCTGGGTGACTGGTCGCGCTACATCCCGCGTGAGACGCCGAAAATGCGCATCATGCTGGCGGTCGTGCTGGCGCAGATCGCCACCTTGATTCCGTTCCTGTTCGGCCTCGCCACCGCGACCATCGTGGCGATCAAGGCGCCGGACTATATCGCGGCCAACAACTATGTCGGCGGTTTGCTGGCCGTATCACCGAGCTGGTTCTTCCTGCCGGTGTGCCTGATCGCGGTGATCGGCGGCATGTCCACCGGCACCACCTCGCTGTATGGCACCGGGCTGGACATGTCCAGCGTGTTCCCGCGCTTGCTGTCGCGGGTCAAGGCCACGTTGCTGATCGGGGTGATGTCGATTGCCTTCATCTTTATCGGACGTTTCGCCGCCAACCTGGTGCAGAGCGTGTCGACCTTCGCCGTGCTGATCATCACCTGCACCACGCCGTGGATGGTGATGATGATCATCGGCCTGATCGTGCGCCGCGGTTTCTACTGCCCGGATGACTTGCAGGTGTTCACTCGCGGTGAGACCGGCGGGCGCTACTGGTTCAGCCACGGCTGGAACTGGCGCGGCCTGGGCGCCTGGGTCCCGAGCGCACTGGTGGGCCTGTGCTTCGTCAACCTGCCGGGGCAGTTTGTCGGGCCGCTGGGCAACCTGGCCGATGGCATCGATATCAGCCTGCCGGTGACGCTGGGGCTGGCGTCGGTGGTGTACCTGACCTTGCTTCGTGCGTTCCCGGAGCCGGCCGAAGTCTATGGCCCGGCCGTAGTGGCGAGGGAGCTTGCTCCCGCTGGGGTGCTTGCTCCCGATGGGGTGCGGAGCGGCCCTAAAAAAGCCGGCTCCAGCTTCGCTGTCGAACGGGAGCAAGCTCCCTCGCCACAGCAAGTGCCCTTCCTGCAGAAAACCTCTCAATAGCCTAAAAAAATAAACGGAGAACCGCCGTCATGGCTTTGGATTTATTCGTCGTACTCATCTACGCCGCCGGCATGCTCGTGCTCGGCTATTACGGCATGCGCCGTGCCAAGACCCACGAAGACTACCTGGTGGCCGGTCGTAACCTGGGCCCGTCGCTGTACATGGGCACCATGGCCGCCACCGTATTGGGCGGTGCATCCACCGTCGGCACCGTGCGCCTGGGTTATGTGCATGGCATTTCCGGCTTCTGGCTGTGCGCCGCACTGGGCGCGGGGATCATCGCGCTGAACCTGTTCCTGGCCAAGCCGCTGCTCAAGTTGAAGATCTTCACCGTCACCCAGGTGCTGGAAAAACGTTACAACCCGATGGCCCGCCAAGCGAGTGCGGTGATCATGCTGGCCTACGCGCTGATGATCGGCGTGACCTCGATCCTGGCCATCGGCACCGTGCTGCAAGTGCTGTTCGGCCTGCCGTTCTGGGTGTCGGTGCTGCTCGGCGGTGGCGTGGTGGTGGTGTATTCGACCATCGGCGGCATGTGGTCACTGACCCTTACCGATATCGTGCAGTTCGTGATCAAGACCGTCGGCCTGATGTTTATTCTGCTGCCGATCTGCCTGTACCGCGTCGGCGGCTGGGATCAACTGGTGGCCAAGCTGCCGGCGTCGAATTTCAGCTTCACCGAAATCGGCTGGGACACGATCATCACCTACTTCATGATCTACTTCTTCGGCATCCTGATCGGCCAGGACATCTGGCAACGCGTGTTCACCGCCCGTGACGAAAAAGTCGCCCAGTACGCAGGCACGTTCGCCGGTTTCTACTGCATCCTCTACGGCCTGGCCTGTGCCCTGATCGGCATGGCCGCGCATGTGCTGCTGCCGAACCTGGACAACGTCAACAACGCCTTCGCCGCCATCGTCAAAGCCTCGCTGCCAGACGGCATCCGTGGCCTGGTGATCGCCGCCGCACTGGCCGCGATGATGTCCACCGCCAGCGCCGGCCTGCTCGCCGCTTCCACCGTACTGACCGAAGACCTGCTGCCACGCCTGCGTGGCGGCAAGCAGTCGAGCCTGAGCATCAACCGTCTGTTTACGATGCTGACCGGTATCGCCGTGCTGGGTATCGCGCTGGTGGTCAACGACGTGATCAGCGCCCTGACCCTGGCCTACAACCTGCTGGTGGGCGGCATGCTGATCCCGCTGATGGGCGCAATTTTCTGGAAGCGCGCCACCACCTCCGGCGCCATTGCATCCATGACATTGGGCTTTGTGACGGCGCTGGTGTTTATGTTCAAAGACGGCCTGGACGCGAATACGCCGATCTACTACAGCCTGGCGGTTGGGCTGGTGAGTTTTGTATTGGTGAGCTTGTTGTCACGTCGGCCAGAGGCTTCGGTGGCCAGGGCCATTTGACAGGTAACAGGATTTAAAGCGGTTTCTTCAGCGGGCGCGACGTCGGATGTCGCGCCCGTTTTTTTGCCTTGCACAAAACGACTGTGGGAGCGGGCTTGCCCGCGATAACTGTGTGTCAGTCAACTTTAAATCGACTGATACACCGCTATCGCGGGCAAGCCCGCTCCCACATTCTAAAACCTGTTGCTAACTGAGCTTAGCGGCGACGCGGACGACGCTGCTCGTCATCCGTGCGAATCGGTATCGGCTGCAGTGGCGGTTCAATCAGGCCCAGCGCAACGCCGAGGTCGTGGAGCCAGTTTTGAATTTTCTCTTTCATGGTTGCCCCCTTTGAGGGTAATGCGGCTAGGCGGGAGTTCTGTCGCCTTTTCCTACAGTGATAGTAGCTCTAAGTCTTACGTAATGCTTGAACGAAACCACAACGAACTATTACAGGATTGATCTGAATCCTGACAGATCGTTCAAGCAATCGCGCGCGCGTCTTGCAGGAAATCGGCCTTGCCCTCTTGTTGCAGATCGATCCATGCATTGAGGTTAGCGCCGAGCATGCCCTTGCGCCACATTAACCAGGTAGTAGCAGTGGCAAAAGGCCCGGTCAACGGATGAACGGACACGCTGTCCTTGCCTGGCAGGCTGTCGAGCATCGATTCTGACATCAATGCCACGCCGGAACCGGCGATCACGCAGGCGAGCATGCCTTGGTAAGACTCAATCTCGATGGCGCGGCCCATGGCCACACGCTCGTGGGAAAACCAGGTTTCCAGGCGCGCACGGTAGGCGCAACTGCGTCGGAAGGTGAACACCGAGCGGCCGGCGACGTCCTGGGGGCCACGCACGGGCGGGTGATCCGCCTCGCAAATGATCACCAGGCGCTCTTCGCACAGCGGCACGCCGTCCAGCGTCGCGATCGTTATCGGGCCATCCACAAAGGCCGCGTCCAGACGCCCGGTGATCAAGCCCTCTAGCAACTCGCCGCTGGGCGCCGATTGCACCTGGAGGTTCACCATCGGATACGCCTTGTGATAGCGCGCCAACAGTTTGGGCAAATGCACTGCGGCCGTGCTGTACATGCTGCCCAATACAAAATCGCCCGCCGGCTGCCCTCCTTGCACCGCGCCGTGGGCTTCATCATGCAGCGCCAGCAGTCGAGTGCTGTAGTCCAGCAACACTTTGCCTGCGGGAGAAAGCTGCAAGCGCTGGCGTTCGCGCACGAACAACTCGACGCCCAGTTGCTCCTCCATTTGCTTGAGCCGTGTCGACAGATTCGAGGGCACGCGATGCAGGCGCTCAGCCGCGCGGGTGATGGAGCCCTCTTCCGCCACGGCCTGGAAGATGCGCAATTGACTGAACTCCATACCTTTCTCCAAAACTGAACAAGTTACTCACTATTATTCATTTTTACAGAAAGTCAATCCGCTTTAGCCTACAGGTCATTCGCTTCCCCGTAGGAAACCTGCACATGTCACCGCTGATTCGCTTAACCGCCAGCTTTATCGCCCTGATGATGGCCATGGGCATTGGCCGCTTCGCCCTCACCCCGCAGATGCCGCATTTGCTCAGCGAGGGGCAGATTGACCTGACGGGCGCGGGCCTGATTGCCGCCGCCAACTACCTGGGCTATTTCGTCGGCGCGGTGGACTCGATCTTCGCCCGCAGCCATCACCACATAAAAGCGCGTTTGTATGGCGGGCTGTGGCTGTGCGTGCTGCTGACCCTGGGGTCGTACTGGGCGCATGGCTTCTGGCCGCATTTGCTGCTGCGCTTTGGTACCGGCGTGGCGAGCGCCTGGGCGCTGGTAATGATCACCAGTTTGAGCCAGCCGCTGGCAATAGCCGCCGAGCGTCCGCGTTTGGGAGCATTGGTGTTTGCCGGGCCTGGCCTGGGGATTCTGCTGACAGGATTGCTGGCACTGGGCTCCAATCTACTGGGCGAAGACTCTGCGACCTTGTGGCTGGTCTATGGCGTGGTGGCATTGGTGATGTTGCTGGCCAT
The DNA here is from genome assembly GCF_002742565.1 of Pseudomonas sp. 2995-3. NCBI lineage: Bacteria > Pseudomonadati > Pseudomonadota > Gammaproteobacteria > Pseudomonadales > Pseudomonadaceae > Pseudomonas > Pseudomonas sp. 2995-3. The sequence continues at coordinate 213,229 of NZ_LJSB01000176.1, read as the reverse complement.
CCTGCCCTTTTTACCGAAACCGACCGTGACGGTGACCCATGCCACTAGCGCGGGCAGCAACGCCAGCATCGCGCACCTGTGCTGGATCTACTTCTTGTATGGCCTGGGCTACATCATCCCCGCAACCTTCTTGTCGCAGATGGCCAGCGCGCAGTTCCACGGCGCGTGGCAAGCCGACCTGTTCTGGCCGTGCTTTGGCCTGGCGGCGGCGCTGGGTGTGGTGGTGGCGAGCCTGCGTCGCAAGGACCCGAACACCACCCGCCGCTGGTTGATGACGACTTTGTGGCTGCAAGCGGCCGGGGTATTCGCCTGCCTGCTGGGCAATGGCTGGGGCCTGGCCCTGGGAGTGTTGCTGTGTGGTGCGCCGTTCCTGGCATGCATGCAACTGGTGATGGCGCGTTTGCGCGAGGTGGCGCCCCACGGCTACCAGCGCAGCACCGGGTTGCTCACCGCCAGCTTTGCCATTGGCCAATTGTGCGGCCCGTTGCTGGCCTCGGTGAGCAGCCACTTAAGCGGCGGCCTGCAACCGGCGCTGGTGATCGCCGGCTGTGGCTTGGTGGTGGCGGGCGCGGTGTTGGTCAACCGGCAACCAGCGACGTCGGCGCACGAACCTGCTCGCGCCGCGCCAGCACCAGGAAAAACAGCCCTCCCAGGAAGCACCCGGTAAACCAGGCAAAGTTGGCCATGCCCTGCAACGCGGGCGTGAAGGTGATAGCGACGCCCACCAGCGTCGCAGGCACCAAGGCTTTGACGGCGGTCCAGTTCACGCCGCCGTCGTAGTAATAACGGCCGTTGGGGCTGTCGTCGAACAGGGCATCCACGTCGATTTTCTGCTTTTTGATCAGGTAAAAATCCACAATCAAAATCCCGAACAGCGGGCCGATAAACGCAGCGAGAATGTCCAGGGTGTAGTGGATCATCAGCGGGTTGTTGAACAGGTTCCACGGCGTGATAAAGATTGAGGCCACAGCCGCGATCATGCCACCTGCGCGCCAACTGATCTTGCTCGGCGCGACGTTGGCGAAATCAAACGCGGGTGACACGAAGTTGGCGACAATGTTGATGCCGATGGTGGCGGTCACGAAGGCAAAGGCGCCGAGCAGCACGGCCATGCTGTTGTCGATGCGCGAAACCGTAGCGATTGGGTCATGCAACATTTCGCCAAACACCGGCAAAGTGCCCGAAACGATGACGACAGTCACCAGCGAGAACGCCAGAAAGTTAACCGGCAACCCCCAGAAATTGCCGCGTCGCACGTCGTGCATGCTGCGGCAGTAGCGGCTGAAATCACCGAAATTGAGCGTAGGCCCGGAGAAGTACGACACCACCAGCGCCGTCGCCACAATCACTTGGCCAAATGCCTGCCAGCCCGACAGGGATTTTTCCGCCAGGGTGAAACTGATGTTCGCCCAACCCGCCTTCCACACGATCCAGCCGGCCAGGGCAAACATTACCGCATAGACCACTGGCCCCGCCCAGTCGATAAAACGGCGGATGGACTCCATGCCGGCCCAGAATACGGCTGCCTGCAGCGTCCATAAGCTGAGGAAGCCAAACCAGCCCAGGTAAGACAGGCCCGCAAAGTGCGGCTCTGCATACACCGCCATCTGTGGGAAAAAGCGCAGCACTACGATAATCAAGGCACTCGACGCCAAGTACGTCTGGATGCCGTACCAGGCCACGGCGATCAAACCGCGAATCACCGCCGGAATATTCGCCCCAAACACGCCAAATGCCAGCCGGCAGATGACCGGGTATGGCACCGCCGCTTGCTGGCTCGGCTTGGCCACCAGGTTGGCAATCAACTGCACGATGCAAATGCCGGTGAGCAAGGCGATCAACACCTGCCAACTGGCCAACCCGAGGGCAAACAGGCTGGCGGCGAACACGTAGCCGCCGACGCTGTGCACGTCGCTCATCCAGAAGGCGAAAATGTTGTACCAGGTCCATTTCTGCGGCAGCGGCCCGAGGTCCTGGTTGTACAGGCGCGGGCTGTAGCCTTTGGGCAATTGTTCGGTCATCGCTTGGCTCCTCGAAATACCGGCCTGCGCTGCCGTAACGGTGTGCATACGGGAGGCGGCCTGGTTTGTATACGAGGTATTCAGCAGAATATGTGCCAATGGCACACAATCCCTCTGAAACGGTGTTCCAAAGAGATTTATGAAGGCTTGTTGGCGGGGGTTATGCTCAGCAACGGTGCACGTCAATCCTGTACACAATCAATGCCGCACCCGATGTGCACACAAATAGCCGACACTGCAACAGACGGCCGTCAGGAAGGTGCCCCAGGCCATGTCCATCAGGGCCAGCCCGGCTGACCAACCTTGCAATGTGGCCCAGTTGCTCAGGTCATACGTGCCGTAGGCCACCAGGCCGAGCAGAGCGCCAAGGCCTGCTGCACGTTGCCAGCTGCCGCTGGGCAAAACCACTAACACCACACAACCGAGGGCATACAGCAGATAAAACAGCACAGCAGGCAGCAAGCGAGGCTGATCAAGCATCAGCGAGCCGAGCAGGGATCTGTAGGTCTGGCCCATGAAAACGCCGAGCCAGAGGCCGTCGAGCACCAGAAACGCGAGTAAGGTGCCGAGGTAAGCGAAGCGTATTTTGCGGGTCATGGTTGCAGCCTCCATAGGCGCCGAGCGGCACCTACAGAAGAGCAAAACGCGATCAGCTTAGTTCAATGCGATCGGCGTGAATCACAATCTGGCCCTGCTTGTAGAGCGCACCAATGGCTTTCTTGAAGTTGCCTTTGCTGACACCGAACAAATTGCTGATCACCGCCGGGTCGCTCTTGTCGCTGACCGGCAGGGTGCCGTTGTTTTCACGCAACTTGGCGAGGATCTTCGAGTTCAGGCTCGAGGCCGCTTCCTGGCCAACCGGTTGCAGGCTCAGGCTGATGTTGCCATCGGCGCGAATCTCTTTAATGAAGCCTTTCTCTTCCTTGCCCGGGCGCAGGAACTTGAACACTTCGTTCTTGTGGATCAGGCCCCAGTGCTTGTTGTTGATGATCGCCTTGAAACCCATGTCGGTGGCTTCGGCCACCAGCAGGTCGACTTCCTGGCCCACCTGGTAGTTGGCAGGTGTCTTATCCAGGTAGCGGTCAAGTCGCGCGGTGGCGGTGATGCGTTTGGTGTGCTTGTCGAGGTAGACGTGCACCACGCAGTATTCACCTGCAGTCAGCTGGCGTTTTTCTTCCGAATACGGCAGCAACAGGTCTTTTGGCAAACCCCAGTCGAGGAATACGCCGATGCTGTTGACTTCGACGACTTTCAAACTGGCGAATTCGCCGACTTGAACTTTCGGCTTTTCAGTCGTCGCGATAAGTTTGTCATCGCTGTCCAGATAAATGAAAACGTTAAGCCAGTCTTCATCTTCACTGGGAATATCTTTGGGGATATACCGATTAGGCAAGAGGATTTCGCCATCTTGCGCACCATCCAGGTACAAACCAAAGTTAGTGTGTTTAACCACTTGCAAGCTGTTGTAGCGCCCGACTAAAGCCATTTCCAGATACCTTCGTTACGTGGGCGGCATTCTACCCGAGTTGCGCCCGCCACGCGCGTGCGCCTGAAAAATCGCGGGCTGGCGTGGCCTCGTAATGGCACCGCCCCGCTCGTCTGATCAATCGATCGAATTTTACCCGCGGGCAGCAGCCGAATAAACCCTGTGGTTTCGAGTTAAAACAGTAAGTTAGGGGCTTATTTCAAGGTCACATTTTGGCCGATTACATCGGCTTTGGTTATTCCCAGAGGATATTTGCCAAGCAATTGTCAAGTATTTCCTGTACGATGCCTGGCCAAGTTAATTTTCTACAGGTTAGTGGCCGCCATGCGCGTAAAAGCATCCAACAGCAAAGCAAAGCCAGCTCCCGCCGTTGAAACCAGCGAATCGATCAACAGCCAAATTGCTGCTTTCCTCAAGTCCGGGGGCGAAATCCAGCAAATTGCCAAGGGCGTGAGCGGCCAGACTTTCGGCCCGTCCAAGCAGATCAGCCTGGGCAAAAAGTAATACCCGCGCGTCGCATCTAGCTCCTAAGCGTCTTGCCTTCCAAGGCGCCAGGACTAGAGTCTGAAACACCCTCCTGCTACTTATCTTGATGTGCTAATCGACGAACGGGGCTCACCGCGAAGCATTCGCCGGTATGCTTGCACCCGTCTAGCACGGGCATCTGTCCGATTTTTTCATTACTGCTCCTCGCTTTTCATGGAGTGAAGCATGCTCAAGCCCTGCTTGTTTCTCATCGCAGCCCTTACAGCAAGTCCCCTCGCATACGCGCAGATTTTTCAGCGTGAACTGGGTGACTTCGACCTCAAATTAGGCACCACGCCCAGCCGCAGCATGGCCCAGGGCCTGGTCAAGCCCACCTCGCCGGGCAGCGATTCCTTCCACGGCGGCCTGGACCTGAGCCACGACAGCGGCCTGTATTTCGGCCAGTTTTCGCCCAATATGGGCCTGTCCTCGGCCAACAACCTCGAAGTCGACTCCTACATGGGCTTCAAGCGCCCCTTCGACCAGACCCTCGGCTACGAAGTCGGTATGATCCACTACAGCTACCCCAAGCTCAGCCCGCTCGACAGCCAGGAGTTCTACGGCGGCTTGAACCTGCTGGGCAATCGCTTCGGCGTGTCGTTCAGCAACGATCCGGATCGCCAGGACAGCACGCTGTTTGCCGACCTCGGCGGTACACAGCCCTTCGGCATCGGCGTCAGCATGAAGTACACCACTCACCAGCTCGGCACTCCAACTGCGGTGGAAGGCGGCTACATCAGCAGCTTCAGCGACTGGTCAGTGCAGTTCTCCCGCGCATGGAAAGGCGTTGACCTGGACCTGATCTATAGCGGCTCCAGCCTCAGCGGTGGAGACTGCTCGGCCTACTCCGGACACAATTCGCAATGCGACGGCCTGTTGACCTTGAAGGCCGCGCGGTCGTTTTATTGATGGGCTGAACTGTCGCGCCTCGCACAGGCTCACATGCATGAACCCTCCCTGCGAAAGGACACGCCCATGCTGCGTCGGCTCAAATTACTGGTGGTATTACTGACGTTGAGCCTGGTGCTCGCCGGCTGCAATCGCGTGGGCCTGGCCTACCGCAACCTTGATGTGATCATCCCCTGGACGCTCAACGACTACCTGGACATGAACGCAGGGCAAAAGAGCTGGTTCAATGACACACTCAAGGAACATCTGGCCTGGCACTGCACCACTCAACTGCCGGGCTACCTGGACTGGCTTGATCGCCTGCAACAAATGGTCGACAACAACCAGATCACCGACGCCGCGCTGCAAGCGCGCACCAGCGAAGCCAAGCAGGCGATCGCTGAAGTGGCCCGTGAGATCACCCCGTCAGCCATCCAGTTGCTGCAGGGCCTGGATGATCAACAAGTCAAAGACATGGGAGATGCGCTGGCCAAAGACCTGCGCAAGCGCCAGGACGAATACCTCAAACCGCCACTGGCTCAGCAGATCAAGGAGCGCGCCGAGCGCATGAGCAAACGCCTGGTTGCGTGGATAGGGCCGTTGAGTCCCAGCCAGCAGAACCGAGTGACGGCGTGGTCAATCGCGCTGGGCGAACAGAATCAGGAATGGATCGGTAATCGCGCCCATTGGCAGGCGCAATTTATCGACGCCTTGCAGCAGCGTCACAGCGTTGACTTCCCACAGAAAATCCAACAGCTGCTGGTCGACCGCGAGAGCCTGTGGACCCCGCAATACCGCACCGCCTATGCACAGACCGAAGCCGCTGCGCGCAGCCTCATCATCGACCTGATGGCCGAAAGCACGGCGCAGCAGCGCCAGATACTCACACAAAAAATCCGCAAGGTTCGCAGTGACTTCCTGGCCCTCAAATGCCTCAAGGCCGCGTCGATTTAAAATGTGGGAGCAATCCCGCTCCCACATTTTGGTCTGGGGTGCGCCCTTTTACGCAATCTGCGCCTTTGAAGCCACCTCAGCAAACGTCGCCGGGTCCAGCGCGTCTGCCTGCTCGTCCAGCACTTGGCGCGGGTGATCGTTGCCGGGGATTGAGCTGTCGATCAGGGCCAGCAGTTGCGCACCTAGCGCTGTGAGGATGAAGTTCTCACCATTGCCGCCCTCTTCTTCCGGGCGCGATTCAATGAAACCGCGTTTGAACAACAGCGCTTCGTAATCGGCGGCGGTCTTTTTCAACGCGTCCAGATTACCGGTGGATTCGCCCGCCGTGGCCTTCTCGGCGGCTTCCTGCTCGGCGTATTTGCGCGGCGCAAAGCTGCCTTCGCCGTTCTGCACTTCATGCAGTAGACGTTCGATCAGATCCCAGTTGTAAGTCGTCATCCTGATTACTCCCGCGGGCAGATTAAAAAGTGGCCCGTCATAGGTAGTGACATGACCTGACACTGGCCGTTCATCCCAATAGACGAGCGTCATTTCTCTGAACTTTCCAGACGTTCGCGCCCTCAACTGAACACCACTGCCAAGGAGGTCCGACCATGAAAACCCTGATGAACCTGGCCATCGCCGCCGCCCTGCTGAGCGCCCTGCCCGCCTGGGCCTGCACGCCGGAAGAGGCCACGGCCAAACGCGAACAACTGGCCAGGGAAGTGACCAAACTGACCCAGCAAAACCCGGCCAGGGCCAAGGAAATCAACGATGAGTTGCAACACATGAACCTGGAGACTGCCAGCGCGGATCTGCCAGACAAGTGCCAACTGATCGACCAGCGCCTCAAGGAGCTGGACGAGGCGGCCGCCAAAGCAAAGAATTAACCACCACAACGGGACGCGGAGCGCCCTTGGCGGCATTCCCACGCAGAGCGTAGGAACGATCAACTGAGGGCATAAAAAAACCGGACAGCGTCCGGTTTTTTTATATCAGCGGCCTTATTCGGCAGCTGGCGCTTCTGGCTTGCGGCGCTTGAGCGGCGCCATGCCGTCCTTGCTGACGAGCGACAGGTTGTCGGTCTTCGGCCGGTTGGCAATCTTGCGCTTGGTTGGCGACTTGGCGCCGGTTTTCTTCTTGTCACCCTTGGCGTCGGTCTTTTTCTTCTTCACGCCAACGGCTTTGCCCGACGCCTTGACCTTCTTCGGCCCGGTGTAGGTGCCTTTGACTTCCTTGATGGTGCGGCGCTCGAACGACTGCTTGAGGTAGCGTTCGATACTCGACATCAGGTTCCAGTCGCCGTGGCAGATCAGCGAGATCGCCAGACCATCATTGCCGGCACGCCCGGTCCGGCCAATACGGTGTACGTATTCGTCGCCGCTGCGCGGCATGTCGAAGTTGATGACCATGTCCAGGCCATCCACGTCCAGGCCTCGGGCGGCAACATCGGTGGCGACCAGGATCTTCACGCCGCCGGCCTTGAGGCGGTCGATGGCCAGCTTGCGGTCCTTCTGGTCTTTTTCGCCGTGCAGCACGAACGCCTTGTATTCCTGAGCCACCAGGCGACCGTAGATACGGTCGGCTGCTGCACGGGTATTGGTGAAGACGATGGCCTTCTGATAGGTCTCGTTGGCCAATAACCAGTTCAGGATCTGTTCTTTGTGTACGTTGTGGTCGGCCATCACGATCTGCTGACGCGTGGTCGCGTTCAGGTCGCTGACGTTATTGACCTGCAAGTGCTCAGGGTTGTTCAGCACCTTGGCAACCATATCGCGCAGGGTCGAACCGCCGGTGGTGGCGGAGAACAGCATGGTCTGCTGGCGATTGACGCACTCGGCAACAAGACGCTGCACGTCATCGGCAAAGCCCATGTCGAGCATGCGGTCGGCTTCGTCGAGCACCAGCACTTCGACTTCCTTGAGGTCGAGGTTGCCGGCGTTGAGTTGCTCGATCATCCGGCCTGGGGTGCCGATCAGGATGTCGGGCACCTTGCGCAGCATTGCGGCCTGGACCTTGAAGTCTTCACCGCCGGTGATGATGCCGGACTTGATGAAGGTGAACTGCGAAAAGCGCTCCACTTCTTTCAAGGTCTGCTGGGCCAGCTCGCGGGTCGGCAACAGGATCAGGGTCTTGATGCTCACGCGGACTTTGGCCGGGCCAATCAGGCGGTTCAGCACCGGCAAGACGAAAGCGGCGGTTTTACCGCTGCCGGTTTGTGCCGTCACCCGCAGGTCACGCCCTTGGAGCGCGAGCGGGATGGCCGCTGCTTGCACAGGCGTAGGCTCGACAAATTTAAGCTCGGCCACGGCTTTGAGCAGGCGTTCGTGCAGGGCGAATTGGGAAAACACGGGTGCTACCTCGAAGAAATACAAAATATCAGCTGCATAGGGTAACGGTTTCGGGCGCTCAAACCGAGTTTCTTTACGCGAACGAGGCTAATCAGCTGCTTTTTTGTCAGCAGATTTGTCCGCAAAACCAACTTTGTTGCACATAAATGCTCTAATCGACCCGTGTTGTCTTACAGAAGAATCGGTTTTACCCATGGATATCAAACAGCTCTGGCTCAACGTCCAAGACCTTTGGGGCGCCCTCGATGAACACCCGCTGCTGCATGCCAGCCTGGGTTTGCTGATATTGCTGGTAGTCGCCCTATTGGTCGGACGGGTAGCACGCTACCTCATCCTCCACGCCGTCAAACTGCTCGGCCGGCAACCGGCGCTGCACTGGCTCAATGACCTGCGGCATAACAAAGTCTTCCACCGCCTGGCGCAAATGACGCCCTCGCTGGTGATCCAGTTCGGCCTGTACCTGGTACCCGACCTGAGCAAGACCGCCACCCTGTTTATCGGCAATGTGGCGCTGGCGTTCACCATCCTGTTCATGACGCTGGCCGTGAGCGCCCTGCTCAACGCCTTGCTGGATATCTACGCGCGCACCGAACATGCCCGCACCCGCTCGATCAAGGGCTATGTACAGTTGGCAAAGATGGTGCTGTTCGTGTTCGCCGCGATCATCATCGTCGCCACCTTGATCGACCGTTCGCCGCTGTTGCTGCTCTCGGGCCTGGGTGCAATGTCAGCGGTGATTTTGTTGGTGTACAAGGACACGCTGCTGTCGTTTGTGGCCAGCGTGCAGCTGACCAGCAACGACATGCTGCGGGTCGGCGACTGGATCGAGATGCCTCAGGTCGGCGCCGACGGTGACGTGGTGGATATCACCCTGCACACGGTCAAGGTGCAGAACTTCGACAAAACCATTGTCTCGATCCCCACTTGGCGCCTGATGTCCGAGTCGTTCAAAAACTGGCGCGGCATGCAGGCTTCCGGCGGGCGCCGCATCAAACGCAGCCTGTATATCGACGCCAGCGGCGTGCGCTTTTTGCGCGACGACGAAGAAGTGCGCATGACCCAGGTACACCTGCTCACCGACTACATCAGCCGCAAGCAGGCCGAACTCAAGGCCTGGAACGAAGCTCAGGGCCATAGTGCGCAACTGTCGGCCAACCGCCGCCGCATGACCAACCTCGGCACCTTCCGCGCCTACGCCCTGGCGTACCTGAAAAGCCACCCGGACATCCAGCCGAACATGACCTGCATGGTGCGCCAGATGCAAACCACCGCCCAAGGCGTGCCGCTGGAAATCTACTGCTTCACCCGCACCACGGCGTGGGCCGATTACGAGCGCATCCAGGGCGATATCTTTGATTATTTGCTGGCGGTGCTGCCGGAGTTTGGCTTGAGCCTGTATCAGCAGCCGAGTGGCAATGATTTGCGCGCGGGGATGGTGCCGGCGGTGTTGGGGGCCAGCCATTTGCCAGCCCTGGAAAACGAATCTGCCTAACGCCATCCATTCCCTGTGGGAGCGGGCTTGCCCGCGATAGCGGTGTATCAGTCGAAATATTTGCCGACTGACACCCCCTATCGCGGGCCGCTCCCACATCTGGATCAGCTTATGACCGGCACCTTGCGCACACCCAAGCGACTGATCCACACCGCCCCCAGAATCACCAAACCTCCCAACGCCAAGCGCCCCAGCGGCTCGTGCTGATTCCAGATCAGCAGGTTCAGCAACAACCCCACCGGCACATGCAGGTTGTTCATCACCGCCAATGTACCGCCGTTGACCAGGCAGGCGCCTTTGTTCCACCAGTACATGCCCAGCGCAGTGCTGACCAGCCCAAGGAACACCAGCACGCCCCATTGCAGCGGCGCTTCGGGCAAAAAGTTGGTTTTTCCGAACAGCAAAAACGCCGGCAACACCACGATCAAGGCGCCCAGGTAGAAGTAGCCGAAGCGCCGGTAGTGCGGCAGGTCGCTCGGATAACGCGCCACCAGGTGCTTGTACATCACCTGCCCGGCGGCGTAGGTGAAGTTGGCCAGTTGCAGCAGCAAGAAGCCCATCAGGAAGTTCGGCGTGATCTGGTCGAAGCGAATCACCGCCGCGCCGCCCACGGCAACCAGCGCAGCAATCAGCGCCCAAGAGTTGAATCGGCGGTTAAGCGCGTCTTCGATCAGGGTCACGTGCAACGGCGTGAGGATGGTGAACAGCAACACTTCCGGCACCGTAAGTACGCGAAAGCTCAAGTAAAGGCATACATAGGTCACGCCGAACTGCAGCGCACCGATCAGCAACATGCCGCGCATGAAGGGTGGCGCCACCGAACGCCAACGGGTCAGCGGGATGAAGATCAACCCGGCCAATACCACGCGCACCAGCACGGCGAAGTAGCTGTCGACGTGACCGGCGAGGTATTCGCCGATCAAGCTGAAGGAAAATGCCTGAATCAGGGTGACAACCAGTAAGTAGCCCATGCGCGCCTCGTTTCGAATGGGCGGGACATTAAAGGTTTTCGGCGTTTACTGAAACTCAAGGCAAAAAAAACCCGACCTCGCTAAAGCGGCAGTCGGGCAGGAGCACTCAGGAGCAACAAGTGCAAAGGGAGGTTCGATACGCGTACTTGAAGGGTTTGCGTGGAGCGATATAAACACCACGCGATTATGTGACGATTAAAACGTCAGGCGACCTGTGCCAGCAGCGCTTTGGCGTGGTTGATGCCCTTCTCCTGGAAGTCACCGCTCAAGTTCACGCCTTCGGCATGAATGAAGGTGACGTCATGAATCCCGATAAAGGCCATGACCTGGCGCAGGTACGGCTCCTGATGGTCGGAGCTGGCGCCGGTGTGGATGCCACCGCGTGCGGTCAGCACAATAGCGCGCTTGCCGGTCAGCAAACCCTGCGGGCCGGTGGCGGTGTACTTGAAGGTCACACCGGCACGCAACACGTGGTCCAGCCAGGCTTTGAGGGTGCTGGGAATGGCGAAGTTGTACATCGGCGCGGCCATCACCAGCACATCGGCGGCGAGCAATTCGTCGGTCAGTTCGTTGGAGCGGTCCAGGGACGCCTGCTCGACGCGGCTGCGCTGGTCGGCGGGTTTCATCCAGCCGCCGAGCAGGTTGGCGTCCAGGTGCGGAACCGGGTTGAGGGCCACATCACGCACAGTGATCTGATCCGCCGGGTGGGCGGCCTGCCATTGGCTGATGAACTGTTGAGTCAGCTGGCGGGAGATCGAATCCTGCTGGCGGGCGCTGCTTTCGATGATCAGAACATTGGACATGGCTGGGTAGGCTCCATCTGTAAATGCTGTAAGACGATGGAGTGAAGATTAAACAGAGCCAATTCGATAAAAAAGCGTAAAAAACTGCTATAACCCATCTATAAATTTGTTTATAAGCGGAGTATTGCTGTGGGCATGCTCCGCTGCCGGTTTATTTTGGGGTGCAGGTCAGTGCGATACGCATCTTGATAATCGAGCGGGTGAATTTGACCGTGGTGTTGGTGCTTTTACCTGCCGGCACCGTGACCGTTCGGCGACGCGGCGATTCCGGGCCGTTGGTGAAGGTTACCGAGCACACCGCGTCATTGGTGCCGTAATTATTCAGCTGTATCGAACTGATGTCGTTGTCGACGTCGGACGCCGTGTAGTCAATGCTCACGCCCTCGATCTTTTTAGTAACGTCGGTGGAATAGGCAAACGCGCTCATCGGCAGCAGCGCCAGCAACACACAACAGAATTTTCTCATTCGGCAGTCTCCAATAAGGACCGCCAGCTTAGGACAAGAGGAGCTCATCTTGAAAGCGCCCCGCGTTACCCTCGATCAATGGCGCACGCTGCAGGCCGTGGTCGACCACGGCGGCTTCGCCCAGGCGGCTGAAGCACTGCACCGTTCGCAGTCCTCGGTGAGCTACACCGTGGCCCGCATGCAAGACCAGCTCGGCGTGCCATTGCTGCGCATCGACGGACGCAAGGCCGTGCTCACCGAGGCCGGTGAAGTGCTGTTGCGCCGCTCGCGGCAACTGGTCAAAAACGCCAGCCAACTGGAAGACCTCGCCCATCATATGGAACAGGGCTGGGAAGCCGAAGTACGCCTGGTGGTGGACGCCGCCTACCCGAATGCACGCCTGGTGCGCGCCCTCACCGCCTTTATGCCGCAGAGCCGTGGCTGCCGCGTGCGCCTGCGTGAGGAGGTGCTGTCGGGCGTTGAAGAGCTGTTGATGGATGGCATGGCGGACCTGGCCATCAGCGGCTTCATCATTCCAGGCTACCTGGGCACCGAAATGAGCGACGTGGAATTTATCGCTGTGGCCCACCCCGACCACTCACTGCATCGCCTGAACCGCGAGTTGAGCTTCCAGGACCTGGAAAGCCAGATGCAAGTGGTGATCCGTGACTCTGGCCGCCAGCAGCCGCGCGACGTCGGCTGGCTCGGCGCCGAACAGCGCTGGACCGTCGGCAGCTTGCCCACCGCCGCCACCTTCGTCAGCAGCGGCCTGGGCTTCGCCTGGTTGCCCCGACACCTGATCGAACGCGAACTCAAGGATGGCCTGCTCAAGCAGCTGCCATTGGAAAAGGGCGGCAGCCGCAACCCGACGTTCTACCTGTACTCGAACAAAGACAAACCCCTGGGGCCGGCCACGCAGATTCTTATCGATTTGTTGCGCACCTTCGACACCGCTCCCCTGGACGCACCTTTCGCCGCCCCCCAGCAAGCCTGAGACGGAGTTCACCCATGGCCTGGTTCGACCACGAAGGCTGCAGCCTGCATTACGAGGAATACGGTCACGGCGCTCCGCTGATCCTGATCCACGGCCTGGGCTCCAGCAGCCAGGATTGGGAACTGCAGATTCCGGTCCTGGCCCGGCATTACCGCCTGATCGTGGTGGATATACGCGGTCACGGTCGCTCCGACAAACCCCGCGAACGCTACAGCATCCAGGGTTTTACCTTCGATCTGGTGGCGTTGATCGAACACCTGAACCTGCCGCCCGCCCATGTGGTGGGTTTATCCATGGGCGGCATGATCGCATTCCAGCTGGCCGTGGACGACCCCGCTCAGGTCAAGAGCCTGTGCATCGTCAACAGCGCGCCCGAGGTCAAGGTGCGCAGCGCCGATGATTACTGGCAATGGGCCAAGCGCTGGAGCCTGGCGCGCGTGCTCAGCCTTGCCACCATCGGCAAAGCGCTGGGCGATCGGCTGTTCCCAAAACCCGAGCAAGCCGACCTGCGGCGCAAAATGGCCGAACGCTGGGCAAAAAACGACAAACGTGCTTATCTCGCCAGCTTCGATGCGATTGTCGGCTGGGGCGTGCAGGAACAACTTTCCAGAATTACCTGTCCTACCCTGGTCATCAGCGCCGACCACGACTACACCCCCGTGGCGCAGAAAGAAAACTATGTAAAACTGCTGCCCGATGCGCGGCTGGTGGTAATCGAAGATTCCCGCCATGCCACGCCCTTGGATCAACCCGAAGTCTTTAACGCTACCTTGCTCGATTTTCTAAAGACAGTCGAAACCACTACCCAGGATCACTGACCCATGCTGAAAAAAATCGCCTTCTTTGCCGGCTCCGTATTGTTCGCAGCCAACCTGATGGCTGCTGAGCCTGCCAAGGCCCCTCACGTCCTGATCACCACCACCAATGGCGACATTGAAATCGAACTGGACCCGGTCAAGGCGCCGATCAGTACCAAGAACTTCCTGGCCTATGTCGACAAAGGCTTCTACACCAACACCATTTTCCACCGCGTGATCCCGGGTTTCATGGTCCAGGGCGGCGGTTTCACCGCGCAGATGTCGCAGAAGCCGACCGAAGCACCGATCAAGAACGAAGCCAGCAACGGCCTGCATAACGTTCGTGGCACCTTGTCGATGGCACGCACCAACGATCCAAATTCGGCCACCAGCCAATTCTTCATCAACGTGGCTGACAATGCCTTCCTCGACCCTGGCCGCGATGCGGGTTATGCCGTGTTCGCCAAGGTGGTCAAGGGCATGGACGTCGTCGACGTCATCGTCAACTCGCAAACCACTACCAAGCAAGGCATGCAGAACGTGCCAATCGATCCTGTTGTGATCAAGTCGGCCAAGCGCATCGACTGAGGTCCGCAGCAAGCTCCGCACGCGGCCCACAACGCCGCGTGCGCATTTGAAAGGAGAGCCCGCAACGCGGGCGTCAGACTGAATGCTCTATCGTCGCTTTGAACAACTGATCGACATTTTCCGCGACGCTCCCAGCGCCGCCCCTCCTGATAAAGTCCTGCCCTTCTACCTCTACTACCTGCGCCAGGTGTGGCCAAGTTTTGCCGCCTTGCTGGTGGTCGGCCTGATCGGCGCGTTGATCGAAGTGGCATTGTTCAGCTACCTCAGCCGCATTATCGATTTGGCCCAAGGCACGCCGCCCGCCAACTTCTTCCAGATTCACAGCGCCGAGCTGATCTGGATGGCCGTGGTTGCCCTGCTGCTGCGCCCGATCTTCAATGGCCTGCATGACTTACTGGTGCACCAGACCATCAACCCAGGCATGACCAGCCTGATCCGCTGGCAGAACCATAGCTACGTACTCAAGCAGAGCTTGAACTTCTTCCAGAACGATTTCGCCGGGCGCATTGCCCAGCGCATCATGCAAACCGGCAACTCCTTGCGCGATTCGGCAGTGGCGACCGCGGAAGCCATCTGGCACGTGTCGATCTACGCCATCAGCGCCCTGGTGCTGTTTGCCGAGGCGGACTGGCGCCTGATGATCCCGCTGATCACCTGGATCATTCTTTACAGCCTGGCGTTGCGTTACTTCGTGCCTCGCGTGAAAGAACGCTCGGTGATTTCCTCCGAGGCGCGCTCCAAATTGATGGGCCGCATTGTCGACGGCTACACCAACATCACCACCTTGAAGCTGTTCGCCCATACGCAAAATGAGCAGGAATACGCCAAGGAAGCGATCATCGAGCAGACCGAAAAAACCCAGTTGGCCGCGCGCGTGCTCACCAGCATGGACGTGGTGATCTGCACCTTGAACGGCGTGCTGATCGTCACCACCACCGGCCTGGCGTTGTGGCTGTGGACGCAGTCACTGATTTCGGTGGGCGCCATCGCCCTCGCCACAGGCCTGGTGATCCGTATCGTCAACATGTCCGGCTGGATCATGTGGGTGGTCAACGGCATCTTCGAAAACATCGGCATGGTGCAGGACGGCCTGAAAACCATCGCTGCACCACTGGCAGTGACCGACCGCGACAATGCCCCGCGCCTGAACGTGCCGCACGGCGAAGTGCGTTTCGAGCAGGTGGATTTCCACTATGGCAAAAAGAGCGGGATCATTGGCGGCCTGAACCTTCAGATCAAGGCCGGTGAGAAAATCGGCCTGATCGGCCCCTCCGGCGCGGGCAAATCAACCCTGGTCAACTTGTTGCTGCGCCTGTACGACCTGCAAGGCGGGCGCATCCTGATCGACGGCCAGAACATCGCCGAAGTCGCCCAGGAGTCCTTGCGTGCACAGATCGGCATGATCACCCAGGACACCTCGCTGCTGCACCGCTCGATCCGTGACAACTTGCTGTACGGCAAGCCGGATGCCACCGATGAGGAACTCAACGCCGCCATCCACAAAGCCCGCGCCGATGAGTTCATCCCGCTGCTGTCGGATGCCGAAGGGCGCACAGGGCTGGATGCGCACGTGGGCGAGCGCGGGGTGAAACTCTCGGGCGGGCAACGTCAGCGCATTGCCATTGCGCGGGTGCTGCTCAAGGACGCGCCGCTTCTGATCATGGACGAGGCCACCTCGGCACTCGATTCGGAAGTGGAAGCGGCGATTCAGGAAAGCCTGGAGACCTTAATGCAAGGCAAGACGGTGATTGCGATTGCGCACCGGTTGTCGACCATTGCGCGCATGGACCGGCTGGTAGTGCTGGAGAAAGGCCAGATTGCCGAGACCGGCAGCCATGCCGAACTGCTGGCCCATGGCGGCTTGTATGCCAGGTTGTGGCAGCACCAAACGGGTGGGTTCGTCGGCATCGATTAAAAACACACCGCAAAACAGTGTGGGAGCTGGCTTGCCTGCGATAGCGCACTGTCAGTACCGAATTGGTTATCTGGCACACCGCAATCGCAGGCAAGCCAGCTCCCACCTTTAATCAGCGCCAAGCCCCTAATCCACGGGCCCCTGGCGCTTTTTTTATGGCCTGGATTTGTATCAAAAGCGTGCTGTAATCAGTGCAGTGCCTAGAGGGGCGCTGAAGTAAATCTGCAGGGAGCATCACTGATTTGCTGATTCGGTAGAGCTATCTATCAAGGACGTGTCGCATGTCTTTGTTCAAACGTTCAATCACAGAGGGGTTAGGTACGTTTTGGCTGGTGTTGGGCGGTTGCGGGAGTGCGGTGTTGGCCGCAGCGTTTCCCGCCGTCGGGATCGGGTTCCTCGGTGTGGCCCTGGCCTTCGGGCTGACGGTGCTGACCATGGCGTTTGCCATCGGGCATATCAGCGGGTGCCACCTCAACCCGGCAGTGTCAGTGGGGCTGGTTGTGGGCGGGCGGTTTCCGGCCAGGGAGTTACCGGCTTACATCGTCGCGCAGGTAATCGGCGCCACTGTCGCCGCTGCGCTGTTGTACTTCATTGCCAGTGGCAAGCCGGGGTTCGAACTGGCGTCGGGCCTGGCCTCCAACGGCTACGGCGAGCATTCGCCGGGTGGCTACTCGATGGCTGCGGGGTTTGTCTGTGAGCTGGTGATGACGGCGATGTTCGTGCTGATCATCCTCGGCGCCACCGACCGTCGTGCTCCGCCGGGTCTTGCACCCATCGCCATCGGCCTGGCCTTGACCTTGATCCACTTGATCTCCATTCCCGTGACCAACACTTCGGTCAACCCGGCCCGCAGTACCGGCCCGGCACTGATCGTTGGCGGATGGGCGATCCAGCAGTTGTGGATGTTCTGGCTGGCGCCGATCCTCGGTGCTGTAATCGGCGGCGTGACCTATCGATGGCTGGGCAAGGAGCAGCCAGCCTGAGGCAAACGGGTTCAGCCCTGCCGATAAGGCAGGGCTGCCCTTGCCTCTTCGGCATACGCCAGAATCCCAACCCGCTCGCGCTCCAGAAAGTCTTCCACGGCATTCTTCAAACCCGGATGGCGCAGGTAGTGCCATGACCGTGTGATCACCGGTTCAAAGCCGCGAATCAACTTGTGTTCGCCCTGGGCGCCAGCGTCAAAACGTTGCAGGCCGTGGGCGATGGCGTAGTCCATACCTTGGTAGAAGCAGGTTTCGAAGTGCAGGCGGTCGAACTCCGCCAGGCAGCCCCAGTAGCGGCCATAGAAACTGTCGCCACCGATCAGGCTGAAGGCCATGGCCACCGGGCGTGCGCCTTGTTTGGCCAGCACCACGCGGATCGCCTCGGGCATGCGTTCGGCCAGCAGGCTGAAAAAGGCGCGGGTCAGGTAGGGTGACTGGCGACGCACCGCGTAGGTGTTGGCGTAACAGGCGTAGACAAAATCCCACTGCGCCTCGCTTAACTCGTGGCCTTGCAACCATTCAAAATCGATGCCCTGCCCCGCCACTTGCTCGCGCTCTTTGCGCATTTGTTTGCGCTTGCGTGAACTCAACGCATCGAGGAAGTCCTGGAAGTCGCGATAGCCGCGGTTTTGCCAATGGAACTGGCAGCCCAGGCGCTGCAACCAACCCGCCTGCCCAGCCAATGCGGCATCGGCCAACGGGTCGGTGAAGTTGATATGGGCACTGGAGAGCCCTTCGATTTCCAGATACCCGGGCAAGCTACCCAGCAGTTCAACCCCGTCCTCGGCATTCCTGGCCAACAAACGTGGGCCACTCACCGGACTGAACGGCACCGCCGTCAGCAACTTGGGGTAGTACTCGATGCCCGCGCGCGCGCACGCATCCGCCCAGCCGTGATCAAACACGTACTCGCCGTAGGAGTGCCACTTGCGGTAGCTGGGCAAGGCCGCCACCAGCCGCTCGCCTTCCCAATGCAGCAAATGCTCGGGCTGCCAACCGGACTGCGGGCCCAGGCTGGCGCTGTCTTCCAGGGCACTCAGAAAGGCGTGCCGCACAAAGGGTTGGGCCTGCGGCACCAGGGCATCCCAGACTTGCGGGGCGATTGCAGACAGCTTGTCCAGGCGTTGCAGCGGCATCGGCATCCTCACTGTTTCTTGGCGTGAAAGCCTGGCGAGTATCGCCTATCGCGGCGCCAGGCACACCTCGAAACGAGCGCGACAAACCTCGAAACAATTAGTTCCATATTAAATAATTTGTCATCTAGGTGAAATCACTTAGCCACTACCCCGTCATAAACGATCGCGATACTGACGCCTGTTTTTAGAGCGCCTGGTTCTACCAGGCGGCTATTTTCCGTCCGTCATCGGTCGGTTGTGTCCTGGATGGTTTGCCATCCCTCCTCACTTTCGGAGATTGATATGCGTCTTGCTTCCACTAAAACTGCGGCGGCCCTGTGTGGCGGCCTGTTGCTGGCCCTGAGCGTTCCGGCCAGCGCTGCAGTCGACGCTAAATTGCTCGACATGCTCAAGGCCAACGGCCAGATCACCGCTGCGCAGTACACCGAACTGCAAACGGAATTAGCCAAGGACCAGAAAGAAAAGCAGATCGCACAGCAAGCTCAACAAGAGACCAACGAGCAGATCGCGGCCACCGCGAAAAAAACCAACGACCTCAGCGTCTTCGATCAGAAGCTGGCCTGGGCCGCACGCACTCAGCTCAAGGGTGATGTGCGCTTCCGTCAGGAAACCGTGAAGATCCAGGGCGAATCCAACAACGGCGGCCGCGACAAAGACCGTCAGCGCATCCGTGCCCGCCTGGGTGCCTACACCGAAATCAACTCCCAGGTCGACACCGGCATCCGCGTAGCCACCGGCAGCAGCGACGACGCGCGCTCCACCAACCAGGACCAGGACAACTACTTCGACAAGAAGTCGATCTGGCTGGACCTGGGCTACATCGACTACCACCCGGACCAGATCAAGAACCTGCACGTGATCGGCGGCAAGATGCTGCAGCCGTGGGTAAACATGGGCGACGTGATCTGGGATAGCGACATCAACCCTGAAGGCCTGGCCGTCACCTACAAGTACCCATTGGGCGGCAGCGCCGAGCTGTTCGGCAGCCTGGGCAACTACAACCTCAAGGACAACGTAGACGGCGACGGCGTGCAATTTCGCCACGACCTGCGCCTGACCTCCGGCCAGTTGGGCACGCGCTTCTCGCTCACCGACAACCTGAAAATGACCCTGGGCGGCAGCGTCTACGCCTACCAGAACGACAAGGACAGCCGCTGCACTACCACCACCACGCCGTGCGCGCTGGCGGTCAACGGCAACTCGGCCAACAACGAATTCCGTCTGTATGAAGGCTTTGCCCAAGCCGACATCGGCGGCCTTGCCGTGCCTTTGGCGTTCTACGGCCAGTACGTGAAAAACAACGATGCGGTGACCGACCAGGACACCGCCTGGTTGATCGGTGCCAAATCCAAGGTGTTCGGTTTCAACCTGGACTACAACTACCGCGATACGCAACGTGATGCAGTGGTTGGCGCCTTCACCGATTCGGACTTCGCCAACGGCACCACCGGTTCGCGCGGTCATAAGCTCAAAGTCAGCTACGACATCGACAAGAACTTCGCCCTCGGCGCCACGTACTTCCTGACCAAGGCTGACTACGCCAGCCGCACGCAGCGCGATGCCAACACCAATACCTTGCAGTTGGATGCTGAAGCCAAGTTCTAAATATGCATGCAATAACCCTTGGGCCAGGACGGCCCGAGGGGGTTTCAACAGCCTTGCGTGGGTGGGTCGATCCCCATCATCCGTTAGACTCACCCACGCGAGCCTGCCTCTTTCCCACCGTTACTGATCTTTGAGCCTTTCGGCCACCAGCCGATCAGCCAGTGCATCAGCGTCCTTTACCGGCTCCTCCGGCATGATCTTCAAAGTCGCCTGCATCAGGCGCATCTGACGAATAAATCGCCGGCAGTTGGGGCAGAACATCAAGTGATGACGCACCAGCAAACGCTCTCGAAAGGTCAATTGCCCATCGAGGTAGTCACTGGACCGCGCCACTTGTTCCTTACAGGTCAACATTCGCCCGTTTCCTCAAAATGCTCCACCGTGGCGAAGACTTTAAGCCGTGCTCGATGCAACAGCACACGGACATTGGAGAGCGAGAGGGTCAGAAGATTACAAATCTCCTCCAACTCCAGGCCCTGACGTTCACGCAACACCAGTACGCTGCTTTGCAGCTCCGACAAGCTCAGGATTGTATGCTCCAGGCATTTGCGCAGTTCATCCTCGGTCAGCAAGGCTTCCGGGGTGTCCTGGTGCCAGGCGTAAGGCGCAACGGCCCAGTGGCCGTCGTCGGGGACGAAGCGGTCATCGCCAATGGTGCCGTGGGGCGAAGGCAAATCGTCGAGCAATACTTCCCGGCGATTCTGTTTGTAGCGGCCCTTGGCAGAATTGGCGGTGATGGTCAGCAGCCAGGTTTTGAGGCTGGAGCGCCCTTCGAACTTGGCCAGGTTGCGTACCACTGACAACCAGGCGTCTTGCACCACTTCATCGGCGTGGCGCTGGCCGACAATGGCATAGGCAACCGCGCGCATGGCGCTCTGATAGGTAGTGACCAGTTCCTTGTAGGCCCGCTGCTCGCCCTTGAGCAGCCGTTCAAGCAGGTGCGCGTCGTCCGCTGCTGCCATTCAAACCTCGATCTTGCCTTGGAAATAGGATCAATGTGGGAGCTGGCTTGCCTGCGATGCAGGCACCTCGGTGGATCAGTCACACCACAGTGATGCCATCGCAGGCAAGCCAGCTCCCACAAGATTAGCGCTTGCGCAGGATCACGCTGCCGATCGAGTAACCCGCACCGAACGAGCTGAGCACTGCAACCGAGCCCTTGGGCAGATCGTCCTGATAGGTGTGAAACGCGATCACCGAGCCCGCCGAGCTGGTATTGGCGTATGTATCAAGGATCACCGGCGCTTCTTCCACCGAGGCTTCGCGGCCCAGCAGCTTCTTCACAATCAGGTGGTTCATGCTCAGGTTGGCCTGGTGCAGCCAGAAGCGCTTCACGTCGGTCACGCTCAGTTGGTTTTCTTGCAGGTGTACACCGATCAACTCGGCAACCATCGGGCAGACATCACGGAAGACTTTGCGGCCTTCCTGCACGAACAGCTTGTCCGGCGCGCCGATGCCTTCTTCGGCGGTACGGTTGAGGAAACCGAAATTGTTGCGGATGTTATTGGAAAACTTGGTCAGCAGCTTGGTGCTGACCACGTCGAACTGGTGCTCGGAGGTCGCCAGATCAGCACGCTCAAGAATCACCGCCGTGGCCGCATCACCGAAGATGAAATGGCTGTCGCGGTCGCGAAAATTCAAGTGGCCGGTGCAGACTTCCGGGTTGACCATCAGGATCGCCCGGGCCTGGCCCAGTTGGATGCTGTTGGCCGCGTTCTGGATGCCGAAGGTGGCCGAGGAACACGCCACGTTCATGTCGAAGCCGAAACCCTGGATGCCCAGGGCTTCCTGGACTTCAATGGCGATGGCCGGGTAGGCGCGCTGCAGGTTGGAGCAGGCGACAATCACGCCATCGATGTCGGCGGCGGTCTTGCCGGCGCGCTGCAGGGCTTGTTCGGCGGCGCCGACGGCCATCTGGCAGAGTACCGACCACTCGTCGTTGCTGCGCTCGGGCAGGCGCGGGGCCATGCGTTGTGGGTCAAGGATGCCGTCCTTGTCCATCACAAAGCGGCTCTTGATGCCCGACGCTTTCTCGATAAAGGCGGCGCTGGACTCGGTCAATGCCTGCACGTCACCGCGCTCAATGGCGGCAGCGTTGTCTGAATTGAACTGTTGCACGTAAGCATTGAAAGACTGCACCAGCTCTTCGTTGGAGATGCTGTTGGCCGGGGTGTACAGGCCAGTGCCGCTGATGACGACGTTATGCACGGTCGTTCCTCTAAATCTGTCAGGCAGAGAAGATATTGGTACCGTCGTACCAAACTTTAATTCGTTCGATACCCTCCAGCGGGCATCAAACTGGCAACGCTTTATCCCATCGCACCACAGTGTTTCGCGGCGTTACCGGTCTTTATGACTGCGAAGTTTGCCACAACCTCGCGCATTTGGCGCCATCCCCAGGATTAACCCCCACAGGGGTTGGGCGTTGCCTGGAGGATCGAGGAAGAACTCAGGCCTCGACCAGGCTCCACTGTTTGCTCAAACGCTTATCGGAAATCGGCACCTTGGTGCCCAACTGCTGGGCAAACAGCGACACCCTGTATTCCTCCAACCACCAGCGGTAAAGTTCCAACTGCGGGTCGCGCTTGCCTTCCTGGGCGTGTTTGTTCAGGCGGTTCTGGTACTGCGCCCACAAGCCGCCCAATTCCGAGCTCCAGACCCGATCCTTTTGCACCTGGCTTGGCAACTTCTCCAAGCGCAGCTCGATGGCCTTGAGAAAGCGCGGCAATTCCTTGAACCACTGCGCCGGGGTTTCGCGCACAAAACCGGGATACACCAGGTTGCTGAGTTGCTGTTTGATGTCGTTCAACGCCACCGCCTGGGCCAGGTCGATCTTGCCTTTGAAGCGTTTCTGCAAGCCATGCCAGAGTTTCAGCACGTCCAGGGTCAAGCGCGTCAGGCGTTCGGCGTGTTCGGTCCAACTGCCGCGCTTGCGTTCGGCCAACGCAGCCAGACCCGCGCCGTCACGCGGCAGGCTGGCTTCGCCTTCGAGCACGCAGGTGTCGAGGCTGGCCAACAGAATATCTTCCACCAGCGCATCAATGCGCCCCAGCTCGCGGTACATCAGGCCCAGCTCAGTCAACCCAGGCAATTTGCCGCGCAGGAATTTTGCCGGTTCCGCCAGTTGCTGCATGAGCAGGCGCTGCAAGGCGCGGCGGTGCTGAAACTCGGCTTCGGCGGCAGTGGAGAAACGCCCTTCCTTGACCGTGCCGTTTTCTTCGACCAGTGCCGGATACACCGTCATCGACAGGCCAGCAATCTTTTGCTGGGTCTTTTCCGCCACGGCGGCAAACACCTTGGCTTCCACCGGCTGTTGGCTTTTCGCGGTTTGCGGTACAGCCAATGCGGCCTGGCTGGCCTCGGCGAAACGTGCGGTCAGCTCGGCCAGGTCGCGGCCTTCGCCCAGGAACTTGCCCTGGCCGTCAACCACCTCCAGGTTCATCTTCAGGTGGCTTTCCACCTGCTGCGCCGCCTCGGCCCAGGCTTCATCGCTGACCCGCGCGCCGGTCATGCGCAGCAATTCGCGGCCCAGCGCCTGGGGCAACGAGCCCTGGCCAAATTCGATACGTTGCAGGGCGGCCTTGACGAAATCCGGCACCGGCACAAAGTTCTTGCGCAGCGCCTTGGGCAAGTTGCGCACCAGCGCAATGCACTTGGCTTCGATCACACCCGGCACCAACCACTCCAGGCGCTCGGGCGGCAACGCCGGCAGCAATGGCGCCGGTACGCGCAGGGTTACGCCGTCGCGGGGGTGGTTGGGTTCAAAGTGGTAACTCAGGGCCAGTTCCAGGTCGCCCAGGTGCAGGGTGTCGGGGTAATGCGCGGCCGTGACTTCACTGGCCTCGCGGGCCAGCACGTCCTCTTCACGCATGATCAGCAGTTGCGGGTCTTTCTGGCTGTTGACCTTGTACCAACTGTCGAACGTGGCGGTCTGGTGGATCTCTGCCGGCAAGCGCGCGTCATAAAAGGCGTACAGGGTTTCTTCATCCGCCAGAATGTCGCGACGACGGGCCTTGGCCTCCAGTTCATCGAGCTGTTCCAGCAGTTGCTGGTTGGCCGTGAGGCACTTGGCGCGGGATTGAATCTCGCCGCGTACCAACCCTTCACGAATAAACAACTCGCGGGACACCACCGGGTCAATCGGCCCGTAATGTACCGGCCGGCGCCCGACCACAATCAGCCCGAACAGGGTGATCTGCTCAAACGCCACCACTTGGCCGCGCTTCTTTTCCCAGTGCGGTTCGAAGTGGTTTTTCTTGATCAGGTGCCCGGCCAGCGGCTCGATCCAGTCGGCGTCGATCTTGGCGACCATGCGCGCATACAGCTTGGTGGTTTCCACCAGTTCGGCGGTCATCAGCCATTGCGGACGTTTTTTGCCGATGCCCGAGGACGGGTGAATCCAGAAGCGCCGCTGCCGTGCGCCGAGGTAATCGCCGTCTTCGGTTTTCTGGCCGATCTGGCTGAGCAAACCGGACAGCACCGCCTTGTGCAGTTTCGCAAAGTCGGCCGGTTCCTTGTTGAGGGTCAGCTGCATATCGCGGCAGATCAGGCTCAACTGGCGATGGGAGTCACGCCACTCGCGCAGGCGCAGGTAATTCAGGAAGTTCTTGCGGCACCAGTTACGCAACGGGCTGGCGGTCAACGCCTGGCGCTGTTCTTCAAAGCCACGCCACAGATTAACCAGCCCGGCGAAGTCCGAGTCTGCATCTTTCCACTGTGCGTGGGCCTGATCGGCGGCTTGCTGGCGCTCCGGCGGACGCTCGCGAGGGTCCTGAATCGACATGGCACTGGCCACAATCAACACTTCCTGCAAACTGCCGAGCTTGGCCGCTTCGAGCAGCATGCGGCCCATGCGCGGGTCCACCGGCAAGCGCGCCAACTGCCGGCCCAGGGGCGTGAGCTGGCTGTTGCGGTCGACTGCCGAGAGCTCTTGCAGCAGGTTAAAACCGTCGCTGATCGCCTTGCCATCCGGCGGCTCGATAAACGGGAAGTCAGTGATTTCGCCCAGGCGCAGGTGCAGCATCTGCAAGATCACGGCGGCGAGGTTGGTGCGCAGGATCTCCGGGTCGGTAAATTCCGGACGGCCGATAAAATCTTCTTCGCTGTACAAGCGAATGCAAATGCCCGGCTCAACCCGGCCGCAGCGGCCTTTACGCTGGTTGGCACTGGCCTGCGAAATCGCCTCGATCGGCAGGCGCTGCACCTTGGCGCGGTAGCTGTAGCGGCTGATGCGCGCGGTGCCGCTGTCGATCACATAACGGATGCCCGGCACGGTCAGCGAGGTTTCCGCAACGTTGGTCGCCAACACCACGCGGCGGCCTGGGTGGGACTGGAAAATCCGCTGCTGTTCGGCCGGCGACAGGCGCGCGTACAGCGGCAGAATTTCAGTGTGTTTGAGCTGGGCCTTGCGCAGCATGTCGGCGGCGTCGCGAATCTCGCGTTCGCCGGGCAAAAACACCAGCACATCGCCGGGGCTGCGGCGCTCACTGCGCTCATAGGCGGCAATTTCGTCGAGGGTGGCGAGAATCGCCTGGTCGACGGTCAAGTCATCCTCGACACGGTTACCCTCCTCGTCCTGCTCAAGCGTCAGTGGGCGATACCAGGTGTCGACCGGGAAGGTGCGGCCCGAGACCTCGACAATCGGCGCATCGTCGAAGTGCTTGGAAAAGCGTTCCAGGTCGATGGTCGCCGAGGTGATGATGACTTTCAGGTCCGGGCGGCGCGGCAGCAGGGTTTTCAGGTAGCCGAGCAGGAAGTCGATGTTCAGGCTGCGTTCGTGGGCTTCGTCGACGATGATGGTGTCGTAGCGTTCCAGATAACGGTCGTTCTGGGTTTCCGCCAGCAAAATGCCGTCGGTCATCAGCTTGATCAGCGTGTTGGAATCGCTCTGGTCTTCGAAACGCACCTGATAGCCGACCAGCGCGCCCAATGGCGTAGCAAGCTCTTCGGCAACCCGGCTGGCGACGCTGCGCGCAGCAATCCGGCGCGGCTGGGTGTGGCCGATCAGGCCGTACTGGCCGCGCCCAATCTCCAGGCAGATCTTCGGCAACTGGGTGGTTTTACCCGAGCCGGTTTCGCCGGCAATGATCAGCACCTGATGCTTGTTTAGCGCCTCTTTGATCTCGTCACGCTTGGCCGCGATCGGCAGGCTGTCGTCATAGCGAATCACCGGCAGGCTGGCACGCCGCGCGGTGACTTGGGCGCAGGACGCCTGCATACGCGTGACCCACTGCGCCAGCTTCTCCTCGTCGGGCTTCTTGCGCAGCTCAAGCAACTGGCGCCGCAAGCGGTGGCGGTCGGCGAGCATGGCGTGGTCGAGGTTTTTGAGCAGTTGGTCGATAGCGGGCGCTTGGTCAGTCATCAGGTACTTTGCAGGTCGTCTATTTATGCACGGCCGGCAAGTGTGGCAGAAAAGCGGCTGATCTGGCAGACGGCTAAGTAAACCGGATCAAATGTGGGAGCAACTGTCTTAACCCACGCTCCTCTGTGGCGAGCAGGCTTGCCCTGCGTTGGGCTGCGCAGCAGCCCCATTGTAGACACCGAGATACTCCTGAAAGAACTCTGAGTCTGTTTTTGGGGCCGCTGCGCAGCCCAACGCAGGGCAAGCCTGCTCGCCACAACAGCCCACTTCGCACAGACGTTGTTAAATTGGAGCAAGCCTCCTCCCAAACGGTATATGCGTTTACAGCGGGTCTTTGCGCCGATACGGAAACACATCAATCACCTTGCCCGCGCGAATCGCTTCCTGCAGGCCTTTCCAGTAGTCGGCGTTGTACAACTCGCCATGCAACTCGTCGAACAGCTTGCGCTGGCCGGCATCGGCAAACAGGAACGGCGGGAACTCTTCCGGGAATACGTCCAGTGGGCCGATGGAGTACCAAGGCTCCGAGGCCATTTCATCTTCGGGCGTGCGCGGTGCGGGGATGTGGCGGAAGTTGGCTTCGGTGAGAAAGCAGATCTCGTCATAGTCATAGAACACCACACGACCGTGGCGGGTGACGCCGAAGTTCTTCAGCAGCATGTCGCCGGGAAAGATGTTCGCCGCCGCCAGTTGCTTGATCGCCAGGCCGTAGTCTTCCAGGGCTTCACGCACTTGGGCGGGGTTGGCGTTGTCGAGGTAGAGGTTGAGCGGGGTCATGCGCCGCTCGGTCCAGCAGTGGCGAATCAGTACCGTATCGCCCTCCACCTGCACCGTGCCGGCGGCGACTTCCAGTAACTCGGCCAGGCATTCGGGCTCGAATTTGCTCAAGGGAAAACGGAAATCGGCAAACTCCTGGGTGTCGGCCATGCGCCCCACACGGTCAACACTTTTGACCAGCCGGTACTTCTCGATCACCGTGGCGCGGTTGACGTTCTTCGACGGCGAAAAACGGTCCTTGATGATCTTGAACACGGTGTTGAAGCCCGGCAGCGTGAACACACTCATGACCATGCCGCGCACGCCGGGCGCCATGATGAATTGATCATCGGTGGTCGCCAGGTGGTTGATCAACGCGCGGTAGAACTCCGACTTGCCGTGCTTGTAGAAACCGATCGAGGTGTACAGCTCGGCAATATGCTTGCCAGGCAGGATGCGCTTGAGAAAGCCGATAAACTCGGCCGGCACCGGCACATCGACCATGAAGTAGGAGCGCGTGAAGGAGAAGATGATCGACACATCGGCTTCGTCGGTGATCAGCGCATCGATCTGGATGCCGCGCCCTTCGCGGTGCAACAACGGGATCACCAGTGGCCACTGCTCGTCGCGGGTAAAAATGCGCCCAACCAGATAGGCGCCTTTATTCCGGTAAAGCACCGACGAAAACAGCTCGATGCTCAGCTGCGGGTCTTTGCACACCCAATCCGGCAGGTTTTCGCGCAACTGCGCCTGGAGGCGGCGCAGGTCGCCGTCGAGGTCGGCGTAGGCTTCGCTGAAGCGGTAATCGGCGAAGATCTGCGCCAGCGTCGCCGCCAGGTCGCCCGCAGGCTTATAGGTACGCGTTTGCGCCGCACGTGCCCGGCGCAGGCTGGGCCGCGTGGTGTGGATGAACATGCAGCCGTCGCTGATCAGGTCATGGCTGAACAGCCCGCAAAAGATCGAGTTGTACCAGGTCTCGGACAGCTCATCGTCAAAACGCAGGTCGATCAGGCCGATGTACGCGCTTTTGACCAATGGCCACTCGTCCACTGCCAGCAACGCCGCCTCATCGAAGTGGGCACGCAGACGCGCCGTGACTTCAGCGACCTTCTCTTCATACAAATTGATCCGCGCCGCCGATGCCGCCTGCCCTTGCTGCCACTGAGCCTTTTCGAAACGCTCGCGGGCGCCGTCGGTGATCTGGCGAAAATGCTCACGGTAATCGTCGAAGCCATCGAGGATCATGCGGGCAATGGCAGGGGCGGATGGCGACATGCGGGAAACCTCGAACGGGTATCTGGATGCCTGAGCTTAGCCAGTGAATCGAGGCAGGAGAAGGATGATTTGCACGGCCTGACTGTACAACATCATGCAATTTGTACATTTATTTTCAGTTTTCACCAATCGACCGTACGGTCAGCAAAAACACCATAAAGTCGCGCCGCCCACCGCTACAGGCCTGGAGCTGCGGGGCTTGACGCTCATTGCCAGGAAACCGCGCAAACCTGTGAGTTCTCAACGTATGTAACACCCTTGATACCACTTAGGGGAAACCCCGATTACCACCTTGATGGCACTTTGATATATAGCGCGCCCTTCCCAACCTAACAAGGTCTGAAGACCGACCCGGGAACCGGTTCAAATCGCCTAAGGAGCACTAAGATGTCATTGAGGAATATGCCGATCGGTCTGCGCGCCAGCCTGAGTTTTGGGGTGTTGGCCAGCATGCTGGTGATCGTCGGAATGTTTGGCCTGGGGCAGATGGCCAAGCTGCGCGAAAGCGCGTTGGTGATTGAAGAATCGTGGATGCCGAGCATCGAGAATATCCACGACGCTGCCGCCTGCATCGCCAGCATCCGCCTGGAGTCGATGCGCATGGCGACCACCGACGAATCACGGATCCGCGACAACAGCAAAAGCCTGATCGCCAACCAGCGCAGCGAACTCAACACCCTGCTGGAGCACCACGCAGACCTGCTCAGCGGCGACGACGAACGCGCCATGCTCAAGCAGCTCAACATCAATGTGAACACTTACAACAGTATCGTCAGCCAGATGGTGGAGCTGGTCGACAAGGACCAGCAGCAAGACGCCATCGACCTGCTCAGCACGCGCCTCGGCCCGCAGGGCACGCTCCTGAATAAAAGCCTGGAGGACATGATTACCTTCAACCAAAAAGGCGTGGAAACCGCAGCAGACGCGGCGGCGCAGATGTATACCAGCGCGCAGTGGGTGGTCGGCCTGATCATTGTGTGCGCGCTGATCGCGACCTTGTTGCTCGCCTGGCTGCTGACCCGCAGCATCACCGCCCCGCTCGGCCAGGCCCTGGCCGTGGCGCGCACCATTGCCGGTGGTGATTTGAGCCAGCCCGTCGTGGTCAAAGGCAGCGACGAACCGGCGCAACTGTTGACGGCCCTGGCCACCATGCAGGACCAGTTGCGCACCACCCTCCATGGCATCAGCGAGTCGGCGCAGCAACTGGCGTCCGCAGCCGAAGAGATGAGTTCGGTGATGGAGCAGAGCACCCGTGGCTTGCAAGCGCAGAACGATGAGATCGAACAGGCCGCCACCGCCGTCAACGAGATGAGCGCAGCAGTGGACGAAGTCGCGGCCAATGCAGTGTCCAGCGCCGAGGCATCCAAGGCCTCCGACGAAGACAGCAAGCACGGTCATTACCAGATCAGCGAAACCATCAGCTCGATCCAGAACCTGGTGGACGAAGTGCTCGGCGCCTCGAACAAGGCCGAAGGGTTGGCCGTACAAGCCCAGGACATCAGCAAAGTGCTGGAAGTGATCCGCGGCATCGCCGGGCAAACCAACCTGCTGGCGCTGAATGCCGCCATCGAAGCCGCCCGCGCAGGTGAGGCCGGGCGTGGGTTTGCAGTGGTGGCCGACGAGGTGCGCTCGCTGGCGCAACGCACCCAGGACTCCACCGAAGAAATCGAGCAGATGATCAACGGCATCCAGCAAGGTACCCAAGGCACCGTCGAAGCGCTCAACAGCAGCGCCGAGCACGCCGGCCAGACCTTGCAGCGGGCCAACAACGCCGGCAGCGCCCTGGAAAAAATCACCGCCGCCATCTCGCAAATCAGTGAACGCAACCTGGTGATCGCCAGCGCCGCCGAGCAACAGGCCCTGGTGGCCCGCGATGTCGACCGCAGCCTGGTGAACATCCGCGACCTGTCGACCCAGACCGCCGCCGGTGCCACCCAGACCTCGGCGGCCAGCCACGAATTGTCGCGCCTGGCGGTGGACCTCAACGGCATGGTCACGCGGTTTGTCCTGTAATTAGCGATTGTGTCGCGCAGGCCACTGGGCAACACTCGCCGCCTTATTGATGTAGGAGTGTTCCGTGAGACCTGTCGACACCCTGTACCTGTTGGGGCTGGCTGCCATTTGGGGCGCCAGCTTCCTGTTCATGCGCATCATTGCGCCGGAAATCGGCACGGTGCCGACTGCGTTTTTTCGCGTGTCGATTGCGGCAGCCGGCCTGCTGGTAATCCTCACCGTGATGCGCGTGAACTGGGACTTCCAGGGCAAGTTCAAGACCGTGCTGCTGCTCGGCGTGATCAACTCCGGGATTCCCGCGACTATGTATTCCGTGGCCGCCCAGGTGCTGCCAGCGGGATACTCGGCGATCTTCAACGCCACCACGCCGTTGATGGGCGTGTTGATTGGCGGGTTGTTCTTCAGTGAACGCCTGACCCCTTCGAAAATCGCAGGTGTGTGTTTGGGCCTGTTTGGCGTAGGAGTCCTGACCCGTGCCGGGCCGGTAGCCTTTGATCTGGACTTGTTGATGGGCGCACTAGCCTGCCTGCTGGCCACCACGTGCTACGGCTTTGCCGGTTTCCTTGCGCGGCGCTGGCTCGATCAACGTGGCGGCCTGGACAGCCGGCTTGCGGCGTTGGGCAGCATGCTCGGCGCTACCCTGTTCTTACTGCCGTTCTTTGCCTACAGCGCCATCAGCCATCCACCAGCGAACTGGGGTGGTTGGCAGGTATGGTCTTCGTTGCTGGGGTTGGGGCTGGTGTGTACGGCGTTTGCCTACATCCTGTACTTCCGTTTGCTGTCGTCCATTGGGCCGGTGAAGTCGATGACGGTGACGTTTATGATTCCGCCGTTTGGGGTGTTGTGGGGGGCGTTGTTGCTGGGGGAGCCGTTGTCGATGGCGCATTTGTATGGGGGGGTGTTGATTGGGGGGGCGTTGTGGTTGGTGTTGCGACCCGGAAAATTGGCGAAAGCGTTGTAGGAGATCGTGCCCAGCCCAGGACGGGTGTGGGCACGCTCAAGTGCCTGACAGGAAGGCCAACTAGGCGAAGGTTTCAGCCTCAGCAAAACGGGTGGCATTGGTATCTTTGGCCGACAGCGTAGGCGGCTCGGAAATCGGCCAATCGATAGCCACGTCGGCGTCATTCCAGGCAAGACTGCGCTCATGCTCTGGCGCCCAGAAATCGGTGGTTTTGTACAGAAACTCAGCACTTTCAGACAGCACTACGAAGCCGTGAGCGAAACCCTCGGGTATCCAAAGCTGGGCTCGGTTGTTCTCGCTGAGGTAAGTGCCCGCCCACTGGCCGAATGTGGGCGAGCTTTTACGCAGGTCCACTGCCACGTCAAAGACTTCTCCGCGTATCACACGCACCAGCTTTCCTTGGGCCTGCTTGATCTGATAATGCAGGCCGCGCAGCACGCCTTTTGCAGATTTTGAGTGGTTGTCCTGCACGAAGTGGACAGGTTTTCCGACAGCATCCTCGAAAACCTTCTGATTGAAACTTTCGTAGAAAAACCCGCGCTCGTCCCCGAATACTTTCGGTTCAAACAGAATAACGTCCGGAATGGCGAGGGAAGTGGCTCTCATTTTTACGGTATCTCCAACATGTTATCGGGCCAGCTTGGCGGTGCCACGGATCGACCTTAAGGCAGCAACTGGGGATGCCGCGTTCCACTCAGGCCATCAAAAAATCTTGTCACTGAGCAATCGCTTGAGATATTGGCCATAGCCATTCTTGGAAAGCGGCACCGCAAGTTTCTCCAACTGTTCGGCGTCAATCCACTTCTGGCGAAACGCAATTTCTTCAGGGCAGGCAACTTTAAGCCCCTGACGATGCTCAAGCGTTGCAATGAAGTGGCTGGCCTGTAGCAGTGAGTCATGCGTGCCTGTATCCAGCCATGCGTAGCCACGACCCATAATCTCAACCGACAGCTTGCCCTTCTCCATATAGAGACGGTTGAGGTCGGTAATCTCGAGTTCGCCACGCGGCGACGGCTTGATGCTTTTAGCCATTTCAACCACGTCCTGGTCGTAGAAATACAGACCGGTAACCGCGTAGTTTGACTTGGGTTGCAGCGGCTTCTCTTCCAGGCTGATCGCTTTGCCCTCAGTATCGAACTCTACGACGCCATAACGCTCCGGATCGGTCACGTGATACGCGAAGACACTGGCGCCGTCCTGACGCAACATTGCGCTCTTGAGCAGCTCATTAAAATCATGACCGTGATAGATGTTGTCACCCAGCACCAGTGCAGACAGATCATTACCGATGAAGTCCTCACCGATGATGAACGCCTGCGCGAGGCCATCCGGAGACGCCTGTACAGCGTAGGAAATGTTCAAACCCCAGTTGCTGCCATCGCCCAAAAGTTGCTCGAATCGCGGGGTGTCCTGTGGCGTGGAAATGATCAGAATGTCGCGAATACCCGCCAGCATCAACGTGGTCAGCGGGTAGTAGATCATCGGCTTGTCGTAAACCGGTAGCAACTGTTTGGAAATAGCCAAGGTTGCAGGGTGAAGGCGCGTGCCCGAACCGCCGGCCAAAATAATTCCTTTGCGTTTTAGCATAGTCATTTCTCTAGAATTTCTTTAAGCATCCGTGCCACACCGTCCTGCCATTCAGGCAGGCAAAGGGAGAAGGCATTCTGCAGTTTTTGAGTATTGAGTCGAGAGTTGCCAGGACGCTTGGCAGGCGTAGGATAAGCGGCCGTGGTTATCGCGCCGACGGATGCCGAAGCGACTTTGAGCTCCACACCTGCCGCCTGCGCCTGGTCGAGCACGAAACGGGCATACCGGTGCCAAGTGGTCTCACCGGCTGCCGCAAGATGGTAGATGCCTTGCAATTGAGGGTTCAAACGCACCGCACGGATAGCATGGGCGGTGACGTCCGCCAGCAGGTCCGCCCCGGTAGGGGCGCCAAATTGGTCGTTGATCACATTCAGGCTGTCACGTTCTGCTGCCAGGCGCAGCATGGTCTTGGCGAAGTTATTACCGCGCGCCGCATACACCCAACTGGTGCGCAAGATCAGGTACGTGCAGCCGGAGGCCTGGATCGCCTGCTCACCTTGCAGTTTGGTCGTGCCATAGACGCTCAGCGGGCCCGCTGGGTCGCTTTCCTGCCAAGGCGTATCACCCTGGCCGTCAAACACATAGTCCGTGGAGTAATGTACCAGCAAGGCATTCAGCTTTCGGGCTTCTGTTGCCAGCACCGCGGGGGCTTCAACATTCACGCGCAGCGCTTGGCCCGGCTCACTCTCGGCCTTGTCGACGGCGGTGTAAGCCGCTGCGTTGACGATTACGTCAGGCGCAAACCGCTGCACGGTAGCCGCCAGCCCTTGCAGATCGTTCAAGTCACCGCAGTAGTCCGGGCTTTTGGAGTGCAACGCCAGGACTTGCCCCAAAGGCGCCAAGCTACGTTGGAGTTCCCAGCCTACCTGGCCATTTTTGCCAAGCAGTAAGATTCTCATACAGAACGCTCGGAGTAGCGCTTCACTACCCGGCCCAATGCCACGTTTGCACCGATAAAGCCTGCACCGCCGGTTACTAAGATAGTCATTGAGTTAAATCTTTTCAGTAATGTCGCAAGGATGGGCCCGAAGTTTCCCATCAACGTCTGCCGATTCACACCCGCCAACCGAAACCCTAGCACTCGTCTGATAAAACCGCCTCGACGATTAACAGGCAAGCAACACGCTGAGTGAGCGCTTGAAACACGAAGAGGTCGGCGAAACGGGGAAAATTAGGCGTTGCACCAGCGAAACCGCCACTTTCAATACGACGAGAGTATAGAGAGCGATTTTAAACAAATACGGCCTGCAACCACGACTTTGTCACTAGAGAGAAACCCTCGACCGAAGCCGGCAGCGTTGCTCAGCCAGCCGCCACCTGCAGACGCACCGATTACCCCATATAAAAATAACTTACATTCTAAAGGGCGGAATTATTACAGCATCGCCCTACAGGTACAACATGACCCTCTGATGCCCAAGGGGGCGTTTCGGCGTGCGATCTACCGCCCCCTTGGTGCTCACCTTCTAGTGTTTACGGAAGACAAACGCCAAGCCGATGATGATCAAAACCATCCCTAGCACACTCAATACCGCGAGCCGATTGCCAAAGATCAGATAGTCCATCACGGCCGTTACCGCCGGCACCAGGTAAAACAGGCTGGTGACATTTACCAGATTGCCTCGCGCAATCAGGCGGTACAGCAACAGCGTCGCCAGCAATGACACCACCAACCCCATCCACAACACTGGCAGGTAAAAGCCGGCGTTGTGCTCAAAGTGGAAGGGCTGGAATGGCACAAATACCGAGCACAGCAACAGCCCGGCCAGGTACTGCACCGGCAGCGTGCCCAAGGGGTTGTCAGTAATGCGCTTCTGCATGATGGAACCAAAGGTCATGCTCGCCAGCGCCAGCAGCCCGAACAGCATCCCTGCCAGAGACATGCCCGACAGCCCAATGCCCTGGTAGACCACCATGATCAACCCCGCCAACCCCAGCGTCAGGCCGAACATGCGGCTTAACGAACGCTGACGTTCCATCAGCACCACCGTCAGGATCGGCTGCACGCCCATGACGGTTGCCATCACGCCGGGCGTCACTTTGAGGTCTAGGGCCAGCAGATAGAAAATCTGATACGCCCCCAACAGCACCAGCCCGGTTGCCGCCGCATACAACATCGACTTGCGGGTGCGGGGTAGCTTCAGCTTGAGGATCGGCACCAAGATCACCAACCCTGCCAGGGCGATGGCAAAACGGATCAACAGAAAGGCAAAGGGCGAAGCATGGGCCAGGCCCAACTTGGAGAAAATCGCCCCGCTGCTCCACAGCAGGACAAACAGGCTCGTCGTGGCCGCCGCGGCCACGGATTGTTTCGAAAGGACGGACATGGTTACCACCTGTAATCAGGCAAAAAAAGCCGATTCAGCAAACGCTGAAATTCAGTTGATTTTTTTCAGGCAGGCAGACGGGAACAGCGATTCGCTGATCAGCCCGAAATGCCAACACCCGGCGGTGATACGACTGCGTACACCGGCGTGCTACTGACAGGTGGGGGGTAGTGACTGATCTGCGCAGGCTGCTTGTTCCCGCACGGCACGACCACAGCGTTGAGCGCTGAATCGATTACCGCTATGCAAGGGAAAGCTGGCATGGGCTGATCTTGTATGAAGGAATGAACAAGCCGCGACTATAACCAGCCGCCTGCATGTTTTGCAATCATCATGACCTGAGCCGGGCGCGTGGATGACTTTTCATTTTAAGGCGAAGGTAGGATCGCTATAATGCCGACCAGTTTTTTCCAAGGATTACACATGCTCGCTCTGCCCTGGCTGTACCTGGCGCTTCTTTCCATTGGCTATGTAATCGCCTTGAGCTATGGACAACTGGGCGTACTGGCAGCGATCTCGGTCGCCCTGCTGCTGATCGCCGGTTATGCCGTCTGTCAGCAACGCACACCTTGGGCGCGCTACCTCGGCCACGGCTTGTTCATCGTGATGGCGCTAGGCCTGGCGATGCATTGGTTGCCGGGCTTCTACAACGGACGCGGGATTGATCCTCAGCGTTTTACACCTGACGCCGTACCCTTCTCGCTGTACTTGAACCAGGACAAACCGCTGATTGGTTTCTGGTTACTGCTGGCCTGCCCATGGATCGTGGCGCGGCGTTCGTTGCGTCTGACGCTGTGCGTCACCGCACTGGCGTTGACTCTCACAGCCGTGGCGGCATTGGGTGGCGCAGTGTTGTTGGGGATGACTCAATGGGCACCGAAATGGCCGGAACAGGCGTGGTTATGGGTATTGAATAACCTGTTATTGGTAACACTGGTAGAGGAAGCACTGTTTCGAGGCTATATCCAAGGCGGGTTGAGTCGACGCTTTAAACAGCTGCCTTACGGTGAAAACCTCGCGCTGTTACTCGCATCCTTACTGTTCGGACTGGTTCATGTCGGTGCAGGCTGGCAGTGGACATTGTTGGCAGCCATTGCGGGAGTGGGCTATGGGTTGGCCTATCGTTTGGGAGGGCTGGGGGCTGCGATCGCTACGCATTTTGGTTTGAATTTGCTTCATTTTGCGTTGTTTACTTACCCGATGCTGGGATGAGATCAAGGCTCATGATTGACGGTTCTTGTAAACAAGCACGGCGCGCAAGAAACATTCCAAATCACACCACAAGCTGCGATGATTGCGCCTTGACTCGAACACTGCTGTACAAATGAGTGGCCTGGGGCAGCACGACGTGATCGAGAAAGCGTATCTCGCTCCGCGGCCTTCGTACTAGGTAAAGTATCAGGGCCTCCAAAACCTGTTGCTGGATAGATACATTCGAGTGCGAGTGACAGTTCCACACTAGATCCTACGCGCTACCGCCAGTAGCCTTTTTATGATTCACCACTAAAAGACTTATGCATGACAACAATCAAATCTTGTTACGCTAGTAGCTTAACGACAGCCCCTTCCTCAGACAAACTTGAATTCATCCAAGCCCTTAGAGGTTTTGCTGCCTTGATCGTGGTTATATTCCACGGGAGCCGGTTTATCAGCCCCTATGGAACAGGCCTGGGCGACCAACTTTTTGGTGAAATGGGTTCGCTGGGCGTATCGGTATTTTTTATTATCAGCGGCATCATCATGACCATCACGACCACAAAATCTGACGGCTCCGTCAGCTACGTGAAGGAGTTTTTAATAAAACGTTTTTCTCGGGTATGGCCGGCCTATATCATTGCGTCATTAGCCTTTGTATTCATCGTTCGATATGGCTTTGACTTCTTTAGCGACCCGACCCATCTTAGAAGTCTTTTCTATAGTCTTGTCTTCCTACCACCGAGCGGTAGTGATGGAGCCCCCGTGTTTGGCTTCCCCGTGCTGTCCGTCGGCTGGTCGCTGAGTTATGAAATGTACTTCTATATCGTGTTTGGCTTATCCATGCTCTTTGGACGCGCACGATGGATCGCATTTTTTTCCTGGATTGGTTTAACCCTGCTGCTGATACCCTACTTACACGGTGCGGTGACCCTCAGCACAACAACCAACTATGGCTTCAGCCATGTGTACCTAAACCTGATCACATCCCCCATTATCTGGCTGTTCGCTGTCGGCGTAATGATAGGGCTTGTTTACAAGTCTCGAATAGAAATAAAAAGCGTTAACACCCTTCAGCTTTTGATTTTTACAGCGTTTTCGCTGGTCATATGGCAATACCTGGCGCGTTTCAAAATGGGTCACGGTATATCAGAATGGGGCCTCAGCTTGATTCCGATGATGCTAATCCTAATGATCGCCAGCAAAAGAATTAATCTTTCGGTACCGGGCTGGACTATTTTCCTGGGTGACATTTCGTTTTCCTTGTACTTATGGCACCCCTTTGTTCAAGAATACCTTCCAAACCTGATGACAAAAATGGGTTATGGAAACTTCACCAACGGCTTTTCTTTTCTATTTTTGACGACGCTCGCTTCGATACTCTTAGCAACGGCTTCCTACAAACTGCTGGAGCGTGGACTGTCCGAATATATCAAACACTCATTGCTGAAGAAAAAACTATCCCGTGAGGGTTCAGTCCCTGGGAACGTTCCCTTGAAGCCCTACTCTTTATGACGTGCTCTGATACCGACGACCTAAAGAAGGTCGATGTTCACCCCAACATCCGCCGGCTCCCCTCGTATTTTGACGAAGTTTTACCTACAGTTTCAGCATTATCTGAATATCGTAATCAGTCATGAAGGGGACAACGTTGAACCGGCTAATAGTGCCACGCTATCGGCTCGGGTCCTCACGGCTTTAGAATCATATCGAGACAGGAGCTTTTCACAAAAGCTCCTTGGTGGATGCCTTTCCCATGTCATAACATCGAGAAGCAGGCGGGTGAAAGATGCCAGGTACGTTGTCGCTTAACAGTCAATCAGCGGTTAAGCAGCTCAGCATACAGTTGCACGTAGGCCTCTCCCATCGAACGAGAAGTAAAAACCTGCAAATAGCGTTCTCTGGCAGCCTGACCGTAACGCGTAGCCAGAGACGGCGACTCCCACAGCGTACTCATTGCAAGTCGCATTGCAAGTGCATCACGCGGAGGGACTACCAGACCAGAAACTTGATGCTTATTAATGTAACTAGTACCTGTGCCTATTTCGCTGCATATCATCGGCTTTCCAAACATAGCCGCTTCGAGCAGGCTGATACCGAATGCTTCAGATCGCAAATGTGACGGAAATACCACAGCATACGATGCTTCAAGCAAATTTACTTTTTCTTGCTCGGAAACCTGCCCGATAAAATGCACGTTGTGCAACTGTTTGTCGGCAGCCATCTGCATCAACTCTTGCTCCAACGGCCCTGCTCCAACCACCAATAAAGGCCACTCGGTACCCTCTATGGCACGAAGCAAGAACTCCAAGCCCTTGTAGTAACGCAGCACACCAACAAAAAGAAAGAAGCGCCCATAACGTTCGCGTAACTTCGCCACTTCGCCCGCATCAGACTCCGGATACATCGACTGTTCCAAGCCGATAGGAATGGCCGTCGACTTATCTCGATAGCCTGCTAAAACAGGTGAGCTTTCGAGGTAATTTGGACTTGTCGCAACAATCGCATCTACACTTTTTAAAAAAGCACTTTGAAGCGGACTGTACACACTCTTCAGAAACTTCTGCCGAACAATGTCAGAGTGATACGTGACCACTGACGGTTTCTTGGAACGCGTTGCAAAATGAACCAGGTCCATAAAGGGCCAGGGAAAATGATAGTGCACAATATCGGCCGATTTAGCCAGACGTGCAAAAACCTTAAAGGCCGAAAAAGAAATCCCGGTGGACGCCAGGTTAAAATTTTCTTTTGCCTGCACTAAGTCATAATCTAGCTCTTGTGTAGAAGACGAACTTTCTTTGGCTAACGAAAGCACCACATTTTCACACCCTTGCTTGCTCGTAGCATGAGTTAAGTGACGGATAAACATCTCAACACCGCCATGCTGGTCGGCGGCAAAGGTTTTGTAAAAATGTAATATCTTCAAAAAAACACCTATTTAGAGAACGGTGGATCTTATTAAAAAATAAGAGATGGCGCATGCCTCCACCGTTACTCGAATACTAATTAACCGACAACGACTACTTAACCTTTACACTTATTTCCAGCGGCTTGACATTCTTAGCCTCAAACCACACCACACCCTCTTGCAACAGGCCCGCCTGAAGGACATAAGTACCTGCTGCTTTGGGCGCCTCGACTTTCAATTGCATCGTTACTTGCGAACCCGGCTTTACAGGCTCAGCAAACAACGTCCGATCACCGTCTTGAACCACCAGTTTTCTATCAGCATCCAACCAGTGGTAGGCCGCCACGACAGGATCTTTAGCTGCTTTGGAGTCCCAGGTGGCCGTGCTCGTATTTTTAACGGTAAACGGCACAGCAAAAGTGCTGCCAGCTGATACGTCCAACGTCGATTGCGGCACGCTATATTGCGCGGCGAACATGGTTTCTGGCTTGCTATTATCACATGCGCTCAGTGCGGCTACACATGTCATTGCCAATGCAATCTTACCTAGTTTCATCATAACTACCTTGTGAGTGATTTTTTCCAGCTTCCACGTAGACCTGAATAGTCTCCCGCGCACAGCGAGCCCATGAGAAGCGATTTGCTTGAACCGTGCCAAAATGGGCCATCTGCGCATTTTGGGTCGGGTCCTCAAGTAACTCCGAGATTGCCAGTGCCAGTGCTTGCGAGTCACCTACTTGAAAAAGCTTGCACGCCCCTTCGGCGAATTCAGCCATCGAGGTAC
Source organism: Pseudomonas sp. 2995-3 (assembly GCF_002742565.1). Taxonomy (NCBI): domain Bacteria; kingdom Pseudomonadati; phylum Pseudomonadota; class Gammaproteobacteria; order Pseudomonadales; family Pseudomonadaceae; genus Pseudomonas; species Pseudomonas sp. 2995-3. The sequence goes on along the minus strand of NZ_LJSB01000176.1, from coordinate 173,130 downwards.
CCAAGCCACAGATGACAGGCACACCACTGGCCATCGCCTCCAGCACTGGCAAACCAAAACCTTCATATATAGAGGGGTAAACAAAGGTTGCCGCCCCGGCGTATATAAAGGGTAAATCGTGAGAGCTGACGAATTGTAGAAACTTCACGTCACCTCTAGCTTGCATCGCCATGACCCGGCTCATTAATTCAGCATTGCGCCAACCTGGTGCACCTGCGATCACTAATGGCCAGTTATTACGCACGGCTGATGGCAACTGCTCCCATGCATCCAGCAACACTGATAGACCTTTGCGCGGTTCAATAGTGCCGACAAATGCCAGATAGCGACCATGTACCAGTCCATACTTGGATAACACCGATACGGTGTCATCTGCCGAACGCGGCATAAACCGAGCATCGGCCCCTAAATAAATAGCCCTGACCCGGTCTGAAGGCACACTGAACTGTTCGATCAGTTCTGCGCGCACCACCTCTGAGTCGGCAATCACAAAATCGGCTCGATCAAGGGTTCGTGGTAGCTGCCGACTCAGCCATGCCACCCGTTCTGCAGGGTGGAACTCCGGGTGCCGGATAAACGACAAGTCGTGCACCGTGGTCACACTTGGGCCGTCATGGGGTTTTAAGATAAAGTTGGGTTCGTGATATATAAAGTCTTTACGACTCCGGCAACCCCGTTTGAAGCGTGTATTTGACCAGGTCGACTTCAACCGGTAAGTCAAAGGCATAGAACGCAACACCTTGCGCAACTGAGCCTTCCATAAGCGGGTAGAACCGCTATGCAGCACAGGCTCAGGCGCCTGCCCCATACTGGCTAAAACTTCCTTCGCGTCTGAAAACCGATCGCCGTTAAAACAATCCACCGCCTCAATATCCGACAGTGTCTGAAACTCACGCAAAAGATTGAGAGTGTAATTGCCTATGCCGGTCAATGGCGGACGCAGCGACTCGCTCCCCATCAGTACTTTCACTGCTCGGCTGCCACACGGATACGCCAGTCAACCAACAGCGACATCAAGGTTTCCTTCAAAGGAATCTTCTGCTGCCAGTTCAAGACGTCACGGATACGCTCACAGTCACCGACAGCAAACGGAATGTCCGAAGGTCGCAGACGTTGCGGATCCAACTCTACCGTAATGCTAACGGCACTTTGGCTGATCATTTCGTCCAGAATGTCGCGAATTTTACGTGCCTGCCCGGATGCGATATTAAACAGTCGCGGATGCCCTTGAGCGTCATTGAGTTCTAACAACTGAACATAAGCCGCACAGACGTCTCGCACATCCAGGAAATCGCGACAGGCATCGAGGTTTCCTACTTGCATGACCGGCGCTTGCTTTCCACCTTCGATCAAAGCGATCTGCCTGGCAAACGAGGCAGTCACGAAGTCCGGCGATTGTCCAAGCCCGATATGGTTGAACGGGCGCGCAATGACACCGCGTACGCCCTGCTTGAAATACTGTTCGAAAGCGAGCTCTGCCGCCAACTTGCTGGCCGCATAAGGATTCATCGGCAAGCACGGGCTGCTTTCATCCAACGCAACGCCAGCCTTGAAAGCTTCACCATAGACTTCGGAAGAACTGGCGAACACCACAAATGCGTCAGGGGCCTGTTGCTTGATCGCTTCGAGCAAATTCAGGCTGCCAATGACGTTGGTATTCCAAGTCAACAACGGGTCGCGAAAACTGGTCGGCACGTGGGAAATGGCGGCCAGGTGAATAATATGGGTAGGTTTAATTTGTCCGAGCGTAGTGGCGCAGGCGCTGGCATCTCGAATATCCAACACAACCTGTTCTACACCCGCACGCGGTGACGGGCTGGCATGAGTACAGGCACAACTTACTCGATAACCTGCTGCGAGAAGCTGATCCAGCAGTACTTTACCGACAAAGCCGTTAGCTCCAGTCAACAGAACATGTTTCAACGCTTACCACCTTTGTCCTGAACAACATAAATAGGACGAAGCGGGTTCTAACAAGAACCCGCTCGTTTAGGACGCTGATAATGGCGTCCTATTGGCCTCAGAACGAAAAGCCTTGCTCGTTACGACGCAAGTCTTCCTGAACCATCATTCGGCACAGCTCTTCCAGGCTGGTTTTTGGCTCCCAACCCAGTACTGCCTTGGCTTTTGCAGGATCGCCAATCAACAGCTCAACTTCAGCCGGGCGGTAGAACTTCGGATTGACCTGAACCACAGTCTTGCCGCTGGCTGCGTCAATAGCGTGCTCTTGGTCACCCTCGCCTTTCCAGTCGAGGTTAATATCAACTGCCTTGAATGCCAGCGACACGAAGTCACGTACGGTTTCAGTACGGTTGGTCGCCAGAACGAAGGTATCCGGCTCGTCGGCTTGCAGCATGCGCCACATGCCTTCAACGTATTCCTTGGCAAAACCCCAATCGCGCTTGGCGTCCATGTTGCCCAACTCAAGGACGTCCAGCTTGCCCTGAGTGATCTTGGCCACGGAGTCGGTGATCTTGCGGGTTACGAACTCACGGCCACGTAGCGGCGACTCGTGGTTGAACAAGATACCGCTGGCACCAAAGATGCCATAGGACTCACGGTAGTTAATGGTCATCCAGTGCGCGTACAACTTGGCGACGCCATAGGGGCTGCGTGGATAGAACGGCGTGGATTCGATCTGCGGGATCGCTTGAACCTTACCGAACATTTCCGAGGTAGACGCTTGGTAGAAGCGAACTTTCGGGTTAACAATGCGAATGGCTTCCAGCAAATTGACAGCGCCCAGGCCAGTGATCTCGGCAGTCGTCATCGGCTGGTCGAAGGACACGCCCACGAAGCTCTGTGCAGCGAGGTTGTAGACCTCGGTAGCTTCGGTGGTCTGCAGCAAGCGAATGCTGGAGGACAGATCGGTCAGATCGTATTCGACCAGGTGCAGGTTAGGGTGCTGGGTAACACCCAGCTCATCCATGCGCCAGAAGTTGACCGAGCTGGTACGGCGGTAAGTGCCATACACGGTATAGCCTTTTTCCAGCAACAGCTGAGCAAGGTAGGCACCGTCTTGGCCGGTGATGCCGGTGATAATTGCTTTTTTCATAAAACTCCCCATCGAAAATAAAATCCTTAACGAGCGAGGCCGGTGGCCTGTTCATACCGTGGTGATGAAGACAGCCCAGCACCCGCTCTATCCGAAAATATGCACACACCAGCAAGCTGTGCGCATACCAAAGAATCGACTGTGTTACCCCAACAAGAACCCGCCGGCAAAATTGCCCCATGAGTTTTCTTGGGCGTGCGCAATAGAATTTTGTTCAAGCGTTACATAAAGCTCAGGGCGGGAGAGCACTTCAATGATCCCCGCCGATATTGCTTTTACATTCGGCTGAACTGTAAATGCCACCGCGCGAACCTCATCGAAAATCTCAGCATCTGAAACAATCAAGGGAAGCCCTACGCACATACAATCGGCAGCGGTAGCACTCCCTCCCTCATTGCTTTGCTCATAAGGCAGTACGGCAAGATCGGCCTTAGCCAACTCGGCCAGCACCACGTCCTTGTCCAAAAAGCGGGTATCCAGCCTGATCGCATCCGCCAGTTTCAGCCGCTTGATTTCTGACTCACATGCCATCACTTCGCTTTCGGAATCCTCGCTAGGATACAGCGCGCATTGAATGACTAACTGCGCCCCAGGGAATTTCTCCAGCACATCGGGCATTGAACGAATCAAGGACACAACACCTTTGTGTCGACGCAAAAACCCGGTGGTGACGATGACCGGCGGTTGCAGTCTCCAATCCCGAGGCGCCAAGCCTTGGGCACGTGCGCCCTCTTTGAACTCCATGGCCAATGGTACTTTTTCCAACTGCACCCCTACGGCTTTGGCTTGAAGGACTTCTGTGGTGCGGTGCGAAAACAAAGTAACACCCAGCGCATTGAGCCTGCGCATAACGGCGGCTGTCTCATCAACGAAGTTATGCACAATGACAGTGACGGCAACACCATTAGACTTAGCGGCCTTGGCAAAATCAATAAGCATTTCAGACGGATAGTAGCCAGGGTGATACTGAATCACCAGATGAGTGGCTTGCCATTCCAGCAATCGCTGTAATGCTCGCGGATCAATGCGGCTGCTGTTCCAAGTAACGTTATCGAAGAACCAGACGGTATCAACGGGAATATCAAGACCGGAAAGTGTCGGCTTTTCATTCGCCGCTTCAGCTGCCAGCAAAAAGTTGGAAACCCCGCGCGCCTGATAAACCGCTATCAACTTTCTAGTGTATTCGCCAATCCCGCACTTGAGACCTACAGTGCTTAAGTGAGCCACCCGAATTGCGCTGGCTTGGTCCGTCGAAGACAGCAGGGCCACGCCCTGTTTACGCAGGTGAGTCGTGCGTACTGTTTTGCCCAGCGCCGGAGAGATAGCCTCCCAGGAAAAGCGCTCTTTTACGACACGACGATTTTCTTCGCCGCCCGCCGCCAATGCCTCGGGGTCGTTCAGTACGCGTCCAAGCAGAGCACTGACGCCTGCACGCTCGGCCAGGTAAATCCCATCGGTACTTATCGACGTTATACCGCGCGCGCCAGTAGGTGTGGTAACCACAGGCAAGGCCGCCGACATGAAGTCGAACATCTTGATGTTGGTACCTGAGCCGGAAAACATCGGGTTGATCGCAACATCACTGGCATGCAACCAGCGAACTTTGTCTTCTTCTTCAAGAAAGCCAATGGAACGAACGTTTTTCGGTAGTTTTTGCGGCAGCTTGCTGCACACGCCGCCTCCGATGGCAAACAAGCAATCTGGGTGCTCGTGCGCTAACTCCTCGACGATAAACAAGCCTGCTTCAATGTTGGGCGCGTAATTGCTCCCAATAAAAAAAGCTACTTTTTCGTCAGAAGAAAGGCCCAGCGCCTGACGGGCAGCCGCTTTCTGCTGTTGGGTCGGCGGCTGAATCACATCACTGAATACGCCATTGGGAACCAGCTTCAGCTTGCTCGCACGCCAGCCGAAGCGCGTAACGAAACCGTCGATATCTTCCTGCGAGCACGCGAGGACAATATCAGCACGATCACCCACCAGCTTTTCGGCACGAATAACTTCGTCCAACACGCTTTTTTCGAACGGGCGGTTCAAATCCAGCAATTGGGAGCGCAGCTCCGACTCAACGTTCTGCGAGTCATAAATAACCGTCTTACCGGCCAGTCGGGCATCGCTGACAAGCGGTGCAATCCAGGGATGGGAGAAGACAACCACTTCGGCCCACTCGACTGCGTCAAATACTTCCTGCAGATACTCTGGAGACAAATGGCCCTGCTGAGGGAACAGCATATCGATGACGGTCTTGCCACCTGCCTGCCGAGCCGACTCGGCTGCCGCAGCATGGTGCTCGGCACTCAAAGGCACATCAATCTCTTCAAACGTTGGGGTGATGCTATGGCGGCGGTACTTCTCACCTGGCCAATCATACGAGCCAATGTAGCGAGCCTGTACGTCTTCACCCAACGCGTGGTAGAGACCCAGCAATCGCAGTCTTCCGCCGCCAACCGCCGGGATAATCGGTTGCATATCAAGCACTGCAACTTTGAGCGGTGTTTTGATGTTCACAACCGGCGTTTTTATCTCCGGGAAACCTGCGCGCAACAAACTACCCGAGACTGTTTTCCAGTTGATGCTGGAAACACGTTCACGACCCGCGTTGCCCATGCGTGCCGCAAGTGTGCGGTCTTGCCAAAGGCGCTCAAACGCATCGCAGACTGACTGCGGCTCAGGCGCACAAACAAAACCTGACACCCCATGCTCGACAAACACCTGAGGCTCGCCGGAGTCTGTACACGTGATGACAGGCTTGCCGGATGTAAATGCCTCCAGAGTGATGTAACCGTAGTCTTCCCTTATCGGCAGGAACGGAACGGCCAAAGCACCCGCGTACAAACGCTTGAGCGTTTCGTCGTCCACTCGCCCCGCAAATTCGATACGTGAGTCGCCGGCAGCGAGGTCACGAAGCTGCTGCTCGGCATCCCCCATCCCGGAGATAATCAGTTTCATAGGCAACGAAGAGCACTTGATCGCCTTGATCGCCAAGTCGACTCGCTTCCATGCATGCAGGCGACCTGGCATATAGAAATAGTCGCCGGTACCTGCGTTATAAAGCCCATCCAAATCCATCGGAGGATGAATAACTTCGGCATCATAGTTGTTCCACTCAACCAGACGCTTGGAGACTTCGGTACCAATGGAAAAGCGTTGCTTGATCTGGGCAAGCGCTTTGTTGTCTTCTTGATGAATCCAACTTTGCTGCGCCTTTAGTTCCTCACCAGCATGAGGGAAGACATCAGCAAACATGTCATAGAAAACCCTGACCGTGTGCACCAGATACAGCACATGATTAGGGTGACTCGCCGCATAGGAAGGCGCCTTGGTCGAAATCACCAAGTCGTAGGCGCTCAGGTCCAGCTCAGCAAAGTCCCGATACCCCTGCTGAATGCCTTCGAAAGTAGACTCATCGACAGGCAAACATACCAGTTCTGCGTCACAGCCCTGATCGAGCAAGGCCTTGAGCAAGCCGGAATTGAAACGTTCTGCGCCACCGGCCACACCCGAGCTTGATGCAGGTGCTAATACGGCCACTTTTTTGCCGTAATAGTCCTTATCTATAAAGTCCAGCGACGTGATCTTTTCCATCGGAACATCGCTCGGGAGCGCTGAAGGCGCCTGCTCGTTTTTTTTCTGCGGAGGATGAAAAGGCGCACTGACAGAAGGCGTCATGTCCGGGCGAATAAGCCCGCGATGACGCGCAAATTGCAGAAGGTGTGCATGAATGCGTGGGTAACGCTTAAGTAATGCACTGGCCGGTTTACGCAAAGCTGGCACAGCCAGCAGAAAACGAATCAGGAAGGCAGTGCCCTTGCGCGTGACCAACTTCAACACACGGACCGGAAGCATCAACGTCCAACGCAGCGCGCGGGTAATTGCACGCATCGGCCAAGTGATGCGCCAGGAGGTACTGCGGCGAAGCTCACTGACCAGTTTTTCATTGGCCATTGCCTGAGCGTACCAATGGTGAGCATTGGCCAAAGCGTCATCCAGAGACTTGCGTAACTCTTCCTGGGAAGCCTCGATCGCCCCTGCTTTCTGATACCAGGTATAGGCATCATGCAATGCGGCATCCAGACGTTGCTTGGCGTCATGCAACTGTGTCTCAAGGCTAGATGTGTGGCCTGCATGGCTGGCCAACTCGTCACTGAGATTTTGTTTGTGATGTTCCACAACCAACAGTTGCTCAGTCAACGCCTCAATTTGCTGCCCTAAGTGACTCGGATGACCCTCAAGGTATTCGACCTGAGCCAGTGCACTGATCGCCTCTATCCGCACAGCGTCGCGCTCAGCTTCCAACTCGCTGGCGCGAGCCTGGAGCCCTTGAATCTGCGTCTCCAGATTCAAACGCTGTTGCTGTTCGAATTCAAATTGACTGGTGAGCTTTTGATGGATTTTGTACAGGTCAAGCAACTCACTGGTTGCTTGACGTGACTGCTCGCGCAGCAAATCGTTCGCAGACTCTGCCGCGGATCGTTTGATCTCCGACTGAGCCGCTCGATTGATACTTTCGCGCAACGACAGCTCTGTTTCATGGCTGCGCCGTTCAGCCGATTGAATTCTCAAGCCCGCGTCCTGAAGCTGAAGGCGCAGTTGCTCTGCGACAGCTTCTACATAAATCGCGCGACGCTCGGTTTCTTTCATCCCCCCCTGAACATCCAGAGCAATCTCGGCTACCCGCTCCACCCGGGCCCGAACTCTCTCAAGCTGCAATTCCATATCCTGACTTTTCCCTAAAAATTGCCCACCTAAATCTCGGATACGCCCACTGTGCAGGTCTATTGCCTCTTCAATGGCTTGCATCCAAAACTCTTCCGTTTTTTCCGGATTCCCATCTAACGGGTCTTCAACCAGAGCATCCAGATGCTCCAGCATCAGCCGAAAACTCCATTGCTGCACAGGCACCGCCCACATACCCGCCGCCCAGCTACGGAAAGGCTGTGGCAAATTGAACGGCGTAATTGAAACTTGCCTCATGGGTGCAGGATCGGCAACGTGCCCCGTTGCCAGTTCATGTACGAACACGAGGAAAGCGAGATAGACATTGTGTGGCCATACACAGTCTTTGAACTCCTGCGATATGGCACCATAATCAATCAATCTTGCCTGGGATGATCCAGAAACCAATATGTTCCAGGAACGGACATCGCTGTGGCATAACCCGAAAGACTCGAGCGTCACGAGTTGTTCCAAAATGTCCCTGAGAATGGCTTTCCGGTCGAGCGCCGGTTCCGCCAGTAACTCAAGCAGCAGACGGCCAGGAAAACGCTCCATGACAACCCAGCCCTCTTCCTCTCCTTCCAGGATGACAAGAGATTGAGCAACCGGATAACCCGCAGGCGGATTGCTCAAGAAGATTTTTTCTCGAAGAAATTCAAGACGGTTGTGTTCTTCGCGCGGCCCAGTAAAACGGTAGAGCTTTGCAATTTCTTTCGGGCCAAAAAAGTAGCGCCGACTGCCTTCATGGGTGTTGTTGGCCAGCGCGTGCGACTCATTGCTCCATGTATCAAACTGGCCAGCCTTATCCCCGATGACCCAATAGCAGTTGCTAGCCACATAAAGCGGGCGTTGCACCGTCGTAAGGTGCGTTTTGCAACGAATAACCTCACGAACGAAATTCAACGAATCGAGTAGAGAGCGAGGGTCCTCTGGCTGCGAGGCGGCCCAAAAAAGATCACCTTCCTGCAGCGCAATTTCCAGTATCAGAGCACCCGATACACTGGCTGCATATTGGAAAAGACGCTTAACCTCATCAATGCCACGCTCATGAATAACGTGATGAAAAACGCTGAGCCCTAAAATAAGGTCATATTGACCAGGTTGCAGCCGATCAATGACGTCTTCGACTCGCCCTACTTCGAACGTTGCATCCAATTGCGGGTTTTCTTCAGCGAGCGCAGTACACACCGCAACGTTTTTATCCAGGAAGTCGACGCCCAGCACGCTCGCGCCACGACTGGCGAGGTTCAGGCTGAAAAAACCTTGTGCACAACCAAGGTCCAGAACCCTCAATGGCCGGCCAATGACGTTCTGCAGCGCATCATAAATGCCCAGGATGACTTCTAGTCGGTCCGCGCAGGGACGAGAGGCGTGATCCGCGAAGTCCGAGTGGCCGAAGATAGGCTGATAGACCTCAGGTAGCTGCGCCACCAAACTTTCAATCATGCTTTACAACCTCAATTTCAGAAGCGCCTGGATATTCCACATTAAACGTAGCCGCCATGTCTGCTATCCCCCAAAACTGGATAGCCCGGCTAACTTTCAGCATTATTGAGTCATAACGCCTATCCAATGGCACCAAGTCTCCTATCGACGGATCACCCGACGATATCCCAAAAGAAACGAGAAAATCACCCGCATTCAGGCTCAGTGACAGCGAGAATTTAAAAATCCTTACATCGCCCGCCTTGACGGAGATTAACGCCTGGCCTCGGCTTGAAACGAACGAATTCGTTCCGTACAAAAATATACCTTCCAAGGTTTTTATCAGGAACCCGGGGACGACACTTTCAAAGTCCGAGTCAAAGCGGACTTTAAAATAAAAGTCGCAGTGTGAATTACTTTCGATATGTGAAGGGAAACGCTCGTTATCAACGACCAACAAATAATCAATAATCGCCGCGCCACCATGCCCCCAACGATACTCGGCTGGGTTATAGCCTCCGCGCGTTGCAAAGACGTCTTCCGTGGCAGTGAAGTCGTTCTCGGCAAGCACTTGGGTGACCACATCTTGTTCCTGCGAGTCGGTTTTCTTCTTGCCGAACAACTCATCCAAGTAGTGATTGGTCACATCCCGTGAAGGCCCGTCAAGTTTTATGCGGCCGTCTTTCAGAAGAATCGCCCTCTCACAATGTCGAACCACGTCATCGGCACTATGAGAAACCAAAATAAGGGTCATCCCTTCTTCTCGATACTGCTTGATTCGCTTGAAACACTTTGCTTGAAAGTAGCTGTCCCCTACGGAGAGGGCTTCATCCACTATCAACAAGTCAGGACGAAACGCTGTAGAGACCGCAAACGCAACGCGCATCTGCATCCCGCTGGAATACGTCCGCACAGGTTCATCGAAGTACTCACCCACTTCGGCAAACGCTTCGATGTCGTTCATAGCTTCGGTAATCTGGGCAACGCTAAAGCCCATCAAGCCCGCAGAATGAAACACATTCTGGCGACCGCTCAACTCCGGGCTGAAGCCCATGCCCAACTCAAGGATCGCAGCAATGCGACCATTGACCTGAACACTACCTTCCGTTGGCTGCAACGTTCCGGTAATCATCTTCAACAGCGTCGACTTGCCGGCGCCATTTTGCCCGACAATACCAATGGACTCACCAGGCTGGATCGTAAAACTCACATCCTTCATCACCCAGTGTTCTTCAGTGGGCTTGATGGGCAAGCCGAACCAGCGCCCTACGCGTTGGAACTCAGAGGCATAGACCCGGTACGACTTACCCAGTTGATTGACTGTTAAAAGGCTCATAATACGTCCACCATTTCAGGTGCCGCGCGCCTGAACATAACAAGCCCTAACAGCAACAGCAGAACAGCCACCAGCCCAGGCACTATGAGCCCTTCGACATTGGGCATCCGCGAATACACCAGCGCATCGTGAAACGCAGTGGCAATAGGATACATGGGGTTGAAGGCCATAAAGCCTTTAAAATCTTCAGGAATAATAGTGGCTGGGTACACTATCGGCGTCAGCCAAAACCACGCCTGCATGACAATGGGCACGACTTGCCCAGTATCACGAACAAAAACATTGAATATGCCTAATACCAAACCAATCCCCACCGCCAGAGCAGTGACAATGACGGTCAAAGGGATAATCCAAAACAGCTGCAGACTCAGTTTTTGCCCAAACAAGGCAAACACAAGTAATAAAGCCGCAAACAGCAGTAGATAATTTAACAAGCAGGAACCCACCACAATCACTGGCAATGTGATACGCGGGAAACGCATCTTTTTCATCAGGTTACCCTGATCAATAAAGAGCGTGAGACAGCGGCCGACGATCTCAGAAAACAAACTCCACGCCAAGATGCCAGCCATCAGGTACAACGCATATGAGTATTTATTATCAATACCCGGCAACTTAGCCGCCAGCACGTTGGACAGCACCAGCGCATAAATCGCCACCTGCGCCAGCGGGTTAATAATCATCCACAGCCCACCCAAGCGACTCCGGGCAAAACGGGCAACGAACTCGTTACGAATGGACGACCAAACGAAGCCCCGGTATTCCCATAGGCTTCTAAACAACCCCAACATCGCTGACTCCTGAAAAAAGTCAGGCGTATGCCTGACCTGCTGCAAACCCTACTCTCGGTTTTGCACCTTCATGCAAAGCATCCAAGGCGCAAAACACGAGCCATCAGCAAACCTCTAAAGGCGCATTAGTCAGACACCGGCCCGACCGTAGATATCTTCAAACCGAACGATGTCGTCCTCGCCCAAATAATCGCCACTTTGCACCTCAATCAACACCAGATCGATAACCCCTGGGTTCTCCAGGCGGTGTGTATGACCAGCGGGAATGAAGGTTGATTCATTTGTATTGAGCAAAAACTCACGATCGTTGTTAACCACGCGCGCCATACCGCTCACTACAATCCAGTGTTCACTGCGATGATGGTGCATTTGCAGCGAAAGCGATGCCTGAGGCTTAACCACGATTCGTTTGATTTTGAAGCGCTGATCCTCTTCCAAGGTCGTGTAAGCACCCCAAGGGCGTCGGACCGTGGTGTGATCAAGGTGTGCGCCATGACCATTTTTCTTCAACTGAGCCGTGATCGCTTTGATGTCTTGTGCATGATCTTTATGCGCGACCAGCAGAGCATCCGGCGTATCGACGATGATCAGATCCTCAACCCCAACCAAGGCGGTCAAGCGACGCGGGCTACGCACATAGTTGTTGTTGGCACCGTGAAAAATCGCCTCGCCCTCAACGCGGTTGCCCTGCTCATCTGCCGGCGACAACTCGCTCATGGCGTTCCAGGAACCGATATCACTCCAGCCGATGTCGCAAGGGACAGTGGCGACTTTGCTGGAGCGCTCCATCAGGGCGAAGTCGATGGAAATATCGGGAACCTTGGCAAAACTTTCAGGCTCCAGGTGCAGGCTGCGATGGCTGCTACCTGTCATCGTGCCGGAACCGGCCAGGCACAGGTCAACGGCACTGGACACATCCGGTGCGCACAACGCCATTTCTTCGATCAACGTGCCGGCGCGGAAACAGAACATGCCGGAATTCCAGAAATACTCGCCTGACGCCAAATAGCCTTGAGCTGTTTCCAGGTCCGGCTTCTCAACAAAACGCTTGACCTTGAAACCGCTGCCAACCGGGCTGTCGTTGTCTTTTTGGATATAGCCGTAACCGGTTTCCGGGTACTCCGGCTTGACGCCGAAAGTCACCAGCAAACCAGCTTTGGCCAGCTCGGTCGCAGCCGCAACCGCTTCTGCGAACGCCGCTTGATTATCGATCAAGTGATCAGCGGGCAGCACCAGCATGATGGCATCAGGCCCATGAGTCCGAGCAACTTCTTGAGCTGCCAAGGCAACGGCGGCGGCGGTATTACGCCCGAACGGCTCAAGAACAAAACTGAGATTCGTGAATTGGGGGGCTTGCGCGCCGTATTCGTCGAGCGTTTTGAAATAGAGGTCACGATTAGTGATTGTCAGTACTTCGCTGACCGCACCAAGAGCCAACGCCCGGCCGTAGGTTTTGCGAATCAGATTGCCGCCGTCCGGCAGTTCGATAAACGGCTTAGGATGTGCTGAACGTGAGACAGGCCACAGGCGGCTGCCTGCACCGCCGCAGATAATGACTGGAACAAGTGTCACATTGTACTCCTTTACGTACTGCCACCTCATTTCGACTGCCGCTCTCGCCCCCTCCGATGCGGCAGATTCGAATACAAAGTGACGTAGAGTCTTTCAGCTATAGAAGAGTCAAATCGCCGAAGCGTCTGGGGGATGAAATATGGTATTTTTCTTACAGAATAACCCGATCATTCTCAATTAAATGGTCATTTATGTCTAGAAAAACAGGGAATATTCCTACACGCAGAAGCCTTTTTGATCATTCCGCAGTGCCCGCGCGCCCAGAACATGTCACTTTTAAAACCCCACACCACCACACACATTCATAAAAGGCTCTGTAAAAACACGCAGCCCTGATCTAGAGCCTTCGCAACAGCTGTCGGTTTTCAGCCTGTAGCCCCGACTACACTGTTCATCGGAAATTTCCCTCAACAAATACGCACAAGCGTCGATAACCCCTGAAAGCCTTGCGGATTGAACAACCATGCGTAATAACCAACCCGTTACCCAGCGCGAACGTACCTTCCCCGCTCAGCAACGGTTGATCTCCACCACAGACGCCAAAGGTGTGATCACCTACTGCAACGACGCTTTCGTCGAAATCAGTGGGTTCACCCGCGACGAACTGGTCCGAGCGCCGCACAACCTGGTGCGTCACCCGGATGTTCCGTCGGCTGTGTTCGCGCACATGTGGTCCACGCTCAAACAAGGCTTGCCATGGATGGGCATCGTCAAGAACCGCTGCAAGACCGGCGATCACTACTGGGTTAACGCCTATGTGACGCCAGTCTTCGACGGCAACCAGGTGATCGGCTACGAATCGGTGCGCATCAAGCCCACCGCCGAGCAGATCCGCCGGGCCGAAGCGCTCTATCAACGCATCAACCAGGGCAAGTCCGCCGTGCCGCAGCGCGACAAGTGGCTGCCGGTGTTGCAGGACTGGCTGCCGTTTATCCTGGTCAGCCAGCTGAGCTTTATGATTGGTGCATCGCTCAATTCCCACTGGGGTTTTGCCCTGGCGGCGGGCCTGTCGGTGCCACTGGGCCTGCTGGGCCTGAGCTGGCAGCAGCGCGGCCTCAAGCGTTTGCTGCGTTTGGCCGAGCAGACCACGTCTGACCCGTTGATCGCGCAGATGTACACCGACAGCCGAGGCGCGCAGGCGCGGCTGGAGATGTCGATTCTCAGCCAGGAAGCGCGGCTGAAGACCTGTCTGACACGCTTGCAAGACACGGCTGAACACCTGAACGACCAAGCGGCGCAGTCCAATACCTTGGCGCATAACAGTTCCAGCGGCCTGGAACGCCAGCGTGTAGAGACCGAACAAGTAGCCACGGCGGTCAACCAGATGGCAGCGACCACTCAGGAAGTCGCCAGCCATGTACAGCGCACGGCGGACGCCACCCAGGAAGCCAATCGCCTGACCGGTCGCGGCCGCGACATCGCCGGGGAAACCCGCGAGGCGATCCAGCGTCTGTCGGTGGCCGTGGGCGAGACGGGTGTGACCGTCACCCAACTGGCCAAGGACAGCGATGAAATCGGCGGTGTGGTCGATGTGATCAAAGGCATTGCCGACCAGACCAACCTGCTGGCACTGAACGCGGCCATCGAAGCGGCGCGCGCCGGTGAGATGGGCCGAGGTTTTGCGGTGGTGGCTGACGAAGTTCGCCAACTGGCGCAGCGCACTGCCGAGTCCACCGGGCAGATCCATACGCTGATCGCCAAGCTGCAACACACCGCAGCGGCGGCCGTGCAAACCATGGACGCCGGGCATCGCCAGGCCGAAGAAGGTGTGGCGCGGGTGATGGAGGCGGATCAGGCGCTGGTGGGCATCAGTGAGGCGGTGGCCAATATCACTGACATGACCACGCAGATTGCCGCAGCTACCGAAGAGCAAAGCGCAGTAGCCGAAGAGATCAGCCGTAACATCAGCACGATTGCGCTGTTGGCGGACCAGACCTCGGAGCAGGCGATGAACTCGGCGCAATTGAGTGAGGAGCTGACGCATACGGCCAATACCCAGTATTCGCTGGTAGAGCGTTTTAACCGGTAAATCGCTATCGCAGGCAAGCCAGCTCCCACATTTGAAGGTATTCACAATTCAAAATGTGGGAGCTGGCTTGCCTGCGATGGGGCCCTAACAGGCGCCCAAAAACCCAGCAACCTTCACCGCAGCCGCCTCCAAATGCTGCTCATGACCAAACCCCGAAGCCTTCAACGGCTTCAAATCATGATCCCCCGCCACCAGCCACATCACCTCGATGCTCGGTGACAGCGCATACCCTTCCACCGCCGCCCGATTACCCAGCGCATCGCGCTCGCCCTGCACAATCAAAGTCGGCGTCTTCAACCCGGCCAGATGTTCGACTCGAGGTTTTTCCGGCTTGCCCACCGCATAAAACGGATAACCCAAACACACCAGCGCGTCAGCCCCCAGCTCATCGGCCAACAAACTGGCCATGCGCCCCCCCATGGACTTGCCGCCAACCGCCAGCTTCCCAGCGACATGACGTCGCACCTCGGCATACACCTCGCGCCAGCATTCGAGCAGTTTCGGCGCCGGGTTCGGCGGGCGTTTACCGTCGTCCACGCGGCGTTGAGCCATGTACGGGAACTCGAAGCGCAACACGTTCACGCCATGTCCGGCAAGGCGTGCAGCCATGTCGCCCATGAAGGCTGAGTCCATCGGTGCACCGGCGCCGTGGGCCAGGATCAGTGTCGCCGGCGCACGCGCGATAGACCCCGTCGCGGCATTCCACAACCAGCCATGTTCCCGTACACACTGCGCCCATTGATCCCCGTCAATACTGGCCTTGTGCTCTTTGCCCATGCTTGCCTCGCTTTTTAGTCTGCCTATAACTCCAGCCCAAGTGCCGCATTTGCTTGGGTTGAACCGTGGATGGGGAACCATGAACACTACTTTAAGTACCGCCTATAACTACAAGGTGGTCCGCCAATTCGCCATTATGACGGTGGTGTGGGGCATCGTCGGCATGGGGCTCGGGGTTTTTCTCGCCGCCCAATTGGTATGGCCTGCGCTCAACTTCGATTTACCCTGGACCAGCTTCGGCCGTTTGCGCCCGCTGCACACCAACGCGGTGATCTTTGCCTTTGGTGGCTGCGCACTGTTCGCCAGCTCGTTTTACTCGGTGCAACGCACCTGCCAAACCCAGCTGTTCGCGCCGAAAATCGCCGCGTTCTGCTTCTGGGGCTGGCAGCTTGTGATTGTGCTGGCCGCTATCAGCCTGCCACTGGGCTACACCACATCCAAGGAGTACGCCGAGCTGGAATGGCCGATCGCCATTCTTATCGCCGTGGTCTGGGTCGCCTACGGTGTGGTGTTCTTCGGCACGGTGATGAAGCGCAAGACCAAGCACATCTATGTCGGCAACTGGTTCTTCGGTGCGTTTATCATCACCGTGGCCATTCTGCACATCGTCAACCACGCGTCCCTGCCAGTGAGTTGGACCAAGTCCTACTCGGCCTATGGTGGTGCGACGGATGCGATGGTGCAGTGGTGGTACGGGCATAACGCGGTAGGCTTTTTCCTCACCGCAGGCTTCCTGGGGATGATGTACTACTTCGTACCCAAACAGGCCGAGCGTCCGGTGTATTCCTATCGCTTGTCCATCGTGCACTTCTGGGCGCTGATTACCCTGTACATCTGGGCCGGCCCCCACCACTTGCACTACACCGCGCTGCCGGACTGGGCACAGTCGCTGGGCATGGTGATGTCACTGGTACTGCTGGCACCCAGCTGGGGCGGCATGATCAACGGCATGATGACCCTCTCGGGCGCCTGGCATAAGTTGCGCAGCGACCCGATTCTGCGCTTCCTCGTGGTCTCCCTGGCCTTCTACGGCATGTCGACCTTCGAAGGGCCGATGATGGCCATCAAGACGGTCAACGCCCTCTCCCACTACACCGACTGGACCATCGGCCACGTACACGCCGGGGCGCTGGGTTGGGTAGCGATGATTTCCATCGGCGCGCTGTACCACATGATCCCGAAAGTCTTTGGCCGCGAGCAGATGTACAGCCTCGGCCTGATCAACGCGCACTTCTGGCTGGCCACCATCGGCACCGTGCTCTACATCGCTTCGATGTGGGTCAACGGCATCGCCCAGGGCCTGATGTGGCGTGCGGTCAACGAAGACGGCACCTTGACCTACTCCTTCGTCGAAACCCTGGTGGCCAGCCACCCTGGCTTCATCGTGCGGCTGGTGGGCGGTGCGATCTTCCTCAGCGGCATGTTGCTGATGGCTTACAACACCTGGCGCACCGTGCGTTCGGCGCAACCTGTCGAAGCCACTACCACTGCGCAGCTGGCCTGAGGAGTCGATGATGAAACACGAAACGATTGAAAAGAACGTCGGCCTGTTGATGCTGCTCATGGTGCTTGCCGTGAGCATCGGCGGCCTGACCCAGATCGTCCCGCTGTTCTTCCAGGACGTCACCAACAAACCGGTGGAAGGCATGAAGCCCTACACCGCGCTGCAGCTTGAAGGCCGCGACATCTACATCCGCGAAGGCTGTGTGCAGTGCCACTCGCAGATGATCCGCCCGTTCCGCGCCGAAACCGAACGCTACGGCCACTACTCGGTAGCCGGTGAAAGCGTGTGGGACCACCCGTTCCTGTGGGGTTCCAAGCGCACCGGGCCGGACCTGGCACGCGTCGGCGCACGTTACTCGGACGACTGGCACCGCGCGCACTTGTACAACCCGCGCAACGTGGTGCCGGAGTCGAAAATGCCAGCCTACCCATGGCTGGTCACGGCCCCGGTCGACAGCAGCCACACCGAGACCAAGTTGAAGGTGATGCGCACCCTCGGCGTGCCGTACACCGACGACGACATCAGTGGCGCCGTCGCCAGCCTCAAGGGCAAGACCGAGATGGACGCGCTGGTTTCGTACCTGCAAGTGCTCGGCACTGCCATCAAGAGCAAGAGGTGAGCCATGGGATTTGAATTCTATGCGGGCACCATCCGCGGCCTTGGCACGCTGGTGGTCGCCATCGCCTTTATCGGCCTGTCGCTGTGGGTGTTCAACAACCGGCGCAATGCGGACTTCGAGCAGGCCCGCCTGCTCCCGTTTGCCGATGAACCTTCTCCATCCGACGCTCAAGAAGAGCCTGCAACAAGGAGCACCCGCCCATGACTACCTTCTGGAGTACATGGATCTGCGTACTGACCCTCGGCAGCCTGATCGGCCTGACCTGGCTACTGATCGGCACCCGCAAGGGCGAGACCAAGGGCAGCGTGGACCAGACCATGGGCCACGCCTTCGACGGTATCGAGGAATACGACAACCCGCTGCCCCAGTGGTGGTTCATGCTGTTCGCCGGCACCCTGGTGTTTGCCGTCGGCTACCTGATCCTCTACCCGGGCCTTGGCAACTGGAAAGGCGTGTTGCCGGGCTATGAAGACGGCTGGACCCAGACCAAGGAATGGGACAAGGAAATGGCCAAGGCTGATGCCAAGTTCGGGCCGATCTTCGCCAAATTCTCGGCCATGCCGGTGGAAGAAGTGGCCAAAGACCCGCAGGCGCTGAAAATGGGTGGGCGCCTGTTCGCCTCCAACTGCGCGGTGTGCCACGGCTCGGATGCCAAGGGCGCGTATGGTTTCCCGAACCTGGCGGACAACCTCTGGCGCTGGGGCGGCTCGGCTGAGGCGATCAAGGCCACGATCATGAGCGGGCGCCATGCGGCGATGCCGGCCTGGGGTGAAATCCTCGGTGAGGACGGCGTGAAGAACGTCGCCGCCTATGTGCGTCATGACTTGGCCAAGCTGCCATTGCCGGCTGACAACACGGCCGACCTGGTAGCCGGCCAAGCCGCGTTCAACACCACCTGCGTGGCGTGCCACGGCCCACAAGGCCACGGCATGGAAGCCATGGGCGCGCCGAACCTGACCGAGCCTGCCGGCTTCATCTACGGCACCAGCCTGGCCCAGTTGCAGCAGACCATCCGCCATGGTCGCCAAGGGCAGATGCCAGCGCAGGATGTACTGCAAGGCAATGACAAGGTGCACCTGCTGGCAGCCTATGTGTACAGCTTGTCCCACACCGCTGATGGCGCAACGCCAGAAAGCCAACCTGAGTAACTGCTGAATGCCTCCCCCTGATCAGGGGAGGCCCGCTTAACTGTGGCGAGGGAGCTTGCTCCCGCTGGGCGGCGAAGCGGCCCAAAAATCCTGGGAGCGCTACGCACTCCAGCGCGAGCAAGCTCCCTCGCCACAGGTTCACCTCGCGGCCAAGTGTCGCACCCTTCCCAAGTCCAACTTTCCCCTCCTCACTTTCGGGTCTACGCTTGTTCCCACAGTGGACCAATCCTGGCCTACGCGACGGTATTCGTTGCGCCCCTGAAAATTCCTGTCCACTTGATCAGCTTTCCATTTCCGATTTTGTCCCTACGTAAAACATGGAAAGGGCGCAGAATCTGGCTCGGAACGCATTGATACAGGTCAGTCATTGCGTTGCAATGGCCCCTCGCTTTCTACATACTTGCGGCCGATTTTACCTATAAAAAAACCTAAACCGTGGAACCTTAGAATGAGCACAGCAATCAGTCCGACTGCTTATAACTATAAGGTCGTCCGCCAGTTCGCCATCATGACGGTGGTCTGGGGGATCCTTGGCATGGGGCTCGGGGTGTTTATCGCCTCGCAACTGGTGTGGCCGGAATTGAATTTCGGTTTGCCCTGGACGACCTTCGGCCGCCTGCGCCCGCTGCACACCAACCTGGTGATTTTCGCCTTCGGTGGTTGTGCGTTATTTGCCACTTCCTACTATGTCGTGCAGCGAACCTGCCAGACGCGACTGATCTCCGATGGCCTCGCCGCCTTCACCTTCTGGGGCTGGCAAGCCGTAATCCTCGGCGCCATCATCACCCTGCCGCTGGGCTACACCACCACCAAGGAATACGCCGAGCTGGAATGGCCGATCGCGATTTTGCTCGCCATCGTCTGGGTGACCTACGCCCTGGTGTTCTTCGGCACCATCGTCAAGCGCAAGACCAAGCACATCTATGTCGGTAACTGGTTCTACGGTGCCTTCATCCTGGTGACGGCGATGCTGCACATCGTCAACCACGCTTCCCTGCCGGTGAGCTGGTTCAAGTCCTACTCGGCCTATGCCGGGGCGACCGATGCGATGATTCAGTGGTGGTACGGCCACAACGCCGTGGGGTTCTTCCTCACCACCGGTTTCCTGGGGATGATGTACTACTTCGTGCCCAAGCAGGCCGAACGCCCGATCTACTCGTATCGCCTGTCCATCGTGCACTTCTGGGCACTGATCACCCTGTACATCTGGGCCGGTCCTCACCACCTGCACTACACCGCGCTGCCGGACTGGGCGCAGTCGCTGGGCATGGCGATGTCGATCATCCTGCTGGCGCCAAGCTGGGGCGGCATGATCAACGGCATGATGACCCTGTCGGGCGCCTGGCATAAGCTGCGCACCGACCCGATCCTGCGTTTTCTGGTGGTATCGCTGGCGTTCTACGGCATGTCGACCTTCGAAGGGCCGATGATGGCCATCAAGACGGTCAACTCCCTGTCCCACTACACCGACTGGACCATCGGCCACGTACATGCCGGCGCCCTCGGTTGGGTGGCGATGATCTCCATCGGCGCGCTGTACCACATGATCCCCAAACTGTTCGGCCGCCCACAGATGCACAGCGTTGGCCTGATCAACACCCACTTCTGGCTGGCCACCATCGGCACCGTGCTCTACATCGCCTCGATGTGGGTCAACGGCATCACCCAGGGCCTGATGTGGCGTGCCATCAACGATGACGGCACCCTCACCTACTCCTTCGTCGAAGCGTTGCAAGCCAGCCACCCGGGCTACATCGTCCGCGCCATCGGTGGTGCGTTCTTTGCCAGCGGCATGCTGTTCATGGCCTACAACGTCTGGCGCACCGTGCGTGCTTCCGACCCGGTAGAAGCCGAAGCCGCCACCAAGATCGCCGTTGTGGGAGCTCACTGATGAAGCATGAAGTAGTCGAGAAGAACATCGGCCTGCTGGCCTTCTTCATGGTCATCGCCGTGAGCATCGGCGGCCTGACCCAGATCGTTCCGCTGTTTTTCCAGGACGTGACCAACAAACCCGTAGAAGGCATGAAGCCGCGCCCAGCGCTTGAAGTTGAAGGCCGTGACGTGTTCATCGCCAACGGCTGTGTGGGTTGCCATTCGCAAATGATCCGTCCGTTCCGTGCCGAAACCGAACGCTACGGCCACTACTCGGTTGCCGGGGAAAGCGTCTGGGACCACCCGTTCCTGTGGGGCTCCAAACGGACCGGCCCGGACCTGGCCCGTGTCGGTGGTCGTTACTCCGATGACTGGCAGCGTGCGCACTTGTACAACCCGCGCAACGTAGTGCCTGAGTCGAAAATGCCGGCGTACCCGTTCCTGGTGGAAAACAAGCTCGACGGCAAGGACACCGCCAAGAAGCTCGAAGTCTTGCGCACCTTGGGCGTGCCCTACACCGATGAAGACATCGCCGGTGCAGCCGCTGCCGTGAAGGGCAAGACCGAAATGGACGCACTGGTGGCCTACCTGCAAGGCCTTGGCACCATCATCAAAAGCAAACGGTGATCTTCATGGATATCGGGATGATTCGTGGCCTGGGCACCGTTGTGGTGATGGTGGCCTTTGTCGGCCTGGCGCTGTGGGTGTTCAGCCCGCGCCGCAAGTCGGAGTTTGACGACGCGACCATGCTGCCCTTTGCAGATGATCCCGAGGCCATCAAGCACGTCGAGCAAGCTTCTAGGAGTAACAAAGAATGACTACGTTCTGGAGTCTGTACGTCACAGTCCTCAGTCTGGGTACCATTTTCGCCCTGACCTGGCTGCTGCTGTCGACCCGCAAGGGCCAGCGCACCGAGCAGACGGACGAGACCGTCGGCCACTCGTTCGACGGCATCGAGGAGTACGACAACCCGCTGCCCAAATGGTGGTTCATGCTGTTTGTCGGCACCATCATCTTCGCCCTCGGCTACCTGGCGCTGTACCCCGGCCTTGGCAACTGGAAAGGCCTGCTGCCAGGCTATAACTACCTCGACAACGACAAGCAAACCCCTTTCGCCAACGGCCAGACCGGCTGGACCGGCGTGCACGAATGGGAAAAGGAAATGGCCAAATCGGACGCCAAGTTCGGCCCGATCTTCGCCAAATTCGCTGCAATGCCGATTGAAGACGTCGCCAAAGACCCGCAAGCCTTGAAGATGGGTGGCCGTTTGTTCGCCTCCAACTGCTCGGTGTGCCACGGCTCCGACGCCAAGGGCGCCTACGGCTTCCCTAACCTGACCGACGCCGACTGGCGCTGGGGCGGCGAACCAGCCACCATCAAGGAAACCATCATGAAAGGCCGCCATGCGGTGATGCCGGCCTGGGCCGATGTCATTGGCGAACAAGGCGTGGCCGACGTGGCGGGCTTTGTGGTGACTAACCTCGATGGCCGCAAACTGCCGGAAGGCGCCAAGGCCGACGTGGCCAACGGCGCGAAACTGTTCGCCGCCAACTGCGTGGCCTGCCACGGCCCGGCCGGTAAAGGCACGCCAGCAATGGGCGCGCCGGACCTGACCCACCCGGGTGCATTCATCTACGGCTCAAGCTTCGCGCAATTGCAGCAGACCATTCGTTATGGCCGTCAGGGCCAGATGCCGGCGCAGGAGTTGCTGCAAGGCAATGACAAGGTGCACTTGCTGGCAGCGTATGTTTACAGCCTGTCCCATGGGGATAAGCAGGCTGAGGAGCAGTAAGCTCTCGGCAAACGACAAAGCCCCGCAGTGCGGGGCTTTTTTTATGCCGGGCTGGTTTTCTGCCGGGCTGGGGCGATTGCAGCGCATGACCATTCGGAACCTTGCACTTGCTGCGCGCCGACGCAAAGTAGTAACGTTACTACATTAAATTTGCCGAAGGGGAATACCCCATGACCATCACTACCATTTCCAGCCGTGAATTCAATCAAGACACAAGTGGTGCCAAAAAAGCCGCCAGTAAAGGTCCGGTTTTTATCACCGATCGCGGCAAGCCTGCCCATGTACTGCTAAGCATTGAGGACTACCAGAAACTGACAGGTTTGAACGTCGACATCGTTGACCTGTTGGTGATGCCGGAAGCGGCCGAAATCGACTTCGAAACCGAACGCGCCGTGATCACCCACCGACCTGTGGACCTCTCTTGATGTATCTACTCGACACCAACGTAATCTCCGAACTTCGCAAACCCAAGGCCGACGCTAGAGTAGTAGCCTGGGCAAAAAGTGTTATCGCTCCGCGCATGTTCATCTCGGCAATTACGCTGAAGGAATTGGAAACCGGTGTACTGCGCATGGAACGCCGAGACCCGGTTCAGGGGAAAGTGTTACGAACATGGCTCAAACTCCACGTGATGCCAGCGTTCGATGCCAGGATACTGCCGGTTGATGCCGCCGTTGCGCTGCGTTGTGCCCATCTGCATGTGCCGGACCAGTCCAACGAGAGTGACGCGTTGATTGCCGCAACGGCTCTGGTGCACGGGCTCACCGTGGTGACGCGCAACGTCAGTGACTTCATGTCCAGCGGTGTGCCTCTGATCAATCCATGGGACGAATGACCTGCCTAGCGGCAAAAACCGGCCATACTTCACAAGTCAATTGATCCAGATCACGTACACCATCAATTGATTTCCCCCAACGCGACCAAAGGTCGCACCTGTTCAGCTGTACTAGAGGCGTATCATTACGCCACTGCAACACCCCCAATTTGACCACGGTTGGCACGTACTGGCCGAGGCAAATCTCCACCGCCGTGGGATGCAATGATGAGCAACCAGATACCGGTACATGACGTTACCCCGCCTGCCAAAAACGCCAGCAGCACTGTCGACCTCTACGCCTCGCGCGAGAAAATCTACACCCGCGCCTTTACCGGCCTGTTCCGCAACTTGCGCATGGTCGGTGGCGCCGCTCTGTTCTTGTTGTACTTCGGCACCGTGTGGCTGAACTGGGGTGGCCACCAGGCCGTCTGGTGGAACCTGCCGGAACGCAAATTCTTCATTTTTGGCGCCACTTTCTGGCCTCAGGATTTCATCCTGCTCTCGGGCATTCTTATTGTGGCGGCGTTCGGCCTGTTCTTTATCACCGTGTATGCCGGGCGTGTGTGGTGCGGCTATACCTGCCCGCAAAGCGTATGGACATGGATCTTCATGTGGTGCGAAAAGGTCACCGAAGGCGACCGCAACCAGCGCATCAAGCTCGACAAGGCGCCCATGGGCGCGAACAAATTCCTGCGCAAGTTCAGCAAGCACACGCTGTGGCTGCTGATTGGCTTTGTCACCGGCATGACCTTCGTCGGCTACTTCTCGCCCATCCGCGAGCTGGTGTTCGACTTCTTCACCGGCCAGGCCGATGGCTGGTCGTATTTCTGGGTCGGGTTCTTCACCCTGGCCACCTACGGTAACGCCGGTTGGCTGCGTGAGCAGGTGTGCATCTACATGTGCCCGTATGCGCGTTTCCAGAGCGTGATGTTCGACAAAGACACCCTGATTGTTTCCTACGACCCGCGCCGTGGCGAAGTGCGTGGCCCGCGCAAAAAAGGCATCGACTACAAGGCCCAGGGGTTGGGCGATTGCATTGACTGCACGATGTGCGTGCAGGTGTGCCCCACCGGCATCGACATCCGTGACGGCCTGCAAATCGAGTGCATCGGTTGCGCCGCGTGTATCGACGCCTGCGACAACATCATGGACAAAATGGACTACCCGCGCGGCCTGATCAGCTACACCACCGAGCACAACCTGTCCGGGCAGAAAACCCATAAGTTGCGCCCGCGCCTGATCGGTTATGCCTTGGTGCTGCTGGCGATGATCGGCCTGTTGGCCGGTGCATTTTTCATGCGCTCGCTGGTGGGCTTCGACGTCAGCAAAGACCGCGTGCTCTACCGCGAAAACGCCGAAGGCCGCATCGAAAACGTCTACAGCCTGAAAATCATGAACAAGGACCAGCGCGACCACACTTACGTGCTCGATGCCTCGGGCCTGCCGGATCTCAAGCTGCAAGGCCGACGCGAGATCAAGGTCGCCGCCGGGGAGATCTTCACGATGCCGGTAGAGCTGTCCAGCGCCCCTGAGCAACTGCCATCGAGCACCAACGAGGTGAAATTCATCCTCAAGGATGCCGACGACGACAGCGTCCACATTGAAGCCAAGAGCCGATTCATCGGCCCACAAGTCCGCTAATAACAGAGAGCACAACAATGCCCGCAGCTACTGCCGCAAGCCCTTGGTACAAGCACCTCTGGCCCTGGATCATCATTGGGATCCTGGCCTGCTCGGTGACCTTGACCCTGTCAATGGTGACCATTGCGGTGAAGAACCCGGACAACCTGGTCAACGACAACTACTACGAGGCCGGCAAAGGCATCAACCGCTCCCTGGACCGTGAGCGGCTGGCCCAGACCCTGCAACTGCGCGGCAAATTGCACTTGGACGAGTTGACCGGTGAAGTCGAGTTGCAACTGACGGGCTACAGCAACCCGAACACTCTGGAACTGAACCTGATTTCCCCGACCCAGCCGCAGAAGGATCGCAAGATCAACCTGACCCGCAGTGACAGCGAACCCGGCCGCTACATCGGCCAGGTCACCGACAAGGTAGAGGGTCGGCGCTTCGTGGAATTGCTCGGCGTGGAGGGCGACAAGACCTGGCGCCTGTTCGAAGAAGAAGAGGTCAGCCACGACAAGGACTTGCTGCTGGGTGATGAACCGTTGCAGGGTGCCGAAGACCTGAAAAAGTAAACACATGCGCTTCGCGCATCGCGGGCAAGCCCGCTCCCACAGTGGATCGCGGTCTCCTGTGGGAGCCGGGCTTGCCCGCGATGAGGCCCTCCCAGCCGATATAGATTTCACACCATGACCAGCCCAACCCCCTGCTACCACTGCGCCCTGCCCGTCCCGCCCGGCAGCCGGTTCACCGCCGAAATCCTCGGCGAGCGCCGCGAACTCTGCTGCCCGGGCTGTCAGGCAGTGGCCGAGGCGATTGTGGCCGGCGGGTTGCAAAGCTATTACCAGCACCGCAGCGAAGCCTCGGCCAACCCCGAGGCGCTGCCGGTGCAACTGGTCGACGAACTGGCGCTGTACGACCGCGCCGACGTGCAAAAACCCTTTGTGCGCCACGAAGGCGATCTGGCCGAAACCACCCTATTGATGGAAGGCATCAGCTGCGCGGCCTGTGGCTGGCTGATCGAAAAACACTTGCGCAGCCTGCCCGCCGTGGCCGAGGCGCGGCTGAACCTGTCCAACCATCGCCTGCACGTGCGCTGGGCCGATGGGCAATTGCCGCTGAGCCAGGTGCTCAGCGAACTGCGCCATATCGGCTACGCCGCCCACCCTTACCAGGCCGATCGCGCCGCCGAGCAATTGGCCAGCGAAAACCGCCGGGCCTTGCGCCAGCTGGGCGTGGCGGGGGTGTTGTGGTTCCAGGCAATGATGGCGACCATGGCGACCTGGCCGGAATTCAATATTGACCTGAGCCCGGAGTTGCACGTGATCCTGCGCTGGGTGGCGATGTTTCTGACTACGCCCATCGTGTTCTACAGCTGTGCGCCGTTCTTCAAAGGCGCCCTGCGCGACCTGCGCACGCGCCACCTGACCATGGATGTGTCGGTGTCCCTGGCGATTGGCGGCGCGTACCTGGCGGGCATCTGGACCGCCATAACTGGCACTGGCGAGTTGTACTTCGACGCGGTGGGCATGTTCGCGCTGTTCCTGCTCGCCGGGCGCTACCTGGAGCGTCGGGCACGTGAGCGTACGGCCGCCGCCACCGCGCAGTTGGTCAACCTGCTGCCGGCGTCATGCTTACGCCTCAAAAGTGATGGTCAGAGCGAGCGCATCCTGCTCAGCGAACTGGCCGTAGGCGATCGCGTACTGGTGCATCCCGGCGCCGTGCTGCCGGCCGATGGGCTGATTCTTGATGGCCAGTCGAGCATTGACGAGTCCCTGCTCACCGGCGAATACCTGCCGCAGCCGCGCAACGTCGGCGACGCGGTTACCGCCGGCACGCTCAACGTCGAAGGCGCGCTGACCGTCGAGGTGCGCGCCTTGGGGCATGACACCCGCCTGTCTGCCATCGTGCGCCTGCTGGAACGTGCCCAGGCCGAGAAACCGCGCCTGGCGCAAATCGCCGACCGTGCTGCTCAATGGTTTCTGCTGTGCTCGCTGATCGCGGCCGCGCTGATCGGCCTGCTGTGGTGGGAACTGGACGCGTCACGCGCATTCTGGATTGTGCTGGCGATGCTGGTGGCAACCTGCCCTTGCGCGTTGTCGCTGGCGACACCGACCACCCTCACCGCCGCCACCGGCACATTGCACAAACTCGGGCTGTTACTCACTCGTGGGCACGTGCTGGAAGGCTTGAACCAGATCGACACGGTGATTTTCGACAAGACCGGCACCCTGACCGAAGGCCGCCTGGCCCTGCGTGCCATCCGCCCGTTGGGCACGTTGAACAGCGACGACTGCCTGGGCCTCGCCGCCGCGCTGGAAAACCGCTCCGAGCACCCGATTGCCCGCGCCTTCGGGCGTGCGCCGCTGGCCGCCGAGGAAGTCCTGAGTTTCCCAGGCTTAGGCCTGGAAGGTCGTGTGGGCGAGCATCAATTGCGCATCGGCCAGCCGGGCTTTGTGTGCCAATTAAGCGGCTGCGCGATTCCCGCCTCGCCGGACGAAGCAGGCCAATGGTTGCTGCTGGGCGATCGTGAAGGCGCCCTCGCCTGGTTCGTGCTCGATGACCGCCTGCGCAGCGATGCGCCCGCCCTGCTGGCCGCGTGCAAAGCGCGAGGTTGGCGTACGCTGTTGCTGTCGGGTGACAGCTCGCCGATGGTCGCCAGTGTCGCGCTTGAGTTGGGGATTGACGAGGCCAAGGGCGGCTTGCGCCCCGACGACAAACTGCAGGTGCTGCACCAGTTGCACCAGCAAGGCCGCAAGGTGCTGATGCTTGGCGACGGCGTCAACGATGTGCCTGTGCTCGCCGCCGCCGATATCAGCGTGGCGATGGGCTCAGCCACCGACTTGGCAAAAACCAGTGCCGATGCCGTGCTGCTGTCCAACCGTCTCGACGCGCTGGTGCAGGCGTTTACCCTGGCGCGGCGCACGCGGCGGGTAATCATTGAAAACCTGCTGTGGGCCGGGCTGTACAATGGCCTTATGCTGCCGTTTGCCGCCCTCGGTTGGATCACCCCGATCTGGGCCGCGATCGGCATGTCCCTCAGCTCGTTGACCGTGGTGCTCAACGCCTTGCGCCTGACTCGGCTGCCGAGCACGCAGGCAAACAGTGCCACCTTAGTAACCCGCCCGCTGCCGGCTTGAGCCGCGTGGGCATGGAGTACCGATGCCAGCTCTCTACGTGATGATTCCGGCGGCGCTGCTGTTAGTCGGCGTGGCCATTTACATTTTCTTCTGGGCGGTGGACAGCGGCCAGTACGACGACCTCGACGGCCCGGCCCACAGCGTGCTGTTCGACGACCAGGACCCGAACCACCTGGCGGGCGTCGACGAAGCCAACCGGGCCGAGCAACCGCCCAAAGACCCACCCCATGCTTGAGCTGGCGCCATCGCTGGTCTCGGCCTTGATCCTCGGGCTACTGGGCGGCGGCCATTGCCTGGGCATGTGCGGCGGGCTGATGGGCGCGCTGACGCTGGCAATCCCCAAAGAACAACGCAGCCGCCGTTTTCGCCTGCTGCTCGCCTATAACCTGGGGCGCATCCTCAGCTATGCCGCTGCCGGGTTATTGATCGGCCTGGCCGGCTGGGCGGTGGCCAACAGCCCGGCGGCGATGTTCATGCGCGTGCTCGCCGGGTTGTTGCTGATCAGCATGGGCTTGTACCTGGCCGGTTGGTGGAGCGGCCTCACCCGTATCGAAAGCCTGGGGCGCGGCCTGTGGCGCTACGTACAGCCGGTCGCCAACCGTTTGCTGCCGGTGTCCAGCCTGCCACGCGCATTACTGTTGGGCGCGCTGTGGGGCTGGTTGCCATGTGGGTTGGTCTACAGCACGCTGCTGTGGGCGGCGAGCCAGGGTAATGCGCTGGACAGCGCAATGCTGATGCTCGCCTTTGGGCTTGGAACCTGGCCAGTACTGCTGGCGACTGGCTTGGCGGCGGAACGTGTCACGGCGGTGCTGCGCAAACGCAGCGTGCGTGTGGCCGGTGGCGTGCTGGTTATGCTCTTCGGCGTTTGGACGTTGCCAGGCCCGCATCAACACTGGCTAATGGGCCATTAAATCGCCATGTGGCATAGCGCCGCTCCCCGTTGATGCAAATCAAGATGGTACCTGCGGCGCGCCCCTAGACTCGGCCCACTAGCCAATCCCGGGGACCGCCCGCATGCTCGACGCCATTCGTTGGGACACAGATCTGATTCACCGCTACGACTTGGCGGGGCCGCGCTACACGTCCTACCCCACCGCCGTACAATTCGACAGCCAGGTCGGCACCTTCGACCTGCTCCACGCCCTGCGCGACAGCCGCAAGGCCGTACGGCCCTTGTCGCTGTATGTGCATGTGCCGTTCTGCGCAAACATTTGCTACTACTGCGCCTGCAACAAGGTCATCACCAAGGACCGTGGCCGAGCCCAGGCCTACCTGCAACGCCTGGAGCAGGAAATCCAGTTGGTGGCCTGCCACCTGGACCCGAAACAGCCCGTGGAGCAACTGCACTTCGGCGGCGGCACGCCGACTTTTCTCAGCCACGACGAACTGCGCCAGGTGATGACCCGCCTGCGCCAGCACTTCAATTTGCTCAATGATGATTCCGGCGACTACGGCATCGAGATCGACCCGCGTGAAGCCGACTGGGCGACCATGGGGCTGCTGCGCGAACTGGGCTTTAACCGCGTAAGCATCGGCCTGCAGGACCTTGATCCCGAGGTGCAGCGTGCGGTCAACCGCCTGCAAAGCCTGGAAGAAACCCGTGCGGTGATCGATGCGGCGCGCACCCTGCAATTTCGCTCGATCAATATTGATTTGATCTACGGCCTGCCCAAGCAGACGCCGCTGAATTTTGCGCGCACCGTTGAAGAGGTGATCAACCTGCAACCGGATCGCCTGTCGGTCTTCAACTACGCGCACCTGCCCGAGCGCTTTATGCCGCAGCGGCGCATTAATGCCGACGATTTGCCCTCGCCGGAAGAAAAACTGCTGATGCTGCAAACCACCATCGAGCAGTTGACCCGTGCCGGCTACCGCTACATCGGCATGGACCACTTTGCCCTGCCGGATGACGAACTGGCCGTGGCCCAGGAAGAAGGCACGCTGCAGCGTAACTTCCAGGGCTACACCACCCACGGGCATTGCGATTTGATTGGGCTGGGCGTGTCGGCGATCAGCCAGATCGGCGACCTGTATTGCCAGAACAGCAGCGACCTCAATCACTACCAGAACTCACTGGCCGGCGCGCAACTGGCCACCAGCCGTGGCCTGGTCTGCACCACGGATGATCGTTTGCGCCGGGAAGTGATTCAGCAGTTGATCTGCAATTTCAGCCTGGCATTCGAGCGGATCGAACAGGCCTATAACATCGATTTTCGCGGCTATTTCGACGAACTCTGGCCACAGCTGGAGACAATGGCCGCCGACGGCCTGATCGAACTGGATGCCCACGGCATTCGCGTTTTACCGGCCGGGCGCTTGCTGGTGCGCTCGGTGTGCATGGTGTTCGATGCCTACCTGGAGCACCAGAACAGGCAGCGATTCTCGCGGGTGATCTAAGGGCTTTATTTCGCCATCAGGCTCATGGCTTCCATCTGAGCTTCAGGCGACTCATCTTTCAGCGATTTGGCCAGTTGTGATTGGGCGGTCATTAAACCGGCCTGTATCGTCGCCACGTCGCCCTGCAAACCCGCCACTTTGGCTTGGCGTGCTTGCGGGGTCAACGTGGTGTCATTCATGACTGCCGAGAGCTGAGCCATCTTTTCGGCAAGCTGCTTTTTCAGCTCGCGGATCATCTTCAGCAACTGTTTGATGTTGTCTTTCAGATTGCTTTCATCAATATCGCTATTGGAGGATTTCTCAGCCGAAGCCATGCCCATCCCCGCGCCGGAAATGACCACCTTCACACCTTCAGCCGCATTAGGTTCAGCGGGCTTGTCCTCGGTGGCGGCCTTGGGCGCGGCGTCTTTATCCCTGGCCGCATCGGCGGCCTTCCAGACCGATACCGTTGCAACGTTGATCGATGGGTTTGAGACAGTGCTGACTGACATGATCTGAGCTCCAGCTCATAGAGAGACACCTGTGTATCGGCACCGATACAAAGAGCTTTATACCGTTGCTGCTTTTTTGTACACGCTGGCCTCAGCCACCCTCGGTGCGTTACCCTTACGTCTTATGTGTGTTTTCCCACAAGGATTTAAGAAATGTCCGAGCCAGTTAAACTGCGCGCTCACAGCCAGGCTCACTGCAAGGATTGCAGCCTGGCCCCCCTCTGCCTGCCACTTTCGTTGAATTTGGAAGACATGGAAGCGCTGGACGAAATCGTTAAACGCGGCCGACCGCTGAAAAAAGGCGAGTTTCTGTTTCGCCAGGGCGACAAGTTCGATTCCGTTTATGCAGTACGTTCAGGCGCGTTGAAGACCTTCAGCCTTAGCGACGGCGGCGAAGAGCAGATCACCGGCTTCCACCTGCCCAGCGAACTGGTCGGGTTGTCCGGCATGGACACCGAAATTCACCCGGTGTCGGCCCAGGCCCTGGAGACGACCTCGGTGTGCGAAATCCCCTTCGAGCGCCTGGATGAATTGGCCCTGCAGCTGCCGCAACTGCGCCGCCAATTGATGCGGGTGATGAGCCGCGAGATCCGTGACGACCAACAGATGATGTTGCTGCTGTCGAAGAAAACCGCCGACGAGCGCATCGCCACGTTTTTGGTCAACCTGTCGGCACGCTTCCGTGCCCGTGGGTTCTCGGCCAACCAGTTCCGCCTGAGCATGTCGCGCAACGAAATCGGCAATTACCTGGGCCTGGCGGTGGAAACCGTGTCCCGCGTGTTTACCCGTTTCCAGCAAAACGAACTGATTGCCGCCGAAGGCAAGGAAGTGCATATCCTCGACCCGATCCAGCTGTGCGCGCTGGCCGGGGGCTCTCTGGAAGTCTGAGACAGACACTTGCGGCCGCGCCAATCGGCAGGGCCGCAGGTATACTTCGAGTCCGTTTTCCGCTCCCAGGACTCTTCGACGATGACCTTCGATTCGTTCGACATCAAATCCCTGATCCGCCCCGTCATCGACTTCCCCAAGCCTGGGGTGATCTTTCGTGACATTACCCCGCTGTTCCAATCGCCCCGCGCCTTGCGCCTGGTGGCCGACAGTTTTGCCCAGCGTTACGTCGAGGCCGACTTTACCCACATCGGCGCGATGGATGCCCGTGGCTTCCTGATCGGTTCGATCATCGCCTACCAATTGAACAAACCACTGATCCTGTTCCGCAAACAGGGCAAGCTGCCCGCTGACGTGCTGGCCGAGGGTTACCAGACCGAATACGGCGAAGCCTTTCTCGAAGTACACGCCGACAGCCTGTGTGACGGCGACTCGGTGCTGATGTTCGATGACCTGATCGCCACTGGCGGCACCTTGATTGCCGCGGCGAACCTGGTGCGACGTATGGGCGCGAAGATCTTCGAAGCGGCGGCGATCATTGATCTGCCTGAGCTGGGTGGTTCGCAACGCCTGCAGGATATGGGCATTCCGACGTTTTGCCTGACGCAGTTTGGGTTGACCGACGTTTAAAAGTTGCCTGGGCCGGCGCTATCGCAGGCAAGCCAGCTCCCACATTTTGATTTGCAAACACAGTCAAAGGTGGGAGCTGGCTCGCCTGCGATAGCGCCTGAAAGAACACCACTAATCACAACCCCATCTGCTTGCTGATGATCTCGTTCATCACCTCACGCGTGCCCCCGCCGATAGACAGAATGCGGTTATCCCGATACAGCCTCTCCACCAGGCTGCCACGCATATACCCCTGCCCACCCAGTATCTGCACCGCGTCATAGGTCACCCGATCCGCGGTATCAGTGGCCAGGTTCTTGGCCATGGAAATCTCCTTGATCACACTCTTGCCGGCCGCCATCTTCGCCGCCTGGCGGTAGGTGAACTCGCGGGAGACTTCCACTGCGGTGGCCATTTCCGCCAGCCGATGCTTGAGCACCTGGAATTTGCCGATAGGTTTGCCGAAGGCTTCGCGCTGGCTCGCCCACTTGAGGCTTTCTTCAAGGGCGAGCTGCGCGGTCATGTTCGCCATCAGCGCCAGCGCCAGGCGCTCGCTCTGGAAATTGCCCATGATGCAGGCAAAGCCAATGTTCTCGACGCCGATCAAGTTGCCTACCGGCACGCGGCAATCGTCGAAGAACAACTCAGCCGTGTCCGACGCCCACCAGCCCATTTTCTTCAACGGTTGGCCGACTGTGAAACCTGGCGTGTGCTTTTCGATCAGCAACAGGCTGATGCCGCCGAAGCCCGGCCCGCCGGTGCGTACGGCTACCGTATAGAAGTCGGCGCGGATGCCGCTGGTGATAAACGTTTTGCTGCCGCTGACGCGGTAACAGTCGCCATCGCGAATGGCGCGGGTTTGCAGGTTGGCTACATCGGAGCCGCCACCGGGCTCGGTGACGGCCAGGGCGATGATCTTCTCACCGGTCAGCACTTGAGGCGCAACGCGCTCACGCACCTCGGGGCGCGCCCATTTGACTACCGGCGGCAAGCCGATATCCAGCGAACCCAGGCCCGCGACCACGCCACCCGAACCGCAACGCATCAACTCTTCGCTGGCGGCGACCTTGGCGAACAGGTCGCCTTCATGGCTGCCGCCCAGGCTTTCGGGGTAGCCGATGCCCAGGACCCCCGCCGCGCCCGCCTTGAGGTACAGCTCACGGGGAAAGCTCTCGCCCTCCTCCCATTGCTCGATGCCCGGCAACATCTCGCGCTCGACGAAACGGCGCACGCTGTCGCGGACCAATTGGTGGCTGGGGTCGAAGTAGTCCTGATAGGCAGACATCGGCAAGCTCCACGGTGAGGTGGAGAGAACTTACCAAGCGCTTGCTTGGTTATCAAGATATCCCTGACAACACAAAACCACTGTGGGAGCTGGCTTGCCTGCGATAGCGGAGTGTCAGGCGACATCAATGTCACTGATCCACCGTTATCGCAGGCAAGCCAGCTCCCACATTTTAGAGCGCGATCGGCTTGCGACCGGCAAAAGAGTGCGCCAACGTGCCGCCATCCACCAATTCCAGCTCGCCACCCAACGGCACGCCATGGGCGATACGCGAGGTAATCAAGCCTTTGTTGGTCAGCAATTGGGCGATGTAATGCGCCGTCGCCTCGCCTTCCACCGTCGGGTTGGTTGCCAGGATCACCTCGGTAAACGTGCCCTGCTCCTCAATGCGCGTCACCAGTTGCGGAATGCCAATGGCTTCCGGCCCCAGGCCGTCCAGCGGCGAAAGATGCCCCTTGAGCACAAAGTAGCGCCCGCGATAGCCGGTCTGCTCGACGGCGTACACGTCCATCGGCCCTTCAACGACGCACAGTAAAGTGTCGTCGCGACGTGGGTCGGCGCATTGCGGGCACAGGTCTTCTTCGGTCAGGGTGCGGCACTGGCGGCAGTGGCCCACGCCGGTCATGGCCTGGCTCAAGGCCTGGGCCAACCGCGTGCCGCCGCTGCGATCACGCTCCAGCAGTTGCAGCGCCATACGCTGGGCGGTTTTCTGGCCCACACCCGGCAAAGTGCGCAGGGCGTCGATCAGTTGGCGAATCAGGGGGCTGAAGCTCATGGGCGAAGGGTCCGACAAAACAACGAGACGCGGTTTATACCCGCGCCTCGGATTAGCGTCAAATGCTCAATCCTGTGCGACGCGCACCACCAACTTGCCGAAGTTGCGCCCCTCGAGCAAACCGATAAAGGCTTCGGGTGCCTGTTCCAGGCCATCGACCACGTCTTCGCGGAACTTGATCTTGCCGTCGCGCACCCACGGCGCCATGGCGCTGAGGAATTCGGGCTGGCGATCGCCATAATCGTCGAACACGATAAAACCCTGGATGCGCACGCGCTTGGTCAACAAGGTACGTTGCAGTGCCGGCAGCCGATCAGGACCGCTGGGGGCTTCATGGGCGTTGTAACCGGCGATCAGGCCGCACAGCGGAATGCGTGCCTTGGGGTTGAGCAGCGGCAGCACGGCGTCGAAGACTTTGCCGCCGACGTTTTCAAAGTAGATATCCACGCCTTTGAAACAGGCCAACGCCAGCTCATGGGCAAAATCGGCGCTCTTGTGGTCGATACAGGCGTCAAAGCCCAGCTCATCGACCACGTAGCGGCACTTGTCCGCGCCGCCGGCAATACCCACCACGCGCAAACCCTTGAGTTTGGCCACCTGCCCGACCACCGAACCCACCGCGCCGGAGGCAGCCGCCACCACCAGGGTTTCGCCGGCCTTGGGCTGGCCGATATCCATCAGGCCCATGTACGCGGTCATGCCAGGCATACCCAATACACCCAGCGCCATCGAGGGGCTGGCCAGGCCTTTGGGCAGCGGGATCAGGTTGTTTCCGTCTGAGATGCTATGGCTCTGCCAGCCGGTGGAACCCACCACAAGATCACCCGCCGCGAATTTCGGGTTACGCGATTGCTCGATACGGCTGACAGCACCACCGGTCATCACTTCGTCGATTTCCACCGGAGCTGCGTAGGACGGCGCGTCACTCATGCGCCCACGCATGTAGGGATCGAGGGACAGGTACAGGGTTTTGAGCAGCACCTGGCCATCTGCCAATTCCGGCAGGTTCACGCGTTCCAGGCGAAAGTTTTCAGGTGTCGGCGCGCCTTGCGGGCGCGAGACCAGGACAATGCGCTGGTTAAGAATGGGTTCTTGAGGCATGAGGGGCTCCTTTAACGAATCTTTCGGTATAGGGTGCAGACCCTGCTTGCCATGCCAGGGTTCGATCGGATTAGCACAAACAAAAATGCCAGGCGCGATGCCTGGCATTTGAGTCTAGCTAACGCTGCACGATCAAAACGGCAGTTTCATGCCCGGCGGCAGTTGCATGCCAGCGGTCACGCCACCCATTTTTTCCTGGCTGTTGGCTTCGATCTTGCGCACGGCGTCGTTGACGGCCGCGGCGAACAGCGCTTCGAGCATTTCCAGGTCATCTTCGCCGACGCCAGGCAATACGCTTGGGTCGATGCTCACGCGCTTGATGTCGTGACGACCGGTCATCACCACGCTGACCATATCGCCACCGGCTTTACCGGTGACTTCGGCGTTGGCCAGTTCTTCCTGCATCTTGGCCATCTTTTCCTGCATCTGCTGCGCCTGCTTCATCAGGCCGGCCATGCCACCTTTCATCATGGGAATCACCTCAAAGTACGTGGATCAATCAATTAGTAGCCCGGTTTTATGACGCTTGGGGCACCGGGGCTTCGACAGGTTCAATAGTATCGTGACGCACCACCGCACCGAACTGTTGCATCAACTGTTGGATGAGCGGATCGCCATGGATCGAGTCTTCAGCCTCGCGCTGACGGTTGATGCGCTTACGAGTCGCCGCCTGGGCCGGGGTTTCCTGCTCAGGCTTGATCAGTTCGATGGCGATGGTCAACGTGCGTTCATGGTACTGGTTGAGCGCATCGTTGAGTCGGCGTTGCTGAGTGGCGTTGAACAAGGCGCTGTGGGCCGGGTCCAGGTGCAACAGCCAGTGGTCGCCCTCGATGGAGATCAAGGTGCAGTTGGCGGCGATGCTGCCGGTCATGCCGGAGATCGGCAATTTCGGAAACAACTCCAACCATTGCAACGCCAGGCCAGTGGCCGGGGCCGCAGCGGGTTCCGCTTCGGGCTCGGGGGCCGGTTCGGCGGTGTGCTCGCTGGCCAGGTCGTCCAGGTAGCTGTAGGCCGAATCCATGTCCGGCTCGATGTAATCTTCGTCCAGCGGCGGCTCGTCATCAAGGTCGATGCCCGGCGTAGCGGCGTCCACCTGCGCAACGGTCGGCTCGGGGACCGGCGCCGACACCCATTCCGGCGCGTCCGGCACCGCACTGTCCGGAGTCGGCGTGGGCATCGGCGTCAGCTCGGGCTGCTCGCCGGTGGTTTCCAGCACGGGCTCCACGGCGGGCACTTGCTCGACTTCAGGTTCAGGCTCAGGTTCAGCTTCTGCGTCGACCGGATCGTTCCAAGGCAGGTCAACCACCGGCGCGGGAGCAGGTTCAGGCTCAACCACGGGCGCAGGTTCGACCACCGGCGCGGCAACCGCAGGCTCGGGTGCTGGCGCAGGTGCAGGCGGCGCAGGTTCAGGTGCAGCAACTACTGGCGCGACTACCGCCGCGCCAGCCACTGGTTTGGCGGAATCAACTGTGGCCTGGCTGATCCCCACTGGCTTTAGCGGCTGTCTCGGTGCGTCCGCCGAGTCGGCGGGCCGGAAGGCCAGCATCCGCAGCAAGACCATTTCAAAGCCACCGCGCGGGTCTGGCGCCAGAGGCAAATCCCGGCGACCGATCAGGCCCATCTGGTAGTAGAACTGCACATCTTCGGCTGGCAACGCCTGGGCCAGCGCCAATACGCGGTCGCGGTCGCCATGGCCGTTGTCGACACCTTCGGGCAACGCCTGGGCGATGGCCACGCGGTGCAGCACATTGAGGATTTCCGAGAGTACGCCGTTCCAGTCCGGGCCTTGCTCCGACAAGTGGCGCACGGCTTCGAGCAACGCCTTGGCGTCACCTTCGATCAGCGCGTGCAACACGTCGAACACCTGGCCGTGGTCCAGCGTGCCGAGCATGGCGCGCACATCCGCGGCCATGACCTTGCCTTCACCGAAGGCGATGGCCTGGTCGGTGAGGCTCATGGCGTCACGCATCGAACCATCGGCGGCGCGGCCGAGCAGCCACAACGCGTCGTCTTCGAACGGCACGTTCTCGACGCCGAGCACATGGGTCAAATGCTCGACCACGCGCTCGGGCGTCATGTTTTTCAGGGAGAACTGCAGGCACCGCGACAAAATCGTTGCAGGAAGTTTCTGCGGGTCGGTGGTGGCCAGGATGAACTTAACGTAGGGCGGCGGCTCTTCCAGGGTTTTCAACAGGGCGTTGAAGGAATGGCTGGAGAGCATGTGCACTTCGTCGATCAGGTAGACCTTGAAGCGCCCACGGCTCGGCGCGTACTGCACGTTGTCGAGCAGCTCGCGGGTGTCTTCGACCTTGGTGCGGCTCGCGGCATCGATCTCGATCAGGTCGACAAAACGCCCTTCGTCGATCTCGCGGCATACCGAACAGGTGCCACAAGGCGTCGACGTGATGCCGGTTTCACAGTTCAGGCACTTGGCAATAATGCGCGCGATAGTGGTCTTGCCGACCCCGCGAGTACCGGTGAACAGGTAGGCATGGTGCAGCCGTTGGCTGTCCAAGGCATTGATCAGAGCCTTGAGCACATGGGTCTGGCCGACCATTTCGCGGAACGAGCGCGGGCGCCATTTACGTGCAAGAACCTGATAACTCATCGAAAACCGTCGCAACTGGGAAGCGGAAGCCGGTAATGCTAGCGGAGCAAGGGGGAAATTGCATCCGGCACGCTCGTCTAATCTGACTAAGCTTGCCTGACTGGCCCCACAAAGGCCTGAACCCGGAGAGTGTATGCGTGTAGTCCTGGGCGCTTTATGGATGATTTCCGTTGCTTGTCTGGCGGCGCCCGCACCGTTGCGTTTTTCGGTTTCCGACAGCTGGGCAATGCCCATGGCACAGATAGAGGGTGACCAGCCCACACAGGGCATTTTGTATGACTTGATGTTGAGCCTGGCCACCCAGGTCGGGCGGCCAGCCGAGTTCCACGTGCTGGCCCGGGCGCGACTCGCCGGTGCCATGGCACGCGCAGAGGTCGATGTGCGCTGCTATGTCGCCCAGGATTGGCTCGGCGAATTGTCCGGCGACTACAGCTGGAGCGTACCCTTGATGGTGCAGCGCAATGTGTTGGCCAGTGTCCACGCACCGCCCGTTCAGGTGGCCAGGTTGGCACCGCAGGCCATTGGCACGGTGCTCAACTACCGCTATGTCGTCCTCGAACCGCTGTTCGCCAGTGGCCAATTGACCCGCGACGATTCGCGCAGCGAGGAGTTGGTGCTGCACAAGCTGGTGGCCGCGCGTTTCGAATACGCCGTGATCAACGAATGGACCCTGGACCGTTTCAACCTGAAAGTGCCCCCAAGCCTGCGGCTGCACAACGTCGCGGTGATCGACGAACAAAACCTGGGCTGCATCGTGCGCAATGACCCGAGCGTGCCGGTGCAACGGATCTTGCGCACGCTGCTGCGGATGAAAATGTCGGGCGAGATCGATGACCTGATCAAACTATACACCGGGGAGAACGCGCGACCGCTGCGCACTCCTGACAAGAACGCTCCTGACAAGAACTGACAGGGCCGTCCCCTAGACTGGGCTCACTTAACCGCCCGTAATCAAGGAGCCTGCATGCACACCGTCGCCCATTACTTCCTGCTCTACGTCGACAGCCCGGCCACCAGCGCCAACTTCTATAGCCGCCTGCTGGGCAAGCCGCCGGTGGAACTGAACCCGACGTTCGCCCTGTTCATTCTCGACAACGGCGTCAAGCTGGGGCTGTGGTCGCGTCACACCGTAGAGCCTGCGGCTCAGTTTACCGGCGGAGGCGGTGAGGTAGGTTTTTCGCTGGGGGACCCAGCCGCCGTAGACGCCCTTTACGCTCAATGGGTAGAGCGCGGCGCGACCATCATTCAGTCACCGACCCACCTTGACTTCGGCTACACCTTTGTCGCCGAGGACCTCGACGGCCACCGCCTGCGCGCGTTCAGCCTGAGCGATTGAGCGCCAGCGCCCTTCAAGGCTGATGGCGGCGACACTGGCCAGCACGATCACCGCGCCCAATATCACTTGCAGGGCAATGTGCTCGCCCAGCAGCGTCGCCGCCATCAGCATGGCCACCGGCGGAATCAGGTACATCGCCACCGAGGCGCGGCTGACGTCCACGTGCTTGAGCACATAGCCCCAGGCCAGGTAGGCCAGGGCGCTGGGGAAAATCCCCAATACCAGCACCGACAGATTCTCCGGCATTGGCGCCTGGGCCAC
Organism: Pseudomonas sp. 2995-3; assembly: GCF_002742565.1. Taxonomy (NCBI): domain Bacteria; kingdom Pseudomonadati; phylum Pseudomonadota; class Gammaproteobacteria; order Pseudomonadales; family Pseudomonadaceae; genus Pseudomonas; species Pseudomonas sp. 2995-3. The sequence goes on along the minus strand of NZ_LJSB01000176.1, from coordinate 133,166 downwards.
CGCAGCCGGCAAGCCCGGCAGGTTCACGCACAGCATCAAGGTGCCCGCCCACACCATGTAACACGCCATGGTCAGCGGGCTGTAGCGATGGGCGTAGTGTTTCTGGATGACGAAATACACGCTCCACGACACGGCTGCCAGCAAGATCAGCAAGCCGCGCGGGTCGATATCACCGACGCCATGATCACCCCAGATCACCACCAGCACACCCAGCAAGCCGAGCAAGACGCAGCCCCAACGCCAGAGGCTGACCCGTTCCTTCAAACAGAAAAACGCGATCACCACACTGAACAGCGGCACCGACTGTGCCAGTACACTCGATGCCGCCGCCGTCACCCACTGTTGCCCGTAGTTGAGGCTGGTGTGGTGCAGGAACACGCCGAAAAAACCCAACACCAGCAACCACGGCAGATCCCGCACACGCGGGCAGCCGATGCCTACCGCCAGGGCGATGCCGCCCATGAACACCGAGGCGATCAGAAACCTCAGCAACGCCAACTGGCCAGGGCTGTAGCTGTGCAGCCCCATGTGCACGCCAATCGGCGAATAGGCCCAACAGAGAATCACGCCAGCGATGACTAGCGTAAGCTTTACGGGTGACGGGGCATTCATCGACGGCATCCAGATACTGAGAAGGAATACCGTCAGTCTTGAGCCGCGCAAGGCGCAGGACAATTAAGCGTTTCTGACTTCTGAAATCATTGGAACTGAGCAATGGAACTGGCCCAACTGAAAATGGTGCGCGCCGTGGCACAAACCGGCAGCGTGGCCCAGGCCGCGCTGCAACTGCACTGCGTGCCGTCCAACATCACCACGCGCATCAAGCAGCTGGAAAGCGAGTTGGGCACACCGCTGTTTATTCGCGCAGGCCGTGGGTTGGCCATCAGTGCCGCCGGGGAAATCTTCCTCGATTACTGCGAGCGCATCCTGGCCCTGGTGGATGAGTCCAAACGCGCAGTGGATGCCAACGCCATCCCGCGCGGCACGCTGCGCATCGGCGCGGTGGAATCCAGCGCCAGCGGCCGCCTGCCGCCGCTGCTGGCCGAATATCACCGGCGCTACCCGGACGTCAGCCTGGAACTGGTCACCGGCGCCTGGGCGCAACTGCTCGACGACCTGCAACACCATCGCCTCGATGTGGCGCTGGTGGCCTCGGGCGGCAAGCGCGCCAAGCTCGAACACAGTGTGGTCTACAGCGAACGCCTGGTGCTGATTGCCAGCGCCTCCAGCGCGCCGATCAACAGTGCCGAAGACTTGGCAGGCCGCACCTTGCTGGTGTGGCCGCCCGGTTGTCCGTATCGCGCGGCGCTGGAGAACTGGATCAAACCGCACGCCTTCAAGCCAAGCATCGCCAGCTATGCCAGTTGGGGCACCATCATTGGTTGCGTCAGTGCAGGGATTGGCGTGGCGTTGGCGCCGGAAGGCATCCTGGCCCGCTACGAGCAGGCCAATCAACTGGCCTCCTACCGGTTCGAGGAGTTGCAGGCCGTGGACAACCTGCTGTTCTGGCACACGGACACCCAGCGCCACCTGGCGCGGGATGCGTTTGCCGGGCTGCTGCGGGAGACGTTTGGCTAGTTGGCTTGCGGCACCGCCAAGCGTGCGTACTGGTCCTGGCTGATCCAACCGGTGTAGGTATGGTCTTTGGCATTGGTGAACTCGACCTTGGCCCAGCCGTCCTTGAACGCCAGCACGCCGACCACATCGTCCTTGACGATATACGCGCGTTTGGCCGCTTCAGCACCTGGTTTTTTCAGCAGGTAAGCCTTGTCGGCCGTCACGGTCACCAGGCCGATCCATTGCTTGCTGGCCGTTTGGGCCAGGTCCAGGCCGGTGGCTATTTCCGGCATCAGCACGCTGATGCAACCGGGATGCTCGCGCCCCTGCTCCACCGTCAAGGTCACGCCGTCGGAGGACGCTGCGACGCTGCCAGGGTAGGCCTTGTCTAGCCAGGTGGTGAGCGCTTCAGGCTGGCCTTGCAGGTAAAACGTGCAGCTGCGGGTCACACCCTCGCCCAGTTCTTCTGCGTAGTAGCCTTCGACCTGATGCTCAGGGGTGACCGCCAGCATCAATCCCTCGTATTTGCCAGAATGCAGCTCAGCGGCACCTGCCAACGCGGGCACCAAGGCGCACAACGACAACACACTCATCGCTAGAAAACGGCTCATCTTATTTCTTCCCTTCCAATGCTTCGTAGGCCTTTTTGATACGGCTGTCGTAGTCGCCGTAATCCTTGCCGTTATAGTTACGCGCCATGGCCACGTAGTCTTTATCTTTCATGGCCTTGATCAGGGCCGGGCTCTGGCTGCAAAAACCAATAAACGCTTTTAATTGGTTACCGGCATTGACCTTCAGGGCAGCAGCAAATTCAAACACCGTCTTGTAACCGCAGGAGGTGTAGTTGAACCCCATTATTTGAAACATGCCCCAGGACGCCGACATCAATGCCGCCTCCTGGTCCAGCGCAAACGCTGTGGCCATGGTCTCCCAGGCTTTGGTCTGGTCCTTGTTATTGACCTGCCACTGCGGCCCGGCCTTTCTCACGTAGATATAAGACAGCAGCGGGTGCGCCTGATCGTAGATGTGCTTGGTGTACTTGCGAAACAAGTGGCCTTCAAAGGCAATCACCGGCAACTTGGCCGGCCCGAACCCGGAACGCCCGCCGGATTCGACCGTGGCGAAAGCCTTGATGATATTCACCGAAATGCCGCTGCCCAACTGGGTGGCAGCGCTTTGAAAGTCGGTATCGGTCAGCGTCATGCCACCATCGCACGTGGCCTGGAGCATCAACTGGCGGTTACGCCGCTCGGCCTCGATAGTCGCGCGCATGCGCTCCAGGTACACATTGACCGTGGCCTGTACCGCATCGCCGCCGTTATTGCCAAACGCGTTGAGAAAGCTCGGAATGCGCATCGTCGGAAACGCCTTCACCGGCACTTTGACCGCCTCTTCTATCAGGCTATTGAAGGTTCGGCCGGTCGGGTCGATCACGCCATCAGGATGTGCATACTTGAGGTGCCGGAACTGATACTGGCTGATGCACTGCACCAATTGCCCATCGCACTTACCGTTTTCGGCCAGCGCAAAACCCATCTTGGGAATGATCAGATTAAATAGATACTGGATGCACTGAACATCGGCGGGCAAGTTGCGCGCTTTACCCGGCGCGCCCACTGAAGCACTGATAAGACGGGGCAACCCTTGCAGGCTTTTCATCATGGACATCCTTGTTAGTTCAAGAAGTGATAGCACTTCAATATCAGCACCGCACACCTGTCATAACTTGAAACAAGTGGCTGGCGGAAACTAACAAGATGATTTTGGGTTGTCCAGTGGGCCACCTCAACGATGTGAGGCAGCCAGCAGGTGCGGCTATTTTTTCCGTTCCAGCGCCTCGAAGGCTTTTTGGATACGCCTGTCGTAGTCGCCATAGCTTGAGCCATTGTAATTGCGCGCCATGCCGGCAAAGTCCTTGCTTTTCATCGCTCTGAGCAAGGCTGGATTCTTGCGGCAAAAGCCGCAGAACGCCATCAATTGCTGGCCGGCGTTAAGCTTCAGTGCAGCCACAAACTCGAACACGTTCTTGTAACCACAGGCAGCAAAATTAAAGCCCATGACCTGGAACATACCGTAGGACGCCGACATCAGCGCTGCTGCCTGGTCCAACGTATAAGCATCGACCAGAGTCCGCCACGCAATCGCCTGGGTTTTATTGTTGGCTTTCCATTGCGGGCCAGCATTGACCAAAAAGGGGTAGGACAAAAAGGGGTAGGTCCTGTCGTACTTATGTTGAGTGTACTTGCGAAAGATATGGCCCTCGAAGGCGATAACCGGCATGTTGGCCGGCCCGAACCCGGATCGCCCACCAGACTCAACGGCGGCGAACGCCTTGATCAGGTTCACCGAAATACCGTTGCCCAGCGCTGCAGCCGCGCGCTGAAAATCAGCCTCGGTCAGGGCGATTTGACCGTCACAGGTGGGCCTGGTGACTAACGACTGGTCGGGAAGAACAACGGCATTGGCTTTGCCTGCATCGTCGACCAGGCTATTGAACGTCCGACCGCCCGGGTCAATCACCCCATCAGGTTTGCTGACCTTGAGACGATTCGCCTGATAGTCGCTGATGCGCCGCAACAACAGCGGGCCGCACTTTCCGTCCTCCACAAGGCGCGAAGCGGATTCTGGCGTGATCAGATTAAACAGATGCTGGATAAAGCGAACATCAGCAAGCACATTCTGCGCTTTGCCTGGGGCGCCGACTGAAGCACTGAGCGTTCTGGGTAAAACGGGAAGGCTGGGCATGGCAATCATCCTTGTTGATCAAAGGAGTGCCATCACTTCTTTACTACTCCAGCACAGGGTCGCTTACAAGAATGACGCTAGCAGGCCGCTGAAAGTTTTCCAGCACAACGCCGTCATCGCTGCGCAAAAAATGGCAGATGGGCGAGTAAAACAATGTTTGATTTGAAACAGGAAGGGTAGAAACAAAGGAGAGCGTTATGGAGGCAACCCCACCAGCCACACCCCGGCACACAATGTTCCCGCTGTGGCTGCTGCCTTCCGGCTCTGACCAGGTTCACGGGTAATCGTTGCGGGGGGACCGATGGGGTCACCATAACGACGCTGGCCTCTCGGCAAGCCGCGCCATTGTACCGATCTCATCGGAACTTACAACCGTTGTTCCGGATTAAAAATATGAAGGAGCTCAAGCACTTGTCCACAACCTCGATAACCTGCCAGAACCTTGTGGGAGCCGGGCTTGCCCGCGATTGCGGTGCATCAGTTGGGGCATTCACTGGATGATGCACCGCAATCGCAGGCAAGCCAGCTCCCACATAGGGGCGGATTACTGTGCTTGTACGACTTCGTCGGCCCTGCCGCCCTCCTCCTGAATCACCAAGTGAATGAAGTGCAGCTTGGCGATCACGGCCGGCGGCAACACAAAGGGGTAGAAATCCGGCTGGCCCATGCTGCGCGACAGTTCGTTGAGCATGCCGGCCAGTTCGATCCAGGCGTTGACGAACGACAGGAAGGCCGGGCCGCCAGGGTGTTCGGGGTCGTAGAGCGTGGTCAACGGGAAGGGCTGGTAATCCAGGTCCATCTCGCGGGCACTCATGCCAAAGCCCAGTGCGGTGTCGACGGCGTCCATCATGTGCAGGTAGTGAGCCCAGGTTTCGGCCCAGTCTTCCCAGGGGTGCATGGTCGCGTAGGCGCTGACACAGGTTTGCTGCCAGTCGGCGCGCGGGCCGTTCTGGTAGTGCTGCTCGAGTGCCTCGGCGTAACTGGCGCGTTCGTCGCCGAACAGGCTACGAAACGATTCAAGCCAATGGCTGTTGGCAATCAGCCGATCCCAATAGTAGTGGCCGACTTCGTGGCGAAAGTGGCCGAGCAACGTGCGATACGGCTCGCGCATTTGCACACGGACTTTCTCGCGATGGGCGTCGTCCGCTTCCTTGATATCGAGGGTGATCAGGCCGTTGGCGTGGCCGGTGGTGGGTGCGTTGCCTTCAAGGTCAATGCCGACGAAATCGAAGGCCAGGCCGCTGTTTTCGTCAACACTTTTGGGCACCACTTGCAGGCCCAGGCTGATCAGTTGCGCCACCAACCGGCGCTTGGCGGTTTCGACTTTGCGCCAGCGTTCGGGGTTTTCCGGCACCGATAAGTCGGGAATGGTGCGGTTCAGGCTGCACGCCACGCACAGCGTTGCGGTGCTGTGGGCAGGAATCAGCCAGTTACAGGCGGCCGGGGTGTCGAGGTTGGCGCAGCGGCGGAAGGTGCCGGCGTCAAGGTTATCGTCCTGTAGCCATGTGCCATCGACTGGGCCGGGCTGTAGCGACGACAGCCGGCTTTGCTGGGGCTGATAGCCCAACAGCGCAGAACAGACCAGGCACTGGCTGTTGCGAAAGAACAGCGACTGGCCGCACCGGCACTGCCACACCTTGCTGCTGCGCGAGGATCCGGCCATGAACGGTGCGGCGATGCGCGTGCTGAGTTGCTCGAAGTAGCGGAACATGGCGATCTCTCCCTGGGTGACCAAGACTAGATCATTTACCGTGAAAGATCGTTCCCACGCTCTGCGTGGGAATGCCTGCGGTGACGCTCTGCGTCACGAGGTTCAAGAGCCGACGCAGAGCGTCCAGGGCTGCATTCCCACGCGGAGCGTGGGAACGATCGTCAGACGCTGATGTTGTGTCTGGCCAGGAAGGCGACGAAGGCCTCCTCGTCCAGCACCTTGAGGCCCAGCTCGGTGGCCTTGGCCAACTTGGAACCCGCGCCCGGCCCGGCAACCACGCAGTGAGTCTTGGCCGAGACGGAACCTGCCACCTTGGCGCCCAGGCTTTCGAGCTTGTCCTTGGCCACATCACGGCTCATCAGCTCAAGAGAGCCGGTCAGCACCCAGGTATGCCCCGCTTCCGGCAAGCCCTCGACGACCTTCTTCTCGCTCTGCCAGTGCATACCGAAGTCCTTGAGCTGCTGCTCGATGGCCAGGGCACGGTGGGCATTGTCCGGGTTATCAAAAAACTCGCGCACCGCCTTGGCCTGCTTCTCGGGCAACGCCTGGCGCATATCCAGCCAGTCGGCCTTGATTACGCCTTCGAGGCTTACGAACTTGTCGGCCAGTTTTTGCGCGGCGCCAGGCCCTACGCTGGGCACGTGCAGCTTGTCGAGCAGGCCGCCGAGGGTGGTGCTGGCGGCAAACTCGGCGCTCAGGTCGCCCTGATCCTGCAACTGCAGGCCGCATTCATCCGGCGACAGCAGCGCGCCAATCACCTCCTGGTTATGGCTGTCTTCAAAGAAGCTGTGAATCTCGTGGGCGACTTCAAGGCCCACGTCCGGCAAGTACGTCAGCACTTCCGGCAAGGCCTGCTGCACGCGCTCCAGGGACGCCAGCGAGCGCGCGAGCACCTTGGCCGTCTCTTCGCCCACGTCCGGAATGCCCAAGGCGTAGATAAACCGCGCCAGGGTTGGAGTCTTGCTGTTTTCGATGGCGGCAATCAGCTTCTTGCTGGAAATATCGGCAAAGCCTTCCAGGTCGATGATCTGCTCGTATTTGAGCTTGTAGAGGTCAGCCGGCGAGCCGATAAGCTTTTCATCCACCAACTGCTCGATGGTTTTGTCGCCCAGGCCGTCAATGTCCATGGCGCGGCGCGACACAAAATGGATGATCGCCTGCTTGAGCTGCGCGCCACAGGCCAGGCGCCCGACGCAGCGGTAAACCGCGCCTTCGCTGACGGTTTCCTTGCCCTTGCTGCGCTTGACCAGTTGCGTGCGCTCCACATGGGAGCCGCACACCGGGCAGCTTTGCGGAATGTGCACGGCGCGGGCGTTTTCCGGGCGGCGTTCGGTGACCACCGAGACGACTTGCGGGATCACATCACCGGCACGGCGAATGATCACAGTGTCGCCGATCATCAAGCCCAGGCGCGCCACTTCATCCATATTGTGCAAGGTTGCGTTGGACACCGTCACACCCGCGACCTTGACCGGCTTCAAGCGCGCCACCGGCGTTACAGCACCGGTGCGGCCGACCTGGAATTCCACATCGAGCAGCTCGGTCAGCTCTTCCATGGCCGGGAATTTATGCGCGATGGCCCAGCGTGGTTCGCGGGCGCGGAAGCCCAGCTCACGTTGGGAAGCAATGTTGTTGACCTTGAACACCACGCCGTCAATCTCATACGGCAGGCTGTTACGCCGCTCGCCGATATCGCGGTAGTACGCCAGGCAATCCTGAATGCCCTTGGCCAGCTTCAGCTCATGGCTGATGGGCATGCCCCACTTCTGCAATTGCTGCAGGTTACCGATATGGGTGTCGCTGATGTCGGTAGTCACGCCGTAGCAGCAAAACTCCAGCGGGCGGCTGGCGGTGATCTTCGAGTCCAGCTGGCGCAAGCTGCCTGCGGCGGCATTACGCGGGTTGGCGAAGGTCTTGCCGCCCACTTCCAGTTGCGAGGCATTAAGGCGCTCGAAGCCAGCCTTGGACATGAACACTTCGCCGCGCACTTCCAGGGTCGCCGGCCAGCCGCTGCCGTGCAGTTTCAACGGGATATTGCGCACCGTGCGCACGTTGACGCTGATGTCTTCACCGGTGGTGCCATCGCCGCGCGTGGCACCGCGCACCAGCTCGCCGTCCTGATACAACAGGCTGACCGCCAGGCCATCGAGCTTGGGCTCGCAGCTGTATTCCACCGCTGCGCCGCCGCCAAACAGATCGCCCACCGGCAGGTCGAGACCTTCGGTAACCCGGCGATCAAATTCGAGCATGGTGGTTTCATCAAAGGCGTTGCCCAGGCTGAGCATCGGAATCTCGTGCTTGACCTGGGTGAACGCCGACAGCGCCGCACTGCCAACCCGCTGCGTCGGCGAATCACGCGTTACCAAATCCGGGTGCTCGGCTTCCAGAGCCTTTAGCTCATGGAATAACCGGTCGTACTCGGCGTCCGGAATGCTCGGCTCGTCGAGGACGTGGTAGCGGTAATTGTGCTGATCCAGTTCAGCGCGCAGTTCGAGAATGCGGGTGTGGGCGGCGGTCATGGGTGTTCTCTCATAAAGCAAAAGAGCAGCCGAAGCTGCTCAATATGTTAGTGCACGGATTCTACAGGCAACGCTTAAGATCGAACCTCAGCGTTTCTGTGTCAGGGCGCGACGCTCGAACTCGACGATGCGCTGACGGTAATGCTCGATGGTCTGGGCAGTGAGCACGCTGCGTTGGTCGTCCTTGAGCTCGCCGTTGAGCTCTTGGGACAGCTTGCGCGCAGCAGCCACCATCACGTCGAACGCTTGTTTCGGGTGACGCGGGCCTGGCAAACCGAGGAAGAAGCTCACCGCCGGGGTGCTGAACAAGTCGATATCGTCCAGATCGAAAGTGCCCGGCTTGACCGCGTTGGCCATGGAGAACAGCACTTCGCCGTTACCGGCCATGCTTTCGTGGCGGTGGAAAATATCCATCTCGCCAAAGCGCAGGCCGCTTTCGAGGATATTCTGCAAGAGTGCCGGGCCTTTGAAGCCGGCGGCGTCGCGGCAGATCACGCTGATCACCAAGACTTCTTCGGCAGCCGGCTGGTCGTTGACCGATTGGCGCGGCGCACTGGATGCCTTGCCGATATTTTCATCCGGGAAATCGTCGTCGCGGCTGCTGAAGCTCGGGCCTTCGTCGACGTCGAGGTTCAGGTCGCCCTGATGCGGCTCGGCGACGGCGGCACTGGCGCGCTTGCCACGCTTGGACGACGGCTCGCGGGCTTCACGCACCGGCGCACTCATCGACGGCAAGTCGTGCTCGTCCAGTTGTGGTTCTTTATGGTTATCCAGCACACGAGGCGGCCCCAGCAGCTCGGCGCTGCCGTCGTCGTCGGGCAAGTTGGACAGGTTACGGTCCAAACGGAATTTGAGCTTGCCCTTGCCACCGCGCATGCGGCGCCAGCCATCAAAAAGAATACCGGCAATGACAATAATGCCGATGACGATCAGCCACTCGCGCAGACCGATTTCCATGTAATCCCGTGCCTCTAATAAAAAATGCTGAAAAATAAGGGGTTTAGCAACGTCCAAACCGCTTTAAAACGTGGCGCCAACTCTATGTTCTGACTGACGTTTTGCCCACGCATACGAGGAATTGACAATAAACTAGCACGACCTTCGATAACTTTACACAGTTGGCGCGAAATGTATCGGTTTGCCATCTTTCGGCGACATGGGAGATCTCTTACGCAAGCCGCCAACTGTGAGCTACACACTGCAAGCTATAGCCTCACACACTTGCAGCTTGCAACTCGCCGCTAGGCGTCCACCATCGCCATCGCTTCTTCGACATCCACCGCCACCAACCGCGAACAACCCGGCTCATGCATCGTCACGCCCATCAACTGATCGGCCATTTCCATGGCGATCTTGTTGTGGGTGATATAGATGAACTGCACGGTCTGGGACATCTCTTTCACCAACCGAGCGTAGCGTCCAACGTTAGCGTCATCCAGCGGCGCGTCAACTTCGTCGAGCATGCAAAACGGCGCCGGGTTCAACTTGAAGATCGCAAATACCAGGGCCAATGCCGTGAGTGCCTTTTCGCCACCGGACAACAAATGGATGGTGCTGTTCTTCTTGCCCGGGGGCCGCGCCATAATCGTCACCCCTGTATCGAGTAGATCTTCGCCCGTCAGTTCCAAGTAGGCGCTGCCGCCACCGAAAACTTTCGGGAATAACGCCTGTAAACCGCCATTAATCTGATCAAAGGTATCTTTGAAGCGATTACGGGTTTCCTTGTCGATCTTGCGGATCACGTTCTCCAGAGTGTCCAGCGCTTCGACCAGGTCGGCGTCTTGAGCATCCAGATAACGTTTACGCTCGGACTGTTGCTGGTATTCGTCGATGGCCGCCAAGTTGATCGCGCCCAGGCGCTGGATACGCGCGGCGATGCGCTCAAGTTCTTCTTCGGCGTCTTTTTCATTGGCCTGGGCGGTCAATGTATTGAGCACGCCGTGCAAGTCATAGCCGTCTTCGAGCAACTGGTCTTGCAGGGTTTTGCGGCGCACGGTCAGGGCTTGCCATTCCATGCGTTGCTGTTCGAGTTGGCCGCGAATCAGTTGGGATTGCTGCTCGGCCTGGGTACGGCGTTTCTCGGCGTCGCGCAGTTCGCGGTCTGCGTCTTCCAGGGCGATTTGCGCGGTCTTGAGTTCTTCATCAACGGTCATGCGCTTGTCGAGCAACTCTTCGAGCTTAAGGCGCAACTCTTCCAGCGGCGCCTCGCCCTCCTCCAGGTTGAGGCTCAGTTGCTCGCGCTTTTCGGTGAGGCGTTCGGACTGCATCTCCAAACGCTCAAGCGCCTGGCGCGTGGAGGTGTGCTGGGCCTGCAACGAGCCCAGGCGCACGGCCAATTGGTGGGCGTGATCCTTGTGCTGACGGGCTTCCTGGCGCACGCGATCGAGGCGCTCACGCAGGCTGTCGCGCTGGGCCAGCAGCAGTTCGCGCTGCTCGGTATCCAGCGCCATGCTGTCGAGGGCTTCCTGCAAGTGCAGGCGCGCTTCGCCGATCTGCTCGTGTTCGAGGGCGCGCTGCTCGCCCATCTCGGCCACTTCTTCGTCAAGGCGGGTGCGGCGCAGGGTCAGTTGCTCGGCCTTGGCCTTGCTCGCCGACAGTTGGGCTTTCAATTCGCCTTGCTGGCGCGCTTCGTCCTGCAAGAGGCGGCGCAGGTGTTCGCGGCCAGTCTCTTGTTGGCGCTGAGTGGCACGCAGGGTTTGCAGTTCGGTTTCCAGGCTTTCGAGGGTGGCCTCGCGTTCTTCGCGTTCGGCGCTCAGGTTGACGATTTCCTGGCCACGGGCCAATACGCCGCTCTCGGCCTCACTGGCGCGACGCACGCGCAGGAAGTGCCGGCCAACCCAGTAACCGTCTCGGCTGATCAGGCTTTCACCGGCGCCCAATTGGCCACGCAGGGACAAGGCTTGCTCCAATGATTCAACCGGTTTGACCTGGCCCAGCCACGGCGCCAGATCGATCGCGGCCTCAACCTTGTCGAGCAAACTGCCCGGCACTCGCGTGCCATCGACTGCGGGGCTGAGCAAACGCAAATCGCCCTGGGCAAAACCGGCCAGGTCGAAACCGCCAAAATCATCCACCAGTACGGCTTGCAGGTCGGCACCCAACACGGTCTCGACCGCCAACTCCCAACCCGCTTCGACTTTTAAGCCTTCGGCCAGGCGCGGGCGCTCGGCCAGGTGCTGGTCACGCAGCCATTCGGCGGTGCCGGTGCCTGGGTCCAACGCTGCCTGCTGCAAGGCTTCAAGCGACGCCAAGCGCCCGTTCAGCCGCTGCAAATCGCCCTGGGCCTGCTGCTGGGCCTGGGTCGCCTGTTGCAGTTGCTGACGCAATTGCTCCAGGCGCTCCACTTGCTGTTCTTCGCTGGCCTCGAGTTCTTCCAGGGTCATTTCGCTTTCGGCCAGTTGTTCGCTCAACGCCATGATCGCCGCGTCTTCCGGGTCGGCGGCGAGCAACGCGCGCTCCTCCTGCATGCGGCGCTGGCGCTCGGCCAGGCGCTCCATGCTGGTTTCCAGTTGCTGGATGCGCGATTGCTGCACCTCAGCCTGGCGGCGCGGCTCGGCGGATTGCAGGTTGAAAGCGTCCCACTGTTCCTGCCAGCCGTGCATGGTGGTTTCGGCTTCTTCCAGGGCGGCCGCGGCCTCTTCGGCGGCGGCGCTGGTGATTTCCTGCTCGGGCGTGAGCATGTCCAGCTCTTCGCCCAACGTCAGCAGCAACGTACGGTCGTGGCCCAGGTGCGACTCGGTTTCCAGCCGCGCGCGTTCGGCTTCTTTCAAATCGTCCTGCAACTGGCGCAGGCGCTGCTGGCCGTGCTGGATGCTCTGTTCGACCCGAGCAATATCGCCGCCTACCGAGTAGAACCGCCCCTGCACCAGATTGAAGCGCTCGGACAGGTCATGGTGACCGTCACGCAAGCGCTCGATGCTCGCGTCGGCATTACGCTGCTCGGCCACCAGCGCTTCGAAGCTGATTTCCTGGGTGCCAATGATCGCTTCGCGCTGGCCGACCTGATCATTCAGCGCCTGCCAGCGCAGGGCCGAGAGCTGCGCCTTGAGCTGGCGCTCCTCGCCCTTGTATTCCTGGTACTTCTCGGCCGCCTGGGCCTGGCGGTGCAGGCGTTCGAGTTGACGCTCCAGCTCTTCGCGCAGGTCGGTGAGGCGGGCAAGGTTTTCGTGGGTGCGGCGGATACGGTTTTCGGTCTCGCGGCGGCGCTCCTTGTACTTGGAGATGCCGGCCGCTTCTTCGATAAAGTTGCGCAGGTCTTCGGGCTTGGCTTCGATCAGCTTGGAGATCATGCCCTGCTCGATGATCGAATAGCTGCGCGGGCCTAAGCCGGTGCCAAGGAAAATATCGGTGATATCGCGTCGACGGCATTTGGTGCCGTTGAGGAAGTAACTGTTCTGGCTGTCGCGCGTCACTTTGCGTCGAATCGAGATTTCCGCGTAGGCCGCGTATTCGCCGATCAAGGTGCCATCGGAGTTATCGAACACCAGTTCGATGCTGGCCTGGCTCACCGGCTTGCGGCTGGTGGAGCCATTGAAGATGACGTCGGTCATCGACTCGCCACGCAGGTTTTTTGCCGAGCTCTCGCCCATCACCCAACGTACGGCGTCGATGATGTTCGACTTGCCGCAGCCATTGGGCCCGACCACCGCCGCCATGTTACTGGGGAAGTTCACCGTGGTCGGGTCGACGAAGGATTTGAACCCCGCCAGTTTGATGCACTTGAGCCGCACGTTTAGGCGCCCGCCAACGCAGCGATGACCAACGAGCTGCTGCGCTCGCAGTAGGCCGACAGTACCTGGCGGATCTGCGGCAGATCACGGGCGAGCACCGCCGCGAGCAGCTGCTCGAACAGTGCCAGGTACTCACTCATCTCCGCCTTGCGCTGGTCCAGGGCCAGGTAATAGGCACGGTTCATCGCCGGCTGCAGGTTTTCGACGGTTTCCTGCAAGTACGGGTTGTTGGCGAAGGGGTACGCGGCGCGCATCACACTGAAGCTTTCTTCGACGAAGGCACGCACGTCCTCACGTTCGAAACTGGTCATCAGGCGTTGCTGGATCTGCAGGAACGGCGCCATGTCAGCCTGGACCTTCCAGCCCTCAGCCACCGAATTGCCGAGCAGGATGTACAACTCGCCCATCAGCGTGCACAGGCTCTGCACCTTGTGCGCGGTGAGTTCGGTGACGTGGGCGCCACGGCGCGGCAGGATCGCGATCAGGTGGCGGCGCTCGAGGATCAACAAAGCTTCACGCACGGAACCACGGCTGACATTGAGTGCCAGCGTGACTTTCTGTTCCTGGATCCGCTCCCCAGGCTTGAGATCGCCGCGAATGATACGTTCGGCGAGGTGGTGAGCAATTTGCTCGGCGAGACTGTCCGGCGCCTTGAACGTCATGTTTTCCCTTCAAAATCTTCTATCGGTACAAGCGCGGCAGTGTAGCGCATTGGCTGGCTGATGGCGCTACGCCCACAGGCGCGAATTTGGCATGAAATAAGCAGCGATGAAAAGCCAAAAGCCAGCAAAAACACCGGTTCCAGAAGACTGGACCATAATTAAAAGTGTTGCGATCGCAATTTCTTGACCTTCTGGTCAGAAAATCGTTGACCGAAAAGTCAGACATGACTAGATTCGGCGCAAAGCGGTTAACAACAATAATGAGTCTGCGAGGCCTTCCGTGATCCAGTTTTTACTTAACCAGGAACTCCGTAGCGAGCACGCCCTGGACCCCAACCTGACCGTGCTCAACTATTTGCGCGAGCATTTGGGCAAATCCGGCACCAAGGAAGGCTGCGCCAGCGGCGATTGCGGTGCATGCACCGTGGTGGTCGGCGAATTGCACACCGACACTCAAGGCGCGGAGCAGATCCGCTATCGCAGCCTCAATTCCTGCCTGACGTTTGTGTCGTCATTGCACGGCAAACAGCTGATCAGCGTCGAAGACCTCAAGCATCAAGGCCAACTGCACAGCGTGCAACAGGCCATGGTCGAGTGCCACGGCTCGCAATGCGGCTTTTGCACCCCAGGCTTTGTGATGTCGCTGTTTGCCCTGCAAAAGAACAGCGACGCCCCCGATAGCCAGAAAGCCCATGAAGCCCTGGCCGGTAACCTGTGCCGTTGCACCGGTTATCGACCGATCCTCGCCGCCGCCGAACAGGCCTGCTGCAACAAGCCGGCGGATCAGTTCGACAGCCGCCAACCCGAGACCATTGCCCGTCTCAAAGCCATCGCGCCCACGCAAACCGGTGAACTCAACAGCGGCGACAAACGCTGCCTGGTGCCGCTCACCGTTGCCGACCTGGCCGACCTCTACGACGCCTACCCGCAGGCGCGTTTGCTGGCGGGCGGCACTGACCTGGCGCTGGAAGTCACGCAGTTTCACCGCGTGCTGCCGGTGATGATCTACGTGGGCAACATCGAAGAGATGAAACGCATCGAGTCGTTCGACGACCGCCTGGAAATCGGCGCGGCTACACCGCTGTCCGACTGCTACAGCGCGCTGCACCACGAATACCCGGACTTCGGCGATTTGCTGCACCGCTTCGCTTCGCTGCAAATCCGCAACCAGGGCACGCTGGGCGGCAATATCGGCAATGCGTCGCCCATCGGCGATTCGCCACCACTGCTGATCGCGCTCGGCGCGCAGATCGTGCTGTGCAAGGGCAACACCCGTCGCACCCTGGCGCTGGAAGATTACTTTATCGACTACCGTGTCACTGCGCGCCAGGACAGCGAGTTTATCGAGAAGATCATCGTGCCCAAGGGCCACGCGCTGTTTCGCGCCTACAAGGTTTCCAAGCGCCTGGACGATGATATTTCCGCCGTGTGCGCCGCCTTCAACCTGAAGCTCGACAACGGTGTGATCAGCGACGCCCGCGTGGCGTTTGGCGGCATGGCCGCCACGCCCAAACGCGCGAAAAGCTGCGAAACCGTATTGGTCGGCGCCACCTGGAACGCCGCCACGGTGGAGAAAGCCTGCGCCGCCCTCGCCCAGGATTTCACCCCGCTGTCGGACTTCCGCGCCAGCAAGGAATACCGCCTGCTCAGCGCGCAGAACCTGCTGCGCAAATACTTCATCGAACTGCAAACACCGCACATCGAGACTCGGGTGACCGCTTATGTCTAACCATCACGCCGTCGTTAAAACCCAGGCCGAACTCGCCGAGCTGTTTGCCCAGGACCTGACCACCGGGGTCGGCCGCAGCGTCAAGCATGACAGCGCCGCCAAGCACGTCAGCGGTGAAGCGCAGTACATCGATGATCGCCTTGAATTCCCTAACCAGTTGCACCTGTATGCGCGCATGTCCGACCGTGCACACGCACGCATCATCAGGATCGACACCGCGCCCTGCTACGCCTTTGACGGCGTGCGTATCGTCATCACCCATGAAGATGTGCCGGGCCTCAAAGACATTGGTCCATTGATGCCCGGCGACCCGTTACTGGCCATCGACACCGTGCAGTTTGTCGGCCAAGTGGTGCTGGCCGTGGCCGCCCGCGACCTGGAAACCGCGCGCAAAGCGGCCATGGCGGCGGTGATCGAATACGAAGACCTGGAGCCGGTGCTGGACGTGGTCGAGGCCTTTCGCAAGAAGCACTTTGTGCTCGACAGCCACACCCACCAACGCGGTGATTCGGCGGGCGCACTGGCCACCGCGAAAAACCGTATCCAGGGCACCCTGCATATCGGCGGCCAGGAACACTTCTACCTGGAAACCCAGATTTCCTCGGTAATGCCCACCGAAGACGGCGGCATGATCGTCTACTGCTCCACGCAAAACCCCACCGAAGTGCAAAAGCTGGTGGCCGAAGTGCTCGACGTGTCGATGAATAAAATCGTCGTGGACATGCGCCGCATGGGCGGGGGTTTTGGCGGCAAGGAAACCCAGGCCGCCAGCCCCGCGTGCCTGTGCGCGGTGGTCGCGCGCCTGACCGGCCAGCCGACCAAGATGCGCCTGCCGCGTGTCGAAGACATGCTGATGACCGGCAAGCGCCACCCGTTCTATATCGAATACGACGTGGGCTTTGACGACAACGGCCGCCTGCACGGCATCAATCTGGACCTGGCAGGTAACTGCGGCTGTTCGCCGGACCTGTCCAACTCGATTGTCGACCGCGCCATGTTCCACTCCGACAACTCGTATTACCTGGGCGACGCCACCGTCAACGGCCACCGCTGCAAGACCAACACCGCGTCCAACACAGCGTATCGCGGCTTTGGCGGCCCGCAAGGCATGGTGGCCATCGAAGAAGTCATGGACGCCATTGCGCGTCATCTGGCTCTGGACCCGTTGGCGGTGCGCAAGGCCAATTACTACGGCAAGACCGAGCGCAACGTCACCCACTACTACCAGACCGTCGAGCACAACATGCTCGAAGAAATGACCGCCGAGCTTGAAGCCAGCAGCCAGTACGCCGAGCGTCGCGAGGCGATCCGCCTGTACAACGCCCACAGCCCGATTCTGAAAAAAGGCCTGGCGCTGACGCCGGTGAAATTCGGTATTTCGTTTACCGCCAGTTTCCTCAACCAGGCTGGCGCGTTAATCCACATTTACACCGACGGCAGCATCCACCTGAACCACGGCGGCACCGAGATGGGCCAGGGCTTGAACATCAAGGTCGCGCAGGTGGTGGCTGAAATATTCCAGGTCGAGATCGACCGCGTGCAGATCACCGCCACCAACACCGACAAGGTGCCCAACACCTCGCCGACCGCCGCCTCCAGCGGTGCCGACTTGAACGGCAAGGCCGCGCAGAACGCTGCCGAAACCATCAAGCAGCGCCTGGTGGAATTTGCCGCGCGCAAGTACGACGTGAGTGAAGCGGACGTGGAGTTCCACAATGGCCACGTGCGCGTGCGCGATCAGATCCTGACTTTTGAGGCGTTGATCCAGCAGGCGTATTTCGCTCAGGTTTCGCTGTCGAGCACCGGCTTTTACAAAACCCCAAAAATCTTTTACGACCGCAGCCAGGCACGTGGCCGGCCGTTCTATTATTTCGCGTTCGGCGCGGCCTGCTGCGAAGTGATCGTCGACACCCTGACCGGCGAATACAAGATGTTGCGCACCGACATCCTCCACGATGTGGGCGCCTCGCTGAACCCGGCCATCGACATCGGCCAGGTCGAAGGCGGCTTTATCCAGGGCATGGGCTGGCTGACCATGGAAGAGCTGGTGTGGAACAACAAGGGCAAGCTGATGACCAACGGCCCGGCCAGCTACAAGATCCCGGCCGTGGCGGACATGCCACTGGATTTGCGTGTGAAGCTGGTGGAAAACCGCAAAAACCCGGAAGACACGGTGTTCCACTCCAAGGCCGTGGGCGAGCCGCCGTTTATGCTCGGGATTGCTTCGTGGTGTGCGATCAAGGATGCCGTGGCAAGCTTGGGTGACTATCGCCATCAGCCGAAGATTGATGCGCCGGCGACGCCGGAGCGAGTGTTGTGGGGCTGTGAGCAGATGCGGCAGTTGAGCGCTGCAAAAACCGTTGAGACTGAACTGGCTTGATCGTTCCCACGCTCTGCGTGGGAATGCCGCCTTGGACGCTGTGCGTCCGCTGTTGTGACGCAGAGCGTCACGGTATGCATTCCCACGCGGAGCGTGGGAACGATCTGACTGGAGGTGACTATGAACAACTGGATCAGCGCCCTCGCCGACCTGCAGAACCAGGGTGAACCCTACGTGCTAGTGACCATCATCGAAGAGCTCGGCTCCACGCCGCGCAACGCCGGCTCAAAAATGGTCATCAGCGCCGCGCACACCTTCGACACCATCGGCGGCGGGCACCTGGAATACAAGGCGATGCAGATCGCCCGTGACATGCTGGTGCGTGGCCAGCAGAACACCCATCTGGAGCGCTTCAGCCTCGGCGCCAGCCTGGGCCAGTGCTGCGGCGGCGTGACGGTGTTGCTGTTCGAACCCATGGGCCAGGTGCAGGCGCAGATCGCGGTATTTGGCGCCGGCCATGTCGGCCGCGCGCTGGTGCCGTTGTTGGCAAGCCTGCCGTGTCGGGTGCGCTGGATTGATTCGCGTGATCAGGAGTTTCCAGAACACATCCCTCAGGGCGTGCGTAAAATCATCAGCGAAGAGCCGGTCGACGAAATTGCCGACCTGCCGGTGGGCAGTTACTGCATCGTGATGACCCACAACCACGCGCTGGACCTGGAACTGACTGCCGCCCTGCTCAAGCGCAATGACTTTGCCTATTTCGGCCTGATCGGTTCAAAGACCAAGCGGGTCAAGTTCGAACACCGCCTGCGTGATCGCGGCTTCGACACCGCGCAACTGCAACGCATGCGCTGCCCCATGGGCCTCACCGAGGTAAAGGGCAAACTGCCGGTGGAGATCGCCATCTCCATCGCCGGTGAAATCATCGCCACCTATAACGCGAATTTCGGCCAGCACAGTGCGAGCGCCGAACCTATTGCCAAACTGCTGCCGGCCTCGCGTCGCAGCCAAGCTATCTAACACATTGAGATCACCATGCCTTTGACTCGCAAAGCCTACCGCGCCGCCATTTTGCACAGCATCGCCGACCCCGCCGAAGTGGGGATCGAAGCCTCTTATGAGTATTTCGAAGACGGCCTGCTGGTGATCGATAACGGCCAGATCAGCGCCCTGGGCCACGCCAGCGATTTGCTGCCAACCCTGCCCGCCGACATCGACGTGACCCATTATCAGGATGCGCTGATCACGCCCGGCCTGATCGACACCCATATCCACCTGCCGCAAACCGGCATGGTCGGTGCCTATGGCGAGCAGTTGCTGGATTGGCTCAACACCTACACCTTCCCGTGTGAACGCCAGTTCGCCGACAAGGCCCACGCCGAGGAAGTCGCGGGTATCTTTATCAAGGAACTGCTGCGCAACGGCACCACCACGGCGTTGGTGTTCGGCAGTGTGCACCCGCAGTCGGTGAACGCGTTCTTTGAAGCCGCCGAGAAACTCGACCTGCGCATGATCGCCGGCAAGGTGATGATGGACCGCAACGCGCCGGACTACCTCACCGACACTGCCGAATCCGGCTATCAGGAAAGCAAGGCGCTGATCGAACGCTGGCACGGCAAGGGCCGTTTGCACTATGCCGTCACGCCACGTTTTGCGCCGACCAGCACCCCGGAACAACTGGCGCTGGCCGGGCAACTGCTGGGCGAATACCCGGACCTGTACATGCAGACGCACATCAGCGAGAACAAGCAGGAAGTCGAGTGGGTAAAAGAGCTGTTCCCGGAGCGCAACGGTTACCTGGACGTGTACGACCATTACAAGCTGCTGGGCGAGCGCTCGGTGTTTGCCCACGGCGTGCACCTGTGTGATGACGAGTGCGCACGGTTGGCCGAGACCGGTTCGGCGGTGGCGTTCTGCCCGACGTCGAACTTGTTTCTTGGCAGTGGCTTGTTCAACTTGCCGATGGCCGAGAAGCACAAGCTGAATGTCGGCCTGGGCACTGACGTGGGCGGTGGCACCAGCTTCTCGCTGCTGCAAACCCTGAACGAAGCCTACAAGGTCATGCAACTGCAGGGCGCGCGTTTGAGCCCGTTCAAGTCGCTGTACCTGGCCACCTTGGGCGGTGCGCGGGCACTGCGTCTGGAAGACAAGATCGGCACATTGCAGCCGGGCACGGATGCGGACTTTTTGGTGCTGGACTACAACGCTACGCCGCTGCTCAGCTATCGCTTGAAGCAGGCCAATAACATTGCCGAGACGTTGTTTGTGTTGATGACGCTGGGGGATGACCGGACGGTGTTGCAGACGTATGCAGCGGGTCAGTTGGTGCACCAGCGCTAATTTCAGCAACACCACAAAACAAATGTGGGAGCTGGGCTTGTGTGGGAGCTGGCTTGCCTGCGATAGCATCACCGCGGTGTACCTGATACACCTCGGTGCCTGCATCGCAGGCAAGCCAGCTCCCACACAAGCCAGTTCCCACACTTTTAGTCCCAGGCGAACCTGGAGAATTACAGTTTGACTGAAGAACGCCCTGGCTTCTTGGTCTGCAGCAAATGCGAGAACACCGCGTGCAAATCATCCGACGCGCTTTCCTCGTCGAGGTTGAGCTTGCTGTCGATGTGATCCATGTGGTGCATCATCAAATTCACTGCCAGCGTCGCGTCGCGTGCTTCGATCGCATCGATCAGTTGGGTGTGCTCATCGTAGGAACAGTGCGAGCGGTTGCCGCTTTCGTACTGGGCGATGATCAACGAGGTCTGCGACACCAGGCTGCGCTGGAAGCTGATCAGCGGTGCATTCTTCGCCGCTTCGGCGAGCTTCAAGTGGAATTCGCCGGAGAGGCGGATACCGGCACCGCGATCACCCCGTGAGAAGCTGTCGCGTTCGTCGTTGACCATCTGGCGCAACTCGGCCAGTTGCTCAGCCGTGGCGTGTTGCACCGCCAATTCAGTGATCGCCCGCTCGACCAGACGCCGGGCCAGAAACACCTGGCGCGCTTCTTCTACACTTGGGCTCGCCACTACCGCGCCACGATTGGGCCGCAGCAGTACCACGCCTTCATGGGCCAGGCGCGAGAGCGCGCGGCGGATGATGGTGCGGCTGACGCCGAAGATTTCGCCCAGTGCTTCTTCACTCAATTTGGTACCGGGCGCCAGGCGTTGTTCGAGGATCGCCTCGAAGATATGCGCGTAGACGATATCGTCCTGGGTTCCGCTGCGACCAGCCTTGCCGGCTCGCGGTTGTTTCTTGAGAGGTTGCAACTGTTCGTTCATGGGCACTCGGGGTTTGGAGAACGGCGGCGAATTAACGGTAATACGTCAACAGCGTGTTGCTGGCAAGTATCACCTAAAAACAGGGCACATTGTACACAACCCAGTGCGCCAACACACTGTACGGCTATTTGCGGCGGCGGCTGTATTGCAATGAGTGGTTACGTTTGAGTTTAGGCTTGAATTCGCTTTTTCCCAGGTAAAAGGAACACCTCTCCATGACCGACGCCACTCAAGCGCCCTTGCGCCCATTGGCCGACACTTCTGCGTCGGCCGTCGTCGCCGGCTTCATTGCCATGATGACCGGCTACACCAGTTCCCTGGTGCTGATGTTCCAGGCCGGCCAGGCAGCCGGTTTGACCACGGCGCAGATTTCTTCGTGGATCTGGGCGATCTCCATCGGCATGGCGGTGTGCAGCATCGGCCTGTCGTTGCGCTATCGCACGCCGATCACCATTGCCTGGTCCACGCCCGGCGCCGCGCTGCTGATCACAAGCCTGGGTGGTGTAAGTTACGGCGAGGCCATCGGCGCCTATATCACCTGCGCGGTGCTGGTCACGCTCTGCGGGCTGACCGGCAGCTTTGAAAAACTGGTCAAGCGCATCCCCGCCTCATTGGCGGCCGCCTTGCTGGCGGGGATTCTGTTCAAGATCGGCAGCGAGATTTTTGTCGCCGCGCAACATCGCACAGGCCTGGTGCTGGGGATGTTTTTCACCTATCTGATCATCAAGCGCCTGTCGCCGCGTTATGCAGTACTGGCCGCGCTGGTAATCGGCACCCTGTTGTCAGGGCTGATGGGTTTGCTGGACTTCAGCGGTTTCCACCTGGAAGTGGCAACACCGGTGTGGACCACGCCGCACTTCTCGCTGGCGGCGACCATCAGCATCGGTATCCCGTTGTTTGTGGTGGCAATGACCTCACAAAACATGCCCGGCGTCGCCGTGCTGCGCGCTGACGGCTATACCGTACCCGCCTCGCCGTTGATCACCGCAACAGGGCTGGCCTCGCTGGTGCTGGCGCCGTTTGGCTCCCACGGCATCAACCTGGCGGCCATCAGCGCGGCGATCTGCACCGGGCCACATGCCCATGAAGACCGCAACAAGCGCTACACCGCGGCCGTCTGGTGCGGGGTGTTCTACGGGATCGCCGGGGTGTTCGGCGCCACCTTGGCGGCGTTATTCGCAGCGTTGCCCAAGGAACTGGTGCTGTCGATTGCGGCCCTGGCGTTGTTTGGCTCGATCATCAATGGTTTGAGTATCGCCATGAATGAGCCCAAGGAGCGGGAAGCGGCGCTGATCACCTTTATGGTCACCGCGTCTGGCTTGACGCTGTTTTCCATCGGCTCGGCGTTCTGGGGGATTGTGGCGGGGGTGTTGACGCTGTTGATTCTGAATTGGCGCAAGGCATAAAAAAACGGCGACCCGAGGGTCGCCGTTTTTTTAGTATCACTTAGCCGCGTTGATCGGCTTTTCCGGATACCACACGTCCAGCAGTGGGCTGACTTCAGCGCTTTTCAGCTCGCTGCGGCCTTTGAGCCAGCTTTCAACAGCTGCGCGTTGCTCTTCGTTGACCGAGCCACGCTTCTGCAGGCAAACCAGACCGAAGTCATCGCCGCCGACATAGCCCAGACCATTGGCTTCCATGGCTTCTTTGATGAATGCTTCGAGGAAAGCATCGGTAGCTTCTTCACTCAGGTCTTCTTTGAAGTCCAGGTTCAGTTCGAAACCCAGCTCTTGAAATTCATCAACGCACAGTTTTTTGCGCAGACGCTGGGAACGGTTAGTCGCCATTGGAACAATCCTCTTAAGTAATAACGGCCGGCACTTTAGCAGTTTAAGCCGACCTTTGCCCGACTCTATGGGACGGGCGGCCATTGGTCTGCAAAAAAACCCGAAATACCCGCTATCGTTCAGCTACAACTGGATCCACCTTGGGGCATAATGCCGACACTTTCGTGACCAATGAGGGATTTTCTTCCATACCCCTCACCTTTTTCACCCTTCTCAGCAGTAGGGTTTTATTCCTTATGATCAACTCTTTTCGTTCAGTACTCTTTGCCGGTTTTCTTCTACCTCTGGCTTTTTCCGTCACCGCCGCGCCGATCAACAACAGCCTGCCGCCAAATGTTCAGCAGGCACTGCAGAAAGCCAAAATACCCAATACTTCGCTGTCGTTGGTGATGCTGCCCCTCACCGGGCCCGGCACGCCGACCGTGTTCAACGCTGATGTTTCGGTTAACCCGGCCTCCACCATGAAGCTGGTCACCACCTACGCAGCCCTGGAAATGCTCGGCCCCAACCACCAGTGGAAGACCGAGTTCTACACCGACGGCACCCTCAGCGGTGGCGTGTTACGCGGCAACCTCTACCTCAAGGGCGGCGGCGACCCCAAGCTGAATATGGAAAAACTCTGGCTGTTGATGCGCGACCTGCGCGCCAATGGCGTACAGCAAGTCACTGGCGACCTGGTGCTGGACCGCAGTTTCTTCAATCAACCGCAATTGCCTGAATTCAATGACGACGGCAACGACGAGAACAAGCCGTTCCTGGTCAAGCCGGACGCCCTGCTGGTCAACCTCAAGGCCCTGCGCTTTGTCACCCGCAATGACTCGGGCCGGGTGATCGTGTCGGTCGAGCCGCCGATTGCGAGCATCCGCATCGACAACCAGGTCAAAGTCTCCAACGCCAAGCAATGCACTGGCGATGTGCGCTACAGCCCGGTGACCGCCGCCGATGGCAGCGTGACCGTGACGGTCAGCGGCCAGTTGGGCGATGGGTGCAGCTCGCAGACCTACCTGTCGCTGCTCGACCACGCCACCTACACCGCCGGCGCCGTGCGTGCGATCTGGCAGGAGTTGGGCGGCACCATCCAGGGCCGTGATATCCAGGCACCAGTGCCCAAGGACGCTAAAGTGCTGGCTCGTGCGTTCTCGCCGGACCTGGCGGAAATCATCCGTGACATCAACAAATACAGTAACAACACCATGGCCCAGCAGTTGTTCCTGAGCCTGGGCGCGCAGTTCCGCAACGACGCCGATGGCGACGACGCCAAGGCCGCGCAACGCGTGGTGCGTCAGTGGCTGGCGAAAAAAGGCATCACCGCGCCGCACCTGGTGATGGAGAACGGCTCCGGCCTGTCCCGCGCCGAACGCGTCAGCGCCCGCGAAATGGCGGCCATGCTGCAAGCGGCGTGGAAAGGCCCGTACTCGGCGGAATACATCAGTTCGCTGCCGATTGCCGGCACCGACGGCACCATGCGCAAACGCCTGAAAACCACGGCTCTGCGCGGTGAGGCTCACGTCAAGACCGGCACCTTGAACACCGTGCGCGCCATTGCCGGGTTCAGCCGCGACAACAATGGCAACACCTGGGTGGTGGTGGCGATACTCAACGATTCGAAGCCATGGGGGGCTTCTTCGGTGCTCGATCAGGTGCTGCTGGACCTGTATCGCCAGCCGAAGCTGACAGCCGCAGCGCCCGTCTTGTAACTGATCGTTCCCATACTCCGCGTGGGAACGCAGCCTGGGACGCTCTGCGTCCCAAAGCGTGACGCAGAGCGTCACAAGAGGCATTCCCACGCAGAGCGTGGGAACGATCAGGCGCGCAAGCGCTCGGCCTCCACCCGGTCGCGGCCCGCCTGCTTGGCCACATACACCGCCGAGTCCGCGCGCAGCAGCAGCCCGTCAATCCCTTCATCGATCCGCCAACTGGCCACACCGAAACTGGCGGTCACCACGCCCACCACCTCCATCGGTTCGGTGCGCAGCGACTGCCACAACTCCATCGCCAGGCTATAAGCCTGCTCGGCATCGGTATGCGGGCACAGCACCACAAACTCTTCGCCGCCCAAACGACAAAACACATCCGTGCGGCGCAGGCGCCGGCCGATGCGTTTGCACACTTCCTGCAACACCCCATCGCCCACCGCATGCCCGTGCTGGTCATTGATGCGCTTGAAGTGATCAATATCGAGCATGATCAACGACAATGTGCCCTTGGTTCGGTTGAGCCGCAGCATCTCGGCCTTGAGGCGATCCTGAAAATAACGGCGGTTATGAATGCCCGTCAGCGAGTCGGTAATCGACAGCGCACGCAGCTCCTCTTCGACCCGCTTCAGATCGGAGATATCCGACACGTAGCCATGCCACAACGTGCCACCGCCGGTTAACTCCTCCGGCGTGGCTTCGCCGCGAATCCAGCGCAGGCCGCGTTGCGGCAACACCACCCGGTACTCTTCGCGCCAATGGCTCAACTGCAGCGCTGACAGACGAATCGACAGGCGCACACGCTCCACGTCTTGCGGATGAATGCGTTCGAACACCTTGTCCGCGTCTTGCTGCAGTACGCCCGTGTCGATTTCATAGATATCGCGCATACCATCGCTGGCATAGATGAAACGCCCCTTCCCCTTGGGTTCGAGGGTGAACTGAAAAATCCCGCCAGGCACGTGGGCACTGAGCTTTTTGAGTAGTCGGTCGCGCGCGGCCAACGCCTCGTAGGCGCGTTTTTGTTCGGTCACATCCATGTAGATCGCCAGGTGCCCGATCCACAGGCCGTAGTCGTCCAGCAATACGGTTGTGAGCATATTCACCGTCAGGTAGCGGCCATCCTCGCGCAATAATGTCCACTCGCGCGCCTCGTGCAGATTGTCCGGGCTTTCCACCAGCATCGCCTGGCTCGCCGGAATACGCTTGCCCAAGGCCACGCTCAAACTGGCCGCGCGCGCTTCGAGTTCCAGGGCCAGATGCAGGCTTTCCAAGGTCAGTCGCCCCACCACCGCCTCGGATTTGAACCCGAGCATTTTCTCGGCACCGGCATTGAAGGTGTTGATCACACCCCGCAGGTCAGTGGCAATGATCGCAACATGGGTGGCGGCGTTCAGCACACTGCGCAATTGCCCGTGGGCTGCGCGAAGCTCCTGCTCACGCAGGTGCAACTGCTGCGTGCGTTGTTCCACCAGCTTGAGCGCGCGCTGGCGCTGGCTGACCAACACATACAGCAACGCACTGAGCAGCAGACTGAGGAGCACGCCCATGGCCAGTATGGTGTGCATCGACGAGTGATTGGCCTGGTCGAACACCTGGCTGGCGCGAACGCTCAAGGCATACACATGGTCGCCGAGGGTGAGACGACGCGTGGCAACAAGGCCGCTGTCGCCCACCGCGTTGCTGGACGCGTACAGCACGCGCTGCTGCGTGTCGGAAGTGTCGACGATCTGCATCACCAGGTTGTCGCGGCTGGGCTTGGGCAAACCATCGGCGACCAGTTGGCGCATGCTGATCACTGCCATCACATAACCATGGGGCTCGGTGTCGACGGGTTTGCTCACGGGCGCCACCAACAAGACGCCGGCGGCATAAGCCGGTTCTACGCCCACCAACTGCATGGGCTGGGACACCGCAGGCCGGCCGCTTTTCTGCACCCGCTCAAGCACCGAACGGCGCAGTGGCTGGGCCAACAGGTCGAACCCCAAGGGCGACCCCAGCAAGCTTTGGGTCTGGCTGTACAGCACCGGCACATACTCGTCGCGCTCGGGCGCCGGCGCCAGTTCACCCGAAGTGTTCAATTCTCTAATGGCGAAAGGTGTACCACGCTGACGCGAGATTTCCTGTTCAAAAGCGTTGCGCTGTTCGCGAAATATACGCGGCGCCCAGGCATAGGCGCGGGCGCGCAGAAGCAAAGGCTTGGCGAAACCATCGAACTCGGCGCGGGACACGTCACTGGAATTGACGAAGAAACGCTGCAGGCTGGCCAGGCGTTGCTCCTGGTCTTCGAACCGCTCCTGAAGGCGGGTGTAGCGCTCGTTGACCAATAACTGGAAACGCTGGCGCACTTGCTGTTTGTAGAGGTCGGCGGCCGCCCAGGCGACGATGACCGTCAGCGCTCCACCTGCCAATAACACCACCAATGCCACCAGCCAAGCCGACGCCTGCTCACTGATAAAGCCTAGTATTTTCGGGCGAACGGCTTGCATCGGCATAGGCAACACTCACAACGCCAGCGTGCGGGGGGTGTCACTTTGGCTAGGCGTTAAGTTATAACCATGAGGCCGGTGTTTGACCAGTGCAAAAAAGCCGCAAGCCCGGAATATTCCGGGCTTGCGGCTTTTTGGTGCAGCTTGAGTGTGGCGATCAGCGAGCGGTGATTTTCCAGGCCCGGTGAATCTTCGCGTTACGTGCGAAGTCCGGGTCCAGGGTTTTGTCGCTGATTTCCTCGACCGCATAGCGCTCGCTGAGGTTGTCCTCCAGCACGAACTTGCGGAAGTTGTTCGAGAAGTACAGCACGCCGCCAGGGGCCAGGCGCGCCATGGCCAGGTCGAGCAACTGCACGTGGTCACGCTGTACGTCGAAGATGCCTTCCATGCGCTTGGAGTTGGAGAAGGTCGGCGGGTCGATGAAGATCAGGTCGAACTCATCGCGGCTCGCCTCCAGCCAGGCCATCACATCACCTTGCTCCAGGCGGTTCTTGTCAGAGAAACCGTTAAGGGAGAAGTTGCGACGCGCCCAGTCCAGGTAAGTCTTGGACAAGTCGACGCTGGTGGTGCTGCGCGCGCCGCCCTTGGCTGCGTGCACACTCGCGGTGGCGGTGTAGCAATACAGGTTGAGGAAACGCTTGCCGGCCGCTTCCTTCTGGATGCGCATGCGCATCGGGCGATGGTCGAGGAACAGGCCGGTGTCCAGGTAGTCGGTGAGGTTGACCAGCAGCTTCACGCCGCCTTCGCTGACTTCGGTGAACTTGCCTTGGGCGCTTTGACGTTCGTACTGCTTGGTGCCGCTCTGACGTTCGCGACGCTTGACCACCACGCGGCTTTTGTCGACGTTCAGCGCCTGGGGAATCGCGGCCAACGCATCGAACATACGCGCAGAGGCTTTTTCCGGGTCGATGGATTTAGGCGCGGCATATTCCTGCACATGCACCCAATCGTGGTACAGGTCGATCGCCATGGAGTATTCCGGCATATCGGCGTCGTACACACGGTAGCAGTCCACACCTTCGCGCTTGGCCCATTTGCCCAACTGCTTGAGGTTCTTTTGCAGGCGGTTGGCGAACATCTGCCCGCCTTCGCTCAGGCGCGCCTGCTCAACCACCGGGGCTGGAGCCGGCTTGATCGGGTTGCCGTTCTTGTTGTACTGGCGCTCGACCGGTTCGGTTGGGGCTTGATCGTAAGCGGCTTGCTCACGCTCGGCCTGACGCTGTTCCGGGGTGCGGCGCTCGCCAGTGACGAACTGGTCCGGGTTGACCTTGATCAGCAGCAACTTGCACGGCAACGCGCCGTTCCAGAATGAATACTGTTTGTGGCTGCGGATGCCCATGCGCTTGCCCAGGTCCGGCGCGCCGGTGAACACCGCCGCTTCCCAGCCCATGCAGGCCTGGCGCAAGCGCTCGCCGAGGTTCTGGTAGAGGTACAACAGGCTGGCTTCGTCACCGAGACGCTCGCCGTAGGGCGGGTTGCAGATCACCAGGCCTTTCTGGTTCTGGTCCGGGCGCGGCTCGAACGTGCCGACTTCGCCCTGGTACACCTTGATCCAGTGGCTTAAGCCTGCGCGTTCGATGTTGTTACGCGCGGGTTGGATCAGACGCGGGTCAGCCTCGTAGCCACGCACCCACAATGGCGGCTTGTTCATGCCAATGGCAGCACGCTCGGTGGCCTCGGTGTGCAGCTTCTTCCACAGCGCCGGTACGTGACCGAGCCAGGTGGTGAAGCCCCACAGCTCACGATTGAGGTTGGGCGCCATGTCGGCGGCGATCATTGCGCCTTCCACCAGGAAGGTGCCCACGCCACACATCGGGTCCGTCAGCGCGCCGCCTTCGGCCGCAATACGCGGCCAGCCGGCGCGAATCAGGATCGCGGCTGCCAGGTTTTCCTTCAACGGTGCGGCGCCCTGCTGCAGGCGATAACCGCGCTGGTGCAGGCTGTGACCGGACAGGTCCAGGGAAAGGATGGCTTCGCCACGGTCCAGGCGCAGGTGAATGCGCAGGTCCGGGTTGATCTTGTCGATGGACGGACGTTCGCCGGTCGGGGTGCGCAGTTTGTCGACAATCGCATCCTTGACCTTCAGCGCGCCGAAGTGGGTGTTGTCGATGCCCGAGCCGTGGCCACTGAATTCAACGGCCAGGGTGCCGTCCGGGACCATGTGGTCGGCCCATTCGATATCCAGCACGCCGTGGTAGAGGTCCTCGGCGTCCTTCATCGGGAAGCGCTTGAGCACCAGCAGCACGCGGTTGGCGAGGCGCGACCAGAGACACAGGCGGTAGGCGGTTTCCATGTCGGCCATGCCGCGCACGGCCGAGGTGTGCTCGCGGGCTTCCTCAAGGCCAAGCCCGACGGCTTCCTCGATCAGCAGGCCTTCGAGGCCCTTGGGGCAGGTGAGGAAGAGTTCAAAACGGTCCGACATGGGGCATTCCAGGCTTTTCAGCAATAAATGAACGGGCGACGCATCGCCGGCTCGGTTTTCAATCAAGCACTTTTCTTGAAGAGTGCTCGCGTGGCACGAATGTGCCGTTCCACCCCGGCTACCGGGCGTTTGAGCCTGAATTGCCGGGGCAGATAAATAAATCATCGCAACAAAAAGAAATATTCCGACCCTTCGTCGAATAATAACCGACTGCAACAGGCGGGCATTCTCACTAAAGGATTAAACCCATCCTCTATGCAGGGCACATCATAGCTGGGTTTGCCTATTAAATGGGGCGAAAAGCCATCCCAGCTTATGGCTATAGCATCGTTATCGTTACGTGCTTATGACAAAACGATCATTGAATCCATGTGACCTATTGGTTAGAACTCAACACAGGTTGGCGCCGTAACGACGCCGACACATAGGCTCGCCACGCCGGCAGCGAGCCCACCAACGGCAGGAAAACCCTGCCCGGCCCCACGCGGGGCCGAAGGATATCTAGACAGTCAACAAGTGAGGGAAACACCCTATGAGAAGACTTAAGCGTGATCCGTTGGAAAGAGCATTTTTACGCGGATATCAATATGGCGTTCATGGTAAATCCCGTGAGCTTTGCCCATTTACTCTACCGTCGGTACGCCAAGCCTGGATCAACGGCTGGCGAGAAGGACGCGGCGACAACTGGGACGGTATGACTGGCACTGCGGGAATCCACAGACTCAACGAACTTCACGCCGTCGGCTGACACGGGGCACTTAATCCGACAACCACCTTGAAGATTTTGTAACGACTTAACCACGCACGTCCTATCCGGGCGGCGGGCTTCGGCCCAGGGGGCTCCTTTTGGAGCCCTTTTTAATGCTCAGGAATTGGCTGATCTACTGATCGTTCCCACGCTCTGCGTGGGAATGCCGCCCAGGACGCTCCGCGTCCCGTTTTGAAGTTGTGACGCAGAGCGTCACTTGATGCATTCCCACGCAGAGCGTGGGAACGATCTAAAGAGCGTGGGAACGATCTATTGGCTGATCTATCAGCGCAAAGCCGCGATGGCATCCACCGACTCGCGAATCAACGCCGGGCCTTTGTAGATAAAGCCGGAATAGAGTTGCACCAGGCTGGCGCCGGCAGCGATCTTCTCGGCTGCGTGCTTGCCTTCGGTGATGCCGCCCACGGCGATGATCGGCAAGCGCCCCGCCAGTTCAGCGGCCAGTACCTTGACGATATGGGTGCTCTGGTCCCGCACCGGCGCGCCCGACAGGCCGCCCGCTTCGTCACCATGCGCCAGCCCTTCAACGCCGACGCGGCTTAAGGTGGTGTTGGTAGCGATCACCGCATCCATGCCCGAATCCACCAGGGCCTGGGCGACCAGCACGGTTTCTTCATCGCTCATGTCCGGGGCAATCTTGATGGCCAACGGCACGCGCTTGCCATGGCGCACGGCCAGGTCTTCCTGGCGCTGGCGCAAGGCTTCGAGCAATTGCTTGAGGGAATCACCAAACTGCAGGCTGCGCAGGCCTGGCGTGTTGGGCGAACTGACGTTGACCGTGACGTAGCTGGCGTGGGCGTAGACCTTGTCCAGGCAGATCAGGTAATCATCCACGGCGCGCTCGACCGGCGTGTCGAAGTTCTTGCCGATATTGATGCCGAGAATGCCTTTGTACTTCGCGGCTTGAACCCGCGACAGCAAGTTATCAACGCCCAGGTTGTTGAAGCCCATGCGGTTGATGATTGCCTCGGCTTCGGGCAAACGGAAGATACGCGGCTTCGGGTTACCCGGTTGTGGTCGTGGCGTGACGGTGCCGATCTCGACAAAGCCGAAACCCAGTTGCGCAAAACCGTCGATGGCCGCGCCGTTCTTGTCCAGACCCGCAGCCAGCCCGACCGGGTTGGGAAAATCGAGCCCCATCACCGAAACCGGCATTTTTGCCGGTGCCTTGCATACCAGACCATTGAGCCCCAGGCGGCCACCGGCACCGATCAAGTCCAGGGACAGATCGTGGGAGGTTTCCGGGGAGAGTTTGAACAACAGCTGGCGGGCCAGGGTATACATGGGCGGGCTAGACTCGGATGGCGGCGAAAGGTGGCGCGATTATAGCCGGGGTGGCACGCCGGGTGCGAGGCGTGCCGTCCATTCGTCACTGGCGATGTGCAACCAACGCTTCATACTGCGCCCAGATTTTTTCTGCATAACGCAGGCGCAATGCCTCACGCTCGGGTGCCGGCCCGGCATTATAGGACCCCACGGCTGTCCAGTTGTAACCGAAGCGCTGGATGAAGTCGGCCAGGATCGAAGCCCCCACCTCGATCGATAAACACGGCTCAGTCAGCAACCTTTCCTCGGTAATCCCCTGCTTGGCCAGACGAGGCAAGTGCATGCTGTTGATCTGCATCAGGCCAATGTCTCGCGAACCATCGCTATTACCCGGGTTCATCGCGCCCGCGCGTGCGCCCGACTCCACCACAGCAATGGCTTTCAACAGCTCCGGCTCAATGTCATACCGGCCGGCGACTTCCTCCCAACAACTGGCCCAGGCCGGGTAGCTGCCCATCAGCAGGCACAGCAGCAAGCCTTTGCGCAAACGCTTAATCATGGTTCACCTGGCCACAGGCCGAACAGATGCGAGGCACACACGCCTGCCCGGGCAGCCGTTGGGTGTGTTGCCGAACGGTGACAGCACAGGTAAAGCGATACCCCCTGCCATAGATCGTCTTGATAAAGCCTTTGTCTTCTCTCAAGTGCTTGCGCAATTCATAGATACAACGGGTGAGCGACTCTTCCGCAACCTCGCCACGGGACCAGGCCTGCTCGAGTAAAAGGTCCTTGGTCATCAGCACACCACCGGATGCCAACAGCAACCGCAGCACCTGCCACTCCTTGGGTGGCAGCTGAATATCCACACCCTCACCCGTTAACCGGCCATCAACATGCAAGGTCCATCCGGCAAAAAACCACGAGGCTGCCAGTTCTTCATTCGCGAGGGTCATATTCACCTCTGTACCTGATCTACTGACATTGATTACCTTGTTTCCAGAAACGGTCGATACGCCAACCCCGCGACTATAGAAAGTCGGCCCCTGAACAACGCTAGGGAAAAGCCCATGTAATCGAGGCTTTGTGTGCGTATCGCGTAGGACTTTTCGCCATTACCGGCAACGAACACTCAGGAAAGCGTTGATAGGCGTTCAGAAAGTTATTGGATGTCAGAGGTTTCGCGGTTTTCGCGCACAAATGCGCGTTGCACACGCTCATATTGACTTTGCGTCAGCGGCGGCGGCCCGATAGCACCCGCCAGCATCCGCGGCTCTGCACCAACCGCCCGGGCCTGGATCACAAACAGCCGTACCTCGGCGCGCCGACCGGAACCCACGCCGCCCTCACGTTCAAACGCGCCCAGCCACAGTCGCTTGCCCTGAGGCACGCGCACCACCGTGTTGATTCCCACCCGCCCTACTGCCCCGACCGAGCCTGGCTCGAGTTTGCTGTCCAGTTGACGGCCATCCTCAAGGGTCAGCTGCATTTCAATCTGATTCGCTGCCGCAAAGCGTGGTAGCACGCTGGCTTCGGTGCCATACCCAACGGGCTCCCACTTGCCGCTGTCAGCACCAGGCTTGGGCAGGTAAAAAGTATGCTTGTCCTGGAAAACCGCTGGAACATTCTCTTGGGTAAGCAGCACGGGGAACGCGGTGATCCTGGCTTTGCGTCGCCGCTCAAGAACACCGAGCTGTGCCATCAAACGGCTGTCATCCAAGGGCTCCAGCACCCGCGTCACGGAGGCTCCGGTGCCGGTTTCCTGAGCCCAGGCCACGCCCATCTTGTCGAGTTCTCTACGGTCTACATCGATCTGCCACAGCGACACTTCGATTGGTCGCTTGGGCTTGTCCAACTCCGCCACCAGTTCCTCTATCACCTTGACCTGATCAGGCTTGCCCTTGATCAGCAAGCTGTTGGAGTCCGGGTAGGCCATCACCAACAGGCTCTTGTCAGCCAGCAAACCCGGAGGGCGCTGCCTGGCATCCTTCTGCTCGATAGCCAGCAGGTTCTCGATCATCGTGGCCATGCCCGGTACATTGACCTTGTCGTCACCCATGACGTACTGACGGTCTGCCACATGGGTGTTGAATACCTGCACCACACCGAAGGCCTGTTTACCGACACGCACTTCGGTGCGCGGCCTGTCCATCAGTTGGGCCAGGTGCAACACCTGGTTCACATAATTAGGTGGCCCGGACACATAGAACGTGCGCGCGCCGCTCTCTCTGAGCGGATAACGTGATTCATCAAGCCCCGAACGGCGCATGAACCCGCGCAACCTGTCGACCGGAATGTGCCGCAGCGCAACCGCCGAGCTTTTTGCTTCGCTGGCGTCATACAGGTAAAGCACCTGCCCGTCGCTGTACCAGATCAGGCCCTGCTGCTCGGCGACGGTTGCGAGGGTCTGCTGCGCAGCCTCCAGATCGAAGGTGCCGCAAATGCGTTTACGCGCCGCTTCGCGGCTGACAACGACGGGCACCCCCAAAGAATGCGACAACGCACTGAAAAAGGTATGCAGGCTTTCATCCCGGGCTTCGTAGCTTGCGCCCCAGGCGCAGGCATTGGCCCACAGCAACGCACCGCACAGCAGCCAGCGGCATAGCCAGGGAGAGCTCATCGGTGATAGCTCATCAGGGTCGGTGAATCGATAGGCAACTTGGGTGTTCCTGGCAGTCGGGCGCAAAGAAGCGGCCATACTGAAAGGCACTCGAGTTTCAATCTTGATGGAAAGGTGACGGCAGGCTCCATCCGCCGCCCCGTGGCATGTGCCTTGCTACGGACTCTGCATCAAAGCCCGCGCCAACGTCGGAGCAGGCTTACAGACAAAGGCGTCGTTACCCGGCAATGGCTTGTACTGCCATGCGAAGGAGCGATGCTTTTTTTTTGACAGAAAAGGTAGGTGTTGATGAACGACTCGGTCGGCAACAGCCCGGTGAACACCCCACTGGCGTGGGTCAACGGCAGTGACGCCCCGGAAAAGAGCAGCCTGGACCTGGGTTTCATGGCACTCACCGACTGCGCTTCATTGGTGGTCGCCGCCACCCAGGGATTTGCCCAACCCTACGGCCTGACGCTGAACCTCAAGCGCCAATCCTCCTGGGCCAGCCTGCGCGACAAACTGGTCAGCGGTGAACTGGACGCCGCCCACAGCCTGTACGGGTTGATCTATGCCGTACACCTGGGCATTGGCGGTGTGGCGCCCACCGACATGGCGGTACTGATGGGGCTCAACCAGAACGGCCAGAGCATCAACCTGTCCCACGGCCTGCAACAGCAGGGCGTGACCACTCCTGAGGCACTCGACCGCCACGTGCACCAAAGCCGAACAAAGCTGACGTTCGCCCAGACATTTCCCACAGGCACCCACGCCATGTGGCTGTATTACTGGCTGGCGAGCCAAGGCATTCACCCGTTGCAAGATGTAGACAGTGTGGTGGTGCCGCCACCGCAGATGATCGCGCACCTGCAAGCCGGGCGCATCGACGGTTTTTGTGTCGGTGAGCCTTGGTGCGCCAGCGCGGTCAAGCAAAACCAGGGGTTCACCCTGGCCACTACCCAGTCGATCTGGCCAAACCACCCAGAAAAAGTGCTCGGCTGCACCCAGGCTTTCGTCGATCACTACCCAAACACCGCCCGCGTACTGGTTATGGCGATCCTCGAGGCCAGCCGTTTTATCGAACAAAGCCAGGAAAACCGCCGCTCCACCGCACAACTGCTCAGCGCTCGCGAGTACCTCGATGCCCCGCTCGACTGCATCGAACCCCGCTTGCTGGGGGCTTATGACGACGGCCTCGGCAACCAGTGGCAAGACCCGCACGCCCTGCGCTTTTTTGCTGATGGCGAGGTG
Source organism: Pseudomonas sp. 2995-3 (assembly GCF_002742565.1). NCBI lineage: Bacteria > Pseudomonadati > Pseudomonadota > Gammaproteobacteria > Pseudomonadales > Pseudomonadaceae > Pseudomonas > Pseudomonas sp. 2995-3. Next base: position 97,644 of record NZ_LJSB01000176.1, on the reverse strand, counting down.
AACCTGCCGTACCTCTGCGATGGCATGTGGTTCATGACCCAGTTTCGACGTTGGGGCCTGCTGCGCGAAGACCCGGACTACCTGGGCGTGGCTCGCCAGGTGCAGCAACTGGACCTGTATCGCCAGGCCGCGACTGCCGTTGGCGTCCCGGCCAACGCCCAAGACATGCGCAGCAGCCTATTGATCGACGGCAAGATCTGGGACGGCTCCGACCCCGCCGCCTACGCCCGCAGCTTCCGCCTGCATGCCCTGGCGGACCTTACCAGCCGCCAGGCACTGCGCTGACAGGACCACGACTATGTTACGAATCCTGTTGATCAACGACACCCCGCGCAAGGTCGGGCGCCTCAAAGCCGCTTTGACCGAGGCCGGTTTCGAGGTGATCGATGAGTCCGGCTTGACCATCGACTTGCCGGCGCGCGTCGAAACGGTGCGCCCGGACGTGATCCTGATCGATACCGAGTCACCCGGTCGCGATGTGATGGAGCAAGTGGTGCTGGTCAGCCGCGACCAGCCGCGACCCATCGTGATGTTCACCGATGAGCACGACCCCAATGTGATGCGCCAGGCGATCAAGTCAGGGGTCAGCGCCTACATCGTCGAAGGCATTCAGGCCCAGCGCCTGCAGCCGATTCTCGACGTGGCCATGGCCCGCTTTGAAAGCGACCAGGCCTTGCGCGCCCAGCTCCAGGCCCGTGACCAACAGTTGGCCGAGCGCAAGCGCATCGAGTTGGCCAAGGGCATGCTGATGAAAATGAAGCACTGCAATGAGGAAGAGGCCTACACCCTGATGCGCCGCCAGGCCATGAGCCGCCAGCAGAAATTGATCCAGGTGGCCGAGCAGATCATCGCCATGAGTGAGCTGCTCGGCTGAACTGGCGCAGCTCTTGCTAAGCACTTATTACAGGTAGCCAACGGCGGTTGCCCCTTTTACGACAAAGACGTCGCTCATCCGGTTTGCACTCGCGAACTCGATGGCGGCGTTTTTTTTCGTTTTGGCCCCGGCGATTGGGGCCAACAGGCCTTCTGACAAGACCCCCAACCGTTGAGGTGCGTGATGAAATCAAGCTTCTGGAAATCCGGGCACACCCCGACCCTGTTTGCCGCGTTCCTGTATTTCGACCTGAGCTTCATGGTCTGGTACCTGCTGGGGCCACTGGCGGTGCAGATTGCCGCCGACCTGCACCTGACCACCCAGCAACGCGGCCTGGTGGTGGCCACGCCAATCCTGGCAGGCGCGGTGCTGCGCTTTTTGATGGGCATGCTGGCCGACAAGCTGTCACCCAAGACCGCCGGGCTGATCGGCCAGGTGATTGTGATCGCCGCCCTGTTCGGCGCCTGGAAACTCGGCATCCATACCTACGAGCAAGCGCTGTTGCTGGGCGTGTTCCTGGGCATGGCCGGTGCATCCTTTGCAGTCGCCCTGCCCTTGGCTTCCCAGTGGTATCCGGCTGAGCACCAAGGCAAGGCCATGGGTATTGCCGGCGCCGGCAACTCCGGCACCGTATTTGCCGCCTTGCTGGCGCCGGTATTGGCCGCCGCATTTGGCTGGAGCAATGTGTTCGGCTTCGCGCTGATCCCGCTGGTGCTGACACTGATCGTGTTCGCGTGGCTCGCGCGCAATGCGCCCGAGCGCCCGAAAGCCAAGTCCATGGCCGACTATTTCAAAGCCTTGGGCGACCGCGACAGCTGGTGGTTCATGTTCTTCTACAGCGTGACGTTCGGCGGCTTTATCGGGCTGGCCAGCGCTTTGCCCGGCTACTTCAACGACCAGTACGGCCTGAGCCCGGTGACCGCCGGCTACTACACCGCCGCCTGTGTGTTTGGCGGCAGCTTGATGCGCCCATTGGGCGGCGCGCTGGCCGACCGCTTCGGTGGGATTCGCACCCTGCTCGGCATGTACGGCGTGGCAGCGATTTGCATCGCCGCCGTGGGTTTCAACCTGCCAAGTTCCTACGCCGCACTGGCGCTTTTCGTCTGCACCATGCTCGGCCTCGGTGCAGGTAATGGCGCGGTGTTCCAACTGGTGCCCCAGCGTTTTCGCCGCGAAATAGGCGTGATGACCGGCCTGATCGGCATGGCGGGCGGCATTGGCGGCTTTGCCCTGGCGGCAGGCATGGGCGCGATCAAACAGAACACCGGCAGTTATCAGTTGGCCTTGTGGTTATTTGCCAGTCTTGGCGTGTTGGCCTGGTTCGGCCTGCACGGCGTCAAGCGTCGCTGGAGAACCACGTGGGGCTCGGCCGCCGTGACCGCCGCACGCGTCTGATGAGCCTGCAACTGAGCGTCGCCCAGGCCAGCGCCATCGGCCCGCGGGCAGAAAACCAGGATGCCCTGCGGGTGGTCACGCCCATGCCGGAACTGGCCGCAAGCAAGGGTTACCTGTGCGCCATCGCCGATGGCGTCAGCCAATGCGCCGACGGTGGTCTGGCTGCCCGTTCAACCTTGCAGGCGCTGGCCCTGGACTACTACGCCACGCCGCAAACCTGGGGTGTGGCCCAGGCACTGGAGCGACTGTTACTGGCACAGAACCGCTGGTTGCAGGCCAACGGCGGTGGCCAGCCGCTGCTGACCACCCTCAGCGCCCTGGTATTTCGCGGCCAACGCTTCACCCTGGCGCATGTGGGGGATTGCCGGGTGTATCGCTGGCTGGACGGCGAGTTGCAGCGCATCACGCAAGACCATGTGTGGGAACAACCGGGCATGCAGCATGTGCTCAAGCGCGCGCTCGGCCTGGATCAGCACCTGGTGCTGGACTTTCTCGACGCTGAACTGCGCGAAGGCGAGTGCTTCCTGCTGCTCAGCGATGGCGTGTGGGCCACGTTGGGCGACCACAGCATCAGCGCGATCCTGCGCGAACAAACCAATCTCGATGTGGCGGTGAACACGCTCGTCAGTGCCGCACACCTGGCCGCCAGCCAGGACAATGCCAGCGCGCTGCTGGTGCGTATCGACCAGCTAGGCGCCGCGACCCTGGGCGATGCGCTGGTGCAGTTGCAGCAATGGCCGCTGCCACCGCCCCTGAAGGCCGGGCAACGCTTTGAAGGCTGGCAGGTTGAAAGCCTGCTGGCGCAAAGCCGACAGTCATTGCTGTACCGCGTGCGCGATGCCCAGCAACAAGCTTGGCTGTTGAAAACCTTGCCGCTCAACCGCGACGATGACAACGACGCCGGCCAAGCCTTGCTGTCGGAAGAATGGTTTCTGCGACGAGTGGCCGGGCGCGCGTTTCCTGAAGTGCATGCGGCCAGTGGGCGTCAGCATTTGTACTACGTGATGCGTGAATATTCGGGGCAGACCCTCGCGCAGCTGTTCCAGCAACAAGGCCCGCTGCCCTTGGCGCAATGGCAGTCCATTGCCGAGCGTTTGCTGCGGGCAGTGGGCCTTCTGCATCGACGGCAGATCCTGCACCGTGACATCAAGCCGGAAAACCTGCTGCTGGGCGATGATGGCGAATTACGCGTGCTGGATTTCGGCCTGGCCTACTGCCCGGGGCTTTCCGAGGACCGCGCCCATTTGCTGCCCGGCACCCCAAGTTTTATCGCGCCCGAAGCCTTCAGTGGCGAACGTCCTACGCCGCAACAGGATTTATACAGTATCGGTGTCACGCTCTATTACCTGCTGACCGGGCATTACCCCTACGGTGAAATCGAAGCTTTCCAGCGGCCACGTTTCACCCAGCCCGTCAGCGCCAGTCGTTACCGCCCCGATTTACCGGACTGGTTGCCGTTGAGCCTGGAACGCGCTGTGGCCGCACAGCCCGCAGAACGTTATGAAACCGCCGAGGAATGGTTGCTGGTGCTGGAACAGGCCGACCGCCGTGAATTGAGCGTACGACCCAAACCGTTGCTGGAGCGCGAGCCGCTCAAGGTCTGGCAAACCCTGGCGACCGTCTCGCTGCTGGTCAATCTGGTGCTGCTGTACTGGCTGCTGCACCACTAGGGGGCGAATTCCCACGCAATATCGATGGGAATCCCAATAAAACGGGCGTCCGGCGACTTGGCACAACCGCTGCATTAGCTTCATCAACAACTCACATATAGCCGCCCCTTCAACGTCGAAGGGTCGAGCTTCCCGAGAGAACGGGACCGGACAAAGGTGTCCTCGCCAGGTAACTGGTGGGGGCGCCTTTTTTTGTTTGCGCACGATTTGTCGAGCCATTGCGGAGAACGACATGAAGAAACTCAAACTGGTGATGATCGGCAACGGCATGGCCGGGGTTCGCACCCTTGAAGAATTGCTCAAGCTGCGCAGCGAACTGTACGACATCACGGTGTTCGGCGCCGAGCCCCACACCAACTACAACCGCATCCTGCTGTCACCGGTGCTGGCCGGCGAGCAGACCTTCGAAGAGATCGTGCTCAACGACCTCGACTGGTACCTGGACAACCACATCAAGCTGTTGCTCAACCGCAAAGTGGTGCAGATCGACCGTGTAAGACGCATCGTCATCGCTGAGGACGGCAGCGAGGCCGAGTACGATCGTCTGTTGATTGCCACCGGCTCGACGCCTTTTATCCTGCCAATCCCCGGCAATACCTTGCAGGGTGTGATCGGCTACCGCGACATCGCCGACACCCAGGCCATGATCGACACCGCCAGGACCCACAAGCACGCGGTGGTCATCGGCGGCGGCCTACTCGGCCTGGAAGCCGCCAACGGCCTGATGTTGCGCGGCATGCACGTGACCGTGGTGCACATCGGCGAATGGCTGCTGGAACGCCAGCTGGACAAGACCAGCGGCCAGTTGCTGCAAACCGAACTGGAAAGCCGTGGCCTGGTGTTTCGCCTGTGCGAGCAAACCCAGGCCCTGCACGACGCCGGCAATGGTCGTGTCGGCTCGGTGCAGTTCAAGAATGGCGACATCATCCCCGCCGACTTGGTGGTGATGGCCGCCGGCATCCGCCCCAACACCGAACTGGCAGAGAAATCCGGCATCCCCTGCAACCGTGGGATTCTGGTCAATGACACTCTGCAAACCTACGACCCGCGCATCTATGCCATCGGCGAGTGCGCCAGCCACCGTGGGATCGCCTACGGCCTGGTGGCGCCGCTGTTCGAACAGGCCAAGGTCTGCGCCAATCACCTGGCCCAGTTGGGCTTTGCCACTTACAAAGGCTCGGTGACCTCGACCAAGCTGAAGGTCACCGGTATCGACCTGTTTTCCGCCGGGGATTTCATGGGTGGCGAAGGCACTGAGACCATCACCCTCTCCGACCCGATTGGCGGCGTGTACAAGAAGCTGGTGATCAAGGACGACATCCTGGTTGGCGCGTGCCTGTACGGCGATACCGCCGACGGTGGTTGGTATTTCCGCCAGATCCGTGAGAACCACGCGATTGGCGAGATTCGTGATCACCTGATGTTTGGCGAAAATGCTTTAGGCGATGTCGGCCACCAAGGCCAGGACAAAGCCATGAGCATGGCCGACAACGCCGAAGTCTGCGGCTGCAACGGCGTGTGCAAAGGCACCATCGTCAAGGCGATCCAGGAACACGGGTTGTTCAGCGTTGACGATGTGAAGAAGCACACCAAAGCCGCCAGCTCCTGCGGATCCTGCGCCGGGCTGGTGGAACAGATCCTGATCAACACCGTGGGCGGCGCCGCCGACGTCAAACCCAAAAGCGAAAAAGCCATCTGCGGCTGCAGCGACCTCAACCATGGGCAAATCCGCCAGGCGATCCGCGACCAGCACCTGCTGACCATCGCCGGCACCATGAGCTACCTGAACTGGCGCACCCCCAACGGCTGCGCGACCTGCCGCCCGGCCCTGAACTATTACCTGATGTCCACCTGGCCCGGCGAGGCCAAGGACGACCCGCAATCGCGCCTGATCAACGAACGCGCCCACGCCAATATTCAGAAAGACGGCACCTACTCCGTAGTCCCACGGATGTGGGGCGGTGTGACCAATCCGTCGGAGTTGCGGCGCATTGCCGATGTGGCCGACAAGTACAACGTGCCAATGGTCAAGGTCACCGGTGGCCAGCGTATCGACCTGCTGGGCATCAAGAAACAGGATTTGCCCGGTGTGTGGAAGGACCTCGACATGCCCTCCGGCCACGCCTATGGCAAATCCATCCGCACCGTAAAGACCTGCGTAGGCAGCGAGTTCTGTCGCTTTGGCACGCAGAACTCCACGCAGTTGGGCATCGAGCTGGAGCACGACCTGTTCAATATGTGGTCGCCGCACAAGGTCAAGCTGGCGGTGTCCGGTTGCCCACGCAATTGCTCTGAAGCGGGCATCAAGGACGTCGGCATTATCGGCGTCGACTCCGGGTGGGAGATGTACATCGGCGGCAACGGCGGGATCAAGACCGAAGTCGCGGAGTTTTTCGTCAAGCTGAAAACTGCCGAAGAGGTGCGTGAATACAACGGCGCGTTCCTGCAGCTGTATCGCGAAGAGGCTTTCTACCTCGAGCGCACCGTGCATTACCTGCAACGGGTAGGCATGGAACACATCAAGAAAGCCGTACTGGAAGACCCGGCCCGGCGCCAGGCCCTCAACGAGCGCCTGCAATTCTCGCTGTCATTCGAACAAGACCCGTGGAAAGAACGCCTGGAACAGCCGCTGCTGAAAAAGGAATTCGAGGTCATCCCCGTCAAACAGCTGGAGGTGTCGGCATGAACTGGCTGGATATCTGCGCCCTCGATGAAATCAACGCCCTGGGCTCGCGCATCATCAATGGGCCAAAAGGCGATATTGCGATTTTTCGTACCAGTGACGATGAGGTTTTCGCTCTTGATGACCGCTGCCCACACAAAGGCGGGCCGCTGTCCCAAGGCTTGATCTACGGCAAGCGCGTGGCCTGCCCGCTGCACAATTGGCAGATCGACCTGGCGTCGGGTGAAGCCCAGGCGCCGGACATCGGCTGCGCCCATCATCACCCCGCCCGCGTAGAAAACGGCCGGGTGATGCTGGCCCTGCGGGACGCCGGTTGATGAACCGCCAGACCACCGCGTCCACCTGCTGTTACTGCGGCGTGGGTTGCGGCGTGCTGATCGAGCATGACGGCGTGCAGATCCTGGGTGTGCAAGGCGACCCGAACCACCCGGCCAACTTCGGCAAGTTGTGCAGCAAGGGTTCGAGCCTGCACCTGACCGGCGACCTGACCGCCCGTGCCTTGTACCCGGAACTGCGCCTGGGCAAAGGCCTGTCCCGCGCCCGCACCGACTGGGACACCGCCCTGAACCACGCGGCCAACGTGTTCGCCGACACCCTTGCCGAACATGGACCGGACAGCGTGGCGTTTTACATCTCTGGCCAGTTGCTGACCGAGGACTACTACAGCTTCAACAAGCTGGCCCGCGCGCTGGTGGGCACCAACAATATCGATAGCAATTCGCGGCTGTGCATGTCTTCGGCAGTGGTCGGCTACAAGCGCAGCCTGGGCGCCGATGCGCCGCCGTGCAGCTATGAAGACCTGGAGGCAAGTGATTGCGTGATGATCGTCGGCAGCAACATGGCCTACGCCCATCCGGTATTGTTCCGACGTCTTGAGGAAGCCAAGGCGCGGCGCCCGCAGATGAAAGTGCTGGTGATCGACCCACGGCGCACAGACACTTGCGATTTGGCCGACCTGCACCTGGCGATCCTGCCGGGCACCGATGTGGCGCTGTTCCATGGGATCTTGCACCTGTTGCTGTGGGAAGACTGGATCGACCGCGACTTTATCCAGGCGCATACCGATGGATTGCTCGAGTTGAAGCGACTGGTGCATGACTACACGCCGCAGATGGTCACGCAGTTGTGCGGCATCAGCGTCGAGCAGTTGCGCGTGTGTGCAGAGTGGGTCGGCACCTCCGGCAGTTTTCTCTCGCTGTGGTGCATGGGGCTCAACCAGTCCACCGCCGGCAGCGCCAAAAACAGTGCGCTGATCAACCTGCACCTGGCCACCGGCACCATTGGTCGGCCGGGTTGCGGGCCGTTTTCCCTGACCGGCCAACCGAATGCCATGGGCGGGCGCGAAACCGGCAGTTTGTCGAACCTGCTGCCGGGGCATCGCGAGGCGGCCAACCCTGAGCACAGGGCTGAAGTCGCGGCCTATTGGGGCGTTGAATCGTTGCCGGCGCCTACCGGGCTGACGGCTATCGAACTGTTCGAACAGATCCAGGCCGGCAAGATCAAGGCCGTGTGGATTGCCTGTACCAACCCCGCGCAATCCTTGCCGGACCAGAACAGCGTGCGTGCGGCATTAGCGGCCTGCCCGTTCGTGGTGTTGCAGGAGGCTTTTCGCACCACCGAAACCGCCGCCTACGCCGACCTGCTGTTACCCGCCGCCAGTTGGGGCGAGAAAGAAGGCACGGTAACCAATTCCGAACGGCGGATTTCCCACGTACGCCGCGCCATCGACCCACCCGGGGAAGCACGGCCGGACTGGGCGATTACCGTGGATTTCGCACAGCGCCTTGAGCGACGCTTGCGTCCGGGGTTGCCGAGTTTGTTCGCCTTCGAGCAACCGGCGCAGATCTTTGATGAGTACAAGATGTTGACCCGTAACCGCGACCTCGACCTGTCGGGTATCAGCCATGCCCTGCTCGACCAGCTCGGCCCGCAGCAATGGCCATTTCCCGTGGGCGCACAAGCGGGCACGCCGCGCCTGTACACCGAGGGTGTGTTCCCGACAGACAGCGGCCGCGCGCACTTTATCGCCGACCCTTACCGCGCCGCCAAAGAACAACGTGACGCGCGCTTCCCACTGACCCTGATCACCGGGCGCCTGCGCGATCAATGGCACGGCATGAGCCGCACCGGCACAGCCGCGCAGTTGTTCGGGCACGTCAATGAAGCACTGCTGAGCCTGCACCCGGATGAGCTGCGTCGGCACCGTTTCAAAGAGGGCGATCTGGTCAGCCTGAAAAGCCGTCGTGGCAGCGTGATTATCGCCGTCAGCAGCGATGACAGCGTGCGCCCGGGCCAGGCATTCCTGCCGATGCATTGGGGTGATCGCTTTCTCAAGGGCGGTGTTAATGCCCTTACCCAGCCGGCGTTCGACCCCTTGTCAAAACAGCCCGAACTCAAACACAGCGGCGTGCGCCTGGAGCCAGTGCAACTGCCGTGGCAGCTGTTCGCGCTGATCGAGGGAAATGTGCAGCAACACTTTGACGCCCTACGCCCGCTGTGTGAGGGCTTTGCCTACGTCAGCTTGAGCCTGGCCGGGCGTGAACGGCCGGCTCTTCTGGTGCGCGCAGCCCATACCGAGGCGCCCGACTTGCAACTGTTAACCCGTATCGACGAACTGCTGGGCCTCAATGACGGCCCGGTCATGGCCTATGACGATCCGCGGCGTTCGATTGGCAAGCGGGTAAAAATCGAAAAAGGCCGCATCACCGCACTGCGCCTGGCCGGCGAAACCCTGGCACGGCATTGGTTGCAGCGTTTGTGGCTGGAAGGCCGTGCCGACGATCAACTACGGCGCTGGCTGCTGGCGCCACTCAGTGCACCACCGGGCGGCGCGGCAGCCAGCAGTAAAATTTTGTGCAACTGCAAGAACGTCAGTGAAAGCGCGGTATGTGCCGGTATCGGCCGTGGCCTGGACCTGGACGGGCTTAAGCAGGAACTGGGTTGCGGCACGCAGTGCGGCTCTTGTGTACCGGAAATCAAACGTCTTTTGGCCAGCACGTCGCTGCCAATCGCAATCAGTGTGTGAGGGGATAAACATGAGCGCAAAAGTCTGGCTGGTAGGCGCAGGCCCCGGTGATCCGGAGTTGTTAACCCTCAAGGCGGTACGCGCCCTGCACGCAGCCGATGTGGTGCTGATCGATGATTTGGTCAACCCGAGGGTGCTGGAGCACTGCCCGGACGCTCGGGTGATAACCGTGGGCAAGCGCGGCGGCTGCCGTTCGACACCCCAGGATTTTATCCACCGCCTGATGCTGCGCTATGCGCGCCAAGGCAAATGCGTGGTGCGACTTAAGGGCGGCGACCCGTGTATTTTCGGCCGGGGCGGCGAAGAAGCGCTGTGGTTGCGTGAACGCGGGGTTGAGGTGGAATTGGTCAACGGGATTACCGCGGGCCTGGCAGGTGCAACGAACTGCGATATTCCCCTGACGCTGCGCGGGGTCAGCCGCGGTGTGACGCTGGTCACGGCGCATACCCAGGACGACAGCAGCCTGAACTGGCGTGCCTTGGCCGAGGGCGGTACGACATTGGTGGTGTATATGGGCGTGGCGAAGCTGGAGGAGATTCGTCAGCAATTGCTGGAGGGCGCAATGGCAGCGGATACGCCGGTGGCGATGATCGAGAACGCATCATTGCCTCAGCAACGCGAGTGCCGCAGCACTCTGGCGCACATGCATACCGATGCACAGGTATTTGCTCTGAAAAGCCCTGCAATCCTGGTGATCGGCAGTGTTGCTGGCGCAGGGCAAGCCGCCTCTATTACTGTGTCAGCCAGCGCCTGAGGTAAATTTCAGGCAAAAAAAAACCCGGCCTAAGCCGGGCTTTTTTCTACCACTCAGTAATTACTGAGCTTGAGCTTCAACCGACGCTTCTACGCGACGGTTAACAGCGCGACCAGCTTCAGTTGCGTTGTCAGCAACTGGGCGGGATTCGCCGTAACCTACCGCGGTGATGCGGCTAGGAGCAACGCCGTCTTTAACCAGGACTTGCTTAACAGCGTCAGCACGACGCTGGGACAGCTTCTGGTTGTAAGCGTCTGGACCGATGGAGTCAGTGTGACCAGCAACTTCTACGTTGGTAGCTGGGTACTGAGCCATGAAGTCGGCCAGGTTTTTCACGTCGCCGTAGCTGTTAGGCTTAACAACCGACTTGTCGAAGTCGAACTTAACGTCCAGCTCAACACGAACAACCTGAGCAACTGGAGCTTCTGGCTCTGGAGTTGGCTCTGGAGCTGGTGCTGGGGTAGGAGCTGGAGCAGCTGCGCCAGCGTTACCGCCGAAGTTCACACCCAGGCCGACCAGTGCGGAGTAGTCCCACTTGCCGTTGTCCAGTGCGTAGTCAGCTTCAACACCGGCACGAGCGTACACGTTGTTGGTGAAGTAGTACTTCACGCCAGCGCCGGCGATAGCCAGGGTGGACTGGTCGCGACCGCTGTGGCCGTCAGCTTTGACGTTGCCACGGCTTTGGTGGCCGAAACCGCCTTCTACGTATGGACGCAGGCTGTCAACGCCAGCCTGGCCGAAGTGGTACTGAGCAGTCAGGCTGCTAGTGTCGCCACCGATCTTCTGGCTGCCAGTACCGTCGTTCGAACGGGTGTGGTTGGTTTTGTCGTAGGACAGGTTCAACGACAGGTCGTCGGTCAGGAAGTAACCAATGCGAGCGCCTGGGTTGAAGCCGTCTTCGATGTGCTTAACGCTATCGTTGTACTGCTTCTTGTAGAACAGCTCGCCTTCAACTGCGCCTTGGCCTTGTGCCAGTGCGCCGAAAGAAGTAGCGGCAATAATAGAACCAATGGCAAAGCCCAAGGTGTTTTTCAGTTTCATCCGTTAAATCCCCATCTGGTGATTGTAAAGCAGTCCCACAAACCGGGGGACAACTCGGCGACAAGTCTAACAGAACTTGCCTACACGTAAGAGATATTTGCCACGCACTAAGTTTCAGTCTCGCCCGCAAATTTCTCACGTAATTTATCAAGAGCACGCTTGTAACGCATTTTTGTAGCACTCAAACCCATGTGCATGATGTCAGCAATTTCCTGAAACTCCAGCTCTGCGACAAATCGTAGCACCAGAATTTCCCGGTCAATCGGATTCACATGCACCAACCAGCGATCAAGTCCGGCCTTTTCCTCGGGTACCGGCGCCTTTTCTTCAGACGCTTCCTCAAGGGGGTCCAGACTTAAAGCGTCCATCAAGCGACGCTTTCGCCGTTCCTTACGATACTGCGTGATGCACTCGTTGTACGTGATGCTATAGAGCCATGTCTTGAACTTCGATTTGCCCTCGAAGTTCTTCAGGCCGTACAGCACCTTGAGCATCACTTCCTGACAGACATCATCCGCATCTCTATCGTTCCCTAAATACCTTGAACAAACGTTGAACAGAGTGCGTTGATACCTGCGCATCAATTCTTCGTACGCGCGTGTTACGTGAAACAGCTCCGTGTGCGAGCGCGCGACCAACTCCTCATCAGAGAGCTCACGGGGGTCATAGCGCGTGGACAGCGTTTGGGCTTTATTCAAAACAAGTCGTGCCGACAGTCAGGTCAATGTCCGCTACAGCCCGGTCTCCCGGGTTTGCGGCGGCGTACATTAGCAGGATTTGCCGGGTTAGCGGCTACTGACCTGCTGCTCGAGGAGAATCCGATTGGACAGCGATACCAGCTCACCGTCATCGGTCAGCACCGTCGTCTTGACCGTGCCGATCTCCTCGATTTGCCCTTCGACCTCGCCCACACGCACCTGTTGCCCAACCTGATACAGCTCACGCACATAGATTCCCGCAAGAATCTGACCGGCAATTTCCCGGCTTCCCAAACCCATGGCCAGCGCAACTGCCAGACCAACGGTAATCAAAACAATCACAATCACGTGGTTTAGAAGGTCAGTTTTGACCTCCAGCTGGCTGATCGCGACGGAAATACTGATGATGATCACCAGCCCCTGGGCAATTCGCCCCAGGCCCGCAGCATAGTCCAACCCCACGCCTTCAGCAGCACCGCGCACCAGCCCGTTGGCCAGTTGCGCCAGTAAAACACCTACCAGCAACACCAGCGCGCCGCCGAAAACCTTCGGCAAATACAGCGCCAGCATGTCGAGCGTAGCTGAAACTCGCTCAAGTCCAAGGGATTGAGCCGCAGAAACCAGAAAAATAAGCAGAACGAACCAATAAACGATCTTACCGATGAGGGTTGAGATCGGCACTTGCAGCCCTGCACGGCCCAGCAGCTTGGTCAGGCCGGTGCCCGCCATCAAGCGATCCAGCCCCAACTTTGCGAGCAATTTGGACAGCAGGGTGTCGAGCAACTTGGCCACGACAAAGCCCAGCAACACCAAAACCAGAGCACCAAACAGGTTGGGAATGAAATTCGCCACCTTGGTCCACAATGCGGTCATCGCGGTGACCAGGCTCTGGGTCCAGAGATCAAGTTCCATATTCAATCAGCCTTATCAGCAGTGCGAGCAAGAGGTTTACGACGCGAAACCGGCGATACGTGGGCCGAACCATTGTTCAGGGCCATCATCAACGCCGGCAACCAACGACCCAGCAGACCGAACAGGTCACCCGCCCCTACCTGACGGTTGGCGGTTTTCAACACGCGGCCCAGGCATGCATCGTCATCACGGTTGGATGGCGACGCATTGAGCATGTCACGCAAAGACTGTTCGAACGGATCGTGCATAAAGACCTCTCGCAAGTGAGTTAAAAGACGAGGGTTAAATTCTTTGGGTCACATGTGCCCCTGCCTGTGTTCAGGTCATATTCAGGTCAAACCCAGCGCAATCGTCGAAATAGCCACCATTGCCCCAGTGCTACCGAGACCATCAACAAGCAGGCAATCACGAATCCATAGGGGCTGGCAGAGAACGGAATCCCGCCCACATTTATACCCAGCAAACCGGTCAGAAAACTCATCGGCAGGAAGATCCCGGTGATGATCCCGAAGCGGTACATGGTGCGATTCATGCGTACGCTCAAGCGCCGGTCTTCGGCCTCAAGTACCAGCCCCACGCGCTCCCGGGTCAGTTCGAGCTCTTCCAGGTAGCGGGTCAGGCTGTTGTTCAATTCGTTCCAGTAGTCAGCATCGTCATCACAAAACCACGCTAATTTGATCCGCGTCAGCTGCGCAAAAATATCCCGCTGCGGCGCCAGGAAACGCTTCAATCCGGCAGCCCGTCGACGGATCTGCAAGACGTTGCCGTGCTCCGGAGTATACCGTTCGTCGGCATCGAGTTTTTCTTCCTCTAAATCGACGACTTCGGACAGGTCGGTGACCAGATCCTGCACTTTATGGGTCAGGTACTGCGCCATATAAAGGATGAGTTCAGAAGCGGTTTTTGGCCCTTTGCCCTCAGCCAGTTGCACCAGCAGCTCATCGGTAGCCCGCAATGGGCGCAAGCGCAGGGAAATCACGCGACTGGCTGCCGCGAAAATACGCACCGAGACCATGTCTTCCGGCTCGGCGCCAGGGTTGAGGTTGACTCCGCGCAGAAACAACAGTAATTCGCTGTCCGGCAGCGGCAACAGGCGCGGTCGGGTGTTTTCCTCCAGCAACAAGTCGCAGGCAAATTCGCTCAAACCGCTGGATTTACGCAACCAGGTCTGGGTCTGTGGATGGCTGCGATCCCAATGCAGCCACAGGCTTTCCTGGGGCTGCAGCTGCAAATCATCGAGCTCAGTCCGGGCAATCGAACGCGCACCGCCTTTACCGTCCAGCACCAGGGCATGCACCAGCCCCCATTGCGCGTTTTCTTCCTCGAACATCCTCACCCCTTTCGGCTACTGCGGTTTATTCAGGCATTTTCAGCGGGCTTGGCGAAACGATCACGCCATTATTGTCGGCGTAGACGTACTCACCAGGGCGGAATGTCACGCCGGCAAACGTCACCACCACGTTCAGGTCGCCAATGCCGCGCTTGTCGGTCTTCATGGGGTGAGGCGCCAGCGCCTGCACACCCAGGTCTGTCTGGGCGAGGACGTCGACATCACGCACGCAACCGTAGATCACCAACCCTTCCCAACCATTTTTTGCAGCTTTCTCGGCGATCATGTCGCCCAGCAGCGCGCGACGCAGGGAACCGCCGCCATCGACCACCAGTACTTTGCCGGCGCCTGGTTGGTCGGCCTGTTCCTTGACCAGCGAATTGTCTTCGAAGCACTTGATGGTGACGATTTCACCGCCAAAGGAGTCTCGGCCACCGAAATTACTGAACATCGGCTCAACTACCTGCACCAGCTCCGGGTAGGCGTCGCACAGATCGGGCGTCACGTAATGAATCATCGGGAAACTCCTGTCATCAAAGAAGAGGTCGAACATCCCACGGTGTACATCAGAAAAACGCGTCACAACGGCTGAAGTTTAAGCGCTCACCCATCAGCGGCGGCCATGATCAGACCCACGCCATCGCAACGCAATAGCGACTGCGCGACTGAATATGACCAGAAGCGTCTGACGCGTCATATCTTAGCCGCAACCTCTCTGGAGTGAAACGCCCTTGGCAGAGCGGTTATGCTAAACCGTTGCAGCTACCTGGGGCTCTGCTGCGAATAAAGGTGTCAGTGGATCTTTCAACCATTGCGCCATCAACGGCCACACTTCGGCCTGCGCGGCCTTGCTGACCAGCATCTCGACGTGCCCGAAATCCCCGCTGAAGCCTTGCTTGCGCCCCAGGCACAGGTATTGGCGGTGTTCAGAGCCAACTTGTTCGAACAACTTGCGACAAGCCCAGTCCGGGTCCTGTTGATCGCCAGCAGCGCTGACCGCCAGCAGCGGCACGTCGACATCGGCCAGGCCTTTCCACCAGTCCTGCTTGCCATCGCCAAAACGACCGAACAGGCCGTTCCAGCGCATGGCTTCGATCATCACGCCCGCCGGCTCGTCCTCGGGGCCGCGTTTGAGCCGTACACCGGATACTTCACCAAAGCGTTTCAAGAGCAAACGGCCGGTCCACTCCAGCGGCGGAATCTTCAACGGCCAGTGGGTGCGGCTGACCTGGCAGCCAAACAGGGCTACCGACGCCACGGCTGGCGCGCCAAGGTGCTGACCGCCCAAAGCCGCTGCCAAGGCAGTGCCGCCCAGGGAGTGGCCGATCCAGTGCGGGATTTGTGCGCTTTGCTCACGGACAAACGCGCCGATCGCCGGCAAATCGTAACGCGCGTAATCGGCGACGCGGTTTCTGGCGTAATCCTGATTGCGCTTGGACAGGCCATGGCCGCGCATTTCCGGGATCCACACATCAAACCCCTGACGCGCCAGGTAAGCGCCCAGGCCGATACCTTTGGGCGAATACCAGAAGCGCCGATTGGAAAAACTGCCGTGCAATAAAATTACCGGCGTGCCCCGGTTTTCCGGGACATCTGCCAGGCCCAAACGGGTCACAGCCAGCTCAACGGTGCCGTCGGGGCTGTTGCCGGGTTTGAGGCGGTACACATCTTCACTCAGGTCGCCACGACGTTCAGCGCTGATCAAGGCGACGGGAAATAGGTTGCTGCTGCTTTGCATAATGCTCTTGCACAAAAAAGGGCGGCGTCCGGATGGAATTCCGCCCTGTACAGATAAGAATGCCGGTCACCCAGGCTGGGTGACCGGCACTTTTGACGTCACGCCCTTAAGCGGACGCTTGGCCTTCCGCCAGGAAGAACCAGGTTTCCAGCACGGAGTCGGGGTTCAGCGAGACGCTCTCGATACCCTGTTCCATCAGCCATTTGGCCAGGTCCGGGTGGTCGGAAGGGCCTTGGCCGCAGATACCGATGTACTTGCCGGCCTTGTTGCAGGCCTGAATGGCGTTGGCCAGCAGCTTCTTGACCGCAGGGTTACGCTCATCAAACAGGTGCGCGATGATCCCCGAGTCACGGTCCAGGCCCAGGGTCAACTGGGTCAGGTCGTTGGACCCGATGGAGAAGCCGTCGAAGAACTCCAGGAACTCCTCGGCCAGGATGGCGTTGGACGGCAGTTCGCACATCATGATCACGCGCAGGCCATTCTCGCCGCGGGACAAGCCGTTTTCAGCCAGCAGGTCGACGACTTGGCTCGCTTCGCCCAGGGTCCGTACAAACGGCACCATGATCTCGACGTTGGTCAGGCCCATCTCGTTGCGCACGCGCTTGAGGGCACGGCATTCGAGTTCGAAGCAGTCACGGAAGGCTTCGCTGATGTAACGCGAAGCGCCACGAAAGCCCAGCATCGGGTTTTCTTCTTCGGGCTCGTAGAGCTTGCCGCCGATCAGGTTGGCGTACTCGTTGGACTTGAAGTCCGACAGGCGCACGATGACCTTTTTCGGGTAGAACGCCGCCGCCAGGGTGCTGATGCCTTCCACCAGCTTCTCGACGTAGAAACCCACTGGATCGTTGTAGCCGGCGATGCGCTTGTCGACGCTTTCCTTGATTTCCAGCGGCAGGCCGTCGTAATTCAACAGCGCCTTAGGGTGTACGCCGATCATGCGGTTGATGATGAACTCGAGGCGGGCCAAGCCCACACCGGCGTTCGGCAACTGCGCGAAATCGAACGCACGGTCGGGGTTGCCGACGTTCATCATGATCTTGAACGGCAGGTCCGGCATCGCATCGATGGAGTTTTGCTTGATATCGAAGCCCAGTTCACCTTCAAAGATGAAGCCAGTGTCGCCTTCGGCACAGGACACGGTCACACCCTGGCCGTCTTTCAACAGTTGGGTGGCGTTGCCGCAACCGACGACTGCGGGAATCCCCAACTCACGGGCAATGATCGCCGCGTGGCAGGTACGCCCGCCACGGTTGGTGACGATGGCGCTGGCGCGCTTCATCACGGGTTCCCAGTCCGGGTCGGTCATGTCGGAGACTAGCACGTCACCGGGCTGGACTTTGTCCATTTCAGACACGTCCTTGATGATCCGCACTTTGCCGGCGCCGATGCGCTGGCCGATGGCACGGCCTTCCACCAGCACAGTGCCGGTTTCTTTCAACAGGTAGCGTTCCATCACGTTGGCCGAAGTGCGGCTCTTCACGGTTTCCGGACGCGCTTGCACGATGTACAGCTTGCCGTCATCACCGTCCTTGGCCCACTCGATGTCCATCGGGCACTTGTAGTGCTTTTCGATAATCATCGCTTGTTTGGCCAGTTCGCTGACTTCAGCGTCGGTCAGGCAGAAACGCGCGCGTTCGGCCTTGTCGACTTCAACGGTTTTCACCGAGCGACCGGCCTTGGCCTCGTCGCCGTAGATCATCTTGATGGCCTTGCTGCCCAGGTTGCGGCGCAAGATGGCCGGGCGGCCGGCCTCAAGGGTGTGTTTGTGGACGTAGAACTCGTCCGGGTTAACCGCGCCTTGTACGACGGTTTCGCCCAGGCCGTAGGCGCCGGTGATAAACACCACATCACGGAAACCGGATTCGGTGTCCAGGGTGAACATCACGCCGGCGGTGCCGGTTTCCGAACGCACCATGCGCTGCACACCGGCAGACAAGGCCACCAGCTTGTGGTCGAAACCCTGGTGTACGCGGTAGGAAATAGCGCGGTCATTGAACAGCGAGGCAAACACTTCCTTGGCGGCGCGGATCACGTTTTCGACGCCGCGGATGTTCAGGAAAGTTTCCTGCTGGCCAGCAAAAGAGGCGTCCGGCAAGTCTTCGGCGGTGGCCGAGGAGCGCACGGCAACTGCCATGTCCGGGTTGCCGGCCGACAGTACTGCGAACGCGGTACGGATTTCTTCGTTGAGCTTCTCGGGGAACTCGGCGTCCATGATCCATTGGCGGATCTGGCTGCCGGTTTTCGCCAGGGCATTGACGTCATCGACGTCCAGGGCGTCCAGCGCGGCGTGGATCTGGGCGTTGAGGCCGCTCAGCTCGAGGAAATCGCGGTAAGCCTGGGCCGTGGTGGCGAAACCACCGGGCACCGACACACCAGCGCCTGCAAGATTACTGATCATCTCGCCGAGGGATGCGTTCTTGCCCCCCACATGCTCTACATCATGGACGCCGAGCTTATCGAGGGAAACTACGTACTCTACCAAGGTGATCTCTCCACTTTCTGTGTTGGAAAAGCTCAGGACGCCGGCGGCTCAGTAGGAGCAAACGCCAGCGCTTGTGGCCTGGACCTGGAAAATAAGTGAGAATGCGGCCCACTGCGGGACGGCAAAATCGCGCCTATCATATCCAAGATTCGCCATCAGCTTAAGGCCCAGGGCTCAAATGAAACGATCTGCTTTCTTTATCTCCGACGGCACCGGCATCACAGCCGAAACATTGGGTCAGAGCCTGCTCGCGCAGTTCGAAAACATTACCTTCGCCAAATTCACGCGGCCTTACATAGACAGCGTGGATAAAGCGCGGGCCATGGTACAACAAATCAATCTGGCGGCTGAAAAAGACGGTTTTCGCCCGATCATTTTCGACACCATCGTCAATCAAGACATTCGTGAGATCCTGGCAACCTCCAATGGTTTCATGATCGACATCTTCTCTACGTTCCTGGCGCCATTGGAACAGGAGCTGAGTGAACATTCCTCCTACTCCGTGGGCAAGTCCCATTCCATTGGCCACAACTCCAACTATATGGAGCGTATCGAGGCGGTGAACTTCGCCCTCGACAACGATGACGGCGCCCGCACCCACTACTATGACAAGGCTGACTTGATCCTGGTGGGCGTGTCTCGCTGCGGCAAAACCCCGACCTGCCTGTACATGGCCATGCAATTCGGTATCCGCGCAGCCAACTACCCGCTCACCGAAGACGACATGGAGCACCTGACGCTGCCTGCCGCCCTGCGTGCGCATTCGCACAAGCTGTTCGGCCTCACCATCGACCCGGACCGTCTTACCGCCATCCGCAACGAGCGCAAGCCCAACAGCCGCTACTCCAGCTATGCCCAGTGCGAGTTCGAGGTGCGCGAAGTGGAAAATCTGTTCCGTCGCGAGAATATTGCGCACATCAATTCCACGCATTTTTCGGTGGAAGAGATTTCGGCGAAGATTCTGGTGGAAAAAGGTGTGGAGCGCCGCTTCAAATAGCGGGCGCCTGCACGGGCGCCATCGCAGGCAAGCCAGCTCCCACAAGGGAATGCATTCCAAATGGGGGAGATTCTGGTGGAGACCTGAACTGGCCCCAGCAAGCCAGCTCCCACAGGGGAATGCATTCCAAATGTGGGAGCTGGCTTGCCTGCGATGAACGATAACGCGGTAAACCTGCCTACAGCTGAAACCTGTCACCGCCCTGCCCCAGCGCGGTGGCCAGCGCATCAAAGCCCTCACGCAGCAACTGATCATCGCCTGACGTATTACAAATACTCGCCCGAATAAACTGCGGCACCGCCGTCTGCCCTACGGCAAATGCCTCAGCGGTGGCGATCAGGTAATTATTCTGCTTGAGCTCCGCCTCGATTTCCGACGCACGCCAGGGCTCCGGCACTTCAATCCAGAAGTGTGGGCTGTTGAGGTGAGTGCGGTATTCCAAACCGACCAAAAGGTCGCGCACCAGTGCTTTTCGCCGGCTGATCTCGTTGATTTGCTGGCGCAGCAGGTATTCCGCCGTGCCGTTTTCGATCCATTGCGTCGCCAGCTCCAGCGTCACCGGCGTAGCCATCCAGCAGGTCGAGCGCAAGGCCGCCGAAATCCGGCTGACCAATGCCGGTGGCGCATGCACATACCCCACCCGCAGCCCGGCAGACACCGCCTTGCTCAGGCTGCTGATCAAAATCGTACGCTCGGGCGCGAAAAAGCTCAGCGGTGGCGGGCGATCTTCCACCAACACGCCGTGGGCTTCGTCTTCCAGAATCAGCAGATTATGCTCGCGACACACCTTGGCCAGCGCTTCCCGGCGTGCGACCGACAGCACGGCCGTGGTCGGGTTCTGGATCGTCGGCGTGCAGTACAGCGCCGAAACCCGGTGATTACGACAGACTTCATCCAGCGCACCCGGCAGCACGCCTTCGTCATCCATCTCCAGGCCGATCAGCCGTACACCGAGCATACGTGCGGCGGTGATAAGCCCTGGGTAAGTCAGTTGCTCAGTGACCACCGTATCCCCCGCCCGCAGCAACGCCATCATGGCGCAGAGCAGGCCATGCTGGCCGCCGTTGACGCAGATGACCTGCTCGGGAATCGGATGAAAATCGCGCTGCACCAGCCATTGCGCACCGGCCTCGCGGTAGCGCGGCAAACCGGCGTCCGGCGTATAGGCGCTGATGTCCTGAAGGAATTTGGCGTTGGTCGACAAGGTTTGGAAGCTCTGGGCCAGAAACACCGTCTCTTGCCCGGGAATGTGCATGTTGCGGCTCATATCGAAGTACTGGCGTGGCTCTTCGCTGACGTTGCGAAAGCCTTCATCACGCTGGCGCTCCATCCCACGCTTGCGCACGAAAGTGCCGTCACCGACACGCGCCACCACTAACCCCAGGCGTTCCAGCTCGCCGTAGGCTCGGCTGATGGTGCCGATGGTCACGCCGAGGTTATCGGAAAGAACCCGATGGGGCGGCAGTTTGCGCCCCGGCTCAATCAAGCCTTCAAGGATGCCTCGCTCCATCACATCGGACAGGCGTTTGTACTTGACGCCCTGACCGCTGGACAACCCCTCACGCATAATTGACACCATGTCAATATTTGTTTTGACAGCCATCATTCGCCCTAATAGTGTGCTTTTACGGGTTCAATCACCGGATGAAACAACTTAATACACAGTCAATATAGAGTTCAATTCCGGCTCAGGGAAGCAATAAACGATGCCAATGTCCGCCGTTCTTGAAAACACTACAAAAACAAAAAATCAGAAACAGTGGTTGGCCGGTCTGGTCACCAGCGTGATGTTTCTTATCGTGTGCCTGAGTTGGGGCACCACCTGGCTGGGCATCAAGATCGCCGTCGAAAGCGTGCCGCCGCTGACGTCCGCCGGGCTGCGCTTTCTGATCGCGTTCCCGCTGTTCCTGTGTTTTGCCCTGGTGCGCCGCGAGCCGATCCTGTTCCCGCGCGAAAGCCGCTGGTTCTTCGTATTTGTGACCCTGTCGTACTTCAGCGTTCCCTATTACTTGCTCAACTACGGCGAGATGCATGTGTCGTCCGGCCTCACCGCGCTGCTGTTCAGCTGCATGCCGGTGTTCATCCTGATTTTTTCCGCGCTGTTTTTGCGCGAGCGCATCTACTTTTCCCAAGTGGTCGGCATCGGCATCGGTTTCGGCAGCCTCTACATGATCATCAAGAGCCAGGGCCTGCACCTGGACCACGCCGAATTCTTCGGCGTGCTGGCAATTCTGACCGCCGCGATCATGCATGCCTTGTGCTACGTCATCACCAAGCAAAAAGGCAGCGCCATCAGCGTGATTACCTACAACACATTGCCCATCGGCATCGCCGGGTTGATGCTGTTCGTGGCCGGCCTGTGGTTTGAAACACCGACGTTCGAAAACATCACCCTGCGTTCATGGAGTGCCTTGTTCTACTTGGGATTGGTGGCGTCGGTGGGCGGGTTTATCGTGTACTTCATGTTGCTCAAACGTTTGAGCCCGATCATTTTGTCATTCGTGTTCATCATCTTCCCGGTGTTCGCGGTGATCATCGGCGCCTGGTACGAGGGCGTGGAAATTTCCCGTGACCTGATGCTGTACTCGGCCATTCTGCTGGCCGGCTTTGCGATCACCAAGTTGCCAGTTGAAAAACTCCTGGCCAAGAAAAATTGACCCTTAAACCACAACTACAACAACGCGAGAGAAACATGGAAGTCCTCCGCCCCACCGCTCTGGAACAGATCTATGCCCATGCCAGCCGCAGCTACCCGGAAGAATGCTGCGGTTTTGTCTTCGCCGATGGCAGTGTGTACCTGGGCAACAATATCCAGAATGAGCTGCACCACAAGAACCCCGAGATGTACCCGCGCAGCGCGGCCAATGGCTATACCTTTTCGGTGGCCGACACCCTGCTGATGAACAAGGCGTTTCGCAGCGACAACCCGGTGGTGGTGATCTACCACTCCCACCCGGACGTCGGCGCCTATTTCAGTGATGAAGACCAGGACAAGGCACTGTTCCTGGGTGAGCCGATCCACCCCGTCAGCTACCTGGTGGTGGACGTGCGCCAGGGCCAGGCCCTGGGCTCAAAGCTGTTTGCCTGGGATGGCAAGCAATTCGCCCTTAAACCCTTCAACGACCTGCACACGGAGTTGTCCATGAACGCTGTCTCTTTCCCCGATATTCTGGTTCGCGTGGCCAAGCTGCCGGAATCGACCCTTGAGGGCACTGGATCGACATTGCGCGAAGTCATTGAAAGCCTCTGCAGCAGCCACCCACAGCTGCGCACGCACCTGTTTCATGAAAAGAACAACCAGCTCAAGGAACACTTCCTGTTCACCGCCGAGGAAGAACTGATCGGCGCCGATGAGCAGTTGCCGGAAAAAGCCAAAATCGAAGTGCTGCTGGCCACCTCCGGTGGCATGGACGTCGACCAACTGAGCAACGAAGAAGTGCAGCGCTACGTACGCCACATCACCCTGCCCGGCGTCGGCCGGGAAGGCCAGTTGAACCTGAAAAAAGCCAAGGTACTGATCATCGGTACCGGCGGCCTGGGTTCGCCCATCAGCCTGTACCTCGCGGCAGCCGGCATCGGCACCCTGGGCCTGGTGGATTTCGACGTGGTCGAGAGCAGCAACCTGCAACGCCAGATCGTGCACGGCAACAGCACCCTGGGCATGCCCAAGGTCGAGTCGGCCAAGCGGCGGCTGCAAGACCTCAACAGCCATATCCAGATCAACGCCCACGACACTGCACTCAACGCCGACAATGCGTTGGAGCTGGTCGGCGCCTATGACCTGGTGATCGACGGCACTGACAATTTCGACACCCGCTACCTGGTCAACGATGCCTGCGTGCAATTGGGCAAGCCACTGGTGTACGGCGCCATCTACCGCTTCGATGGGCAGATCAGCGTGCTCAACTACAAAGGCGGGCCGTGCTACCGCTGCCTGTTTCCTTCAGCACCGCCGGCCGAGTTGGCACCCAATTGCAGCGCCGGTGGCGTGATCGGTGTGCTGCCGGGTGTGGTCGGGATGATCCAGGCCACCGAAGCGATTAAATTACTCATCGGCATCGGCGAACCGCTGTCGGGCCGCCTGATGCGCTTCGACGCGCTGGCCATGAAGTTCAGCGAGATCCGCTTCAAACGCCGTGCCGACTGCCCATGCTGCTCAGACCTGCGCCACAGCGAAAGCGTCGCGCCAGCCGTTTGCGCGGACGCCCTCCCGAGCCAGCCCGCGCTGGCCGAGGAGCGCTACATCAAACCACGCGTGCTCAAGCAACTGCTCGAACACCCACGCAGCGCCGACGTGCTGCTGGATGTGCGCGACGCCAGCGAGCTGGAGGTGTGCAAATTGCCGGGCGTGGTGCATATCCCCCTGGCCGAACTGGATGGGCAGTTGGACAGCCTCAGCCGCGACAATACCCATTACCTGATCTGCTACGCCGGAACCCGCGCCGAGCAAGCGGCCGGCACCCTGCTGGCCGCCGGCTTCGCCAATACCAAAGTCCTGCAGGGCGGCATGAAACATTGGGTTCGCGACGTCGAACCCGACATGCCTTTGTACTGATCCGGGGGCTGAGCGATGTTGCATAACTCCATTCTCGACGTGATCGGCCATACGCCGATCGTGCGCCTGGCGCAGTTTTCCGAAGACCTCGGCATCGAGGTCTACGCCAAGCTCGAATCCCTCAACCCTGGCGGCAGCCACAAGGCGCGTATTGCCCTGGGCATGATCCTCGACGCAGAACGCCGAGGCGTGCTGATTCGCAACTGCGGGCAAACCATCATCGAGCCCAGCGGCGGCAATACCGGCATTGGCCTGGTGATGGCCGGCAATGTGCTGGGCTACAAAGTGGTGCTGGTGATCCCTGACAACTACAGCCCCGAAAAACAGAAACTGCTGCGTTTATACGGCGCCAAGGTGGTGCTGTCGGACAGCCGTCTGGGCAACAACTCCCACGGCGAAAAGTGCATGGAACTGCAGTTGGAAAACCCCAACTTCGTGATGCTCAACCAGCAGCGTAATGGCGCCAACCCGCAGACTCACCGCGACACCACCGCACCGGAAATCCTCCGCGCCTTCGGCGAGCAGCGGGTGGACTACTTCGTCAGCGGCATCGGCACCGGTGGCCATATCACCGGCATCGGCGAAACCCTCAAGGCAGCCTGGCCCGCGATGCGCATCATGGGTGTGGAACCGGAAGAGTGCGACCTGCTCAAGGACCAGCACGCGCCGCACCATATTCAGGGCCTGTCGATCGGCTTGATCCCGAGCATTCTTAACGTGGGTGTACTGGACGGCATGCTCAAGGTCTCACGCCTGGCGTGCCTCGACATGATGAAACGCATCATGCGCACCGACGCCATCAGCTTGGGTTTGTCTTCGGCCGCCAACATGGTTGCCATTGCCCAACTCGCTCCCGAACTCCCGCCTGAAACGGTGGTGTTGACCATGGTCTACGACAATGCCGATAGCTACCTGCCCAATTTCGAATAATCGGTTTTTCAACCATCCAGACTGTGGGGGTGCCTCCATGGGGGGCTTTATCGACATGCAACAGCTGCACGATGAGTTGCTCACTCACCTCATCCAGACCCTGACGCCTGCGCAGATGAAGCAGTTGGAGCCGCATTTGGCGCCATTGATCCAGAATGCCGCCCAGGCCGTGGCAGAGGACTTGATTGCCTATGCCTATCGCGACCCGGCGTCCCGTGGGCGTGGCGAACTGATCCTGGAATCCTACGCGTCGTTCAAGGCAGTGCTGTTCTACCGGCTGGCACACTTAGTGTGGAATTTTCCCGACCCGGCCAACGGTGTGTTTTCACGCATGGCTCTCAAGCTCAGCAACCAGGGCAAAATCCTCTCCGGCGCCGAAATCCACCCCGCAGCCCGCATTGGCCGGCGCTTTGTGCTGGATCACGGCTTCGGCACCGTGATCGGCGAAACCTGCGAGATCGGTAATGATTGCTACATCCTCTGCGGCGTGACCCTCGGCGCCCGAGGCATTGCCAACAACCCGGACGGCAAACGCCACCCGCGCCTGGGCAATAACGTCGAGGTCGGCTCCGGCGCCCGTGTGCTGGGCTATGTGCTGATTGGCGACAACGTGTTTATCAGCCCTTCGTGTGTGATCACCCAGGATGTGCCGGCGGGCACCAAGGTCAAGGTGGTCAACCAGATCCAATTACAAAAGAATGCCGAATCGGATCACAGCAATTACCTGGGGGCTTTCGCGCTGGATGAGCGTTTGCACGTGGTTGGCGAAGTCAGCGCCAGCCACAAGGTCACGGTGCTGGATGCCGACTTTCACCCTTTGCAGGGGCTGCTGCTGGAGCCCACGGTGAAGGAGCGCCATCATTTGCAGTTTCGTCTGCGTCGCCTGGATACCGGCGACCATCTGCCACGCTTGCCGCTGAACCTGAAAGTCTGTGGCCCCGAATTTGAGATCACCCTGCTCTCCCCGCCTGGCTTAAGCGCAATGGTGCGTCACCTGCTGCAAGCCAGCCCACTGATCGTCGGAGGTTGAACATGTCCGTGCATACCATGGAAACCCTGGCGCTGTTTGACAGCGCGCCCTACCAGAACGCCTTCAGCGCCCGGGTGATTGCCGTCAGTGAACAAGGCATTGCCCTGGAACACACGCTGTTCTACCCCACCGGCGGTGGGCAACCGGGCGACACCGGGCACCTGACCCTGGCCGACGGCACGCGGGTCAACGTGACCGGCACCGTGCGCGACCCGGTGTTGCGCTCGATCATCTGGCACCAGGTTGAACACTGCCCCGAGCAATTGGCGGCGGGCGTGCAGGTGGATGCCGGCCTGGATTGGGAACGGCGCTACCAGCACATGAAGATGCACACCTGCCTGCACCTGCTGTGCTCGATCATTGATGCGCCCGTCACCGGCTGCAGCATCAGCGCAGACAAAGGCCGCCTGGATTTCGATTTACCGGAAATGACCCTCGACAAGGACAGCATCACCCGCGACCTTAATGCCTTGATCGAACAAGCCCATGCCGTGAAGACCCTGTCGATGCCCGCCTCGGAATACTCGACCCTGCTGCAGATCACCCGCACCCAGGCGGTGGCGCCACCGGTCATCCAGGGCTCGGTGCGGGTAATAGAAATCGCCGGGATCGATATCCAGCCGTGCGGTGGCACCCACGTGATCAATACCGAAGAAATCGGCCGGGTGTTCTGCGAAAAAATCGAGAAGAAGAGCAAGCATAACCGCCGGGTGATCCTGCGGTTTGAGGGATAAAGTACGCGAGTCGGCCAAGCGTGGGCGCTGGAGACCCACGCTTGCCGAAGTGAAGCCAAGCCTTACTGCTTCGCCTCATCAAGGTGCTTTTTCAACACTTGAACCTGTTCCTCAAGCAATGAAATTTGTGTGCTGTAGTAGGACTTCATCTCAGCAATACCCGCTTCGATATTAGCGTTGTCCACCCTGAATTGATCAGCGGTGGGCAGTGCCTGCGTGGGTGACTCGTTGGTCGGATCTGCCGGCTCATCGCTGGTGGTCATAATGGACTTATCCGCTGGCGCCGTTGGCGCCTGGGTTTCAGGTTTGGTCATCGTCTTGACGTGCTCAGTCATACTTTTAAGCTCCTTGCCCAACGCTTCAAAGGCCTCTTTCATCTGCTGCATGAGCTCGCCGATATCATCGCGCAACTGCGTATTTAGCTTGAGCGCCTCCTCAAGCTCTTGATCCTGGGCAACTTCAGTTGTCCGAGCGTCTTGAACAACCTGCTTAACCGACTCTTGAGGTGTTTGAGGCAGCTCTACGGGGGCCTCGTCGGTGTCTTTGCATGGAGCACTCAGTTGCTCACGCAGTTCGACAATATCGTTTTTAAGATTGACGATTTTCTCCTGGCACTCGGTGATAAACGCCTTGAAGTCGATCAGGAGCTGGTTATTTTTACCCAACAACTCCAGGGTCTCAGCCTGTGGGCCGACCTTATGCAATTGCGGCTGGTTAACGAGGGTGTTGTGGCTCGAAAACTGACCGCGTTGCTCTGCCGTCACGGGCGGCCGAGGAGCCGCAGCATCGCCCTGTGTGTCGACACCCGTTGAGGTATCGACCATGTTTTTCTGACGAAGGGGCTGCGAATGTTGCGACGCCTCGTGGCCCGTTGGGTAGTTCGTTTGTGGCCGGGTATTTACGCTATTCATAGGGTGCTTTCTCAAATCCAGACAGTGCTGAGTTGTGGGTTGGCAGAGACTTGCTGCGGCAAGTGATCTGACCCATTGATTGGCATTTATCTGAAAGCGGTTCCCGGGATACAGGATGTGTGGGTAGCTAATTATGTCGACAGTAAAATCAGTCTTTTCCTGAATGTTGATCAAAGCAGGCAAAACCGGTGCTCAAGCCGCAGTTCGTACAGGAAACTGACAGCAAATTTATGTGCTTGTAACATTCAGAAACGTACAATCCCGCCAGCAACGTCTCGTTGCCCCTGACTCACGAAAACAGCGCCCGTCCTCCTCGGTGGGTCATTCGTGCAGCAGCTAAGCTCACTCCCACCACGCCCCTGAACCTGAACGCTGCAGGACTGAATGCCTATGAACAAAGTGTTCCGCGATTACCTGCCGGCATCCACCCTGCGCTTGCTGCCCAACCGCTGGGACCTGGTCGCGCTGCCGCTGGTGATCGGCTTTCTGCTGTTTTTCTCCCTTACCGCGCGGGAAACCTGGGCGCCCATCGCCACGTTGCAAAGTGAAGTCATCTCCCTCGACCCGGCCAACCTGCCGGAATACGCGATGCGCACCACGATGCGCATGCTCGCGGCCATGGTCGCGGCGCTGGTTTTTACCCTGCTGTACGGCACCCTGGCCGCCAAAAGCCGACGTGCTGAAAAGCTGCTGGTGCCGGTGCTCGATATCCTGCAATCGGTGCCAGTGCTCGGCTACATCTCATTCACGGTGACGTTCTTCCTGCTGCTGTTCCCTGGGCGCGTGCTCGGCGCCGAACTCGCGGCGATCTTTGCGATCTTCACCAGCCAGGCCTGGAACATGACGTTCAGCTTCTATCAGTCGCTGCGCATGCTGCCCCACGATTTGGTAGAGGTGTCGACCAACCTGCGGCTTTCCGGCTGGCAGAAATTCTGGAAGCTCGATGTGCCGTTCGCCATGCCGGGGCTGGTGTGGAACATGATGATGAGCATGTCCGGCGGCTGGTTCTTCGTGGTTGCCTCCGAAGCCATCACCGTCGGCGACAAGACCATTACCCTGCCGGGCGTAGGTTCGTACCTGGCCTTGGCGATCGCCCAGAAAGACCTGCACGCCGTCGGTTACGTGATTTTGGCGATGATTGTGGTGATCCTGCTGTACGACCAGTTGCTGTTCCGCCCGTTGGTGGCCTGGGCTGACAAGTTCCGCATGGAAACCACCGCGTCCCAGGGCGCTGCGCCACAATCCTGGCTGCTGAACCTGATCCAGCGCACGCGCATCGTGCAACGCAGTCTGCGCCCTATTACCCGCACCTTCAGCCGGATCGGCAACAAACGCTTCAGCCTGGCGGGCGGTGCGCTCAAGGCGTTGCCGGCAGAAACACCGGCGGCGTCAAAAGTGATCGACTGGGTGTGGGGCACGTTGATTGCGTTGCTGGCCGCGTATGCGCTGTACCACATCGTGCAATACGTCGGCACCGAAGTGACCTTCGCCGAAGTCGGCCACGTGTTTGTACTGGGCCTGATCACCTTGCTACGCGTGGCCGGGCTGATTCTGATCGCCTCGCTGATCTGGGTGCCTTTAGGCGTAATGATCGGCTTGCGCCCTGCACTGGCGGAAAAAATCCAGCCGCTGGCACAGTTTCTCGCGGCTTTCCCGGCGAACCTGCTGTTCCCGGTGTTTGTGATCGTGATCCTGCACTACAACCTCAACCCGGATATCTGGCTGAGCCCGCTGATCGTGCTGGGCACCCAGTGGTACATCCTGTTCAACGTGATTGCCGGCGCCAGTGCCTTCCCCAATGACTTCAAGGAAGCCGCCGCCAACTTCCGCATCCGTGGCTGGCTGTGGTGGCGCAAGGTGATGCTGCCGGGGATCTTCCCCTATTACGTCACCGGCGCCATTACCGCCTCGGGCGGTGCCTGGAACGCCAGCATCGTGTCCGAGTACGTGTCCTGGGGCCAGGACAATGTGGTCGCCCATGGGCTGGGCGCCTACATCGCGCAAACCACCGCGGCCGGCGACTTCCCGAAAATTGCCCTGGGCGTGGTGGTGATGTCGATCTTCGTGGTGGCGTTCAACCGCGCAGTCTGGCGGCCGATGTACGCCATCGCTGAAAACAAACTTCGTCTGAATTGATGGGATTCGCCGTGATGACTACCTACACCGAAAACACTGCCGATACCCCGCAAATCTACTCGCTGAAAAACGTCAACCGGGTGTTCGGCAAAGGTAAAGACGAGCTGCAAGTGCTCAGCGGCGTCGACCTGAGCCTGCACGAGGGTGAGATCGTCGGCATGCTTGGCCGTTCCGGCTCGGGTAAATCCACCTTGCTGCGCATCATCGCCGGGCTGATCCAGCCATCATCCGGCGAAGTTCGCTACAACGGCGCGCCGCTCAACGGCCCGGCCGAAGGTGTGGCCATGGTGTTCCAGACCTTTGCCCTGTTCCCCTGGCTTACCGTGCTGGAAAACGTCGAAGCCGGCCTGCAAGCCTTGCAAGTCGAGCGCAAGGAAACCCGCCGGCGCGCCTTGGCCGCCATCGACTTGATCGGCCTCGACGGGTTTGAAAACGCTTACCCGCGCGAACTCTCCGGCGGCATGCGCCAGCGCGTGGGGTTTGCCCGTGGCCTGGTGGTCAACCCGACGCTGTTGCTGATGGACGAGCCCTTCTCAGCCCTTGACGTGCTCACCGCCGAGACGTTGCGCACTGACTTGCTCGACCTGTGGAGCGGCAAACAGCTGCCGATCAAGTCGATCCTGATCGTGACCCACAACATCGAAGAAGCGGTGCTGATGTGCGACCGTATTCTGGTGCTGTCATCCAACCCCGGCCGCGTGGTCGCCGAGATCAAGGTGCCGTTCGCGCACCCGCGCAACCGCCTGGACCCGACGTTCCGGCAAATGGTCGACGACATCTACGCACTGATGACCGACCGACGCAGCGCCGATGCCAGCCGTGGCATACCCGAGCTGAAAATGGGCAGCCTGCTGCCGGAGGTATCCACCAACCTGATGGCCGGCCTGATCGAAACCCTGGCCGCCGAGCCTTACAACGGCCACGCCGGCTTGCCGACCGTGGCCGAACGGCGCTTGCTGGAAGTCGATGACCTGTTCCCGGTGGCCGAGATGCTCGAGCATTTGGGTTTCGCTGAACTCAAGGGCGCGGACATCACCCTCACCGACGCCGGCAAGCTGTTCGCCGACTACGGCACGCAAGAGCGCAAAACCCTGTTCGCCGAGCACTTGATCAAACACGTGCCTCTGGCCGCGCGGATTCATCAGGTATTGCTTGAACGCAGCGGGCACCGTGCGCCACGGGTGCGTTTTGAGCAGGAGCTGGAAGACTCGATGACCGAAGCCTTTGTGGAGAAAACCCTGGAAAGCGTGGTGGCGTGGGGGCGTTATGCGGAGATTTTCTGCTATGACGACCATACCGAGACATTCAGCCTGGATGATGTGGAAGGCAGTATGTAATGGACCAAGTGGGAGCGGGCTTTTTGTGGGAGCTGGCTTTTGTGGGAGCTGGCTTGCCTGCGATGCAGGCGACTCGGTGTTTCTGAAGTACCGAGGTGATGCTATCGCAGGCAAGCCAGCTCCCACACAAGCTAGCTCCCCAGTTAGCTTTTTGGTGTTTGTCAGATCACAAACAGGTCCACAAACCGATTCACCGGCGTAGCCTCAAGCCGCGCCTGATCCTTGCACAACGCAAAAATCTCGCCACTGCGCTGCGCGGTAAACCGCGTGGCCAGGTTGGCTTTGAACTTGTCCTCCAGCAATGGAATGCCATCCACCCGACGGCGGCGATGCCCAATCGGGTACTCCACCGCGACCTGCTCAGTGTGGGTACCGTCCTTGAAAAACACCTGCACGGCATTGGCGATAGAGCGCTTGTCGGCCTCCAGGTATTCCCGGCTGTAGCGCAAGTCCTCAACGACCTCCATCTTTTCGCGCAGCTCATCGATGATCGGGTGCGCCGCGTGGAATTCATCCTCGTACTGCTCGGCCACCAGATTGCCGAACGCCAACGGCACCGCAGTCATGTACTGCAGGCAGTGGTCGCGGTCGGCGGCGTTAGCCAGCTTCCCGACTTTGGAAATGATGCGAATCGCCGACTCGTGGGTGGTGATCACAATGCGTTCGATTTCATGCAGACGATCCTTGACCAACGGGTGCAAGGTCACCGCCGCTTCACAGGCTGTTTGCGCGTGAAACTCGGCCGGGAAGCTGATTTTGAACAGCACGTTTTCCATCACATAGGTGCCATAAGGCTGGGACAGGCTGAACGCGCGCTTGTCCTCAGGCTTGAGCGCCAGGTCTTTATTGGTGTGGCTGAACAGCACGTCATAAAAACCCCATTGCGGCGCGCTCAGCACACCGGGGATGCCCATCTCGCCGCGCAGCGCGATATCCGCCAGGCGTACGCCACGGCTCGATGCATCCCCGGCCGCCCAGGATTTGCGCGAGCCGGCATTCGGCGCATGGCGATAGGTGCGCAGCGCCTGTCCATCGACAAACGCGTGGGACAACGCCGACAGCAGCTGTTCACGTTTGGCGCCCATCAGCTTGGCGGTGACCGCCGTGGAGGCGACTTTCACCAGTAACACATGGTCGAGGCCGACGCGGTTGAAGGAATTTTCCAGGGCAATCACGCCCTGGATTTCGTGGGCCATGATCATCGCTTCCAGCACCGCACGCACGGTCAGTGGCGCATCGCCGCTGGCCACGCGTTTTTGCGACAGGTGATCGGCCACGGCGAGGATGCCGCCGAGGTTATCCGAAGGGTGGCCCCATTCGGCGGCGAGCCAAGTGTCGTTGTAGTCGAGCCAGCGCACGATGCAGCCGATGTCCCAGGCGGCTTTGACCGGGTCCAGACGCAATGAAGTGCCCGGCACACGCGCGCCGAACGGCACGACGGTGCCTTCCACCAGCGGCCCCAGGTGCTTGGTGCACTCGGGGAAGCGCAGGGCCAGCAGGCCGCAACCGAGGGTGTCCATCAGGCAATTGCGTGCAGTGTCCAACGCGTCGCGGGAATCGATGCGGTAATTGAGGACGTAGTCGGCAATGTCCTGCAGGACCTGGTCGTAGTCGGGGCGGTTATTCTGGTCGACGTTGACGCTCATGGCAGTACTCCAAAGTGGGTTGGGGTTAGTCCTCGGGCTTACGGTTATTGGAAAGCAGATCTTGGGTGTCTGCCTTGAAATAGAGAATCACCTGTGGGAGCCGGGCTTGCCCGCGATGGCATCACCTCGGTTCATCTGAAACACAGAGGTGATGCCATCGCAGGCAAGCCAGCTCCCACACAAGCCAGCTCCCGCAAGGGTTAGAACGCGTCGCCGGGCACGCGCACGAAGCCTTCCATCAACACCCGTGCGCTGCGGCTCATGATGGCTTTTTTCACCACCCATTCGCCGTTCACCTGGGTGGCTTCGGCACCGACGCGCAAGGTGCCGGACGGGTGCCCGAACCGCACCGCGTTGCGCTCGACACCACCGGCCGCGAGGTTGACCAGGGTGCCGGAAATCGCCGCCGCCGTGCCAATCGCCACCGCCGCCGTGCCCATCATCGCGTGGTGCAACTTGCCCATGGACAGTGCGCGCACCAGCAAATCCACATCACCGGCCTTGATTGCCTTGCCACTGGAGGCCACGTAATCCAAAGGTTTGGCCACAAACGCGACCTTCGGCGTGTGCTGGCGCTGGGCGGCTTCGTCCAAGTGTTTGATCAGGCCCATGCGCAACGCGCCATAGGCCCGCACGGTCTCGAACATTGCCAGGGCCTTCGGGTCGCTGTTGATCGCGCCTTGCAGCTCGGTGCCGGTGTAGCCGAGGTCTTGGGCGTTGATGAAAATCGTCGGGATACCGGCGTTGATCAGCGTCGCCTTGAAGGTGCCGACACCCGGTACTTCCAGGTCGTCGATCAGGTTGCCGGTGGGAAACATCGAGCCACCGCCGCCCTCTTCTTCCGCTGCCGGGTCCATGAACTCCAGCTGCACTTCGGCAGCCGGGAAGGTCACGCCGTCGAGCTCAAAGTCGCCGGTTTCCTGCACCGCGCCGTCGGTGATCGGCACGTGAGCGATGATGGTCTTGCCGATATTGGCCTGCCACACCCGCACCACCGCCACACCGTTATGCGGCACGCGGGCCGGGTCAACCAGGCCGGCGCTGATGGCAAACGAACCCACCGCCGCCGACAGGTTGCCGCAGTTGCCGCTCCAGTCGACAAACGGCTTGTCGATGGAGACCTGGCCAAACAGGTAATCCACGTCGTGATCGGCCCGGGTACTTTTGGCTAGGATCACGGTTTTGCTGGTGCTGGAGGTTGCACCGCCCATGCCGTCGATCTGCTTGTCGTAGGGGTCGGGGCTGCCGATGACCCGCAACAGCAAGGCGTCACGGGCGGCACCCGGCACCTGCGCCGACTCGGGCAGGTCCTTGAGGCTGAAAAACACGCCCTTGCTGGTGCCGCCACGCATGTAGGTGGCGGGGATCTTGATTTGCGCTGCGTGTGCCATGGTTATCCCCTTAAGCCGTCGCCGCCGATTCCAGGAAGTCCTGGGCAAACCGTTGCAACACGCCGCCCGCCTCGTAGATCGACACTTCTTCGGCGGTGTCCAGGCGGCACGTCACCGGCACTTCGACACGTTCGCCATTCTTGCGGTTGATCACCAGCGTCAGTTGCGCACGCGGGGTGCGTTGGCCGACCACGTCATAGGTTTCGCTGCCGTCAATCTTCAGTGTGTGGCGGTCGGTGCCCGGCAAAAATTCCAGCGGCAACACGCCCATGCCTACCAGGTTGGTGCGGTGGATGCGCTCAAACCCTTCGGCGGCAATCGCCTCCACACCGGCCAGGCGCACGCCCTTGGCCGCCCAGTCGCGGGACGAGCCCTGGCCGTAGTCGGCGCCGGCAATGATGATCAGCGGCTGCTTGCGCTCCATGTAGGTTTCGATGGCTTCCCACATTCGCGTGACCTGGCCTTCGGGCTCGATACGCGCCAGGGAACCCTGCTTGACCTTGCCGTTTTCCACGACCATTTCGTTGAACAGCTTCGGGTTGGCGAAGGTTGCGCGCTGCGCGGTCAAGTGGTCGCCGCGATGGGTCGCGTAAGAGTTGAAGTCGACTTCCGGCAGGCCCATTTTCGCCAGGTATTCGCCGGCGGCGCTGTCGAGCATGATCGCGTTGGACGGCGACAGGTGGTCGGTGGTGATGTTGTCCGGCAGTACCGCCAGCGGGCGCATGCCCTTGAGCGACCGCGCACCCGCCAACGCACCTTCCCAGTAGGGCGGGCGGCGGATGTAGGTGCTTTGCGGGCGCCAGTCGTACAGCGGCGCGACTTTGGGGCCGGTGTCTTCGTGGATCGCGAACATCGGGATGTAGACGGCGCGGAACTGCTCCGGTTTGACCGACGCCTTGACCACAGCGTCGATTTCTTCGTCGCTTGGCCAGATGTCTTTCAGGCGGATTTCCTTGCCGTCGGCATCCAGGCCCAGCACATCCTTTTCGATGTCGAAGCGGATGGTACCGGCAATCGCATAGGCCACCACCAACGGCGGCGAAGCCAGGAACGCTTGCTTGGCATACGGGTGAATACGCCCGTCGAAGTTGCGGTTACCCGACAGCACGGCAGTGGCGTACAGGTCGCGGTCGATGATTTCTTGCTGGATCACCGGGTCGAGTGCGCCGGACATGCCATTGCAAGTGGTGCAGGCAAAGGCCACCACGCCGAAGCCGAGTTTTTCCAGCTCATGGCCAAGGCCGGCTTCTTCCAGGTACATGGCCACGGTTTTCGAGCCCGGCGCCAGCGAGGATTTGACCCACGGTTTGCGCGTCAGCCCCAGCTGGTTGGCATTACGTGCCAGCAAGCCTGCGGCAATCACGTTGCGCGGGTTGCTGGTGTTGGTGCAACTGGTAATGGCGGCGATGATCACCGCGCCGTCGGGCATTTGCCCCGGCACTTCATCCCACTGACCGGAGATGCCTTGGGACGCCAGATCGCTGGTGGCAACACGCGCATGCGGGTTGCTCGGGCCGGCCATGTTGCGCACGACACTGGACAGGTCGAAGGTCAATCCACGCTCGTATTGCGCGCCCTTGAGGTCATCGGCCCACAGGCCGGTGTGGCGGGCGTATTGCTCGACCAACGTGACTTGTTCGTCTTCGCGGCCAGTGAGTTTCAGGTAGGCGATGGTTTGCTGGTCGATGTAGAACATCGCGGCGGTAGCGCCGTATTCCGGGGCCATGTTGGAGATGGTCGCGCGGTCGCCCAGTGTGAGTGCCGAAGCACCCTCGCCGAAGAACTCCAGCCACGCACCCACGACTTTCTGTTTACGCAGGAACTCGGTCAGCGCCAGCACCATGTCGGTGGCGGTGATGCCCGGTTGCAGCTTGCCCGTCAGCTCCACGCCGACACTTTCCGGCAGGCGCATCCACGAGGCGCGCCCCAGCATCACGCTCTCGGCTTCAAGGCCACCGACGCCGATGGCGATCACGCCCAGGGCATCCACGTGCGGGGTGTGGCTGTCGGTGCCGACGCAGGTATCGGGGAAGGCCACACCGTCACGCACCTGAATCACCGGGGACATTTTCTCCAGGTTGATCTGGTGCATGATGCCGTTGCCCGGCGGGATCACGTCGACGTTCTTGAAGGCCTTTTTGGTCCACTCGATAAAGTGAAAACGGTCTTCGTTGCGACGGTCTTCGATGGCGCGGTTTTTCTCGAATGCGTCCGGGTCAAAACCACCGGCTTCCACGGCCAGGGAGTGGTCGACGATCAGTTGGGTCGGCACCACCGGGTTGACCTGCGCCGGGTCACCGCCTTGCAGGGCGATCGCATCGCGCAGGCCGGCAAGATCCACCAACGCGGTCTGGCCGAGGATGTCATGGCACACCACACGTGCCGGGAACCAAGGGAAGTCGAGGTCGCGTTTGCGTTCGATCAGTTGGCTCAGGGAAGCGTTGAGGGTGGCCGGGTCGCAGCGGCGTACCAGGTTTTCGGCGAGCACGCGCGAGGTGTACGGCAAGGTGGCATAGGCGCCGGGCGTGATTGCCTCGACAGCCGCGCGGGCGTCGAAGAAATCCAGGCGGCTGCCGGGCAGCGGTTTGCGAAATTCAGTGTTCATCGTCAGGACTCGGTCACGGTAGGTTCACAAGGCGAACTGTCGACACTGGCCTGGCTCTCTGTGGGAGCTGGCTTGCCTGCGATGGCATCACTGCGGTGTGACAGGCACACCAGGATGATGCGATCGCAGGCAAGCCAGCTCCCACAGAAAAGCACATTGGCCAATGTGCCGGGTTCAGCCCACTCAGCGACGTTCGATTGGCACGAACTTGCGCTGCTCAACGCCGATGTACTCGGCACTTGGACGGATGATGCGGTTGTTGGCGCGCTGCTCGAACACATGCGCAGCCCAGCCGGTCAGCCGTGAGCACACGAAGATCGGCGTGAACAGCTTGGTCGGGATGCCCATGAAGTGGTACGCCGAGGCATGGTAGAAGTCAGCATTGGGGAACAGCTTTTTCTGTTCCCACATGGTCTTGTCGATGGCTTCGGAGACCGGGAACAACACTTTGTCGCCGACCTCATCCGCGAGTTGTTTCGCCCAGCCCTTGATCACTTCATTACGCGGGTCGCTGTCTTTGTAGATCGCGTGGCCAAAGCCCATGATCTTGTCTTTGCGCGCCAGCATGCCGAGGGTGCCTTCGACGGCTTCTTCGGCCGAACCGAAACGCTCGATCATCTCCATCGCGGCTTCGTTGGCGCCGCCATGCAACGGACCGCGCAGCGAGCCGATGGCGGCAGTCACGCAGGAATACAGGTCGGACAGGGTTGAAGCGCACACGCGGGCGGTGAAGGTCGAGGCGTTGAATTCGTGCTCGGCGTAGAGGATCAGCGACACGTTCATGACTTTTTCATGCAACGCGCTGGGCTTCTTGCCATGCAGCAGGTGCAGGAAGTGGCCGCCGATGCTTGGCTCGTCGGTCACGCAGTCAATCTTCTTGCCGTCGTGGCTGAAGCGATACCAGTAGCACATGATTGCCGGGAAAGCGGCGAGCAGGCGGTCGGTGACATCGTGCTGCGCGCTGAAGTCTTTCTCGGGTTCGATATTGCCCAGGAACGAGCAACCGGTGCGCATCACGTCCATCGGGTGGGCGTCGGCAGGAATGCGTTCCAGCACTTCTTTAAGCGCTTGCGGCAGGTCGCGCAGTTTGCTGAGTTTGGCGCTGTAAGCGGCCAATTCGGTTTTGCTCGGCAACTCGCCGTAGAGCAGCAGGTAGGCGACCTCTTCAAATTGCGCATCGGCGGCCAGTTCACGCACGTCATAACCGCGATAGGTCAAGCCGGCACCGGCCTGGCCGACGGTGGACAGTGCAGTCTGCCCGGCCACCTGGCCACGCAGGCCGGCACCACTCAGTACTTTTGCTTCAGCCATGGTTCTTCTCCAATTTTGTAGTTATTCAGGGAGGCGCGTTCGTTACTTTTTCGCGGCGAACAGCGCGTCGAGCTTCTGCTCGAAGGTGTGGTAGTCGATGCGATCGTAAAGCTCCATGCGGGTTTGCATGGTGTCGATGACGTTCTGTTGCGTACCGTCGCGACGAATCGCGGTGTAGACGTTCTCGGCGGCCTTGTTCATGGCGCGGAAAGCCGAGAGCGGGTACAGCACGATGGAAACATCGGCAGATTTCAGTTGATCGACTGTGTAGAGAGGGGTTGCACCGAACTCGGTGATGTTGGCCAGGATCGGAGCTTTAACCTTTGACGCGAAGAGCTTGTACATCTCCAGCTCAGTGATGGCTTCCGGGAACACCATGTCGGCACCGGCTTCGATGCAGGCGGCGGCACGCTCCAGGGCCGACTCCAAACCTTCAACCGCCAGCGCGTCGGTGCGCGCCATGATCACGAAGCTGTCATCGGTGCGCGCGTCTACGGCGGCCTTGATGCGGTCGACCATTTCCTGCTGGGACACGATTTCTTTGTTCGGGCGATGCCCGCAACGCTTGGCGCCGACCTGGTCTTCGATATGGATGGCGGCGGCGCCGAACTTGATCATCGACTTGACGGTGCGCGCCACGTTAAAGGCCGAGGAGCCGAAACCGGTGTCGACGTCGACCAGCAACGGCAGGTCGCACACGTCGGTGATGCGGCGTACGTCGGTGAGTACGTCGTCCAGGCCGGTGATGCCCAAGTCCGGCACGCCCAGGGAGCCGGCAGCTACGCCGCCGCCTGACAGATAAATCGCCTTGAAACCGGCACGCTTGGCCAGCAGCGCGTGGTTGGCATTGATTGCGCCAACCACCTGCAAGGGCTGTTCGCTGGCAACGGCGTCACGAAAACGCTGGCCTGGAGTGGTTTTATTGTTGGAACTCATGACTCACCTCGTGATGAAGGAGCGCCGTCCGGGAAATGACGGGCAATATTGCGTTTGGAAGCGCCGATATGGCGGCGCATCAACAACTCGGCCAGTTCACCGTCGCGATCGGCAATCGCGTCAAGAATGCGGTGATGCTCGGCAAAAGCCTGGCGTGGACGATTCGGGGTGGCGGAGAACTGGATGCGGTACATGCGCACCAATTGGTACAGCTCGCCGCAGAGCATTTGGGTAAGGGTGCGGTTACCGGCGCCTTGAATTATCCGGTAATGAAAATCGAAGTCGCCCTCCTGCTGGTAGTAGCCCAGGCCCGCCTGGAACGCTTCGTCGCGCTCATGGGTGTGCAACACCTGGCGCAGCTCTTCGATTTCGGCGTCGGTCATGCGCTCGGCGGCCAGGCGACAGGCCATGCCTTCCAGGGACTCGCGGATTTCATACAGTTCGATCAGCTCGGCATGGCTCAAGGACACCACTCTTGCGCCCACATGAGGCACACGCACCAGCAGGCGCTGGCCTTCGAGGCGGTGGATAGCCTCACGCAACGGGCCACGGCTGATGCCATAGGTGCGCGCCAGTTCCGGTTCGGAGATCTTGCTGCCGGGAGCGATTTCACCCTTGACGATGGCGGCCTGGATACGCCGGAAGACGTTCTCTGACATGGTCTGGGAATCGTCTTGCGACACCACCGGCGTTTCCAGCTGATCCAGCATATTGTCGACACCTTTAAAAGCAATGTCGCAAAAACTAGCCAATCAAGCCTTATTAGTCAAAGAATAAATCAACATTGTCGACAATCGTCTAATAACCCTTGACGCACCTTCGCTGGGCATGGCCGCCTGCCAGCGCTGGCGCCAGAAAAGCATCATGTTAGAATGCCCGCCGCTTTTGCCTGACATCACTTGATGAAACGGCGCACGAGGGAGTTTGCGCAGCAATGCCAGTCGCCTTGAATTAAACATCGCACTGCACCGCGTCAGGATCTATGAGACTCAAGCCCTTCCTTCTTATTTGCCTACTGTGCATACCTGGCCTTGGCGTTGCC
Organism: Pseudomonas sp. 2995-3; assembly: GCF_002742565.1. Taxonomy (NCBI): domain Bacteria; kingdom Pseudomonadati; phylum Pseudomonadota; class Gammaproteobacteria; order Pseudomonadales; family Pseudomonadaceae; genus Pseudomonas; species Pseudomonas sp. 2995-3. The sequence goes on along the minus strand of NZ_LJSB01000176.1, from coordinate 57,481 downwards.
GCCGAGAAGACCGTGTATGGCCTGAATGAATACGCCAAATTGGCCGGCATCGACCTGGAAGTCGCCGCCAAACTCGACACCGGCGCCAAGACTGCCTCGTTGAGCGCCCGCGATATCAAGCGTTTCAAGCGCGACGGCGAATCCTGGGTACGCTTTTATCTCGCCATCGACACCGCCCATTCCCACCCCATCGAACGCCCCCTGGCCCGCGTCAGCAAGATCAAGCGCCGCGCCGGTGACTACGACCCCGATGAGGACAAGAACTACACCGCCCGCCCAGTGATCTCCCTGGATATCTGCATGGGCACCGCTTTACGCAGCATCGAAGTGAACTTGACTGACCGCAGCGCCTTCCAATACCCGCTGCTGATCGGCTCCGAAGCGTTGAAACGCTTTGATGCGCTGGTCGACCCCAGTCTTAAATACGCAGCGGGCAAACCCGCCTGCGCCGCCGACGCTCATACCGCCGAGTAAACCGAATGCGCTCTCTGACCCTGCACCTGAGAATCCTGATCACCATCCTGGTGGTGTTGGGTATTTCGGTCACCGCCTATCAGATTTTCGTGCTGGGAATTCCCGTCACCGAAGACGCCACCGACGACCTGTGGAACATCGACGCCAAGGTCGAGTTCGTCGCCAACCCCAAGGACCCGGTGAAGATCTCGATGTTCGTGCCGCCCCTGAGCCGCGACTTCGTCAGTCTCAATGAAAGCTTTATTTCCAATAACTACGGCGTGAGCGTCAACCGCACCGACGGCAACCGCAAGGTCACCTGGTCGGCGCGCCGGGCCAAAGGCAAGCAGACCCTGTATTACCGCCTGGTGCTGACCAAGCGTTACAGCGGTGAAAAGGTCAAGGTCAAAGGCCCGACCTTCCGCGACAGCATCGCTGTGGAAGGCCCGGAAAAAATCGCCGCCGAAGCCCTGCTGGCGCCGATCCGCCAGCATTCGGCCGACGTCGAGACCTTTATCACCGAGGCAATCAAGCGCACCAACAACCTCAACGACGACAATGTAAAGCTATTGCTGGCGGGCGACCCGTCCACGCCACACAAAGCCAAGATCGTCGAACTGTTGCTGTCCATCGCCCATGTGCCGGTGGAAAAAGTCCACACCATCCGGCTAGTCGCCGACCAGCCGCAAACTCCGGAACTGTGGTTGCGCAGCTTCAACGGCAATGACTGGCTGTACTTCAACCCGGAAACCGGCGAGCAAGGCCTGCCGTCCGACCGGCTGCTGTGGTGGACCGGCGATGAAAACCTGATCACGGTGGATGGCGGCAAGAAGGCCGCAGTGACCTTCAGCCTCAACAACAGCGAGATGAACGCGATTCGCCTGGCCAAGCTGACGGACGAAAACACCGACGCCAATTTCCTCGAATACTCGTTGTACGGCCTGCCGCTGCAAACCCAGCAAACCTTCATGATCATGGTAATGATCCCCATCGGCGTGCTGGTGATTCTGATCCTGCGCAACCTGATCGGCCTGCAAACCCTGGGCACCTTCACCCCGGTACTGATCGCCCTGGCGTTTCGCGAGACGCAATTGGGCTTCGGCATTGCGCTGTTTACTATCATCACCGCGCTGGGCCTGTCGCTCAGATCGTACCTGGAACACTTGAAGCTGCAGATGCTGCCGAGGCTCTCGGTGGTGCTGACCTTTGTGGTGGTGCTGATTGCGGCCATCAGCCTGTTCAGCCACAAGCTGGGCCTGGAACGCGGGTTGTCGGTAGCACTGTTCCCGATGGTGATTCTGACCATGACCATCGAGCGCCTGTCGATCACCTGGGAAGAACGTGGCGCCAACCATGCGTTGAAAGTGGCCGTGGGCACACTGTTCGCCGCCGCCCTGGCGCACATCATCATGAGCGTGCCGGAGCTGGTCTACTTTGTGTTCACCTTCCCGGCCATCCTGTTGATCCTGGTGGGTTTCATGCTGGCCATGGGTCGCTATCGCGGCTATCGCCTGACCGAGCTGGTGCGTTTCAAGGCCTTCCTCAAGGCTGATTCGTAATGTTCGGCTTCTGGAAAACCTGGAAGGCCCTCGAAGCACGAGGGATCATGGGCATCAACCGGCGTAACGCCGACTACGTGCTCAAGTACAACAAGCGCAGCCTGTACCCGATCGTAGATGACAAGATCATCACCAAGGAACGGGCGATTGCGGCGGGCATCCATGTGCCCGAGATGTACGGGATCATTTCCACCGAGAAGGAAATCGACAAGCTCGACGAGATCATCGGCGGGCGCAGCGACTTCGTGATCAAACCGGCCCAGGGTGCCGGCGGTGATGGCATCCTGGTGGTAGCCGACCGGTTTGAAGGGCGCTACCGCACGGTGTCCGGCAAGATCATCAGCCATGAAGAAATCGAGCACCAGATCTCCAGCATCCTCACCGGTTTGTACTCCCTGGGCGGCCACCGCGACCGCGCACTGATCGAATACCGCGTGGTGCCCGACCAGATCTTCAAGAGCATCAGCTACGAAGGCGTGCCGGATATCCGCATTATCGTGCTGATGGGCTACCCGGTGATGGCCATGCTGCGTCTGCCGACCCGCCAGTCCGGCGGCAAGGCCAACCTGCACCAGGGCGCGATTGGCGTGGGTGTGGACCTCGCCACCGGCCTGACACTGCGCGGCACCTGGCTGAACAACATCATCACCAAACACCCCGACACCACCAACGCGGTGGATGGCGTGCAACTGCCCAACTGGGACGGGTTCATGAAGCTCGCGGCCGGCTGCTATGAGCTGTGCGGGCTGGGCTATATCGGCGTGGACATGGTGCTGGACCAGGAAAAAGGTCCGTTGATCCTGGAGCTGAATGCGCGACCGGGGCTGAATATCCAGATCGCTAACGACTGCGGTTTGACGTTGCGTACCCATGCGGTTGAAGCGCGACTGGACGAACTCAAAGCGGCTGGCGTGACCGAAACTGCGGAAGAACGGGTGAAGTTTGTGCAGGAAATGTTTGGGCATATTCCTGCGGTAGAAGGCTGATGGCCTCATCGCAGGCAAGCCAGCTCCCACACGCGATCAACCAGTGGGCGCTGGCTTGCCTGCGATAGCTTTCTGACAAGCAACACCTCTATCCAGCTATCACCGACATCCCCTCTAGGACCAAACCCTTCAGGGGACTACAATCGCCACCCCCACGCCAACAGCTGATCCACCCTGCAATGTCGACCTGCTCCGTACACCCGATGCCCTACCGGGCCAACCCCGCCGACTACTTTGCGGCGATTCGTCATGCCCCTGGCGCAGTGCTGCTCGACAGTGGCCGCCCGGCTGCCGAACGCGGGCGTTATGACTTGCTCAGCGCCTGGCCGCGAGCGACATTGACGGTTGCGCCTGACGAAAGTGGCGGTGATTTCCTGCAACGCTTGCGGACCAACCTGACGCAGTTGGGCGAAGCGGATCTGCCTGCAGGTTATGCGCTGCCGTTTGCTGGCGGCCTGATTGGCTACTTGAGTTATGACTTTGGCCGGCACTTGGAGCAAATGCCTGATTGGGCTGTGGATGACCTGCACCTGCCGGATGCGCGCTTCGGGCTGTATGCCTGGGCGCTGATCAGCGATCACCAGGCACAGACCAGCCAGTTGGTCTTTCACCCCACGCTGGCCGACAGCGAACGGCTGCGGTTGGTCAACCTGTTCGGGCAACCTGCTGCTGAATCATCTGACACCTTCAAGCTCAACGGTCCCATGGCACCGGAGCTCACGCCCGAGGCCTACCGACAGGCCATCGCGCGTATTCAGGACTACATCCAGGCGGGCGACTGCTACCAGGTCAACTTTGCGCAACGTTTTCGCGCGCCCTGCAGCGGCGATCCCTGGGTGGCGTATTGCGCGTTGCGCGAGGCCTGCCCTACCCCGTTTTCCGGGTTTCAGAGCCTGCCCGATGACGGCGCGGTACTCAGTCTGTCGCCGGAACGCTTCGTGCAGATCAGCAAACGCCAGGTCGAAACCCGCCCAATCAAAGGCACCCGCCCGCGGGGTTTGACGCCTGAAGAAGACGCCGCCAACGCCGCCGAACTTCTGGCCAGCGCCAAGGATCGCGCCGAAAACCTGATGATCGTCGACCTGCTGCGCAACGATCTCGGCCGCACTTGCCGCACCGGCTCGGTGAAAGTGCCGGAGTTGTTCAGCCTGGAAAGTTATCCCAATGTGCACCATTTGGTGAGCAGCGTGACGGGGGTGCTGGCCGACGACAAAGACGCCCTCGACCTGATCGCCGGCAGCTTCCCTGGCGGCTCCATCACCGGCGCGCCGAAGATTCGCGCGATGCAGATCATCGATGAGCTGGAGCCGACCCGACGCGGGTTGTACTGCGGCTCGCTGGTGTATCTGGATGTACGCGGCGAGATGGACAGCTCCATCGCCATCCGCAGTTTGCTGGTCAAGGATGGGCACGTGAACTGCTGGGGCGGTGGCGGGATCGTGGCGGATTCGGAGTGGGAGGCGGAGTATCAAGAGTCGCTGACCAAGGTGCGGGTCTTGTTACACACTTTGGAAAACCTGTAGCACCCCGCCTTTCCTGGCGCTCGTACGCGGCGCCCAGCGACAGAAAAAACCTGAATCAGAACGGCTGTGGACGCAGTATGAGCGGGCGGATAGCGTCCGGCTCAGACCGTCCACCCGCCACCTGTGAAGGATCACATGAAGCGAATGCCTACTCGTCAGAAATTATTTCCGGGATTGCATCTCACACGAACCCCACCTAATATCTCCCAAATTGGGAGGGCGCAGCGATGCGGATAATCGCCCTCTCTACCTTAAGGACATTCTGGGAAAGCCATCGCGCTTATACCGATGCCAAGACACCGCTGGTCGAACTGTATCGCCATATGGAGAGGACCACTTACACAACGCCACAGGCACTCAAGGCAGAGCTTGGAACGGCGAGCATTCTCAAGGGCGGCAGAGTTGTTTTCAACGTGGGCGGCAACAAGTATCGAGTGATCATGGCGATCGACTATCAACGACAGCTGGGGTTCGTGCGTTTCGTGGGAACCCATATGCAGTACGACCAGATCAACGCGGAGACCGTGTGATGAACATCAAACCTATTCATTCCCAGGAAGACCTGACCGCTGCGCTTGCGCGTGTGGAGCAGCTCTGGGGCGCGGACATTGGCTCGCCAGAGGGTGACGAGCTGGAAATTCTTGCCGTGCTTATTGAGAAATACGAGGCGGAACACTTTCCCATGCCGCCTTCGGACCCAGTGGAGGCGATCAGATTTCGCATGGAGCAATTAGGCATGACTGCCCGTGATCTGGAGCCCTTTATCGGCACCAGTGGGCGGGTGTCAGAGGTGCTGAACCACAAGCGCAAGCTGAGCCTTTCGATGATCAAGCGGCTGCATGAAGGCTTGAGCATTCCATATGAGCGGTTACTGGCCGGGGTTTAAGCAATGGCCGCGCGGGCCTCATCGCGGGCAAGCCAGCTCCCACAGGTTGACCGCATTCAGTGTGGGAGCTGGCTTGCCTGCGATGGGGCCATCAACAGCGCTGAGTCACTTACAGGCTCAACTGCCGATTCGACGCCTTGATGAACGCTTTCTTCAAGTCCTCAAAGGTATGCACCGCCGGGAACTGCGGGAACTCGCGAATCACGTTTTCTGGAGCATGGAACAGAATCCCACGGTCAGCTTCACCCAGCATCGTGGTGTCGTTGTAGGAATCGCCAGCGGCGATCACGCGGTAGTAAAGGGTCTTAAACGCCAGCACGGATTGGCGCTTAGGGTCTTTCTGACGCAGTTGATAGCTCACCACTCGATCATTTTCATCAGTGATCAGGCGGTGGCACAACAAGGTCGGGAAACCCAGCTGGCGCATCAACGGCTGGGAGAATTCGTAGAAGGTGTCCGACAGAATCACCACCTGGAAGCGTTCGCGCAACCAGTTGACGAACTCGATGGCGCCGTCCAGCGGCTTGAGGGTCGCGATTACTTCCTGGATATCGGCGAGTTTGAGGCCATGCTCGTCAAGAATGCGCAGACGCTGCTTCATCAACACGTCGTAATCGGGAATGTCACGGGTGGTTGCCCGCAGGGATTCAATACCGGTTTTTTCGGCGAAGGCGATCCAGATTTCCGGAACCAGCACCCCTTCCAGGTCGAGACAGGCAATTTCCACAAGACACTCCTATTGGATGTTGTTAGTTGAGCGAGCAAAAGGACTGCCGAACTCTAGCGATTCAAGCGCGGCGCCGCAACGCAGAGCGGATTTTGATACCATCACTCCCCTATAGAGCGCTCAGCGCCACTGACCTGTAGGAACCGTCCTGATGAACCAAGCCTTCGACGTCGCTGAACTCGCCGCGACTTATGCCAACAAATCCGCTCAGGACATTCTCAAGCTGGCATTCAGCCAGTTTGGTGATGACCTGTGGATTTCCTTCAGCGGTGCCGAGGATGTGGTGCTGGTCGATATGGCTTGGAAGCTGAACAAGAACGTCAAGGTGTTCAGCCTCGACACCGGCCGTCTGCACCCGGAGACCTACCGGTTTATCGAGCAGGTGCGCGACTTCTACAAAATCGACATCGAGCTGATCTCGCCGGACCAGAGCAAGCTGGAACCCTTCGTCAAGGAAAAGGGCCTGTTCAGCTTCTATAAAGACGGCCATGGTGAATGCTGCGGCGTGCGCAAGATCGAACCGCTGCGGCGCAAACTGTCCGGCGTAAACGCCTGGGCCACCGGCCAACGGCGCGACCAAAGCCCCGGCACCCGCAGCCAGGTGGCGGCGCTGGAGATCGATACAGCGTTCTCCACCCCGGAGCGCACCCTGTACAAATTCAACCCGCTGGCGCAGATGACCAGCGAGGAAGTCTGGGGCTACATCCGCATGCTGGAGCTGCCCTACAACAGCCTGCATGAGCGCGGTTTTATCAGCATCGGCTGCGAGCCCTGCACCCGCCCGGTATTGCCTAACCAGCATGAGCGCGAAGGCCGCTGGTGGTGGGAAGAAGCCACGCAGAAGGAATGCGGGCTGCATGCCGGGAATATCATCAGCAAGGCTTGAGGGCTGACGCGGTAAAAATGTGGGAGCGGGCTTGCCCGCGATTGCGGTGGATCAGTCACTTATAAGTCGACTGAGAGGCCGCCTTCGCGGGCAAGCCCGCTCCCACATTTTGTTTTGGGCAGCCCCTAGAAATGTACACACTAATGTAACCATAAGTGCCATTTATGTGTTCAATCCGTATTCTCCCGCACCAAAACGTAACACTCATTTCCTAACGCTGCTTCCCTCTTAAATAAAGCGCCTCCCCACAAAAAATAAATACCTGTTCAATCGGTCAATTTATATTGCTTTTAATTCAGCAATTTATTCAACAGACCTATAAAAACGAAATTAACCCTGATTTTCATAGACCCAAAACTGGCACGCATGTGGCTTAAGGTGAATTGCTCTTTGTATACAATAAATACAAAACATACATACACTTTGCCATCTGCAGCGTTCCTGCAGATGCGCCGGAGCCTGCCGGAATGCGTACAAGCCTCTCGAATGACATCGCACTGGATCTGCCCTCCTCCGCCCTGAATCTCGAGGCCGCAAGCCCCGGCCCATTGGTGCTCAGCCCGCGCCTGCATAACAAGGACCTGGCTCCCACCAAAGCCGAAGGACGACGCTGGGGGCGCTACAGCATCTTCGCGTTGTGGACCAACGACGTGCACAACATCGCCAACTATTCGTTTGCCATCGGCCTGTATGCGCTGGGCCTCGGCGGCTGGCAGATTCTGCTGTCCCTGGGGATCGGCGCAGCGCTGGTGTATTTCTTCATGAACTTGTCGGGGTTTATGGGCCAGAAAACCGGCGTGCCGTTTCCGGTGATCAGTCGTATCAGTTTCGGCATCCATGGTGCGCAGATCCCGGCGTTGATCCGTGCGGTGATTGCGATTGCCTGGTTTGGTATCCAGACCTACCTGGCCTCGGTGGTTTTCCGTGTGTTGCTGTCGGCAATTCATCCAGGATTTTCCGACTATGACCACAACTCCATTCTCGGCCTGTCGACCTTGGGTTGGGCGTGTTTCATCACGATCTGGTTTGTGCAACTGGCGATCCTGGCGTACGGCATGGAAATGGTGCGCCGCTATGAAGCCTTCGCCGGGCCGGTGATTCTGGTGACCGTGGCTTCGCTGGCCGGTTGGATGTACTTCCAGGTCGGCGGCAATATTGCCTGGTCGATCCGCGAGCCTTTGAGCGGTGGCGAGATGTGGCGCAACATCTTTGCCGGTGGCGCGCTGTGGCTGAGCATCTATGGCACGCTGATCCTCAATTTTTGCGATTTCGCGCGCTCCTCGCCGTGCCGCAAGACCATCCTGGTCGGTAACTTCTGGGGTTTGCCGGTAAATATTCTGGTGTTTGCCGCGATCACCGTGTTGCTCTGCGGCGGGCAGTTCCAGCTCAATGGCCGGGTGATCGAAAGCCCGACCGAAATCATTGCGGCCATCCCCAATACCTTCTTCCTCGTGCTCGGCTGCCTGGCGTTCCTGATCGTTACCGTGGCGGTGAACATCATGGCCAACTTTGTCGCGCCAGCCTTTGTGCTCAGCAACCTGGCGCCCAAGTACCTGAACTTCCGGCGGGCCGGGCTGATCAGCGCCACCGTGGCGGTGCTGATCCTGCCGTGGAACCTCTACAACAGCCCGCTGGTGATCGTGTATTTCCTCTCCGGGCTGGGTGCGCTGCTGGGGCCGTTGTATGGGGTGATCATGGTCGATTATTGGCTGATCCGTAAAAGCCAGGTGGATGTACTGCAGCTGTATAGCGAAGACCCGAATGGCGTTTATTACTACAGCCGTGGGGTCAATTTACGCGCGGTCGCGGCGTTTATTCCTGCGGCAATCATCGCCATTCTGCTGGCACTGTTACCCGGTTTTGCCAGCGTCGCACCGTTTTCCTGGCTGTTTGGCGCCGGTATTGCAGGGCTGTTGTACTTGCTGATCGCCAAGCGCCAAACGTTCTACGCCGATGTCAGCGGCGAAAGCATTGCAGTCGATAACGCCAGTCATTAATCAAGGACATTCCATGCGCATCCTCGTGGTCAACGTCAACACCACCGCGTCAATCACCGACACCATCGCCCAGCAGGCGCGGGCTGTGGCTTCACCAGGCACCGAAATCGTCGGGCTTACCCCGTACTTTGGCGCCGAATCGGTGGAAGGCAACTTTGAAAGCTACCTGGCCGCCATCGCCGTGATGGACCGGGTGATGGCCTACGACCAACCGTTTGATGCGGTGATCCAGGCCGGCTACGGCGAACATGGCCGTGAAGGTTTGCAGGAATTGCTCAACGTGCCGGTGGTGGACATCACAGAAGCGGCGGCCAGCACGGCGATGTTTCTGGGCCATGCCTATTCGGTGGTCACCACCCTGGACCGCACCGTGCCGTTGATCGAAGACCGCCTGAAACTCGCAGGTCTCTATCAACGCTGCGCCTCGGTGCGCGCCAGCGGCATGGCGGTGCTGGAGCTGGAAGAAGACCCGCTGGCCGCCATGGAAGCCATCGTGCGCGAGGCGGAGCTGGCCATTCGCGACGACAAGGCCGAAGTGATCTGCCTGGGCTGCGGCGGCATGGCCGGGCTGGATGAGCAGATTCGCCAGCGTACCGGCGTGCCGGTGGTGGACGGCGTCACGGCGGCGGTCACCATTGCCGAATCGCTGGTGCGCCTGGGGTTGTCGACGTCGAAGATCAGGACTTACGCAACGCCAAGGCCGAAGAAAGTGATCGGCTGGCCAGGCCACCGCTGAAGGCATCCATATTCTCCTGTGGCGAGCAGGCTTGCCCTGCGTTGGGCTGCGCAGCGGCCCCAGTAAACACACTGAAGTTCCTTCTGAAAGTACTCAGCGCCTGGATTTGGGGCTGCTTCGCAGCCCAACGCAGGGCAAGCCTGCTCGCCACAACGGGCGCCTTACTACAGACGATGGCCGCGACTCGGTAGATGGTAGTGATCAAATCGCGCTGAACGCTTGCCCCAGTTTCTGCTCGGTAAACTGCTCGATGATGAAATCCACAAACGCCCGGGTCTTGCCGGGCAGTAGTTTGTGTTCGGCGTAGTAGATGGAGATGTTGCCGTCGTCGACATACCAATCGGGCAGTACGCGTACCAACTTACCGCTCGCCAGCCAAGGCACGGCAAACGGCATGCTCACCAGCGCAATGCCCAACCCCTGGTCTGCCGCGACGCAGGCCGCCTGGGAATCGCTCATGGTCATGCGCGCCTTGAGGTTCAACGGGCCGTGCTCGCCGTGGCGACCGGTCAGTTGCCAGGAACGCACACGGCCGGTTTGTGGCGAACGAATCAGGATGCCATCGCAGTGCTCAAGGTCTGCCGGCTGCACAACCTCCGCATGTGCCGTCAGGTAATCGGGCGAGGCCACCAGCACTCGATGCGCCGGCGCGAGCTTGCGTGCGACCACCCCCTGAGGCAGCTCAAACCCACCGCCCAGTGCGGCGTCAAAGCCCTGCCCAATCAGATCGACCTGACGGTTATCAAAATGCCAGTCGGGGCTGATACCCGGGAAGCGCTTCAGAAACTCGCCCAGCAACGGCACGATGTACAAACACCCCACCACCGTGCCCATGCTGACTTTCAAGGTGCCCACCGGCCGCCCTTCGGCGCTGGCCAAGTTAGCCACGGCATTCTGGATGGTGGTGAGGCTGGCGCTGACTTCTTCGAGAAACAGCTTGCCGGCTTCCGTCAGCGTCAGCCGCCGGGTGCTACGCTGAAACAGCCGAACACCCAGGCGTGCTTCCAGCTTGGCGACGCTTTTACCGACCGCCGCCGGGGTCAAACTCAGATGCCGGGCGGCTTCGGCAAAGCTGCCACCTTCGGCGCTGCGCACAAAACATTCGATACTGCCAAAGCTCTCCATATCGACCACTCTAAACTTTTGGTTTACACAGACTATAGCAATCACGGTCTACCGGCCTGGGTGGGTGAGGCCGATACTCGGTCCATCAACTACTTGGAGAACGACATGACCACACACAATCTCAGCGGCAAAGTTGCATTGATCCAGGGCGGTTCCCGCGGTATTGGCGCCGCCATCGTCAAACGCCTGGCAGCGCAAGGTGCAGCCGTTGCTTTTACCTACGTCAGCTCTGCCGCCAAGGCCGAGGCACTGCAAAACAGCGTGATCAGCGCAGGCGGCAAAGCCTTGGCCATTCAGGCCGACAGTGCCGATGCCACGGCGATTCGCAACGCCGTCAACGCCACCGTCGAAGCCTTTGGGCGCCTGGATATCCTGGTGAACAACGCCGGCGTGCTGGCCATCGCGCCACTGGAAGATTTCAAGCTGGAAGACTTCGACCAGACCCTGACGATCAATGTGCGCAGTGTATTTATCGCCACTCAGGAAGCGGCCAAACACATGGGTGAAGGCGGCCGCGTGATCAATATCGGCAGCACCAATGCCGAGCGCATGCCCTTTGGCGGTGGCGGGCCGTATGCGATGAGCAAGGCGGCGCTGGTGGGGTTGACCAAGGGCTTGGCACGGGACCTGGGACCGCGTGGCATCACCATTAACAATGTGCAGCCTGGGCCGGTGGATACCGATATGAACCCGGCAGACAGTGAGTTTGCAGCGAGTTTGATGGGGTTGATGGCGGTTGGGCGGTATGGGCAGGTCGAGGAGATTGCCAGCTTCGTGGCGTACCTGGCTGGCCCGGAGGCGGGTTACATCACGGGCGCGAGCTTGACCATTGATGGTGGTTTCAGCGCATAACCAAATGTGGGAGCTGGCTTGCCTGCGATGGCGATCTTGAGGACGCCATCGCAGGCAAGCCAGCTCCCACATTTTTTTGAGCGTGTTTTACTCAGGACATTGGTGGCAAGCCGTAGGCCGCCAGGTCGAAGTCCGCCAGCTTGCGGATGATCTGGTCGGCATGCTGGTACTTGCTGTCGGCCATGGCCTCATCGGGCACGGCGATGGCAGTCATGTTAGCGGCCTTGGCGGCGGTCACGCCAAACGGCGAGTCTTCAAACACCAGGCAATCCTCGGGCGCGACACCCAAGCGGCGGGCGGCAGTGAGGAAGATATCCGGCGCGGGCTTGGCGGCACCCACTTCTGGGTCATCGGCGGTGACGATGGTGCCGAACAAGCCAAACCACTCACGGTGCAAGGTGGTCTTGTGGCCAAACGAATTGCGCGACGAACTGGTGCCCACGGCAATCGGGATGTTGTGCGCCTTCAAATGTCGCACCAGCGCTTCGGCACCCGGCATGCCCAAGGCCTTGGGGAAACGCTCGCTCATCAGCGGTTCGCGAATCAGCAGAAACTCTGCCGGGGTGATCGGCAAGTCCAGCGCCTTCACCACATATTCAGCCAGGTCCTGAGCGCCCCGGCCGATGATGTGCTGCTTGATGCCCCAGTCGTAGGTGCGGCCGTAGCGTTCGGCGATAATCTGTGTAACTTCGGTGTAGATACCTTCAGTGTCCAGCAACAACCCGTCCATATCGAAAATCACGGCCTTGATCGGACCGACTGGAGTACGCGGTACATTCATCGCAACAGCACCTTGGGGAAGGACTAAAAGGTTTCAGCACAATAGCGGCCTACAGCGTAGGTAAGCAACCTTGGCGGCCCTCCACCCTGCGGCGCTATTCAAGGTGCCCACAATGCGCTGTACTTGTATGACTTCAACCGCAGCAACACACCGAAAAAGCTGCGCGTGTTTATCGACTACCTGCAAACTCAACGCCAGCCCTGATAAAAGCGAACCTCTTCATGCTCTATCGCATTGCCGCCGACAGCCTGGTGCTGTTCCACCTGTGTTTTATCCTGTTCGTGCTGTTTGGCGGGTTGCTGGCCCTCAAGTGGCGGCCGGTGATGTGGCTGCACCTGCCCGCTGCGGCCTGGGGCGTGGCGGTGGAAGTGTTCCACCTGCCCTGCCCGCTGACCCGCTGGGAGAACCTGCTGCGCCACCTCGCCGGGCAGGACGGTTATGGCGGCGGTTTTATCGAGCATTACATTCTTACGCTGATCTACCCGGCCGGGCTGACCCCACAGATTCAACTGGGGCTGGGCGCCGTGGTGTTGCTGATCAACAGTGCAGTGTATGTACGCTTGATCAGACAGCGTCAGGCAAACACCCCAGACCGAGCAACGTAGCTTCCACCGCCTGCTCCAGCGGCGTGTGCGGCTCGCGCCCCAAAGCCGCGACCAAGCGCGTGTTATCCAGACGCAATGGGGTTTGCCACAGGTAACGCATCTCCTGCATTTCGCGAAGGGTGACGACAAAGGGCGCGGCCACTTTCAGCAACCACCATGGGAAACGACCTACGCGTGGTTGCTGGCCCGTCCTGCGCAACACCACCTGCTGGATCGCCTGGGTCATCTGCGTGCCATCCGTGTCCATATGCCCGGCCATATGAAAGCGCGCAAAAGCCTCCAGGGTTGACCGGCGTTCAAGCAACTCGACCATGGTGCGCGCCACATCCGGCAAATAAGCCCATTGATGCGCCACACCCGGTGCGCCCGGATAACTGATGGCGTGTACCGGTTTACCGGGCTTGATCAAGCCTTGGGCAAACCAGTTGTTGGCCACCCGAGCGCCGAAAAAATCCCCGGCGCGCACAATCAACACACGGGCGCCACGGCGGGACGCCTGTTCCAGACGCTGCTCGAGTTGTACGCGGATAGCCCCCTTGCGCGTTTGCGGGTGCTGCGGCGAATCTTCATACAGCACCGGAAACACATCCGGCCCGAAGTTGTAGACCGTGCCCGGCAACACAATCGTCGCGCCCTCGGCGATGGCCGCCGCAATGCTGTTGTCGATCATCGGCATGACCAGCTCAGCCCAATTGCGGTAACCCGGTGGGTTGACGGCATGTACGATCACCGCACAACCACGGGCCGCGGCGCGTACCTCATCACGGTTGAGCGCGTCACCCTCGATCCAGGAAAAGTCGGCATTCACGCGGCGCGCCTTGACCACATCCCGCGTCAGTGCACACACCTCCCAGCCTGCCGCGTGGAGTTGCCGCGCCACTTCACCGCCGATCCCGCCGGTTGCCCCCAGTACCAGAACCTTGCTCATGACCTTCTCCTACATTAGTTGGTGAGGCCATTGTGTGTGCAGCCTTGCTATAGATAAATTGCCCAAGACCATCCTGCCGCTATACATTTATGCATGGCATCGACTATTGGATGGGAGCTTTACCGGTCGTTCCTTGGCGTACTCAAGGAGGGATCGTTATCGGGTGCCGCGCGGCAGCTCGGTATCACACAGCCTACGGTGGGCCGGCACATCGCTGCGCTCGAAGCCGAACTGGGCGTGGTGCTGTTTACCCGTTCGCCTGCCGGGCTGTTGCCGACGGCGGTGGCCCACACCTTGCGCGCCCATGCCGAAACCATGGAACGCACTGCCGCCGCCCTGGAGCGCGCCGCGTCTGCCCACGGCGATGAAGTGCGCGGGGTGGTGCGGGTGTCGGCCAGCGAGGTGGTCGGCGTGGAAGTACTGCCGCCGATCATCACCCAATTGCGCCGCGAGCACCCGCACTTGCGGGTTGAACTGGTGCTGACCAACCGCCTCAGCGACCTGCTGCAATTGGAGGCCGACATCGCCGTGCGCATGGTCCGCCCCAGCCAGGAGCAACTGCTGGCGCAGCGCGTCGGCCTGATCGAAGTGGGACTGCACGCCCGCGACGATTACCTGCAACTGCAGGGCATCCCTTTGCAGATGCAAGACCTGGCTGGCCATTCAGTGATCGGCTTCGACCAGGAAAACGCGTTTATCCGCAGCCTGGCGATCAAGGGCTTTGAACGCAGCGCCTTCGCCATCAGCAGCGACAGCGACCTGGCGCAATTGGCGCTGATCCGCGCCGGTGCCGGTATCGGCGGCTGCCAGGTGCAACTGGCCAAGCGCGACCCGCGTTTGCGCCGGGTACTGCCCGATGGCTTTGCGCTCAAATTGGACACCTGGGTGACCATGCACGAAGACCTGCGCAACAGCCCGCGCTGCCGGGTGACATTCGACGCGCTGGTGCAAGGTTTGCAGCGTTACGTACAGGATTGAGACAGCTTCACTGGTAAAGAATCAGTCTCCCTCAGTCCCTTCATAGACGCCCCCATGTCCGAAGCCTTCGAAGTCCCCAGCCCCCACGAAAAACACATCGAACACACCACCGAACATGCGCACGGGCGCGGTGACAATTTCGCCAGCCGCATCGCCGTAATGACCGCGTTGATGGCCACCCTGGGTGCCATGCTCAGCTACCAGGCCGGCTCCACCGAAAGCGAAGCGGCCATGGACAAGAACAACGCCGCCATCATCAAGACCGAAGCCGCCAACCAGTGGAACTACTACCAGGCCAAATCCAGCCGCCAGAACCTGGCGGAGCTGGCCACGCATATTCCGGGTGTAGATGCCGCGCATTACAAGGACGAAATCGAGCGCTACAAGGGCCAGAAGGAGGAGGTGCGCAAACAGGCCGAGAAGCTTGAGGCGACATCCAAGGAATGGGACCAGAAATCCGAAGAGGCACTGCACCAGCATCACCGCTGGGCACAGGCAATGACCGCGATTCAGATCGCGATTTCGTTGGCGGCGATTACGTTGTTGACGCGTAAAGAGTGGCTCAAGCGCCTGTCCTACACCGCAGGTGGAGTGGCGATGGTGCTGGGTAGCCTGGCCTGGCTGCACCTCTGACAGCAAGCCAGCTCCCACATTTGATCTGTGGTGTTTTAACGGTTGGGTTCCATCTCGGCATCGCTATATAGTAAAACGCATAACGACCAGCACAGCCTGACTGCGAGGGAACACCGGTGACTGCACAACCCAAAGAAGCCGTGGGCGCCGCCTACAGCATCGACGCCATGCGCTACGCCCAAGCCATGACCTGGCAAGCCATCGAACACCTCGCCCAACGCATCCGCCCCGGCATGCTTGAATCCGAGGCTCGCGAGCTGGGCAAACAGGTACTCACTGAGCTCGACATGCAACGCATCTGGCACCCGCTGCTGGTGCGTTTCGGCGCCAACACCCTCAAGGCTTTCAACCAACGCTCCGAAGGCGACCCGGTGCTGGCTGAAAACGATATCTTCCTCATCGACATGGGCGCCGTGTGGCAAGGCCATGAAGGCGACGCCGGAGCCACCTTCACCGTTGGCAACGACGCGGACATGATCGCCTGCGCCAACGCCGCCAAGGCGCTGTTCGACCGCGTACAATCGCGCTGGCAAAACGACCAGGTCGCAGGCCTTGAGCTTTACCGCTACGCCCAAGAGCAAGCCCAAGCCATGGGCTGGCGCTTGAACCTCGACATCAAGGGCCACCGCGTCAGCGACTTCCCCCATGCCATCCATCGCGGCGGCGACCTGGGCGATTTCGAGCATTACCCGAATGCCGGGCTGTGGATCCTGGAAATCCAGATCGCCCACCCGAGCAAGCCCTACGGCGCTTTTTACGAAGACCTACTCGCTTAAGGAACATCCATGGAACGCTCCACCCAATTTCCCGTGCTGCTGTTTTCCTACGGCACCTTGCAGGACAAGGCCGTGCAACTGGCCAACTTCGGCCGGGAACTGGTCGGCCAGCACGACGCCATGCTCGGCTATGCGCAAAGCTGGGTAGAAATTACCGACCCGCAAGTGCTCGCCACCAGCGGCAAGACCCATCACCCGATTGTCGCGCGCACCGAGGAAAAGGCTGCCAGCGTTGAAGGCATGGTCTTTCAGATTAACGAGCAGGAACTGGCGGCAGCGGATGCGTATGAGGTGTCGGACTATAAGCGCGTGTCCGTGGCGTTGGCTTCGGGTCTTACAGCGTGGGTGTACGTGCAGGTGTGAAAATGAAACATCCAGGTAATTGATTTCAATCTGCCAATGCAGGAATTAAAGTAGCGCCCCCTCGAGAATTGAATCCCGAGGGTCAGTCCATGGAGTTTCACAGTGAAGTACGTCAGTAAAGTAGTTGCAGCAGCTGTTCTCGGTTTCACCCTCGCAGGCTGCACCGGCACCGCCATCAAATCCCCGCAGTACGACAGCAGCCAATACACCGTTTTGGGCCACAGTGAAGGCAGTGCCACCGGCATCATGTTGCTCGGCGTCATCCCGATCGGCCAGAACAACCGCTTCGTGCGCGCCCAGGATGCCGCCATCAAGGCCAAAGGCGGCGACGCGCTGATCAACACCCAAGTGCAGGAAAAATGGTTCTGGGCCTGGGTACTGAATGGTTACACCACCAAGATTTCGGGTGATGTGATCAAGCTGAAAACCGCGCAGTAAGTATCAAGTTGTCAGGGCGCAGACCCTGGCAAGCGACGTATCATGGGCCAACCATTCGAGGACGGCCCATGAACCTCAGTATTCTCTACGCACTCGCCGCTGCTGCCCTGTTCGGCGCCAGCACGCCGCTCGCCAAAAGCCTCGGCCTGAACCTTTCGCCCGTACTGCTCGCCGGCCTGCTCTACCTCGGCAGCGGTCTAGGCCTGGCCTGCGTGCGCCTTATCCGTGATCGCGGCTGGAAACCCAGCGGGCTGACCCGTGCTGAATGGCCCTGGCTGCTCGGCGCCATCGCCTTCGGTGGCATCCTCGGCCCGGTTGCCTTGATGTTCGGCCTCACGCGCACCGCCGGCGCGACCGCCTCCCTGATGCTCAACCTTGAATCGGTGCTGACTGCCGTGATCGCCTGGCTGGTGTTCAGAGAAAACGCCGACCGCCGCATCGTCCTCGGCATGCTCGCGATCGTGCTGGGCGGCGTGGTGCTGTCATGGTCCGACGGCGGCGGCGCCAGCCACGACTGGACCGGGCCGTTTGCCGTGGCGGTAGCTTGTTTGTGCTGGGGGATTGATAACAACCTGACGCGCAAGGTCTCGGCCTCGGACGCGCTGTTTATCGCCGGAGCCAAGGGGTTGATTGCCGGGCTGGTGAATAGCAGCCTGGCGCTTTACCTCGGCGCGCAAATACCGGGTGTGGCACAGCTGGCGCCCATCTTGTTGGTTGGGTTTTTGGGGTATGGCATCAGCCTGGTCATGTTTGTGCTGGCGTTACGCGGGCTGGGCAGCGCGCGCACGGGCGCTTACTTCTCAACGGCGCCGTTCCTCGGCGCGGCTGTTGCCCTGCTGATGTTTGGGGAATCGGTGACAGTGGCGTTCTGGATTGCATCAGCGCTGATGGCCGTGGGCGTGTGGCTGCACCTGACGGAGCGGCATGCCCATGAGCATCTGCATGAAGCGACGGAACACGGGCATCGGCATGTGCATGATGAACATCATCAGCATGAGCACGGGTTTGAGTGGGACCCGGCGCAGCCGCACAGTCATGTGCATGTTCATAGTGTGATGCGGCATAGCCATGCGCATTTTCCGGATGTGCATCATCGGCATCGGCATTGAGGATGGCGTCTTTGGCAGCCATATAAATGGGTTTGGGCAACGTCCTACAGCTCATTCGGAAGCGTCGGCCTGCCGCTTCAAAATTGCAAAGCCTATAGTCACTCGGTCGCCCACAGGGCGAACGGGTTTGGCGACTCGACTATTAAGACGGCAGAAGTCTCCCGGCAGATTTGCGGGATGCGCCTGCACGCAATAAGCTGCTCAACGGCTGCTGTGCGTGGGAGACCTTCGGGTCTGCCGGTCTTTGTCCGTTCTTATACCGGTTCGCCAACCTGCGTACAGCGGCCACCTTTTGTTTGGCGACAAATGCGTGGCTCATATTCCTCTAAGTGAACGGACTTAACGCATGAACCAATACATAGCCCTCACCAGCAACGACAGCGCCACCCCTGCCCTTTTTGTCGATACCACCGTCCCCCTGGAAATTCTCCTCGACGCCGCGAGTTTTCGGCTGCGTGCCGTCACCCAAGTCCTTGAGAACCTTGCACTGCGCAGCGAGATCAGTAGTGATGCCGTTGTTCTCAGTGATTTTGCCTTGCTGTGTTCAATCCCGTTGCGCGACGGGTGCGATTTGCTGGACGTCCTAGGCCGACGCATGGATGTACCCGGCGCGTGATCTAGAAACGGCAGCTTTCAAACTCCAGAGATCACAAAACCCCTGGTTTCTCCCGAAATCAGGGGTTCGATTGCCTCGCACGGAGTACGTGACGAGACTCACATAAATCTGTCCTTTTCCTTTCTCAGACAGCGGCTTTAGCATCCACCTGGTAAAAATCCGCCATGTAATCCACAAACGCCCTGACCTTGGGCGCCAAGTGCCGGGATTGCGGGTACAGCGCGTAATAACGCCACTCGCCCATCGAGTAGTTGGGCAGGATGGGCACCAGTTGCCCTTGCGCCAGGTTGTTGCGCACCGTCGCATGCGTAAAGCAGCCGATGCCTGCGCCGGCCAGTGTGGCGGCGTGCAAGGCAGTGATGGTGTTGGTCTTGAATTGGCCTTTGGGCGTGACGCTCACGGTTGCACCACGGGCCGAGGTGAGTTGCCAGTCTGACGCCTCCCCGACAAACCTCAGCAAGCGGTGCTCGTCGAGTTCCTGGGCGGTGCGCGGTAAACCGTGGGTGTGGATGTAGGCAGGCGACGCCACCAGCACGCGTTTTGAAACAGTCAAGGTGCGGGCGATCAGGGTGGTATCACCCAACGCGCTGGCGATGCGGATGGCGACATCAAAGCCCTCGGCCACCAGGTCAACGAATTTGTCGTCGCAGCACAGTTCGACTTCGATATCGGGATAACGCTTCTGAAACCCCGGCAGCCAGTGCGGCAAGTCCAGCGTGCCCACCACCAGCGGCACACTGACCCGCAACAGGCCTTCGGGGCGCTGATGCCCCTGTGCCATGGCCTGGGTAGCCGCATCGAGGCGGTCAAGAATATCGACACAGGCTGCGAAGTACTGCTCCCCAGGGCCGGTCAGGCTGAAACGTCGGGTATTGCGGTTGATCAACTGAACGCCCAGTTCAAGTTCCAACTGCTGCAACTGCCGAGATATCGTCGAGTGGGTGGTGTCCAGCCGCTCTGCCGCAGCAGAGAAGCCCTTGGCCTCGACAATGCACCGAAAGGCGCGCATGGCAGATAGCTGGTTCATGAAGCGGGCGTTACTCCAATGAGTGATCAGGCTGATCAGTGAACCGGCAGGGCAACGATTTGTGCGGTGGTCAGCACTGAACCGAAAGTGTCTTCGATCTCGGCCAGCGCCGAATCATGCAGCTCGTCCTTGGTCACCGAACGCCCATTAGCGCGAGTGATGGCGCGGGTTGCCGTAGCGTCGGATGCTACCACAACGTCGTAGCCCAACGGCGTGGCGTCGCGGGCTGCAGCGGCGACACAGGCGTGAGTCATGAGGCCGGAAATGATCAGCGTCTTGATCCCGGCGTTCTTCAACTGGGCATCAATATCGGTGCTGGCAAACACGCTGACGGTGGTTTTCTGAATCACCTTATCTTGTGGGCGCGGCTTCATCAGCGGATGGAAATCCACGGTCTTGCCATCTTTGGCAAATACTGCGGCGCCATTTGGAGCGATGTGCTGCACGTGGATCACCTGGATGTGTTCCTTGTCTGCGAATGCAATCAGGCGCTGGGTGTTTTCGAGGGCTTTCATGCCATCCGGGATCGGCATGCGGCCGGTGTAGTACTCATTCTGGAAGTCGATCACCAACAGTGCGGTGGTCTTGGCGTCCAGTTTGTCAGTTGGCTTGGCACCGAACATGGCGCGAATGGTTGGGTGTGGGTTAGCCGGTGCCTCGGCGGCGGCGGCAAACTGGCCGAGGCCCATTATCAAGCCCAGGCCGATGACGGCAGATTTGAGCAGCTTGGGCAGAAGGCGGCTCGATGGAGTGGCGAATGTGCAAGCCATGATGCAGTCCTGTTTGACGAGTTGAATTAGGGTGCTGAAAGGCCGACCGTTAGCGCACAGACAAGCCGATGACCTGGGACGTGGTCAGCACGTCACCAAAAGTGTCTTCAATTTCGGCGAGTGCCGAGGCATGCAGTTGGTCCTGGGTCACCGACTCACCGTTGGCGCGAGTAATCGACCGGGTCGCCGATGCATCGCTCGCGACCACGATGCCGTAGCCCAAAGCCGCACCATCACGGGCCGCACCCGCGACACAGGCGTGAGTCATCAAGCCGCAGATGATCAGGGTACGGATGCCCTGGTGCTGAAGTTGGTTGTGCAGGTCAGTGCTGGCGAACACGCTGACGCTGGTCTTCTGCACCAGTGTGTCTTGAGCGCGCGGCTGCATCAGTGGGTGGAAATCGACGGTGTTGCCGTCCTGGGCAAACACTGCAGAACCGGCTGGCGCAAGGTGCTGGATGTGAATGACCGGGATCTTCTGCTGGTCGGCGAATTCGATCAGGCACTGGGCGTTATGTAACGCGGTGGCGCCGTCGGGGATCGGCATCTTGCCGTTGAAATATTCGTTCTGGAAATCGATGACCAACAGTGCGGTGGTGGCTGGATCAAGCTGGGTGACGGGTGTTGCGCCAGACATTGCGCGGATGGTCGGTTGAGAGGGGTTGGTCATTTGTGCGTTTCCTTAAACCGTGACGGGGTGAGTGGCGTCGAGTTTAAGGGGGGCTTTCATGTTTGAAATACACACAGGAATGAACAATATCTGTGCAAAAACTGCACATTTATTGCGAAATAAACCGGTCGTGTCCAGCTAATATCAGGCAGTTAAGAGGTCACTTTATTGTGGCGAGCAGGCCACCCCTGTGTTGATCCACGAAGCGGTGTAAGCACTTTCTTACTGGCCCACCAAGAGAAGTGAGCGATTGAATAAATCCGTCCCGTTTTTCAGTGTTAGCCAGTTGAGGTGGGATTGGTATACCAGCCATACCGGATCTGGTATCCACGCTCACAAAAAAGCCCCCCACACTTGGCTTCGATGTGGGGGCCTGTTTTATATAAGTGGCGTTATTCGAATTTCGCTTTCAATCTAACTTTCGTGAACCGTCGCAATCGGCCAATCGAAACCGACCGATCGCTTCTAGAAACCCGGGCTATTTACCTATATCTGGGTGTGGGTGTGAGCCTGTAACGAATCCGGCACACCAGTGCGAATTAACCCACCTTCCTCAATCCACGTTTGGGTCGACTGGTAAGCGCGCTTTAGGAGCTGATCTGTTTGGCTGAAATCGAATACCGAAGCATTTAATGGGCACAAGGGCGCAACAACGTGAATAGACGCCCGCGGAGCGTACAACTCAATATCACGTACCAGTTGACGCATGCTCATTAAATTGAGTGTGTGCAAGGCTAATGCAACGAGCCCGATCGGCGGATTAGGGCAGGCACAACCGAAACCAGTTGGTACCACAACAACACGATTGGCCCCTAGTGAGATCGCACTGGCAATAGGTGTGTTGCTAGCCACGCCACCGTCAATTAAGAGTTTGTTACTTATTCGGACGGGTGGAAACACCAGCGGGATCGCTGCGCTGGCGAGTAATGCCTGCTCAGCACTGCCACTGGAAAGTAACTCTTCAGCACCGCTGAGCAGATTGGTGGTGACGATATACAAAGGCAACTCAGTATCTTCGATCAATTTCACCGGCAGCGACCGGCGCACCAGGTGTTGTAACGCTGAAGCGCGTAGAAGATATCCACGACGTCGCAATATTGCCGTCAGGGTGTCGATTACAGAAAATGGAAACACATCCGCCTTTCGCAAACCCCGCCAGAAGTCAGCGAGCTCAGCGATCCCCTGCGCATTCGGCCTGGCTGCGAAATACGCACCATTGATGGCCCCGACAGATGCGCCGACCACCAGATCGAATCTAATGCCGTCTTCCACAAGAGCTTGCAACATTCCAACCTGAACCGCACCGAGGCTACCGCCACCTGCGAGAACGAGTGCAGTTTTTACAGTCGCCATGGCAGACCTCCAGTGGAAATCTCAGTACCATTT
The DNA here is from genome assembly GCF_002742565.1 of Pseudomonas sp. 2995-3. Classification (NCBI taxonomy): domain Bacteria; kingdom Pseudomonadati; phylum Pseudomonadota; class Gammaproteobacteria; order Pseudomonadales; family Pseudomonadaceae; genus Pseudomonas; species Pseudomonas sp. 2995-3. The sequence continues at coordinate 34,671 of NZ_LJSB01000176.1, read as the reverse complement.
TTCGAGTGCCAACATCCAGGCAGTTGGGAAATCACCATGATGCTCACATATCAAAAACAGACTGGTACTCCGCAATTGCCGAAAAAACCTTTAAACGCGCTCGGTGCAAAAGCACTCTTACGTTAGTCAGCGATATTCCGAGGAGCGTAGAAATTTCATCCAGCTCCAATCCAGAGCGCTCTCTCAGTATCAACACGCTTCTTTGCAGATCCGGTAGCGCCTCAAGAGCAACGTTAATTCGAGCATATAGCTCGGATTCGCTCAGAAGTGCTTCGGGGCTATCTTCATGCAACGCCCCAGGCGAAGTGTAGGAAAGATCATCTACAAATAAAACGCTTCTTCCTTCAACCCAAGAGGTCCATGGGATACAGTTCGATTCACTGCGCCGAGCTTTGTATCTACATTTCGCCGTATTCGACGTGATCCTTAGCATCCAGGTTTTTAAGCTGGATCGTCTCTGAAATTTCCCCATGCCTCTCACAATCGCAAGCCATGCATCTTGCACTACATCGTCCGCATGGCGCGGCCCCACGATTCCATAAGCTATGGCCCTCATTGCGCCCTGATGCGTGCACACCAAATCACGATATGCGTCTTGTTCTCCGCGCAATAGGCGGTCCAAAAAATGAGCGTCATCCGTGGCGTTCATGGCAGTACCTGACTGTGGTCCTATCATGATCGTAGCTGTCCTTGGCAGGAATGATGGTTCGGATCAAGAAATGCCTGAACCGCTCATCGCACTGCATCGCTTGATGATCTCGGATACTCATCGCACTCGAGCCCTCAAGAGGACATACGGATCAATCCCTCCGCTGGATGCACAGCACAGAGAATCAAATAAGGGAGGAGATTAGGTATGGCAATGAATCGCCTTTGCTTTGATTGACACCATTGAGTTGCAGCTACCTGCCAAAGTTAGCCAACCGCATACCCAATCAACGGCGCAGAGATGCAATGCATTTCGCGAACAAAAAACACACCAAAAATGCGCACTAGTCCCATGACGGCCCCATGGGGCTATTTTTTGGACGCCAAAAACCACAAACCCCCGACTTTCACTAGGAAAATCAGGGGTTTGTGTTTGTAGAATGTGGCGGTGAAGGAGAGATTCGAACTCTCGATACAATTTCTTGTATACACACTTTCCAGGCGTGCTCCTTAAGCCACTCGGACACTTCACCGTATCTCGTCAAACCAGTTCAGTCTGTCGAGGCGCGCTAATGTAGTCGAAAGCCTTTCTGATGGCAAAGGTTTTTTTCAGAATTTTCATGCGCTTAGACGGTTATGCCGGGACTCGCTCGGTGAGGGGCGGTGAATCTGCCATTCTTGGGCATCGGTCGCGGGCGTCTGGCACGGCGGCTGTGCCCTGCTGCGGGCCGTCTACCCTTGGGAATGCGGGAAAAGCCTGACTGTGTAGTCAGTCACGGCGCTTTACCGGGGCGGGCGTGGTGGGTAACGTCTGCGCATGCGCTTCTATTAACAGCCTATCTATAACAATTCCTACAAGGAACCGCGTCATGAGTGAGTTGATTGCCTACCACCTCGAAGACGGTATTGCGACCCTGACCTTGAGCAACGGCAAGGTAAACGCCATTTCTCCGGCAGTGGTTGCTGAGTTCAACGCTGCGCTGGATCAGGCCGAGAAGGATCGGGCGGTGGTGATCATCACCGGCACGCCGGGGATTCTGTCGGGTGGTTATGATTTGAAGGTGATGACCGCCGGGCCTAAAGAAGCCATTGGCCTGGTAACCTCGGGTTCGACGTTGGCGCGGCGCCTGTTGTCGCACCCGTTCCCGGTGATTGTGGCGTGCCCTGGGCATGCGGTGGCCAAGGGTGCGTTCCTGCTGTTGTCGGCGGATTACCGGATTGGCGTGGAAGGCCCGTTCAGCATTGGCCTGAACGAAGTGGCGATCGGCATGACCATGCACCACGCCGGTATCGAGTTGGCGCGGGACCGTCTGCGTAAGTCGGCGTTTCATCGTTCGGTGATCAATGCCGAGATGTTTGATCCGCAGGGCGCGTTGGGCGCTGGCTTCCTGGATAAGGTGGTGGCGCCGGAGGAGTTGCACGCAGCGGCCCTGGAAGCGGCGCGGCAGCTGAAGAAGATCAATATGAATGCCCACAAACACACCAAGTTGAAGGTGCGTAAGGCACTGTTGGAAGCGTTGGATGATGCAATCATTCAGGATCAGGGCCACAACCTGGGCTAATGCCCTATAGCTGAGTAGCTAAAGGCAACATCCGTTCTGAGCGGGCTGTTGTGGCGAGCGGGCTTGCCCCGCGTTGGGCCGCGCAGCGGCCCCAGTAAAGGCACTGAGGTTTCGCCTGAAAGAACGCGGGGCCTGGTTTTGGGGCTGCTTCGCAGCCCAACGCGGGGCAAGCCCGCTCGCCACAGAATAGGTGACCACCGTCAATAATTGTCTAGATACCTACAGCTGATGTGCCAAAGCCCGACCTTGAGTCGGGCTTTTTCTTACAAATAAATCCGAAACGTCTTTAGCCGCTCTAGTCGGGCTATGTCGGCATACGTTGAAACATGTGCTTAAACATCGCCCATCTCCTACGTCTGTAGGGGCAATTGCCGAATACAGTGCACATCCGTACACTGCGCCACCTTTTGTCCCGATGGGCTGTGTCGATGCTTTTTCTGTTACGTATGTTGTTGATGGGCCTGCACTTTATGGTCGCCGGGGTATTGGGCGTGCTGTTGGGTGTGTGCCGGCCGTTCAACCCGGACAACAGCCGTTTGTGTGCTCGTCTCTATGCGCTGCCTGCCATGCGTATCCTCGGCTTGAGCCTGAAGGCCGATGTCGACTCGCTGCGTAACAAGCCCGGCACCTGTGTGGTCATCGCCAACCATCAGTCCAACTATGACCTGTTTATATTCGGCAATGTGGTGCCCCATCGCACCGTGTGTATCGCCAAAAAGAGTCTGAAGTGGGTGCCGTTGTTCGGCCAGTTGTTCTGGCTGGCGGGCAATGTGTTGATTGACCGTGGCAATGCACACAAGGCGCGCCGGGCGATGCTCACCACCACACAGACCTTGCAGCACAAGGACACCTCGATTTGGGTGTTCGCCGAAGGCACGCGCAACCTGGGCAAAGGTTTGCTGCCGTTCAAGAAAGGCGCGTTCCATATGGCGATTGCGGCCGGCGTACCGATTGTGCAGGTGTGCGCCAGCACTTACGTCAAGCATATGCAGCTCAATCGCTGGAACAGCGGTGAGGTGCTCATACGCTCGTTGCCGCCGATTCCTACCGTCGGGCTGACTTCGGATGACATCCCGGCGTTGATGCAGACGTGTCAGGCGCAGATGGAGGCATGCATTGCCGAGATGGACCATGAGCTGCAAACCGCTTGGGCACCTGCGCCTTTGTGATTGCTGGGGGGCTTCGCCCCCAGCGCAAGCGAGCTTGCTCGCCACAAAAAGCTGACCTCTGCACCGCAACAAGGGAACGCCATTCAGGCTAAGCTGCCCAACACCTGTCCTCCTAATAAGAAGCGATCAGCACCATGGGTAGAGTTGTTGCGGCAGCCGTTTACAGCGCCGGTAAGAAAGTCACGGATATCACCCTCGACGAAGGCGCCGCCTGGGCCGCCAAACCCGACCATTTTGTGTGGATCGGCCTGGAAGAGCCCAGCGCCCAGGAGCTGGCCAACCTGCAACGCCAGTTCAACCTGCATGAACTGGCCATCGAAGACGCCCTGGAAAAACACAGCCGCCCCAAGCTTGAAACCTTCGGCGATGCGCTGTTTATCGTCACCTACTCACCGGTGCGCGAAAACGGCAAGCTGGAGTTTATCGAGACCCATATCTTCGCCGGCAACGGCTACATCATCACCGCCCGCAACGGCCACTCGGCGTCCTACGGTTTTGTGCGCCAGCGCTGTGAGGCGCGGCCATTGTTGCTGGAGCATGGGGAAGATTTCGTACTCTATGCGCTGCTGGATTTCGTCACCGAAAACTACCAGCCGGTGAGCGAAGCGATCCACGCCGAGATTGATGAGCTGGAACGCAACGTGCTGTGCAGTTCCCTGAGCGAGCACGATATTCAAAACCTGCACGGCCTGCGCCGCGATGTGCTGCGGCTCAAACGGTATGTGGCGCCGATGGTGGAGATCAGCCAGGAGCTGCAGAAGCTCAGCTTCCCGTTTATCGACAAGAATATGCGCCCGTATTTTCGCGATGTGCAGATCCACGTGACGCGGCAGATGGAGGACCTCACTACCCTGCGCGATATCGCCAGCCAGACCATCGAAATCGGTGTGTTACTGGAGGCTTCGCGGCAAAGCGTGGTGCAGCGCAAGTTCGCCGCCTGGGCGGCGATTCTGGCATTCCCCACGGCGGTGGCGGGGATATATGGGATGAACTTCCAGAACATGCCCGAGCTGCAATGGCACTACGGCTATTTTGCGGTGCTCGGGTTTATTGCGGTGGGCTGCACGAGTTTGTGGGCTAGCTTTAAACGCTCGGGCTGGCTTTAAGCCGCAGCCTCTGGCTTGTGGGCGACAAAGCGCATCATCCATTCCGCCACGGTGGCACCGTGGTGGTCACGCGCAAGGCTGGCCACGCCGTGGGTGTAGACCTTTTCGCCCAGGGTTGTCTGAAGAATCTCCAGTAACTCGCGGGAATAGTCGTGGATAAACTCCGGGTGGCCCTGGAAGCACAGCACCTGGTCTTCGATGTGGTACGCGGCATACGGGCAAAAATCGCTGGAGGCGATCACCGTGGCGTTGTCCGGCAGCGCGGTGACCTGGTCCTGGTGGCTGATCAGCAAGGTCAATTCTTCCACCACCGGGCTCATCCACGGCGCTTTGGCGTTGAGCTTGTAGTCGTGGATGCCCATGCCCCAGCCTTGGCTGGCGCGCTCGGTCTTGCCGCCCAGCAGCAGCGCGAGTAACTGGTGACCGAAACACACGCCCAGCAACTTGTCGCCACGCTCATAGCGCTCAAGCACGTAGGTTTTGAGGGTCTGGATCCACGGGTCGGTGCCGAAGGAATCGGCCTTGCTGCCGGTGATCAGGTAGGCGTCAAACACCTCGTCAGCTGGCGGGTATTCGCCCTGCACCACGTTGTAGATGACGAATTCGGCGGCAATCGGTTGCTTGGAGAACAGGCGCTTGAACATCTGCCCGTACCCTTGGTATTGATCGATCAAGCCTGGACGCAGGATATCGGTTTCCAGGATACAGACGCGTAGCGACATAAAAAATACCTGACACGGTGATGGGAATAATGCACAGCCCAGAGCCTGCCTTGAAACACCCCAGCAAAGCAAGTCCCGCCGCGTGACTACCTGTGGGAGCGGGCTTGCCCGCGATAGTGGTGTGTCAGCCACTGCAAATATCGGCTGATATGACGCTATCGCGGGCAAGCCCGCTCCCACAGGGGTTCTCCATCATTCAAAACAGGGCGATTTGATCAGGCAAATAGTTCACCCCGTGCGGCCTTCTCAAGCAACAACGCTGGCGGTGAGAACCGTTCGCCATATTGCTCCGCCAAATAGCGCGCCCGGGCAATGAAGTCGTTCAGGCCATACTGGTTGATAAACTGCAGCGCACCGCCACTCCACGCGGCAAAGCCAATGCCGAAGATCGAGCCGACGTTGGCATCTGCCGTGGACATCAACACGCCCTCCTCCACGCACCGCACGGTTTCAATCGCCTGAATAAACAGTAAACGGTCGCGCACATCCTGCGCTGAGATCTGTTTGCCCGGTTGTTCAAAGCGGGGTTTCAGCTCGGGCCACAGATGCTTGTGCCCGCCTGCGGGGTAGTCGTAAAAACCGCCGCCTGCCGCCTTGCCCGTGCGTTTGTATTCATTCACCAACAGGTCGATCACAGCCGTCGCCGGGTGAGCCGGCACTTGCTTGCCTTCGGCTTGCAGATCCTTCGCCGTCTGCTGTCGGATATGGCTCATCAAGCTGAGGGACACTTCATCCGACACCGCCAACGGCCCCACCGGCATACCGGCCTTGCGCGCTTCGGTTTCGATCATCGGCGCCGCCACACCTTCGCCGAGCATGGCGATGCCCTCGTTGGTGAAGGTGCCGAACACCCGCGAGGTGAAGAAGCCGCGGCTGTCGTTGACCACGATCGGGGTTTTCTTGATTTGCAGTACGAAATCAAAACCTCGGGCCAGGGTTTCGTCGCGGGTGTGAGCGCCCTTGATGATTTCTACCAGCGGCATCTTGTCGACGGGGCTGAAGAAATGCAGGCCAATGAATTGGCCTTGATCGGGCACCGCTGTTGCCAGGCCAGTGATGGGCAAGGTGGAGGTGTTGGAAGCGATCACCGCCTCGCTGCCGACCACGCTTTGCGCCGCCGCCGTGACCCTGGCTTTGAGTTCACGGTCCTCATACACGGCTTCGATGATCAGGTCGCAACCGGCCAGGTCGGCATCGGAGGCCGTAGGATGAATCCGCGCCAAGGTGCTTTCCCGCTGTTCGGCGGTCAATTGCCCACGACTGACTTTCTTGTCCAGCAGCGCGGCAGAATGCGCCTTGCCCTTCTCGGCCGCCGCCAGGTTGATGTCCTTGAGCACCACCTCAACGCCCGCACAGGCACTCACATACGCAATGCCCGCGCCCATCATCCCGGCGCCCAGCACGCCCACCTTACGCGTGACATAAGGGGCAAAACCTTTCGGCCGTGAGCTGCCGGCGTTGATCTCATTGAGCTGAAACCAGAAGGTGCCAATCATGTTTTTCGCCACTTGCCCGGTGACCAGCTCGGTGAAGTAGCGGGTTTCGATCAGGTGCGCGGTGTCGAAATCCACTTGGGCGCCTTCTACAGCCGCACAGAGAATTCTCTCCGGCGCGGGGAAGCAGCCATTGGTTTTACTGCGCAAAATCGACGGCGCGATGGCCAGCATCTGCGCAACTTTTGGGTTTGACGGCGTGCCGCCGGGGATCTGGTAGCCCTTGGTGTCCCACGGTTGTTTGGCCTCGGGATTGGCCAAAATCCAGGCGCGGGACTTGGCCAGCAGCTCATCGCGATCCGCCGCCAGCTCATTGATCAAACCCGCCTGCAACGCCTGCTGCGGCCGTACTTTTTTACCTTCCAGCAAATACGGCAAGGCCTTCTCCAGCCCCAGCATGCGCACCATGCGCACTACCCCGCCACCGCCCGGCAACAGGCCCAAGGTGACCTCCGGCAGGCCAAGCTGAGTGGATTTGTCATCCAGCGCAACGCGGTAATGACACGCCAGGCAAATCTCCCAACCGCCGCCCAGCGCTGCGCCATTGATCGCGGCCACCACCGGTTTACCGAGAGTTTCCAGGCGCCGCAGTTGCGCCTTCAACACCAGCACGCTGTCGTAGAAAGCCTTGGCGTGGGCTTTGTCGACTTTGATCAGTTCATTGAGGTCGCCACCGGCGAAAAAAGTCTTCTTCGCCGAGGTGATAACCACGCCGGCGATGTTGGCCTTTTCCGCCTCAAGGCGTGTGACGATGGCCGCCATGGCCTCGCGGTACACGCCGTTCATGGTGTTGGCGCTCTGGCCGGGCATGTCGAGGGTCAGCACCACAATCTGGTCCTGGCCTTTTTCGTAACGAATGGCTTCGGTCATGACAAATTCCTTGGGCTCAGAGGCGTTCGATGATGGTAGCGATGCCCATGCCACCGCCGACACACAGGGTGGCCAGGCCGTAGCGCTGCTGACGCACCTCCAGCTCGTCGAGCAGGGTGCCGAGGATCGCGCAGCCGGTGGCGCCCAGCGGGTGGCCCATGGCAATGGAGCCGCCATTGACGTTGACTCGAGCGGCGTCTATGCCCATGTCTTTGATGAACTTGAGGACCACGGAAGCAAACGCTTCGTTGACCTCGAACAGGTCGATGTCTTCAACGCGCAGACCGGCTTTGGCCAACGCCTTGCGCGTCGCCGGTGCGGGGCCGGTGAGCATGATGGTCGGGTCGGTGCTGGTGACTGCCGTGGCGACGATGCGCGCTCGCGGTTGCAGGCCCAGCTCGCGGCCCTTGGCCTCGGAGCCGATCAGCATCAACGCGGCGCCGTCGACGATGCCGGAGCTGTTGCCCGGCGTGTGTACATGGTGGATACGCTCCACATGGCTGTAGACCCGCAGCGCGGTGGCGTCGAACCCCATCTGCCCCATCATTTCGAAGCTTGGCTTGAGCTTGCCGAGGCCTTCGAGGGTGGAGTCACCACGGATAAATTCATCATGATCCAACAGCACGATGCCGTTCTGATCCTGCACCGCAATCAGCGACTTGTTGAAGGAACCGTCTGCACGAGCTCTGGCCGCTTTCTGCTGGGACTGTAGGGCGAAGGTGTCGACGTCCTGGCGGGTGAAGCCTTCGAGTGTAGCGATCAGGTCCGCACCAATGCCCTGTGGCGTGAAGTGGCTGTGCAGATTGGTCTGCGGGTCGAGCACCCAGGCGCCGCCGTCGCTGCCCATGGGCACGCGGGACATGGACTCGACACCGCCGACCACCACCAGGTCTTCGAACCCCGAGCGCACTTTCATTGCGCCAAGGTTCACCGCTTCGAGGCCCGAGGCGCAAAAGCGGTTGATCTGCACGCCAGCAACGCTGACGTCCCAGTCGGCCACCAGTGCAGCGGTCTTGGCAATGTCGGCGCCCTGGTCACCCACCGGGGTGACGCAGCCAAGGACGATGTCATCTACCTGGCGCGTGTCGAGGTCGCTGCGTTGCGCCAGCGCCGTCAGCAGGTCCGCCACCAGGTTGACCGGTTTGACGCTGTGCAGGGCACCATCGGCCTTGCCTTTGCCACGGGGCGTACGTATCGCATCAAAGATCAAAGCTTGGGTCATGACATCCTCGAGCAGCCAGTGCGTGTGTGCCTACCTTCAGGCCCGATTGACACGGTTTCAATGACCGATGCGCTCATTGCTTTTGACCCCCTCGCTCGGACGAACGGTAGGCAGCTATGGGAAACCGCTGATTAATCGTTTTAGCTGTCTAGCCCTAGGGCTGGCGCCAAGATGGCACTAAGCCTCATGCCGTTTTTAGCGCTAATACTGATTAGCTGATATGAAATGGATCTAAGCCGCGAAGAACGAGGGCTCTAAGGTTGAATCAGTAGGAAGCTGCTGCCGGGTTTTGCTGGGGCAGTTGTAAGAAAAGTGCAACGTCACATCGCGATACTGAAATTTATCGGCACGCATTTGACGCTCAGGAATAACAACAAAAGGCAGTCAGCCATGTTTAAACATTCGAAAGTACGTCAGGCGGGACTTATTCTGTTCGCCACCACACTGATTCTGATCCTGCCCAATTTAACCAAGGTTATCGGGTGACGATTCAGCCTCCAGATTCCGTGCACACACAGCACCAGGACTGCAGCTTTTGGCAGCACCTGCCAGGACATTGCGCATAGCGGTCCTGTTGCAGGGGCTGTCTTTTTGCGCGCAGCTTTCCGGTATTGTGGGCGCCACCGCCACCTTGAACCGGGCTCTCCCTTGAAACCGATCCTTGCCTTCCTCGCTTTGCTGTTGGCCCTGCCGGCAACGGCCGCGCAGTTGACCATCGAACTCGACCACACCCGCAAGACCTGGCAGACCGCTGAGCTGCTCAAGCACCCGGATGCGCAGACGGTGCAGATCGTCGATGACGTTTCCTACAAGCGCACTATGGCCTATCGCGCCGTGCCGCTGGCCTCTCTGCTACCGGGTCTCACGCCTGCGAACCATCTGCAAGCCGTGGCCCTGGATGGGTTCGCCGCAGAACTGACAGCCGCGCCGCTTCTGGAGAAACACGGTGCACGCGCCTGGCTGGCAGTGGAAGACCCAGCCCAGCCGTGGCCTGCACTGGCAGACGGTAAACCGAGTGCCGGGCCGTTTTATCTGGTATGGACCGACCCGCAAGCCGGGCATATCAGCCCTGAACAGTGGCCGTTCCAAGTGTCCGAGATCAAGCAATTGAAGACGGTGGCTGAGCGTTTTCCAGCCTTGTTGCCTGACCCGAAGCTGGCGGCGAATGACCCGGTCAACCAGGGCTTTGCGCTGTTTCAGAAGAATTGCCTGGCGTGTCATCGGCTCAATGGCGCCGGCGATGCGCAGGTGGGGCCGGACTTGAATATTCCCTACAACCCCACCGAGTATTTCAGCGGGGATTTCCTCAAGCGTTACATCCGCGACCCGCAGAGCTTGCGGCATTGGCCACAGGCGAAGATGCCGGCGTTTAACGCCAGTGTGCTGCCCGATGGCGAGTTGGATTTGCTGGTGGGGTACTTGAAGCATATGGCGGGGCGTAAGCAACAACCCTAAGCCCATCACAAATCCAATGTGGGAGCTGGCTTGCCTGCGATAGCGGCCTGCCAGCCCGCACAGGTGTAGCTGACCCACTGCTATCGCAGGCAAGCCAGCTCCCACACTTAAAGTGCTGTGCCTATTGCTGCTGCACCGAAATCACCGGCGTCGGCGCCACGAACACCTTGGCATGCATTTGCTCATGCCCACCGCCTCTGCGCATACCGCGCACCGGGCAGGCGTCGAGGTAATCCAAACCTACGGCCAGCTTCAAATGCCGCTCCGGTCGGGCCAGTTGGTTGGTCACGTCAAAGCTGTACCAGGCGTCATCCAGCCAGGCTTCGGCCCAGGCGTGGCTGGCCAGGTGTGTGCTGTCTTCGGTGTACAAATACCCCGACACATACCGCGCAGGTATCCCCAGGCTGCGCGCGCAGGCCAGGAACGCGTGGGTGTGGTCCTGACATACGCCTGCACGCCCGGCAAAGGCCTGGGCCGCGCAGGTGTCGACTTCGGTGGCGCCAGGCGTGTAGACCATTAATTGGTTGAGCGCGTGCATCAGGTCGATCAACGCGTTGCGATCGCGACGTTGCTGGCAGTGCTGTTGCGCAAAACCCAGCAATGCTTCATCGGGTTCTGTCAGGCGCGTGCTGCGCAGGAACGGAAACGCTGACTGGCTCTCGTGTTCCGCCTCGCGCAACTCGTCGATATCCACCTGGCCCCGCGCGCCAATAATGATCGCATCGTGGGGCTCATCCAGGGTCAACACGTGCAGGATATTGCCGAACGGGTCGACTTGCGCGCGCACCGGGCGCGGCAAATCCAGCTGCCAACTGATCACATGCTGGCGCTCGCTGTCGTGGGGCGTAAGGCGCAGGTACTGAATGCTGGCGCGCACCTGGTCTTCGTAGTGGTAGGTGGTTTCGTGGCTGATGGAGAGTCTCATGCGGCCTCCAGGTAGGAACTGTAAATGGCGTCGCCCAACTGGCGCACCAAGGGGATGAAGTCGGTCAGCCAGGCGTGCAGGCCTTCCTCGATGATTTCGTCAATGGCGGTAAAGCGCAGGCGCGCGTCCATCTCGGCGGCCAGGCGCTGGGCCGGACGGCCGTTGATGCCGGGCAGGCTGGCGAGGATCTGGTCGATCTCTTCGCTGCACGCCCTTAATGAGCGCGGGACGTCGGCGCGTAGCAACAGTAATTCAGCCACTTGCCGGGCGCCGGGCGCGTCGCGGTAGATCTCGGTGTAGGCCTCGAACGACGACAAGGCGCGCAGCAAGGCGCTCCACTGATAGTAGGCGTGGGCCGTGCCGTCGGTGACGACGGCTGCTTGGTCACCGGCCATTTCGTAGCGAGCGTCAAGCAGCCGCAGGGTGTTGTCGGCGCGTTCGATAAAGGTGCCCAGGCGAATAAAGCGAAACGCATCGTTACGCATGATGGTGCCGTAGGTGGCGCCCCGGAACAGGTGCGAGCGCTCCTTGACCCATTCACAAAAACGGCTCATGCCATAACGGCTAAGCCCTTGCCGGGCGATATCGCGAATATCCAGCCAGGTGGTGTTGATGTTTTCCCACATGTCAGCGGTAATTCGCCCGCGCACCGCATGGGCGCTGGCCCGCGCGGCGCCGAGGCAGCTGTAGATGCTCGCCGGGTTGGCCGCGTCCAGTGCGAAAAAGTGCAGCAGGCGCTCGGCATGCAACTCGCCGTGACGCGCGTGGTAATCATCGAGGGTGCCGGTGATCAGCAGCGGCATGGCCAGTTCGTGCAGGCCATCGCCGCGTCCATCCTGGGGCATCAGCGACAGCGAATAGCTGACATCAAGCATGCGCGCGAGGTTTTCCGCGCGCTCCAGGTAGCGAGACATCCAGTACAAATCCGAGGCAGTTCTACTCAACATGGTTCAATCCTCGACCACCCAGGTGTCTTTGGTGCCGCCGCCCTGGGACGAGTTGACCACCAGCGAACCTTCACGCAGCGCCACGCGGGTCAGGCCGCCGGGGACCACGCGGGTTTCCTTGCCGGACAAGACGAACGGGCGCAGGTCGATATGCCGTGGCGCGATGCCGTTTTCAACAAAGGTCGGGCAGGTGGATAAACACAGGGTCGGCTGGGCGATATAGGCGTGGGGTTTGGCCTTGATACGGGCGCGGAAGGCTTCGATTTCCGCCGCAGTGGAGGCTGGGCCGACCAGCATGCCGTAGCCGCCGGAGCCTTGGGTTTCCTTGACCACCAGATCCGGCAGGTTGGCCAGCACGTGGGACAATTCATCAGGCTTGCGGCATTGAAAGGTCGGCACGTTCTGCAGGATCGGTTCTTCATCCAGGTAAAACCGGATCATCTCGGTGACAAACGGGTACACCGATTTGTCATCCGCCACCCCGGTGCCGATCGCATTGGCCAGCACCACATTGCCCGAGCGGTATGCGGCCAGCAGGCCGGGCACGCCGAGCATCGAGTCGGGGTTGAAGGCCAGCGGGTCGAGGAAAGCATCGTCGAGGCGACGGTAGATCACGTCCACCGCCTTGGGACCGTCGGTGGTGCGCATGAACACACGGTCATCACGCACGAACAGGTCGGCGCCCTCCACCAGTTCCACGCCCATCTCACGAGCCAAAAAGGCATGCTCGAAAAACGCACTGTTGAAACGCCCCGGTGTCAGCACCACCACGCTTGGGTTATCCAGTGGGCTTGAGCTTTTCAGGGTGTCGAGCAGCAGGTTGGGATAGTGGTCGATGGGCGCAATGCGCTGGGCCGCAAATAGTTCCGGGAACAGGCGCATCATCATCTTGCGGTCTTCGAGCATGTAGCTCACACCGCTTGGCGTGCGCAAATTGTCTTCCAGCACGTAGTACGTGCCGTCACCGTCGCGCACGAGGTCGACGCCGGAGATGTGGGAATACAGATCACGGTGCAGGTTCAAGCCCTGCATGGCCAGTTGGTATTGGTCATTGGCCAGCACTTGTTCGGCGGGGATGATGCCGGCCTTGATGATGCGTTGCCCGTGGTACAGGTCGGCCAGGAACAGGTTCAGCGCCTTGACCCGTTGAATGCAGCCACGCTCGACCATCCGCCATTCACTGGCGGGAATGCTGCGTGGGATGGTGTCAAACGGGATCAGGCGCTCGGTGCCCTGCTCGTCCCCGTAAAGGGTGAAGGTGATGCCGGCACGGTGGAACAGCAAATCGGCTTCACGCCGACGTTGCGCGAGCAGTTCGGCGGGCGTATCAGCCAACCAGCGGGCGAACTCGCGGTAATGGGGCCGGACCTGCCCTGCCCCGTCGTACATTTCATCGTAATAAGTGCGGGTCATGCCGTACTCCTTGTCACTCGGACGCAAGCAGTGTTGCAAGGCCCGCGCCATCGGCATAAACACTTAAAAATCAGTGAGTTGAATAAATAACGGAATCCACTCGCACCTTCCTGGTGCGTAGAATGTCCGCCGTCACGCCCCGCGCTTCATCGTAATGCGGGTTTTGACTATCAACAGCATAGCCAGAGTTGATTTCACTGCCCGCCCACGCTTGCGGATAATCACCCCCATCGGCTGAACAGGACACGTCCTACAGTTTCAGCGAACCGCTCTTCCCTTTGGGCCACCCTGTTTGGGTGGCTTTTTTTTGGTGCAAGAAAAGTGAGGTGGCGGTTAGGAGATTTCATACAGCACACACAAAAACGGCCGACCCTAAGGTCAGCCGATACGCTGCTTTACTCATACAAATCGCACTACATGGGTAACCCACGCACCTCCTGCTTGACGCCCCATCCCTCGATGATGCCGCCCAGCGGTTCCACCACCGCCTCAAAGTCTTGCTCGAAGTCTCCTATGCCGTCGTAGGTTGCGAACATGATTTTGCTCAATTCCAGGTACCAGGCGCCATCGTCGCGCGCGCTGACCTGGGCATTCAGGGATTCCCCGCGAAAGCGACCCGCAGCCCTGCGCGCACGTTCCTCATCCGGGAAAATGGCGTAGAACTCGATGGGGTGAAAACGCGAGAAGTCGAACCCGCCTTCTTTCATCCGGCGCAGTACGTTGGTGCTGATGTCTTCTTGATAGGCTGTGCTCATGAAACGTCCTCCTCAAACCGATGGATAGACTTTCCGTGCTTCCCGAAGCCCGCGCCCTACTGGCGCGGGAGCTACGACAAATACAACACCGTTGGAAAACAAGCCTGTAGCTGACAAGACCAAACCTTAGCGATTCATTCGCTGATCTCAATTGCAGAGTAGCGCGAAGCTATCACCTCCACCAGAGGGGTTTCGTGGTCCTACAGGAAATGTTCAGGCGGCGGGTGAGATGTCGAGGATTTGAATACTGTTCTGATCTTTGAGGATCTTGACCGTCGGCTCGGGCTTGCGGCCCTCCAGGTCATTGAGATCAAGTTCGGCGGCCACGGGCACGAGCTTGTTGCGGATCATGTGTGCCGCATCTTCGAGGCTGGGCTTTTGCGCGCAGGCGAACTGCTCCACGGTCTTTACACCGTGATCATCTACGAAGGTAATCTGCCACGTTTGCATCGGTGCCTCCTCGATAAAGCCCATGTGTGGGCTCACATCTATCTGGACCTTGAGCGGTCGGCAAACGTTCCACTCAAGGCCTCGGGCACCGGATCAACTGCGCTTATTTTTCAGCGTGTTCTTTCAAGGCTTTCAAGGTGTTAAACGGTGCGTCCACCACGAACTTGTTGGCCAGCCACGATGGCACGCTGCCGCCTGGCTCGGTGTGCACCTGGTAAGTGACTTCGGTCTGGTTATCGCCCTTTGGCACCAGTTTCCAGTAACCTTCCACTTGGGCTACGCGCACGTAACCTTTGACTTCGGGCTGATAAGTCGGCACTTCCAGCAGTTTGCGGGTCACGGTGCCGTCGGCGGCCTTGGAAGTGGTGATCTCCAGGATCGAGTCGCGGTCGGTCACCGGAAACGGCGCCTTGAACTGGGTGTAGGTCCAGCTCTTGTCACCTTCGGTCTTGAGCAGTTTTTGCGATTTGCATTCGTGGATCCAGGCGCAGGCACCGGCCACGTCTTCCTGCAGGGCCTGGATCTTGGCGACGGGGGCTTTGATCAGGGTGACACCGCGATAAGCCTTGTACTTGGAGCCGGCAATTTCGCTCAAGGACACTTTGATACCGTCTTCGTCCTTGGCGACTTGCCAATCTTCAGCCTGGGCAGTGGCAGCAAACAACACCGTAAAACCGCACAACACAGCCAATCGTTTCAACGAACCCATTGTTGTATTCCTTATTTTTGAAGTTCCGATAGTAAAGCCCATCAAGCCGCCGTCATCTGCTCCCACCAGCCGATCAAACGGATCGCATCGGCCTGATCATTGCCGCACACCTCAAGGTCTGCCTTGAAATCACTGCACACCGCCGGCCGCTCCGGTTGCCCGAACAGCTGGCATAGCTGTTCGACCGACAGGTGCAGGCAACGTTCTCCCGCAGGTTTGCCATTGGGCATTCCCGGTAACGGTGAACTGATGGAGGGGGCAATGCAGCATGCGCCACAGCCTTCACGGCATTTCATGACCGGCAGGTCCTCGACGACTCAATATGGATGGCCGGGCTAGAGTACGCCCTTAAACAGCCGTTTTAAAATGGTCTAACAGGGGTTTTTCGCACAAAACAAAAGTGACCGACCAGTCTGCGACAGATGGTCGAGGGCGTGCGTCACCTAAGCGCGCAATTTTATTGCTTGAATTCGAAATCCAGCGCAGCGCCTTCAATGTCGCGGCGCTCTTCGTTACGCAGCTGCAACTGCATCTGGTTGCTCAGTAGGCGGCCATTGATCTGGAACGCGCTGTTGTCGGTGGGTTTTTCCGCAAACATCGGCGGCAACAGCGGCACGCTCTTGGGTTTAGGCATAGTGCCGAGGGGCTGCAAGTGCCTGACCATTTCGGTTGGCAAGGACAGGTCCAACTGTGCCGGTGGCAGTTTGGTCTGGGCTACTTCGTGGGCAGATTTGGATTTACTCGCCACCGGTGCACGTTTTTTCACGACGCCGGTTTTTTTCTTGGCCGCCGGGGCTTTTTTAACCGGCGCCGGTTTCTTCGCCGAAGTCTTCTGCTGGGTATTGGCTGCGGGCTTGCTTTCAGTCACGGGGGCTGCCGCCAGGACGGTGCCGACGTTACACAGACTTAACAGGCCAATTACCACAACAGCACGAAAAATAGAGGTCATATTGCCTACAGCATTAACGGCAGAGGGCCATATGCTCGCTTGTTGAACGCGGCATGACAAGCCTGCTGATCAGTCGGTCAACATGAGTGTCCCCTTTACGCGCCTCAGCCCTGGTTCAAAACCCGGCCGCAGTTTCCTGGCACAACTGGCTGGCCAACATCCCCAGCGTCATCAGCGCCCGCTCTGCCTCACGGTTCCACGGCGTGCCGCAGTTAAGGCGAATACAGTGGTTAAACTGTTCCGTATTACTGAAGATGACTCCCGGTGCAATGCTGATGCCCTGCTGCAGCGCACGCACGTGCAGTTCCTGGGTATTGACCCTGCCGGGCAAACTGACCCACAGGATAAAGCCGCCGGTCGGCCGAGTCATCTGCGTGCCTTCGGGGAAATACTGCTGCACCGCCAGCTGGAATGCGCTGAGGTTCTTGCGGTATTCCTGGCGGATGTAGCGCAGGTGCCGGTCGTAGCCACCGTTCTCCAGGTACGCCGCCACACCCATCTGGGTGACGCTGCACGCCGAGTGGGTGCTGAACATTTGCAGCCGCTGGATTTCCTGCTGGTACTTGCCGGCAATCATCCAGCCGATGCGCACGCCGGGGGACAGGGTTTTGGAGAAACTCGAGCAGTAGATCACCCGATCCAGGCGGTCATAGGCTTTGAGCGCCTTGGTGCGGCCCAGTTCGAACATCAGCTCGCCGTAGATATCGTCCTCGACGATCTGGATATCGAAATCCGAGGCCAGGCGCAGCAACTGTTTCTGCCGTTCCTCGGGCATGGTCGCGCCCAGCGGATTGCTCAGGCGCGTGGTCAGCACCAAGGCCTTGATCGACCATTGGTTGGCCGCCAGTTGCAGCGCCTCAAGGCTCATGCCCGTAGCCGGGTCGCTGGGGATCTCGATGACTTTGAGGCCCAGCAGGTCGGCCAGTTGCAGCAAGCCGTAATAGGTCGGTGACTCAGCCGCGATGAGGTCGCCCGGACGGGTCAGTACGCGCAACGACATCTGCAACGCATCAACGCACCCGTGGGTGATCACCACTTCGGAGGGGTCCACTACCACGCCAGCATCGCGCATGCGAATCGCCACCTGGCGGCGCAATGGTTCAAAACCCGGGCTGAACATGTAGCTGAAGGCCCGCGGGCTTTGGAAGCGCGTGACCTTGGCCAGTTGCTGGTGCAACGCGCGCACCGGCAAATAATCGACACTCGGCACGGCCGCACCCAGCGGAAATACGCCTTCGCGGCGCGACTCGACCAACACCTGCTGGATAATGCTGCTGCGGGTGACCAACCCCGGACGCTCAACCCGGGCGATATCCGGCGTCGGCGCCGTGAGCGCAGGCGTCTGGTGCACGTAATAACCCGACTGCGGCCGCGCGCGGATCAGCCCCTGGTCTTCCAGGTTCGCATACGCCTGCAACACCGTGGCGTGGCTGACGTTGAGCTGTGAGCTCATCTTGCGCACCGAAGGCACGCGCTCGCCGGGTTGATAGACACCGCGCCGGATGTCCTCAGCCAGTTGCTGGGCGATACGTTGGTAAAGCAACAGATTGGTCATGACGCAGCACTCGATTTCACGGGTATTTTATTTTTGTGTGAAACATACCGGCACAGTTTAGAAGTGTACGGGGACAGTTGCCACAATAGTCGAGCGCGGGCGGCAGTGATAGAGAAAACTGTAGAGGCAAGGTGCATAAAAAAACCGATCAATGATCGGTTCTGTGTGTACGCGGCAACCTGTGGGGAGCTGGCTTGCCTGCGATAGTATCGCCTCGGTTTGCCTGACATACCGAGGCGCCTGCATCGCAGGCAAGCCAGCTCCCACACTGATCGATGCAGGTTTTTAGCGAGCGGCGCCCAGCTGGCCTTTTTCGTCGGAGAACACAATTTCCACCCGGCGGTTCTGCGCGCGGCCGCGCTCTGAGGCGTTGGCCTCTACCGGGTACTGGTCACCGTAGCCCTCGACCTGGATACGTTTTTCATCAATCCCCAGGTCCATCAGCACATCAGCCACCGATTGCGCACGGTCGCGCGACAGCTTGAGGTTTTCCTGCTCGCCACCGGTGTTGTCGGTATAACCCTCGATGCGCACCACGCGCTTGGGGTTCAACTGCAAGAACTGCACAATTTTCAGCACGGTGCGGTTGGCCGAGTTTTGCAGCTCGGCGTCACCGGTGTCGAACAACACATCGCCCAACGTCATGACCAGGCCGCGATTGGTCTGGGTGGTGGTCAGGCTGGCGATTTGCTCTTCGAGCCACTTGCCTTGCTGCTGCACGCTCGCCAACTTGCTCTCACGCAGGGCCAATTGCAGGCGCTGGCGTTCCAGCTCCAGCTTGGTGCCGCGCTCGGCGTTGAGCCCCTGCTCGGTGTGTTCGCGGGCGATCTCACTGTAGCGCTGGCTCAGGTAGGCGTAATGCACCACGTCGGGGCCGCTGCCCCAGTAGCTGGACAAGCGATCGGCGCGGGCCAGGGATTCGCCGGCACGAATCACATCCTTGGGCGCAAAACGCAGCACATTCGCGTCTTCCTTGACCTTCTGGAAGTCGCTGCCAGCCTGCTGCAACGCCTGCTCGCTGTTGGGCTGGCTGGCGCAACCGCCCAACGCCGCGCTGCCCAGCAGCAACACACAACTCAAACCACGGATCAGCGGGCTCATTGGGCTTCTCCCAGCTGCAATTGTTTGCGCAGTCGGGCGATGCGAGTGTTGAGCACGTTCAGTTGTTCCTGGCTTTTACGCGTCAATACCCGCGCTTCAGCGAGGCGCGCATCCAGCTCGGCCTGTTCGGCCTGCATGCGCGCATCTTTGTAGGATTGGTCGGCCATGTCGGCCCGGGCCTTGGCGAACTTGTCTTCAGCCAGTTTCAGTTCAGGCGATTCATCGGTGCTGGCGCCCACGGCGTTGGCCTGTTCCAAGGCCTGCTGGGTGAGGCGTATTTGTTCGTTCGGCGCAGGATCAGCTGCACATCCCGCCAGAGCGACAACGGCGAGGGCCGCGAGAAGAGGTCGAAGAGTCACTGAAAATCCTTACTTTGCTGGGGTGCCGACGGGTTGCTGCAATTGCGCTTTCCAGCGTTCGAGGTTGCGCTGCAAAGCGGCTTGCGCGACACCAGACGCGGGTAATTCTGTCATCTTTTTCGCCAGCTGTCCGCGCAGCCACGGATCGTTGCAGGCGGAGTTGTGGGAAATCGCCAGGTACAGGCCGGGCTGGTCGACGGGTATTTCACGGGCGACAAGGTCGTTGCTCATGCCCAGCGTCTGGGCCATGGCCATGCCCGAGTAGCGCCCGGCCAGCACGTAGTCGACTTCACCCAGCAGCAGTTTCTGGAACGCCGGGGTCAAGTTGGGCAGGCGTTGCAAGCTGAGCTGCTGGCCGGCGAAGGTGTCGAAACCAGCGCTCAAGCGCGCACGCTCGGAGACCGCGCCTTTATGCCCGTGCAAGTCTTCAGCGCTGGTGTAGACCAGCGGCGAATCCTTGCGCGTCCACACCAGGTAGTCGATCTGCACCAGCGCCGGGTGGATGTAGTCGAGGGTTTCCAGCTCGCCGAGGTTCAGCGGCGCATCGGCGAGAATGTCCATGCGCCCGCTGCGCACTTCATCCAGGGCCAGGGAGCGTTTGCCGCCGTAAAGCAGGTCGATTTTAACGCCGAGGTCCTTGCCGACTTGTTGCAGTACATCGGCAGTGGCGCCGATCAGGTGCGTTGGGTCTTGAGGGTCGCGCCAGAGCAAAGGCGGCGCATCCGGGCTGCCGGTGATCACCAGGCGCTCACACTTGCCGGCAGCCAGCGCGAGGCCAGGCAGTAGCGCCAATCCAAGTGTCAGTGCCAGCAATACGGGACGCAGATCCATGGCGGTTTCTCCGATGTTCAAAAAAGCCGGGCAAAAAAAAGCCCGGTCACAAGACCGGGCTCTTTATAAGTGAAGCAACTGGATTAGACCAGCTTCGAAAGCTCTGGTACGGCTTCGAACAAGTCCGCAACCAGGCCGTAATCAGCCACTTGGAAGATTGGCGCTTCTTCGTCCTTGTTGATCGCAACGATCACCTTGGAGTCTTTCATACCGGCCAAGTGCTGGATCGCGCCGGAGATACCGACGGCGATGTACAGCTGTGGCGCAACGATTTTGCCGGTCTGGCCGACCTGCATGTCGTTGGGTACGAAACCTGCGTCGACGGCCGCGCGGGAAGCGCCGACCGCAGCGCCCAGCTTGTCGGCCAGGGCGTACAGGTGTTTGAAGTTGTCACCGTTCTGCATGCCGCGGCCGCCGGAAACAACGATTTTGGCAGCGGTCAGCTCAGGGCGATCCGACTTGGCCAGCTCTTCGCCAACAAAGCTGGAAGTGCCAGCGTCGTGGGCAGCAGCCACAGCTTCAATGGCAGCCGAACCACCTTCAGCGGCAACCGGGTCGAAACCGGTGGCACGCACGGTGATGACTTTGACCGAAGCGTTGGACTGTACGGTGGCGATAGCATTACCGGCGTAGATCGGGCGCTTGAAGGTGTCAGCGCTTTCTACCGAGATGATCTCGGAGATCTGGTCAACGTCCAGCTGCGCAGCAACGCGTGGCAGGATGTTTTTGCCGTTGGAGGTAGCAGCAGCCAGGATGTGGCTGTAGCCAGCGCCCAGCTCAGCTACCAGCGGAGCAACGTTTTCTGGCAACTGATGCGCGTAGGCGGCGTTATCAGCGTTCAGGACTTTGCTCACGCCCGCGATTTTCGCAGCGGCTTCAGCCACGGCGCCAGCGCCCTGACCTGCTACCAGCACGTGAATGTCGCCGCCGATTTTAGCGGCAGCGGCCACGGTGTTCAGCGTGGCCGGGGCCAGCACCTTGTTGTCGTGTTCGGCGATTACGAGGATAGCCATGATCAGATCACCTTCGCTTCGTTTTTCAGTTTCTCGACCAATTCAGCCACCGACTTGACCTTGATGCCCGCGCTGCGTGCAGCCGGTGCTTCAACCTTGACGGTCTTGTTGGTAGAGGCGGTGGAAACGCCCAAAGCTTCTGGAGTCACCGACTCAAGCGGCTTCTTCTTGGCTTTCATGATGTTTGGCAGGGACGCATAGCGCGGCTCGTTCAAACGCAGGTCGGTGGTGACGATGGCCGGCAGTTTCAACGAAACGGTCTGTGCGCCGCCGTCGATTTCACGGGTCACAGCGACGCTGTCGCCGCTCACTTCGACTTTGGAAGCGAAGGTGCCCTGGCCGTAACCGGTCAGCGCAGCCAGCATCTGGCCAGTCTGGTTGTTGTCGCTGTCGATGGCTTGTTTGCCGAGGATCACCAGCTGAGGCTGTTCCTTGTCGACAACGGCCTTGAGCAACTTGGCCACGGCCAGGGAGGTCAGGTCTTCAGCCGACTCAACCAGAATGGCGCGGTCGGCGCCCAGGGCCAGGGCGGTACGCAGCTGCTCTTGAGCAGTGGTAGGGCCGATGGAAACCACCACGATTTCAGTCGCCACGCCTTTCTCTTTCAGGCGTACAGCTTCTTCCACAGCGATTTCGCAGAAAGGGTTCATCGACATTTTGACGTTAGCAAGGTCGACGCCGGAATTGTCCGCCTTGACGCGAACTTTCACGTTGTAATCGACAACGCGTTTGACAGCTACAAGAACCTTCATGGATTCCTCGTTACTCTCCGGTGAAAAGAAAGTCGCCTAGGCGAACCTGGCGGTTGATGCTCATCGGCACACAAGGGCACCTCCAAAAACTTCGGCGGATGACTTAGCGATGGGGAAATGATGACCGTTCGTCAGGGGTGACTGAGAGGTCATTCTTTATCGCAGTGTGTAAACTGCGCACCATTGTTTAGGCACGCGTCACCTGTCTTGCTTTTGGACGTGCTCTTGAAACCTGCTGTCTGCCTACGGTAAGCGCAAAACCGACCGTATATTGACCGGAACGCCTATTCTGGTCAATACGCCAAAATAGCCAGTCATAAGCCGCGTTGCTTTGATTTACCTAGCCTGCGAGCAATTCAAACAAACGTTTGTATTGGACGCTGCCAGTGGTGTAGATATAATGCGCCACCTAGAGAGAAAGGTGGGTCTTGCCGTTGTTGCAAGACGACACCGAACCTCCATCCATTAGAAAAAAAAGCCTGTTGAGCCTTGAGTAGGAGATAGCCTGTGGAACGCGAATACATGGAATTCGACGTGGTCATCGTCGGCGCTGGCCCGGCAGGCCTGTCTGCCGCCTGCCGACTGAAGCAGAAGGCCGCCGAAGCCGGTAAAGAAATCAGCGTCTGCGTGGTCGAGAAAGGCTCCGAAGTCGGCGCTCACATCCTCTCCGGTGCCGTGTTCGAACCACGCGCCCTGAACGAACTGTTCCCGGACTGGAAGGAACTCGGCGCTCCGCTCAATACCCCGGTTGTGCGCGACGACATCTATGTACTGCGCAGCCCTGAAGCCTCCACCAAGGTGCCTGACTTCTTTGTGCCCAAGACCATGCACAACGAAGGCAACTACATTATCTCCCTGGGCAACCTGTGCCGCTGGCTGGCCCAGCAGGCCGAGAACCTGGGCGTAGAAGTCTACCCAGGCTTCGCCGCCCAGGAAGCGCTGTTCGACGAGAACGGCGTGGTGCGCGGGATCATCACCGGCGACCTCGGCGTCGACCGCGAAGGCCATCCAAAAGAAGGCGTGTACACCCCAGGCATGGAGCTGCGTGGCAAGTACACGCTGTTCGCCGAAGGTTGCCGTGGCCACATCGGCAAGCAACTGATCCAGCGTTTTAACCTGGACAGCGACGCCGACGCCCAGCACTACGGCATCGGCCTCAAGGAAATCTGGGAAATCGACCCGGCCAAGCATCAGCCTGGCCTGGTGGTTCATACCGCCGGCTGGCCGCTGGACATCATGAGCAACGAGAACACCGGCGGCTCGTTCCTTTATCACCTGGAAAACAACCAGGTGGTTGTCGGCCTGATCGTCGACCTGTCCTACAGCAACACCTTCCTGTCGCCGTTCGATGAGTTCCAGCGCCTCAAGCACCACCCGGTGCTGGCGCAATACCTGGAAGGCGGCAAACGCGTCAGCTACGGCGCGCGTGCCCTGGCCAAAGGCGGCATCAACTCGTTGCCGAAGATGGTCTTCAAAGGCGGCGCCTTGATCGGCTGCGACCTGGGCACCATGAACGTGGCCAAGATCAAAGGCAGCCACACCGCGATGAAGTCCGGCATGCTCGCTGCCGACGCCGTGGCCGAGCGCCTGTTCGCGGACTCCGAAGGCGGTGACGAACTGACCAACTACGTCGACGGTTTCAAGGCCAGCTGGCTCTACGAAGAGCTGTTCGCCAGCCGCAACTTCGGCCCGGCGATGCACAAGTTCGGCCCGATCATCGGCGCCGGCTTCAACTGGTTTGACCAGAACATCCTCGGCGGCAAAATGCCGTTTACCTTGCACGACACCAAGCCGGATTACGCCTGCCTGAAGCTCGCCAAGGACAGCAAGAAGATCGACTACCCAAAACCCGACGGCAAACTGAGCTTCGACAAGCTGAGCTCGGTGTTCATCTCCGGTACCAACCACGAAGAAGAGCAGCCGTGCCACTTGAAGCTCAAAGACCCAAGCATCCCGATCGGCACCAACCTGCCGCTCTACGATGAACCGGCGCAGCGCTACTGCCCGGCTGGCGTGTATGAAGTGATCACCAAGGAAGACGGTGAGAAGCGCTTCCAGATCAACGCCCAGAACTGCGTGCACTGCAAGACCTGTGACATCAAGGACCCTTCGCAGAACATCACGTGGGTGACGCCGGAAGGCGCGGGTGGGCCAACTTACCCGAATATGTAAGGCAGTTGCTTGAACAAAAAAGGCTCCCAAACGGGAGCCTTTTTTATGCCCGGCACAGATCCAATGTGGGAGCTGGCTTGCCAGCTCCCACATTTAGAGAGTGTGTTGCCTGACCTACGCCGCCCGTTCTTCACCCGGGTTGCGCAAGAAGTAACGCTTATATTCCCGACTGAACTGCGATGTACTCTGATACCCCACGTTGTGCGCCGCCTGCGCCACGCCCAAGCCTTCCACCAGCAGCAACTGCTGAGCCTTCAACAACCGCAAGCGCTTCAAATACTGCACCGGCGACAGCAGCGTGCAACGCTTGAAGTGCTCATGAAAGGTCGACGCACTCATATGCGCATACCCGGCCAACGTCTCAATGTTCAGCGGCTCGGCGTAATGGGCATGCAGGTGATTCAACGAGGTGGCAATACGTGAGAATTGCCCTTGTTGTTCCACCAAGGCACGCAGCACATCCGCCTGTGGCCCGCGCAATGCGGTAAACAACACTTCCCGGACCCGCGCCGGGCCCATGATCCGGCTTTCCAGCGGATCGTGCAGGCACTGCAATAGCCGTTCGACGCTGCCGCGCATTGCATCATCGAGCATCACCGAGCTCATGGATTCCAATGTCTGCGCCGTCGGCGGCGGCCCGGCCTGCATGCCCATGGCCATGACCAGTTCGCCGAGCACCACGCGATCAATCCCCACGGTAACCCCGTACAGCGGCGCGTCGGGCGCCATGGCAAAGGTTTCGCATTCGAACGGCACCGGCATCGCCTGGATCAGGTAGTGCCCGGCGCCATACTCCAGTGTGCGTGGGCCTAAATAGGCGACCTTGCTGCCTTGGGCCACGAACATCAGGCTCGGTTCGTAGATCTGCGGGCCGCGTGCCACGTCGCAACTGGCGCGCAATACCTTCACACCGGGCAGGTACGTCGGGGAGAAACCGTCGCAGGGCGTGAGGTCCTCAATCAAGGCAACCAGCGTGGCGTTGGCATCGAGATGGCGGGTCAACAACATGGCAAAAAACTTCGTTAAAAAGGGATAAGAGCATCATCGCAGGTCTGAGCGCACATGAATCCAAACACAGGGCACTCCCGGACGAATAGGCATGAGGTTCGGAGCAATCGCCATGGCCGCATCCCGGCCCTGCGCGGAAAATACGCCGCCTCCCTAGTCAATCCTTTTGCGAGGTTTCTGTATGTACACCGCCATCGGTTATGCCGCCCAGTCGGCCACCACTCCCCTCGCCCCCATGTCCTTCGAACGCCGCAGCCCGCGCGCCGACGATGTAGCCATCGAGATTCTGTACTGCGGCGTATGCCACTCCGACATCCACCAGGCACGCAACGAGTGGGGCATCGCCGTGTACCCGCTGATGCCTGGCCATGAGATCGTCGGCAAAGTCACCGCCGTCGGCACCAGCGTGACCGCGCACAAAGTCGGCGATCTGGTCGGCGTGGGCTGCATGGTTGATTCGTGCCGCCACTGCGACGCTTGCCATGCGGACCTTGAGCAGTACTGCCTCGAAGGCCCGACCATGACCTACGCCACCCCGGACCGGGTGGATGGCAGCAACACCATGGGCGGCTACTCCGACAGCATCGTGGTCAGTGAGCACTTCGTGGTGAAGATCCCGGCCAAGCTCGACTTGGCCAGCGCCGCGCCGATTCTGTGCGCAGGCATCACCACCTACTCGCCACTCAAGCACTACGGCGTGAAGGCTGGCGACAAAGTCGGCGTGCTGGGCATGGGTGGCCTGGGCCACATGGGCATCAAGTTCGCCAAGGCCATGGGCGCAGAAGTGACGCTGTTCACCCGCTCCGCGAGCAAGGCTGAAGAAGGCCGTCGCCAGGGTGCCGACCATGTCATCGTGTCCACCGATGCCGAGCAGATGAAAGCCGCCGCCGGCAGCTTCGATTTCCTGCTGGACACCATTCCGGTGCAACACGACCTGAACCCCTACCTCGACGTGCTGCGCTTTGACGGCGTGCATATCCTGGTTGGCTTGATCGAACCGGTCGACCCACCGGTGAACGCTGCCAAGCTGGTGCTGGGCCGTAAAGTGCTGGCCGGTTCGTTGATCGGCGGCATTGCCGAAACCCAGGAAGTGCTGGATTTCTGCGCCGAGCACAACATCACCTGTGACATTGAAATGCTCGATATCCGCCAGATCAACGAGGCCTACACCCGCATGATCGCCGGCGATGTGAAGTACCGCTTTGTCATCGACATGGCGACCTTGAAGGCCTGATCAGGCCTTAGCGCCCAACTCCGCTGACAGCCGCGCTGCGACCTGCTTGATCACAGGGATCAGCTCGGCCATCTTTTCCAGCGGCATGTAGGGCACGGTACTGGCGATGCTGATGCCGGCGACGATTCGCCGGCTGGCATCGCGCACCGGTGCCGCCACACAACGGATCGACGGTTCGTTGTCTTCCAGGTCGAACGCATACCCACCCTCCACGTATTCGCGCATGCGCTGCTCGAACTGCGCCCAGGATTGCTCCGGGTGCGCTGGCCATTGCTGGCTCTTGCCCTCGGCGGGCAGGCTGGCTTCATACAGGCGCTGCCACTCCTGCACAGAGTCATCCAGCAACATTGCCTTGCCCACACCGGTGCGCGCCAGCGGCATGCGATGGCCGACTCGCGAGCGCATTTCCGGGCCGTAGCGGCCGGGGTTCTTGTGCAGGTAGAGCACATCGTCGTATTCACGAATCGCCAAGTGGATGGTGTCGCCAGTCAACGCCGACAGTTCATCCAGGTACGGCACCGCCAGGGTCACCAGCGGCAGTTCGTCACGGGCCTGAAAACCCAGTTCGATCAGTTTCGGCCCGAGCAAATAACCTACTTGCGGCACCACGCGCAGGTAACGCTCCTCAACCAGGCAACTGGCCAGCCGGTGAGTGGTACTGCGGGTGGTGCCGATGCGCCTGGCGATCTCTTTCAAGTCGCGCGCACCCGCCGCCACCGCTTGCACCACGCCCAGGCCACGCAGCAGGGTCTGGGTGCCGGTGGGGGCGGCGTCTTTGACGGGGATGTGGGCGTTTTCCTGCATATCGGGCCTATTGGGAAGTACGAAAACGGCGCCATTATGGCAAATGCAGCCCTGCTGAACAGAGGAGATCCATTGTGGGAGCTGGCTTGCCTGCGATGGCGGTGCATCAGCCTACAAATAATTAGCTGACCCACCGCTATCGCAGGCAAGCCAGCTCTCACATTTGGATCTTCATAGGGCGAGAGTTCAGCGTTGCTTCATGCGGTCGATGATGACCGCCAAGAGCAGGATCGAGCCCCGGATCACATACTGGTAAAACGTGTCGATGTTCTTCAGGTTCATCGCGTTCTCGATGATCGCCAGAATCAACACCCCGGCAATCACATGGCGGATCATGCCGATACCGCCGCTCAACGACACACCGCCCAGCACACACGCCGAGATTACCGTCAGCTCGAAGCCCTGGCCGATCATTGGCTGGCCCGAGGTCATGCGCGAGGCGAGGATCACCCCGGCCAATGCGCCGATCAAGCCGTGCACGGCAAAGATGATGATTTTGGTGCGGTCGACATTCACCCCGGCCAGCAACGCCGCTTCCTGGTTGCCACCGATGGCCATGGTGTTGCGCCCATAGGTGGTGTAGTTGAGCAGCCAGCCGAAGAACACAAAGCACAACACGGTGATGATAATCGGCACCGGCACGCCCATCAGTTGGCCGTTGCCGAACACAAAGAAGCGTTCGTCCATCACGCCGACCGCCTTGCCGTTGGAAAAGATATAGGCCAGCCCGCGCACGATCTGCATGGTCGCCAAGGTTGCGATCAACGCGTTGATGCGCAGCTTGGCGATCACGATGCCGTTGATCAGCCCCACTACCAGGCCCATGGCCAACGCAGCGGACACGCCGAGTACCACGCTGTCGGTGTCACGAATCACAATCCCCGCGACCACACCGGCACAGGCGATCACCGAGCCGACTGACAAGTCGAAATGCCCCGACGCCAGGCAGAACAGCATGGTGCACGCAGCGATGCCCACCGTCGAAATCGCCAGGCCCAGCCCGCGCATATTCAGCGGCGAGAGGAAGTTGTCGATAAACAGCGCGCTGAGCACAAAGATGCTCAATGCCGCGAGCAGCATCACCCAATCATCGAGAAATTTACGTTGGTTGAAACCCGGCCAAAAGCCCTTTGCAGTTTTTACCTGTGACATACCTATACCCTCGAATTCTTCAAGCCCGCGAACGCGGGAGAGCCAGTTGCAACAGCTTCGCTTCATCCGCCTGGTCGCGGGTCAACTCGCCAGTCAGCGCGCCTTCACTCATCACCAGGATGCGATCAGAGATGCCCATCACTTCCATCAGGTCGCTGGACACCACAATCACCGCAATGCCGCTGGCCGCAAGGTTATGAATGATCTGGTAGATCTCCGACTTGGCGCCGATATCGATGCCGCGTGTAGGCTCATCCAGCAGCAACACTTTCATCGGCATCGACAGCCAGCGGCCAAGAATGGCCTTTTGTTGATTGCCGCCGGACAGGTACATGATTTTCTGCTCGGCGTTCGGCGTTTTGACTTTCATCGCCTTGATCTGCTTGTCGGCGTTGCCCTTCTCCCAGCCTTCACGCAACAGCCAGCCAAAGGTCGAATGCGCGCCACGCGCACTGATGTTGATGTTCTCGGCCACGCTGGACAGCGGGATGATGCCTTCCTTTTTGCGGTCCTCCGGGCACAGCAGCACACCGGCGGCGATGGCATCGCGTGGTGAATGTAATGGCAGGGCTTGCCCAAACAACTCCAACTGCCCGGCCGTTGCGCGTTCCAGGCCACTGAGCAAACGAAACAGCTCGGTACGCCCGGCGCCCACCAGCCCGAAAAGGCCGAGAATCTCGCCCTTGTGCACCTGCAGGCTGACCGCTTCGCGCAGGCCAGGCCCAAGCAAACCGTTGACCTTAAGCGCCACCTCACCGCGCTCACGCGGGCGATAGTCATAGATATCCTGAATATCGCGCCCGACCATGCAGGTCACCAACTGGTCGTGAGTCAGTGTGGCCATGTCGTCAAAAGTGCGCACATAACGGCCGTCCTTGAACACCGTCACCGCATCACAAATACGGAACACTTCTTCCATGCGATGCGACACATACAGCACCACTTTGCCCTCATCGCGCAGGCGCGTGATGATCGCCATCAAGCGGTCGATTTCCCGCGCCGACAGGCTGCTGGTGGGTTCGTCAAAAGCAATCACATGGGCACCACGGGACAACGCCTTGGCGATTTCCACCAGTTGGCGCTGGCCGAGGGACAAACGCCCAAGCTTCTCTTGCGGATCGATTTCATCGGCCAGGCCTTTAAGGCACGCCAACGCCTGCTTGCGCAGCTGGCCGCCGTTGACCACGCCGAAACGCGACGGCAAATGCCCGAGAAACAGGTTCTCGGCCACGGTCATTTCCGGCACCAGATGCAGCTCCTGGTGAATCACCGCCACGCCGTTGGCGATGCTATCGGCGGCGTTCTTAAACGCCATGACCTGCTCGCCGATCTGCACCGTGCCGCTGCTGGGCGTGTAGGCACCGCCGAGGATCTTGAGCAGCGTGGACTTGCCCGCGCCGTTCTCGCCCATCAGCGCATGCACCGAGTGCGGCCGCGCTTCAAAGCTGATTTGCGCCAGCGCCTTGACCCCGGGAAACTCCTTGCCGATGCCGTTGAAACGCAAGGCCGCGCCGGTCATTTCCACAGACCGATTTTGCTCAACTCTTCCTTGAAGTTGGCGCGGGTGATGAGGGTTACGTTATCCAGGGCGGTGAACTTGGCAGGCTCGGTGCCTTTGGTGACCCACTCGAACATCGCCGTGGCGGTTTTGTAGCCGGATGCATCGGGGCTGAGCAGCATTGAGCCGTAGAAGCCGGTGTCGGTTTTCTTCAACTCTTCAATCGCATCAGTGCCATTGATGCCCACGCCAATCACATTGGCCGCCTTGAAACCGGCGCTTTCGGTGGCGCGCACGCCGCCCAGCACGGTGCTGTCGTTCATGCCGCCGATGATCAGGTTTTTCGCGGTGCCCGGCAGCTTTACCAGCGCCGAGTTGGTTGAATCCATGCTGCCTGGCACGTCGAGGGTTTTCTGCGCGCTGAACAGGATGTGGTCAGCGGGCAAGCCGGCGGCCTTGAGGCCTTCGACCGAACCGTCGGTGCGTTTTTTGCCGGTTTCCAGCTCGTCAAAGGTGTTGATGACGGCGTAGGTGTCCTTCCAGTCCCAGTTACGATGCTTGGCTTCGGCGGCCATGGCCTCGCCTTGTTTCTGGCCGATCTTGTAGGCATCGAGGCCCACATAAGGCACGTCTTCCATGGGCTTGCCCTTGGCATCGACAAATCGGTCATCCACCGCCAGCACTTTCAAGCCGTTGAGCTTGGCCTTGGCCATGATCGCAGGGCCGAGGGACACGTCCGGCGGGCAGATCACAAACCCCTTGGCGCCGTTGGCGGCGAGGGTGTCGATGGCGGACAAGGTTTTCTCGCCGTCGGGCACGGCGATCTTGATCACGGTGAAGCCCTGGTCCTTACCGGCCTTTTCGGCAAAGGCCCATTCGGTCTGGAACCAAGGCTCTTCGGCCTGCTTGACCAGGAAGCCGATCTTCACTTCTTCGGCCGCTGCAAAACCGCTGAAGGCCATCGCCAGCGCCACGGCGCCTAACGTCTTCTTGAACATGAACCACCTCTCTTGATTGTTGTTAGTCGTGGTACATCACGGAACGCCCGCCATCGATCATCAGGCAGGTTGCGTTGATAAAGGGCGCCTCGTCGGTGGCCAGAAACAGCGCCGTCATCGCCACCTCGACCGGTTGGCCGATGCGCTTGGGCGGGTGCAAATCGAAGGCGCGCTGGCGCTCGGCATGCGGGTCAGGGAAGCCGTTCCAGTAATCGACGTTGAGCTGGGTTTCGATGTAGCCCGGCGCAATGGCATTCACGCGGATGCCTTTGGGCGCGTATTCGATGCCGAGGGCGCGGGTGAGACCGAGCAGGCCATGCTTGGCTACCGGATAGGGAAAACAGCCGGGAATGATGTGGCTGGAATGGGTGGAGGCGATGTTGATGATGTTGCCGATGCCCTGCTCGATCATGTGCGGCAACACGGTGCGGCAGCCGAACCAGGCACCGTCGAGGTCGATGGCGAAGCAGCGGCGCCAGTCTTCGTCGGTCATCTCCAGCGGGTCACGGAACACGTTGACGCCCGCGCAGTTGATCAACACATCCACACGGCCAAAGCGCTCGATGGCCACATTGACTAGCGCCTGCCATTGCTCTTTGGAGGTGATATCGACGGCCTGCGCGACAATCTCAGCGCCGCGTTCGCGCCAGTGGGCGGCGACTTGCTCAACCTTTTCGGCCTGGATATCCGCAATCACCAGCCGTGCCTGCTGGGCCTGGAAGCAGGCGACGATCGCCTCGCCTATCCCTTGAGCGGCACCGGTGATGATCACCACTTTGTTTTTCAGCCGCTCGCCATAGGTGGGTTCGGGCACGGCGGGTAATGACAACGGTTGGGGCTGCATCGCTTCACCTGTTTTATTTTTGGTAGTGAGTGCTGATGCCGCCGACTATAAACCCATCTTTTGAAATATCTCAATATATAAATTTGCATCCCATATAGTGAGACATGGCACAAAAAAATGTGGGTGCCGATCTCTGTGGGAGCTGGCTTGCCTGCGATACGGGCACCTCGGTATTTCAGTTACACCGAAGTGATGCTTTCGCAGGCAAGCCAGCTCCCACACAAGCCCGCCCCCACAGTGGGCCTTCAGTGTTTTTGAAAGAGGGTTTCAGCCCTGGGCAAAGTCGCGCAGTGCATTACCCTCCATGCGATAGCGCACCCACTCCTCCTGCGGCTGGGCGCCGATGGACTTGTAGAAGGCAATCGCCGGCTCGTTCCAGTCCAGCACGCTCCACTCGAAACGCCCGCAACCGTTGTCGCAGGCGATCTTGGCCAGGTGCCGCAAGAGCTTCTTGCCCGCCCCGCCGCCACGTTGCTCGGGGTTGATGTAGAGGTCTTCGAGGTACAGGCAGTTGCTGCCCAGCCAGGTGGAGTAACTGAAGAAGAACACCGCAAAGCCAATCGGCAGGCCATCCCGCGAACAGATCAGGCCATGGGCGGTGGCGCCCTCGCTGAACAGGCTGCGCTCGATATCCACCACACTGGCGATCACTTCGTGCCGGGCCTTTTCGTACTCGGCAAGTTCAGTGATGAAAGTCAGGATCTGCGCAGCATCGCTGGGCACGGCAGGGCGAATCTCGATGGTCATGGGCGGGCCTTGGGCAATGTCAAAGGCCACATACTAAGGCGCTTTGATGACTGATTGCAGTGCAATTTGTTTACTCCGGCCACGCGTAAAGCAAGTACCACCAACCACGCAACATTCGCCATGCACGGGCATGGTAAACAGTCGGGCATAACGCTAATAACTGCATGCTGATAACTGCAAGGTCGCCCGATGCCTTCCACACCCGCCGTGAATACCAAACTGTTCGCCTTTTTCTGCCTCGCCAGCTTCTTGCTGTCACTGTCCTATGGCTCGACGTTTTTGCTGTCGCTGCTGATCCACTCGCGCGGCGGCAATGAACACGACGCCGGCAGCGTGATCTCCATGGCGATGCTCAGTACGTTCGTGGCAGTGCTGTTCTGCGGGCACTTGGCCGATGCGGTCGGTGCGGCGCGCGCGATTGCGGGCATGGGCGTATTGCTGGTGGTGGCGTGCCTGGGGTTTGCCCTGACACCCGGGTTTGGCCAGGGCTTGATGCTGTTCGGTCTGTCGCTTGGGTTGGGCTGGGGCGTGTTCTACACCTTGGGGCCGATCATCGTGACGCTGCTGGTGCAATCGGCGCAGCGGGCCAAATATTTTGCGCTGCTGTCGGGCAGTATGTTGAGCGGGATCGGCTCCGGCCCTTTGCTCGGCCGTGCCGCCGACGCGCTGGGCCTGCCGCTGACAGCAGCCTTCTATATCGCCGGCCTGGCCAGTCTGGTCGGCGTCCTGATGTTCTGGCGAATGGGCGCACAACTTAACCACCACGCGAATGCGCCCACCTCGAAGATTTCCTGGGCGTCCAGCCGCCGCGTGCTGTCATCCAAAGCCGCGTTTGCGATCCTGATGGTCGGCCTGGGCGGCTGTGTGTTTGGTGGGCTTTCATCGTTTCAAACCAGCTACGCGGCTGCGCAGGGGTTGGACTATTCGTTGTTCTTTGGCGGCTTCCTGAGCGCCGCCATTACCAGCCGGCTGTTGATCGCCGGCCACGTGGTCAAGCGCGATGCGTACTGGGCCGCCTGCGTGCTGTCCGGGATCATGCTCGGCTCGATCGCGCTGTTTGCGTTTGGCGTGAGTGGCAACCTCAGTTACCTGTTGGCAGCCGGCACGCTGGGCGTGGGTTACGGCCTGACGTACTCGGTGATCAATGGGCTGGTGGCCAATGAAGCACCGCCTGGAACGACGTCACAAGCCTTGCTGCTGTTCAGCCTGGCGTACTTTGTCGGGGTGTTCGGCTTTCCGCTGCTGGCGGGCAAAATCATTGTCGACTCTGGGCTGCCGACGCTGCTGGCGAGTGTGTTGGCCGTGGCCTTGTTCAACTGGTTGATCACGGTGGCGCGACTGATCTGGCGCCAGCGTTCGGCTAACAAAATCTTACAGGTGAATTAGCACCGTTCGTCGCCATCAAGGCACGAACCGCAAACTGGGGCGGACCAATAAGGGGTAAGGACATTAATCATATGGAGACACCCCTCATGAAGAATTCCAAATTTGCTGCCCTCGCCCTCATCGGCCTGCTGTCCGCCGCCTCATTGAGTGCCGTTGCCGCCACCTCATCCACCGGCACCACCAACCCTGCTACCAAGGAGTCTCAGGATTCGATGGGCACAGGGATGGAAACCAACGGTGGCGCGATTATCGATAACGGCGCAGACCCTCGCACCAAAGGCGCCGATACCCAACGTCAGGCACCGGCTGCAGTCGGTAACGGCAAAATGGGCCCAGGCGTCAATGAAGAACCCAAAATCAACAAGGGCGATGACAGCAACATCCCGGGCGCCCCGAAACAACCTGCGCCTTGATGCATCGATAGCCGCACCGACACCCGATCATTTCCCAGTGAAGAGGTACGCATGAACGTCGATAGAAACCTTGAAAAAGAAGTCCTCACCCGTCTGCTGCACGCCCACCCCAACGGCCTGGGCAAGGAGGTGCTGGATAACTACCGCGGCGAAAAGGTGGTGGCCAGTGTGCTGGCATTTCTGCAAGAACGCGGGTTTATCAAGGATGGGCATGTGACCACCGACGACGCCGGTGAATATTCGTTGAACCTGCCGATCAAGCTGACCGCCTCGGGTGTTGATGAGGCGCGCAAGCTGGAAGGCGAAGGCACCGTGTGAACTAGACGAAGATCAAATGTGGGAGCAACTGTCTTAACCCACCGTCCGTCAGCGCCATTCTGTACCGTCTCGCAGCATGGCATTTAGTCTG
>NZ_LJSB01000175.1:0-271 GCF_002742565.1 Pseudomonas sp. 2995-3 | reverse complement strand
ATGTACCCATTATTATCAAAATCCCGTAAATAGTAATCGAACTTTTCATCGGAATACATTTCATGCGTGAAAACTGCATTCTCTTTCATCTCAAGGTACATCATAACTCCAACATAAGATAAGACTTGTAAGACCATGATGCTTGATACTAATATCATTACCTTTTTCATATTTCCCATTTTATACCCCTCTCTTAAAATACCACGTCACCTTACACGTTACCAGCTAACCGACCATTATAGAGAACGTAACATTATAGCGCTCGTATTTC
>NZ_LJSB01000174.1:0-282 GCF_002742565.1 Pseudomonas sp. 2995-3 | reverse complement strand
ATATAGTACCTTCACGATGAATTGTCACTTCTAACCATTCTGAAAGAGCATTTACAACGGAAGCACCAACCCCGTGAAGACCTCCACTTGTTTTGTAGCCCCCTTGCCCAAATTTACCACCAGCATGAAGCACTGTTAAAATAACTTCAGGCGTAGGTTTACCAGTCCGATGCATCCCTGTCGGATAACCTCGTCCATTGTCCTTTACACTAATACTTTCATCTTTATGTATGGTAACTACAATTTCATTACCATACCCAGCTAAGGCCTCGTCTACAGAGT